>JBLMYQ010000063.1:0-74928 GCA_050258375.1 Deltaproteobacteria bacterium | reverse complement strand
TTGGATATCAAAGAGAGACTTTTAGCAATTGAAAAACGAAATTTTCATAACCCGTAAAAGAAGATCCGACATCTTGCTTTTGAGATGATGCATTCATGGTATATAATGAATTGAAATTTTCGGGGGGATTGCCCTATGAGAAGAGAAGGCAGAAGTCTGGCTGAAAGTGTAGCGGACGATATTCTTGCGATGATTACCATAGATATCCCTTTTTTCGTCTGTGCCGAGCTTTTAAAAGGAACTAGCTTGATAAGATACCTGGGAATAATCTTCGAACCAATTATGCGTCCAATTTTTAATGTTCCAGGTGCAGGCTCTTTTGCATTCCTTATGGGACTTTTCAGCGGCTACCCTGTTGGTGCAAAAATTGGTGCCGAACTATATCAGGAAGGATTATGCTCAAAGGAAGAAACAGAAAGGCTCATTGCTTTTTCAAATAATTCAAGCCCGCTTTTTATAACAGGAGCCGTTGCTGTCGGGATATTCAACAAACCCGAATTAGGGCTGCTGCTCCTCATCTCACATCATCTTGCATGCATTACAGTCGGAATAATATATGGATTACATTCAAGATTAAGCCCTAAATCATTAAAAAAGCATTATGTAGCATTATCTATGAATTCACGACACAGCCTTAATTCGCAAATTACTTTCTCAAACTTGGGCTCCAAGCTGTCAGAAGCAATTATGAATTCAATTAACACACTTCTGATGATTGGCGGATATATCGTAATATTCAGTGTCCTCGTAACAATCTTAGGCAAGTTAAATATAATTCAGATTATTTCAGCAGGAATAAAATCTATATTGTTTTTTATAAGCTTTGCCTTCAGCCTATCCTTGCCTGTTTCATCAGGAATCTTTGAAATAACCAGCGGTATTAATCTGGTTAAGCTTGCCTTTGCTCCTCTGAGCCAAAAAATTATTATTGCTTCATTAATACTTGGTTGGGGCGGTTTATCTGTTCATGCACAGGTTGCAAGTATAATTTCAAAATCAGGGATAAGTATCAAGCCTTATTTATTAGGGAAGCTCCTTCAAGGAATCTTTTGTGCAATATATACCGGAATACTATTACAAATGTCCGGTCAACTGCCGCAGCAAGAACTTCCGGTCTTTGGCAGAATAGAATATACTCCTGCTTATTTAAGCTGTTCGTACTTCTTGGCTTCTATAACTACCTGCATATCAATTACTATGCTTATTTTATTAATATCTCTTTCCTTACGATGTAAGGGGAAAAAACAAGAGCAGCCATAACTCACCCTTCTACCTTCCCTCTCTCTTGTTACCAACATAGAGGGAAGAACTAGTAAACTCTTTGAATAAAGCCTTAAAATAATATTCCCCCTCTATTGGAACAAGAGAGGGGGTTAGGGGGTAAGTTACATTTCATCTTTCCTCTTATTTATTTCACTTATTATTTTATCAATTTCAGTCATCTTCTTTCCGAAATTCTCCCAGTCATTTGCTGAAGAATATGCCTTAAGCTCGTCATAAGCTTTTATCAAAGCTTCAATCAAAGCCTTGTTTCCACTAAGCTCAGGAGGTAATGCTTCCTGATACGGTCCTAATGTCAGCAGCCTTTGCAGTGCCTTTTCAATATTATCCTCCATTGCTATTCTGCCTTGGTATCCAACAACCACCTTCCGCAGCTCCGGAAGCTGTGTCTCATCCTTTTGAACAAATATTGGTTTTATAAGCAATAAAGCCTTATCCTTCTCATCTTGAATTGGCAGAACCAAGACATCACTTTTTAATATTCTATCTCCACCCTGTCTCCAGAAATCAAACACCTTGGCTATTTCAATTTCCTTATCCATATTTATTTCCAATTGCTTTGGTCCAAATACAACCCTGTTGCCCGGAAATTTATATAATATCATTTTGCTATATATATCAGGTCGTGCAGCCAATAAACCTGTTATCTTAGTACCATCCTCAGATGTAAATGGCATCATAAGAACCAGCTCATTATTTTTTGCTTCAGGAAGCTTCATCATTGTATAATATGGTTCCATATCAACTTTCTTGTCATCCTGCTCATTTGATACAGGTATTTCCCATTCATCCTTTCCTTTAAAGAACGCAGCTTCATCATTTATGCTATACCTTTTTAATATCCCTGCCTGAATTTTCATAAGTCTCTTTGGATATTTAATATAACCTGCTATATCACTTGGAATTTGTCCCTTTTCAAATAGGTTTGGATATATCTTTTTATATGTCATAACTACAGGGTCTTGAGTATCAACAATATAATACCTAACAGTGCCATCGTACGCATCAACCAGAACCTTTACAGAGTTTCTTATATAATTGATTTTCCTTTTATGGTCAAGCGGAATCTTTTGGGAATATGGAAACTGATTTGAAGTTGTATAGGCATCAACTATCCAAACAAGTCTGCCATCTTTATTAACAACCAAATACGCATCCTCAGTATCAACATCAAGAAATGGTGCCGCGAGCTTTACCCTTGAAACTACATCTCTGTTAATGAGAACCTTGCTCTCATTGGAAATTTTCCTTGAAAAGAACAGCATTGGATCTGCAAGCTTAATTGACATAACAAATCTATTAGCTAATGTAAGTCTGATACCTGCACTGCCAGTATATATGGTTTCTTGGTTAATTTCTCTATCAGGATAGTCTACTTCCTTTTCATTTTTAACATTTACCACAATATGATTTTTCGTAAGCTCACCATAATATATTTCAGGTCTTGTAATTTTTGCAACATTCCCTACAGTTCTTAAAGGCATATCCTTATATATGTAATCAGGACGTCCCGCGTTTTTCAACGAATTTACGGGACTCATTACAATTCCGTATCCATGAGTATATTTGAACTTAAGATTTTCATAAGATTTGTCATCAAGACCTTTTTGATTTATTTCTCTGGCAGAAACAAATACCGCAGTATTTTTACCGTTAACATTATAATTAATTGTATCTACTTCTTTGAATTTATAATAATTTCTCATACTCTGAAGCTGGGTCGATGTCTCAGCAATTAAGCTAGGGTCAATAAGTCTAAAATTATCTATTACGTCTTTATTTTTGTCAATCAATGGCTGTGTAAGTGCATCACTTATATCATATTCCTTTGAATCCAGCTTATATGATATGTTATAAGCAAGCTTGGTAAGCTCCATATTATTTCTAATATACGGCTTTTGCCTTGTTGTTTCATATGGCATTACCCAGGCAATCTGTACTATACCGGCGATGATTGCTCCAACGACAAAATACGCCGGAAACGCTAAAATTGTATAAATAGCAGGCTTATATTTTTCTTTCATTAATAGTATAAAAGCAACAATTATAATAGCAAATAAAATAAACGGTGCAACAGTATAAATTTTTAACCATATGTTATGCTGAGTATAATCTGCTCCGTAAAAAATCCCATTATTAGAAAATAAAATATTCTCAGTGTTAAGTCCATATGAAAATACTTTTAGCAAAAAGAATATTGAAATATTTATTAGATTATGTAATACGACTCCATTTTTTCTCAAAGATGTTATCTCGATAGCATTGAATATAGAGCCAAAAGCTAATACATAATAACCTATTGAATAAATTATTGCCGCAAGCAGAGTCCCTGAAATGAAATCGGTAAGAGCAATGACAAAGGGTCTTTGGAATAAATAATATCCAAAATTCTTTAGAAATATCGGGTCTCTATAAAAACTGGAATTGAACATCTCAGCATTAAAATATATCAGCGCATTTTGGGCAATATAGTCTTTTGTTAAAAAAGCACCAACAATTGCTATTCCAAAAGCCAAAGAAAAATTCGGAAGCTTTTTAGGTGTAAGATTTTCTTCTTTAAAAAACTTTTTAAGATTTTTTATTATAAGACAGTTTGTTAAAAGAAAACATAAAAATATAAAAAAGAAACAGATAATCATTGATGCAAAACTTGCAATAGAATTAATCCAAAAAATATCTGTATATTGTTTACCAATATCCTCATACTGCTTTAGTTGAAAATCAAGCTGAACTACTATCCCAATTATAATCAATATTAATAACAATAATACTGCCAGACTAATCTTTAGCCTAGCTTTATCTACCCTTACTTTCTTTCCTTCTTGATTCATATTTTACCTCACACAAGACTTTTGATTAATACATATTAATTTTCGAATAAAGCTTTTGAGAACTCAGCAGCATTAAATTCCTGTAAGTCATCTATCTTTTCTCCAACACCTATGAATTTTACAGGAATACCTAGCTCAGCTTTTATAGACACAACTACACCACCCTTAGCAGTTCCATCAAGCTTTGTAAGAATTATGCCAGTAACATTTGCCGCGCGGGTAAACTCTTTTGCCTGACTAATACCATTCTGTCCTGTTGCAGCATCAATTACAAGAAGAACCTCGCAATCCGATTCAGGTAACTCTCTTTTAATTACTCTTTGAATCTTGCTTAATTCTTCCATAAGATTTTTTTTATTGTGAAGCCTTCCTGCTGTATCACATATTAAGACGTCAACTTTTCTGGCCCTTGCTGCCTGTATAGCATCAAAAACAACCGAAGCAGAATCTGAACCTTGTTGCTGCTTTATAACTTCAGCACCTGCTCTTTGTGCCCATACTTCCAGCTGCTCAATAGCAGCCGCCCTGAAAGTATCTGCCGCCGCAATAATTACTTTTTTACCTTTTTGCCTCAAATTAGCTGTTATTTTTCCAATTGATGTGGTTTTTCCGGTACCATTTACTCCAATAACAATTAGTACTGAAGGCGTTGTCCCCAGCTTTAACCCTGCTGAATCATCTCTAATAATCTCAGTTATTTCTTCCTGTAAAAGATTTTTAATTTGAGATGGATCAGTAATCCTCCTGAGCTTTATCTTTTCCTTGATATCAGTAATTATCTTTGTAACTGTATCCATTCCTATGTCGGAGGTTACAAGAATCTCTTCAAGCTCTTCAAATAAATCCTCATCAATTTTTACAAATGCAGCTAATAGATGGTCAACTCTATCACTTATTGATTTTCTAGTTTTATTGAGGCCCTCTTTTAATTTATCAAAAAAACCCAAGGCTTAATCTCTCTTTCAAATATTTTTAAACAAAATTTTCAGGATTAGTGTTTTCAATAGCAGAAACATTCAAATCCAAGCCAACATCATCGCCTGAAAACTTTATAGGAATACAGATAATTGGATATTTATTAGATATCAATATATCTTTACCTGTTAAAATTGTTGGAGTAGTAATAAGAACCTTCATTCCCTTCTTATAGAATAAAGAGGTTGCATTACCAACAATCATATTCGCTAGCTCTGCCATTGCACTCTTTTTTAAATCTATATCCAGATTATCCGAATCACCTGCAAACATATGCTTAACAAGCATATCCATTGATAAATGATTAAGCGTAAGTATTACTTGTCCAACTAATGCACCTGTTACACCTATGATAATTATTACATCCTTACCACTAAAAGTATTACCTCTTAAACAAACCTTTTGCAACTCAGAATCAACACCTGCAATATCTTTTACTACATTCATACTTGCTTCAATAAAAGGGTTAAGATAGTTTACATTCAAAGTTTTTCACCTCTTCAATTTATATATAAATTTATTTTATTATATATTAATATTTCTTTAATGTAAATTTATTATGAAATAATAAATTTCATTTTTTCAACAACATCATATTCTAATCTAAAGTCACCGAGTCCTCTTCCAATATCAATATCAGGTTTATTCGCTCCATGAAAATCAGTACCTCCGGTTGCTATAAGCCCGTATTTTTTTGCCAGCCTACTGTATCTCTTTGTTTCTTCCTTTTTATTAAGGCTGTAATAAACCTCAATTCCCTGAATTCCTGTATCTTTGAGTTCTACGACAACTTCTTCCAATCTATTCTGATTAAGATATTTGGGATGTGCCAAAACAGGAATTCCTCCAGCACATTTTATTAATTCTATACCTTCTTTAGGTGATATTCGCTCTCTTTCATAATAAGCTTTTTTACCTTCGCCCAAGTATATCTCAAATGCCTCATAAATACTTTTTACATACCCTTTTCTCATCATCAAAGATGCAATATGTGGTCTTCCAATAGATTCTCCCTGTGCTTCATTTATAATATCATCAATTGAAATATCAAACCCCAAATGCCTTAGCTTATTAATAATTTTCTCATTACGTAAATTTCTTCTTAGCCTTAGATTTTCGAGTTTGGCTTCAAAATTACCGCTTGCCTTAATAAAGTAACCCAAAATATGCATCTCAGATTCATGATCAACACTTATTTCAAGTCCCGGAATAATCTCTACTCCAAATTTATCTCCGGCTTTTTCAGCTTCGTTGATTCCAGAAACCGTATCATGGTCTGTTATGGCAATTGCACAAAGCCCCTTTTCACTTGCATATTTTACAAGCTCATAAGGTTTAAATGAACCATCTGATGCAGTTGTATGAACATGCAAGTCAATATACTTACCCATTGAGTCCCTCCCCCTACTATTTAACGCAGCTTATCCCTGCAGTATAACCTGTAGAGAATGCAATTTGAAGATTATATCCACCTGTATATCCATCAACATCTATAATTTCACCTGCAAAATACAATCCTTTAACCAGCTTTGATTCCATTGTTGAAGGATTAATTTCATTTGCAGCAATACCACCCGCCGTTATTATAGCTTCGTCAATTGGTCGGAATCCTGTTATTGTTAATTCAAAGTTCTTAAGAAGATTAACCAATCTTAATCTTTCTACTTTAGAAATTTGATTAACCACTTTATCAGGATTAATTTCACTTAGCCTCACAATTACAGGTATAAGCTTCTTGGGAAGCAAATCATCCAATGAGTTTTTAAATTCTTTATTTGAATATTTTATAAAATCTCTCTGAATTCTTTCATCAAGCTTTTCAAATATTAGTGCAGGCTTGTAATCTATAAATAGCTTCAAATCGTCTCCCACTTCCATTTTTTTATCTTTAAAATAGAATAAATCTAATATATGCCTGCTTGAGCTTATTATAATAGGTCCTGATACTCCAAAATGAGTAAATAACATCTCTCCAAAATCTTCATACAATATATTTTTTCCTTTGTAAACAAGTTTTATCGAAACATTTTTTAATGATAATCCCATTAGCTCAGCAATCCACTTTTCTTTTGCTACCAATGGCACCAGTGATGGCTTGGGCTGTATAATAGTATGTCCGGCTTCCTTCGCAAGCTTGTAACCATCTCCTGTTGAACCTGTTTTAGGATAGCTCATCCCACCAGTTGCAAGTATAAGTGCATCACATTCATAAACCCTTCCATCTTTAAGTTGAACAGCTTGAATACATTTGTTTTCAATAATGAGCTTTTCACACTCAGCATTACAGCTTAATTCTATATTTTTCTTTTTTACATAACTAATTATCGCATTAGCAGTATCAACAGCACTATCCGACTGTGGGAAAACTCTTCCGCCCCTCTCAACCTTTGTTGATACACCAATATCATTTAGAAACTCAATTAACCTTTGATTATCAAACTTATGAAGCGCACTATATAAAAATACCCCATTCCCAGGGATATTTTGTATGAAATCCTGTAATTCAGCGATATTTGTTAAATTACAGCGTCCTTTGCCTGTTATCATTAATTTTCTTGCCGGTCTGTCCATTTTCTCGAGAATTGTAACCTTAGCTCGATTCTCTTGTGCAAATATTCCAGCAAACAATCCGGCAGGTCCAGCACCCGTAACAATTACATTCTTCATAACCCAACAGCTCCTTAATAATTAGTTATGAATTATATATGGTTATTTTCATCTTTTCCTGCTGCTTTGTTAGCCCAAATATCAGATTTTTTTCTTTTAAATTTTTATTTAAAAAATCAACCAACTTATATAATTCCGGATTATCATCAATTTCAATAACTGCTCTAATTTCCAGGTCATCTTTTTGTAGCATAAATATCCCCCTAACTCACCCTATCCACTCTCTTTGCAATAGATGGGAAAAAGTATTTTTATAAGATTATAATTTTTCTTTCTATCAACTCCTGTACTGCCTTTAATATTGAAAACTTGGCATGTACATAGGTTAACCCTCCCTGCAAATAAGCAATATACGGAGAACGAATAGGTGCATCAGCACTCATTTCTATTGAGGCCCCCTGCACAAATGTTCCAGCCGCCATTATTACTTGATTGCTATAACCAGGCATATCCCATGGTTGAGGAGTAACATGAGAATCAACTGCCGCTCCCTTTTGTATTCCTTGACAAAATGCTATAAGTGCATCTTTATTATTAAATTTTATTGCCTGAATTATGTCGGTCCTTATTTCTGCTGCGGTTGGTGAAACCTCAAAGCCAAGCTGACTTAATAGCTCTGAGCAAAACACCGCTCCCTTAAGACTTTCAGCAACAATATGCGGTGCGAAGAATAATCCCATAATAATCTCACGATTCATTCCTAACGTTGCACCACATTCCTTACCAATTCCAGGAGCAGTAAGTCTGGAAGCAGAAAGCTCTACATATTCTTTTTTACCTGCAATATATGCACCGGTACGCGCAATTCCTCCCCCCGGATTTTTTATTAGCGAACCTACAACAAGTTCAGCTCCAACTCCGGTCGGTTCTATTTTTTCAACAAACTCACCATAGCAATTATCAATCAGGCATACAATATCTTTGTCCAAAGCTTTTACAAATTCAATAAGCTTTTTTATATCTGAAACATAAAGCGAAGGACGCCATCCATACCCTTTTGAACGTTGTATGTATACCATTTTTATTTTTTTCTTACAAATAGTTTGCTTTAATGTTTTATAATCGATTCCGCCATCTTCAAGAAGCGATATTTGATTAAACTCAACTCCAAAATCCGCAAGTGAGCCATTATAATTTCCACTTATTCCAATTGCTTTTTCGAGGGTATCATAAGGTTTGCCAGTAACAGATAATAAAACATCTCCCGGTCTTAAAGCTGACCAAAGAGCTGTATTTAGAGCATGTGTGCCCGAAATGAATTGACTTCTTACAAGTGCATCCTCAGAATCAAAAACCTGTGAATAAATTGAATCAATTACTTCTCTTCCTAAATCATCATATCCATAACCTGTTGTTCCATAAAAGCACGCTTCACTGACTCTGTTATCCTGCATCGCTTGTATAACTTTCAACTGATTATACTCAGCAATTTTTTCTATTTCATTAAAATTTTTATTCCTTAATTCTTTTTCAATCTCCTCAGCTATATTCCACAGCTTTAAGTCTATATTAAAATGTTTTTCAGACATAGTTTTACTCCAAGTCTTTTTACTCAAAAATGATACTTATATTAACATTTCCAAATTCTGTTTTAAACACACCATTATATCTCTCATTTGCATAACCACCTAATAATGAAACAGAAGAGCCCTTAAACAGTCCCGGGGGTGTAAGTCTAAGGTTAAGGGTTTTTGATGTATTATTTATTTTCTTTACAGCTCCACCACAAATAATATTTCCCAATTCCTGAATTGAGTATCCAATAAATGAATCTTCTTTATCTTCGTATGTTTCACGATTAACTCTTTCTGCTATTACGCAAGCCGTCTCCTTTGACATATGGAGTACTACCCAACCATTAACCTTACCTATAAAACCAAGTACTGTTGAATATCCACCTTCGATTTGATTTTCAGGATTTCCGTCAACTAATTCAGCATTTCCCTGAATATTTGCCATATAATCCATTACCTCTTCAAGGGCACGGAAAAATGGAATAATTATATTGTTAACTTCTTTGTTCTTTTCTTGTTTAGGTTCAGCTTCAAAGGCTTGTCCTGTTAATGCAGAATGCAGAACAGATAGCAGCTTCTCCTTTTCAAACGGCTTATCAATATAAAATTTGATTCCCAATTCTGATGCTTGCTCAACAACATGTTTATCAATGGCTGAACCAAAAAATACAATATTTGCATTAGGGTTTGCTTCCCTTATTTTCTTTGTTGCTTCTATTCCACCCATAACAGGCATTGTAATATCCATCGTTACAATATCCGGCTTGTACTGTTCATAAAATTCAACAGCCTGCTTACCATTAATCGCAGTTGCACAAACTTCATAGCCTTCACTTTCCACAGCTTTTGTAATTAGTTTGTGAATCAGCAGCGAATCATCTACAACAAGCAATTTCACTTTTTTATTATTTTCTCTTTGCAGTTCCATGGAATCTCTCCTTATATCTGTAGGATAATTCTTAATACAACGCTGTACAATAAAATTTTCCATATTTTTTGTCAATTATATTTTACATCATTACATTGTTTTTGTGTATTAAAAATAGTAAAATTAATAATAAATATTTATTAAAGTTATATTTTAGCGGAGGAATTAATTTGAAAATAAATGAATTATATAAATCTGATAAAAAAATCTTTTCTTTCGAAGTTTTCCCACCCAAGCCTGAGATGCCAATAGATACAATTTATAGAACAATTGATGAAATAAAGCATTTAAACCCTTCATTTATAAGCGTTACTTATGGAGCCGGGGGAAGCAACCGTTCCCGCACAATTGAACTATCTTCATATATAAAAAATCAATTAGGTATTGAGGCATTGTCACACTTGACTTGTGTTGCATCCTCCAAGGAGGAAATATCCTCAATCCTGGATAATCTTAAAAATAACAGCATTGAAAATATCCTTGCTCTTCGAGGTGACCCCCCAAAAGATATTCAAAATTTTGATTTTTCTACACAGGAATTTAAACACGCAAGTGATTTAATATCTCACATCGCCCATAAAGAGCATTTTTGTATTGGAGCTTCCTGCTATCCTGAAGCACATATTGAGTCGTCTTGTCACCAAGAGGATATTAAATATTTAAAGCTCAAGGTTGATTCCGGCGTATCTTTTCTTATTTCTCAGCTTTTTTTTGATAATAATATTTTCATAAGTTTTTTAGATGAAATTCGTAAAGCAGATATAAATTGCCCTGTCTCTGCAGGAATAATGCCAATATTGAATTCCAATCAAATAAAAAGAATGACCCTTATGTGTGGTGCAAGTATACCCAAAAAGCTTATAAGAATCCTCAACAGATATGAGCATAATCCCGATGATATGATAAAAGCAGGAATCCATTACGCAATAGAACAGATTCATGCCTTAAAAAACAGCACTGTTAACGGATTTCACATTTATACTATGAACAGACCGGATATCGTCAAGGAAATAATGAAGAATATTTAGCAAAATTGCAAAAAAAGAAGCCCTTTGGCTTCTTTTTTGCAATCATAGTATTATACAGATTAGTCCTCCGCTTCCCTCGTTGATTATCTTTTGTAGTGTTTCCTGAAGCTTCTTTTGTGCATCCTCAGGCATTCTGTAAAGCTTATTATGTAATCCTTCATTTACCAATTCGTTAAGCGATTTCCCAAATATGTTTGACTCCCATATTTTGCTGGTATCGCCTTCAAATTCTCTTAGCAGATAGTTTACAAGCTCTTCAGATTGCCGCTCTGTCCCAACAATAGGTGAAACCTCTGTTTCAATATCTGCGCGAATCATATGGATTGACGGAGCACTTGCACGAAGTCTAACCCCAAACCTTGAGCCTTGTTTTATCATCTCCGGCTCTTCAAGCTTCAATTCATCCAGCAGCGGACTTACGATTCCATACCCTGTTTCTCTTACATCTCTTAGCGCTTCAGCTACCTTATCATAATCAGTCTTAATTCTACCGAGTTCTTTAAGTAATCCAATAAGCTCGTGTTCTCCTTCAATCTCAAACCCTGATGCCTCACCCAAAATCCTGTAAAACAATCCATAATCAATATCAATACTAACTTCTACAGAGCCAATTCCAGGGGATATCCTGCTAACATTAACCTTTGTAACATATTCATTATCGGAGAGAAATTCTGATGCTTTTCTTATTTCTCTCAGCTTACCTGTACCGGCAAAAACATCTTTTACACTATTGAATATTGCTGATTTCAGCCAATGTTCATTCTCAAGACTTTCTACCCAGCGAGGTAAATTTACTTCAACCTGTATAACAGTAAACTCTAATAGTACCCTTTCGAGAATTTCATTGATATCATCCATGTTTAAGTTTAAACAGTCAACAACCACAACCGGAGTACCATGCTTCTTCTCAAGCTCTTCTTTCAATTCTAAGGTGCTTTGTGCATTGGGTTTTGCAGAGTTAAGAACAATTATAAATGGTTTTTTTATTGCTTTAAGCTCTGATATAACCCGCTCTTCAGCTTCAACATATTCATTTCTTGAAATATCGGTTATAGTTCCATCTGTTGTTATAAGTAATCCAATTGTCGAATGTTCATTTATTACTTTTTTAGTTCCTATTTCAGCCGCTTCGCCAAATGGAACCTGATAATCAAACCACGGAGTCGATACCATTCGCGGGCTGTTATTCTCCAAATACCCTAGTGCTCCATTTACAAGATAACCCACACAATCAACAAGCCTAACTTTTAATTCAATATTGTCATCAACAACAATATCTACAGCCTCATTAGGAATAAATTTAGGCTCCGTAGTCATTATAGTTTTTCCTGCTGCGCTTTGTGGCATTTCATCTTTTGCCCGTTCTTTGGAATATGAATTTTGAATGTTTGGAATAACAAGCAAATCCATGAATCTTTTTATAAAAGTAGATTTGCCTGTTCTTACCGGTCCTACTACTCCCAGGTAAATATCTCCGTTTGTTCTTTCAGCTATTTCCTGGTATATGTTCATCTTATCCACATTCTATACCCCCTTTTAGTAAATTTGACATTAGAATATATAAAAACCTTTAGGTTTAAGACATTTCCAGTATCCATGCCTCCCTCGCGTGTTTGTACAAAATATCAATATTAATATATTGAACATGTCAGCAAAATATGCTAGAAATATCCTTTAGCCTTTATAAGATTTTTCAGATATATTTAGCTATTTTTTACAGCATATTAAAAGCAAATAAATACCGGGCTTTGCACCCGGTATTTATTTGCTTTTAATATGAATTTTAAATTATTATTAATTTTAATTTGCCGTAACTGTAACATAGAACGAAATAATTTTTCCACCATAAATAGCTGTAATTTTTGCTGTACCTGTCTTATTACCACTCATCAGAATCCTGTTGCCATTGGAGTCCTTCGTTACATATGCAATATTTCCATTACTGGTGTTAAACATTACTTTTGGTGAAACCTCCATCGAAAATCCATCCGGAAATGAAGATACAATTCTTATATAGCCACCTGAAGAATTAGTAGTATGTACATTTAAATTTTCAGATGAAACTGAAATGCTTTCTATTTTACCGTGTTTTTTCTCCATTTCTTTCGTTGAAATAAGATTGGTAGGCTTTTTGTCTAACGGAGGAGCAGGTACATCCACTAAGCATGTTCCGAATTTTCCTCCATATGATACATTGATTTTAGCTGAGCCATAATTTGTCCCGCTTGATATTTCCGTACCTTTTACAGTTACTATAGTATTATCGCTGCTGCTTAATACTGCCCAATCCGTAACATCCTCCAAGCTGCCATCAGCATAAACAGCCGTTATTGCTAAAGTCTTTCCACTTGCATTCTTTCCAATTATTGTCTGAGTGGAAGGGGATACTCTCAAGCTGGATACTAAAGGCTTTACACAAACCTCACACGTAATACTCTTCCCCGAATATTTGACAGTTATAGCTGCATTACCCGAATTTTTACCACTTACTAATCTATTACTTTTTACATAAGCTATATTACTATTACTACTGCTAAAAGCTAGTGAAGACTTTATACTTTTCTGGGTTCCATCAGAATAATCTCCCGTAACGGATATATATTCTCCGCTGGCATTTGGACCAATTATTCTGCTCACAGCTGGTGAGGCACTTATAGACAGCAATCCTGTTTTTGCGGTTACAACAATTTCAGCCATCATATTTTCGAACGTAACAGTGATAGTTGTAGTACCGCTTTTCTGACCACTTTTTAATGTTTTAACATCTACATAAGCGATATTATTATCTGTACTTTTATATTTACATAGAAGAGTTACATCCTTTGTTGTATTATCTGAATAGTATGCTAAAATTCTTATTGTACTACCAGTCATTTGGGGTCCATTGATTGTTGCTGTCATTATCGAAGGAGTTATTTTTAAAAGTATCGGAGTTACAGTTACTGTACATACTGCTGTCTTATTATTAAACTTTGCAGTGATATTTGCTTTTCCGCTTTTTGCTCCACTTGTTATATATCCATCCTTCACAAAAGCAATTGTACTTGCACTTGATGTAAATACAGCTGAGTCAGTTACATCCTTCGTAGTATTATCTGAATACTCTCCAGTCACCTTGACCTTTTGTCCTTTGGTATTTTGACCAATAATACTATCTACTGCCGGTGAAATATTAATTTTAGTCAACGTAGGTACAACGGTAATATTACTTACAGATGTACACTCAATATCATATTCCTTATAAGCAGCTGTAACAACAGCAATTCCAGACTTTGCTCCGCTCTTTAGTCTATAACTTGTTATAGTTACTATTTCAGGATTATCACTTTCTATCTTGGCTTTAGTAGTTACTGCAGCTGATGTGCCATTTTCATAATAAGCCTTAACAGCAACTGTATTACTTAAAACATTATTTCCGGTTATTTTTAACTCTGCCGGTGTAATAGATATGCTTGTAAGCTTTGCTTTTACAGTTACTGCAGCCGTAATTCTTTTAACTCCATATGCAGCAGTAATTGTGGCTTTTCCAGCCAAAGTACCACTCTTATAAAATTTATTTCCAGCAGCATCCTGCTGAACAGTTACAACCGATTTTGAAGTACTTGAATATGTGCTGATATTGGTGATATCCTCAGTTGTTCCGTCAGAATAATAAGCAATAGTCGATAAATTTCTTGACTCTTGATTTAACCCGGTAATTATAATAGATGCTGGTGTTATTTCTATTTTGCTTAGTGTTTTTGTTGAAGCAGCATAAGTTTCAGAAGCTGGAGCAAAAAAGGTTAATAAAATAAGAACAAGAAGCAAACCCCATATTCTAAATCTCTTCATCAATAATTACCCCTTTATAAAAACTTTATTTATGTAACATAAGTTGAGGATGAATTACGAGAAAAAAAATAATACCCTATAATATTATTATATTACAAACAGGCATTACTTTCAAATATTTCCCTCGTATGGCAGCAAGTAAATAATTATTGATTTACCGCAACAACCTTATTTACCATCGGGCTTCCACGGTCATCAAGCGGAACAAATTTTATAGCGAGTTTGTTTTCCGAGTCCAAATACACATCATATAATATTATCCCGGCAAAATCTTCATTTTCTCCAATTTCTTCATACATTGAATAACCTTCCTCTTCATCATCTGAAAAATATGCAAACGCTGTGCTGTCAGTCATTGGAGTTACGTTTAAATCTATGCACCCAGTGGCACCTGTCATCGGATTCTTCATATCCTTTGTCTTGTCATTGGTATTTAGAATATTCGCCAATGAAGACTCAACCTCATCAATTTGATTAATCCCTTGATTAGCCAAGACGATTTCAGCCTTTGCTGCCGCAACTCTTATATTGGTATCTATTCCTGAAATTTTAGCCTGAGCTTTAATACCTCCAGCTTTTGGAATAAGAACAATAGCCAAAATACCTATTATGGCTATTGCAATCATCAATTCAATTAAGGTAAACCCCTGATTTTGTCTATCCATTGTTTTTCCCTCGGAAACATGTTTAAAAGCTATACCTTTATTATATTAGATAAACAATGCTAAATCAATGTATCATAACCTGTACTGCATTTTCCGCTATTAAAAAGGATGCCCGCTTTATGGCATCCCCCAATTATTTCAATTTGTTATTATATTCCTTATCTTGTCTACATATATATTGCTCAAAGATTCAGCAAGCTCAGGAGAGATTCCCTCACTATAAACTGTACAAACAGGTTCGTCTGAATCAGGAAGTACTAAAACCCACCCTCTGTCATGAAATATCTTGACTCCTTCATAAAGCTCAACCTGTGAATCACTTTTTTCCTGAATAAGGCTTCTCATGACCTTCCCTTTAGCCTCCCAGGGACATTCAATCTCTTTTTGAGTTATATAAAAATCCGGAACAGTCTCCATTATTGATGAAAGCTTTAATTCCTCTGTTACCATATAGTCAAGCACTTTAACAAGAGAAGCATAAGCATCAAAATTAAGCAAATAAAAGCCTGTATTAGATTTGGTATTTCTTTCGCGTATGGTATTATGCATAATCTCTTGATTAGATGTTTTTGTTCTTACAAACTTTGCATTGTATTTGACTGCAAGCGTTTCCATCACATTTGATGAAGTTATTGGAACAACAACAGAATTAGTCATAGATGTTTTTAAAGAAATTATTTGAATTAATGCATTATATAAATCATCCTTTATTACTCTGCCTTTATCATCTATAATAATCATTTTTTCTGCAGAGCCATCCATAATCATCCCCATGTTAGCATTAGTTCCGACTACTTCACCTATCATATCCTCAAGTACTGCTTCATTGTACTCAGGTCTGTATAACATTTCACACCTTAGCTCTTCACAGATCTGCGATATCATATATCTGACAAATCTGCTTGTTTCTCCGACAACTATCTTGAATCTGCTTTTCTTTATCTTATCAGCATTAACTGTATTAATCAGATTTTGCAAATAGAAATAATTATAATCTGTTAGTATATTAGCCTGCTTTATTTTTGATATTTCAACGCGTCTAAATTCTCCGGTAATAAACATATTCTCTATTTTTTTCTCTACTGCACGACTAATTCCTATTCCATTCTTGTCCACAAATTCAATAATAACCTTTGAATAAGATTCAGAATTAGCTTTAATATGTATTCCCCCATCCAGATTCAAGAAGGATACCAAATTTCTTGCAATAGGCATTACTGTTTGTCCAAGGTCAAAAACCTCTAAGCCTGATGAAATTGCACCTGACATGACAGAATATTTAATCATGTTTGCATATGATGATTCATCTGAAGATATACAGATTTTAGAATCGGTTTTTAGTATACTCGCAAATGCTGTTCCTATTTTAGAAGCAAATTCAGGTGTGATTTCAACATTTACATCTCCGGATATTCCACTTTTACCAAACAATGTTTTTGAAAATTTTGTACCCCATATTATATTATCACTTACAACAGTTCCGTTTTCTATAAACTTGTGCGGCCAGATTTTAACATTCGGCTTAACTATTACACTATCCTTCAACTGAGTATCATCGCCAATAACCGCCTGCTCTAGAACAGTAACATTTGATTTCAGGTTAGCTCTATAACATAATATAGAACCGCTTAGATTAGATTTAGAGCCTATCATTGAACTATTCCATAGAATACTTCTTTTTACAGACGATTGGCTATAAATAACTACATTATCTCCAATTACTGAATATGGTTCAATTTTAACACCTTTACCAATTTTGCAGTTGTTTCCAATTACAACCGGCGCACTTATAACAGCTTCAGGATGAATATCGGTATCATCTCCAATATAAATATCTTTTGCCCTTTCTTTCTGCCGGATATTCACTTTCACTGTCTTATCTAAAATATCTGCATGTGCTTGTATGTAAGATTGTATATCTCCAATATCACACCAATAGTCTTTTGTTTCATATCCATAAAGATTAATTCCGTTTTTCATTAATAAAGGAAATAAATCCTTGCTAAAGTCAAATGCTTCGCCTTTTTTAAAATATGATAATACCTGTGATTCTAATATATATATTCCTGTATTTACTGTATTACTAAAAACTTCGCTCCAGCTTGGCTTTTCCAGGAATCTTCTTATTTTACCATCTTCTTCTGTCACAATTACTCCATATTCCAAAGGAACATTTACTTCTTTTAATACAATTGTAGCAAGTGATTTCTTCTGTTTATGGAATTTTATAACTGATTCAAGGTCAATATCTGTCAGAACATCTCCACTAATAACGATAAACGTATCATTAAGAAACTCTTCAGCATTTTTAACACTGCCTGCAGTTCCAAGAGGAATATCTTCAACAAAATATTCTAATTTAACTCCAAGCTCTCTTCCGTCACCAAATGTATCTTTAATCATTTCAGGGAGATACTGCAAGGTTACAGCTATATCATTAATTTTATATTTCTTTAAAAGCTCTATGGTATATTGCATTACAGGTTTATTCATTACAGGTACGATTGGCTTCGGTCTACCACACGTTAAAGGTCTTAACCTTGTACCTGACCCCCCAGCCATTACTACTGCTTTCAAAACTTTCACTCCTCTTTTTCAAATGGTACCCCAATACATTTATCTAATGTAATTCTACAAAATTTGTTCTTACCTTCCTGTTTTTAATTACTAATTCTTCTAGTGTAACTTCATTATTTTTTGGTTGTACAGCAGTTGCCTTAATATTCTCTTCCTTAGTATCTTCAGGGTTATTCTTATCTGTTTTTTTAGATAAAGCTATTTTAGATGTAACCTTTTTTGACTTTTTATCTTGTTTTTGATTCCCATATTTTTCTTTTGCTGTTTGATTTAAAACTTCCTGATAGATACCTAATATTTCCTTTGATATCTTATCCCAATTATATAGTGACTGAACTTTCTTAAGTGCGTTACTCTTAATTTTTTCTGCCAAATCAGAATTATATAATATTTCAATAATACAATCTGCAAGTGAATTAGAATTGCCTGTGTAAGCTTTCATTCCATCTATTCCATGCTCTACGATTTCACCAAGTCCACATGTATCAGTTACAACAACAGGAACATTTGCAACCATTCCTTCCAATGCAACTATTCCAAACGGCTCATATAAACTTGGGAATACTGCAACATCAGCACATTTATATAATTTCTTCAAATCTTCGTCACTAACATATCCAGTAAAGAAAACTTTATGAGCAACTCCCATTTCATATGCTTTATGCTTAAGATAGTCCAACTGGGGGCCTTTACCGGCAATTACAAATTTAGTATCATTATAATTTTGCAAAATTTTTGGCATTGCATCAATAAGTATCTGTACTCCTTTTTCCTGTACAAGCCTTCCTACAAACAGAAGTATTTTCTCATTATCATACGCATAATTTCTTCTAAAATTATAATCCTTTTCAATACCGTCAAATTTGTTAATTTCAACACCATTATTTATAACTGCAAGTTTATCTTCAGGCAGTTGAAAAACATATCTGACTTCATTCTTCATATATTGGCTATTACATATAACCTTCCATGATTCATATGCAAGAAGCCATTCAACGCTGCTTATATATCTTTGCATATCATTGTGCAGCCCATGATTCCTTCCATGCTCTGTAGCGTGAATTGTAGATATTAAAGGAATATTATGTGAATTTTTTAGAGTCTTAGCTGCAAAAGCAACGACCCAATCATGAGCATGAATAATATCAAAATCAACTTTATTGCAAATTTCAACAGCTTTTTCCAATATTGCAAAATTCAACTGCATAATCCAAGTAACAAAATAGTTTGTATTAATATCATACGGATGCACTCTATGAACAAAAACATTACCATCCATTTCATATTCCATTGTGCCCTGTTCCCAACAGGTTACAACATGAACTTCATTTCCTTGCCTAGACATGGTCTTGGCTAAATCATGAACGACTCTGGAAATACCACCAACTATTCTTGGCGGATACTCCCAGGAGAGCATAAGTATTTTCATTAGGTTCTCCTCTCGATAAAAAATATTTTATTATAAACTTTTAATTAAAATGATTAATCTATGATACTTTTTGAATTTGAATTTTGTGAATATATTCTGCATATGCTTCATCATTTTTTATTAGATATGATAAACATTACTACTTAACTAGGATACTAAACTTATAAAAAAATATACCTCCCTTAGATTTGCTAAATTTTACATTCTAAAAATTAAAATTATGATACTGTAATTTACGCATAATTTTTTTAAACACATTAAGTAAACCTACCAATGGGTGTAACATGCCATGTTTACATTTTATAAAATAATTTCAAAAATGTAAACTAAAAGTTAGAAAAACTTGTCATTTTTTAGCTTTTCATCAATAATATAATTCAATTTTCCAAATATGAGATTAGTGAGACGTTCTGCTCATATATAATATTCTTTTTCTTTTTTAAGGTCAATATTTATTGAAATTTCTTCTAAAATCCTATATTATACAATTAGGAAAAATATCAAATGCTCTTGAAAGGTGGAAAACAGAATGAATCCCGATTATTTAATTACAAAAGATTCATTCTCTGGCAGAAATATAAAGGATCAAATTTGGATAATGCCAAAAGACCCTTATATTTTGTATGTCTATTTTGAAGTATCGCCAGAAACACATTCCAGCTTTGAAAGTGTGTTTGGCTATTATTTATGGGAAAGCTCTCATCTCGTGCTTAAAGTATTTAATCTTTCTAATAATACATATAAATATTTAAAAACAGAGCCAGATTCAAATGGAATATATCTGAAGCTTGACAAGCCAAACAACTTAATTAGAATTGAAATCGGTAAAATGATATCCAATGAATTCTACATTCCTTTTGCTGGTTCCAATGTAGTTTGTATGCCTAATAATAATATAATCAATGAAGATAATATTCATTTTGAAAACGTATTGGAATCTAAAAGCATCGGAAAGAATGTTAATACAGATTTAATTTACGAAAAATTCAAGTTTAACGAAGTTTCGCATTACCTTGCACCTAGTTCAGTCGATATGTTTATGAATATGGAGAAAATCAATAAGAACTGATTTTCAGCCTTTGCATTTTTGAAATGAAAGGAGTTAAACTTTTTTGGCAAAAGGTTTTCTAGCAATTGTACTTCATGCACATCTGCCATTTGTACGCCATCCCGAGCAAGAAGATTTTCTTGAAGAAAGATGGCTTTTTGAAGCTATTTCTGAAACATACATCCCTCTTCTGGAGCGTTTTAATCATCTAAATGAAGAAGGAATTGACTTCAGGCTTACTATTTCATTATCTCCTCCTCTTATTTCGATGCTTACAGATTCTCTGTTACAAGATAGATATATTGGCTTTTTATCAAAAATGATTAACTTATGTGAAAGAGAAATTGAACGTACCGCACATCAGCCTGAGTTTCATAGCTTGGCTGTCATGTATGCAAATAAATATAGAAATGATTTTGATTGCTTTGTTCATAAATATGAAAAAAACCTGATAAATGCCTTTAGCAAGCTTCAAAAAACAGGGAAAGTTGAAATAATAACCTGTGCAGCAACACATGGCTTTCTACCACTTTTGAACCTTACCCCCGAATCTGTTAAGGCACAAATATCTGTTGCTGTTCAAATCTTTGAGAAATACTTCGGCTCTAAGCCCAAAGGCATGTGGCTGCCTGAATGCGGCTATATACCCGACCTGGAAAAATATCTTATTGAGAATGGCGTAGATTATGTTCTTATAGAATCACATGGAATATTGTTTGCAAATCCCCGTCCTGTTTATGGCACTTTTGCTCCGATAGTTACTCCAAGAGGAGTCGTCGGGTTTGGACGTGATATAGAATCCTCAAAACAAGTATGGAGTTCTGATGTAGGCTATCCTGGTGACCATGATTATCGTGATTTCTATAGAGATATAGGTCATGACCTGGATTTTAATTACATAAACCCATATATATTATCTGATGGAAAAAGAATAAATACAGGGATAAAATATTATAAGATTACCGGAAAAACTCAACACAAATTACCCTATAATCCATCTACTGCTTCTGCAAAAACAGAGCAGCATGCCTTAGATTTTTTATCAAATAGACTTAAGCATATAGAGTTTCTTGAAAATAATATGGACAAGCCTCCTTTATTTGTATGCCCTTACGATGCTGAACTTTTTGGTCATTGGTGGTATGAAGGACCAGAATGGTTATACAATCTCTTTAAGAAGCTTGACAAGATTCCCGAAGAACTCAGCCCAATTACTCCTGGTGAGTATATAAATAAATTTCCTCTGATTCAGGTTGCCTCACCATGCAGCTCCAGTTGGGGTGCAAACGGATATAATGAAGTGTGGCTTAACAAGTCAAACGATTGGATATATAACCATCTTCAAAAGGCTGCTCAAAGGATGGTTGAAATTACCAATGACAACCCCAATGTCGGCGAGGGACTTCTGAAAGATGCACTCAATCAGGCAGCGAGAGAGCTTTTACTAGCCCAAAGCAGTGATTGGGCATTTATAATGAAAGCTGATACAATGGTTGAATACGCAAAGAAAAGAACCAATGACCATTTAAGCAGATTCACAAAGATTTATTATGACATAAAGGAAAATAATCTGGATGAAAAATGGCTGCGCGAAGTTGAATGGAAGGATAATATTTTCCCTGATATAGATTATAAGGTTTATAAATCAATAAGATAGGCGGGCTATTCCAACCGCCGCTTGCCCAAACGAAATTCCACCATCATTGCACGGAACAATATTATTTATATAAACATCAAAACCTTCTCCTTCTAACAGTTTGATTGTTTCCCCCAGCAGCAGCCTATTCTGAAACACTCCACCACTTAACACAACCTTATTCAAATCAGTTTCTTTCTTCATTCTATTACACATATCGGTAATCGATTTAGCAACTGTATTATGAAAGATGCATGCAATTTGGGATATGGACCTGCCAGCCTTTATATCTCTCACAATCGAAAGTATTGTCTTTGTATAATCAACAATAGTCTCCTTATTTTCAGCTATTTCAAAATCATAAAAACCATCCTGCTTGTTATCTGCAATTGCCTCCATTTCAGCTGCTGCCTGACCTTCATAGGTATTAATATAGCAGATGCCAAGAATTGCCGATACTGCATCAAACATTCTCCCTGCACTTGATGTCTTTATTTTATTTACTCCTGTTTTCATTAATATTTCCCAATCTCTGTTTTTAAGCTCTTCAAGTACAGGTATCCTTAGTTTGACATATTCTGAACCAAATGAGTCTTGAAGATAAGCTCCAGCCATTCTCCACGGTTCTTTTGCAGCAATATCTCCTCCCGGAAGCCAGACTTGATGCAAATGAGCATACCGCAAATAGGATTTTAATGAAGCAATAAAAAATTCGCCTCCCCAAATGGTCCCATCATCCCCATATCCGGTTCCGTCAAAGGCAACACCTATTACATCTCCTTTTATTTCATGCTCTGCAATTACGCTCGCAATATGTGCGTAATGGTGCTGAACCTTAATAATTTCCATTCCCGATTTTTCAGCAAATTGGGTTGAAATATAATTTGGGTGCTTATCGCACACAACTATTTCAGGCTTTATATTAAATATTTTTTCATATTGCTTAATTGTTTTCTGATATGCCTCATAGGTCTCAATTAAGTCCAAATTTCCAATATGTTGGCTCGTATAAGCAATGTCTTTTTTTATAAAAGTAAAGGTATTTTTCAAATCAGCACCACAAGCAAGTATTGATTTATCGTTTGATGTCTCTAACTTTAACGGAACAGGTACATATCCCCTTGCTCTTCTTATGAATTGAGTATTTGAAATAACACTGTCGTCACATCTATTTATTACTTCCCGATTGTGAATAAGAAAATAATCTACTATGTCCTTTAACTGTTCAAAAGCCTGGTCATTCTCTGTTATTAATGGCATACCGCTCCTGTTTCCACTAGTCGCAACAATTGCCGTGATTTGATCATTAAATAATAGTTCATGAATTCCTGAATAAGGAAGCATTATTCCTAAACGGTTAAGCCCGGCATTAAGGTTTCCAGAAAGTTGTGACTGTCTTATTTGTTCAAGAAGTACAATTGGGCTTTCCTTGCTTAATAAAAGCTTTTTTTCCTGCTCATTAATGTAACAATACTTTTTCGCTGTTTCTATATCCTTAACCATTACTGCAAAAGGCTTTGCAATTCTTTTCTTTCTTTGTCTTAACTTTAATACTGCCTCATCATTTTCAGCATCACAAATTATATGAAAACCACCAATGCCTTTAACAGCTAAAATAAAGCCTTGCTTGATTAGCCTTGAAGCATTATCAAATATATTTCCTTCAAGCTTATTCCTCTTATTATCAAACATTTCAAATCCAGGACCGCACTCCGGACAGCAAATTGTCTGAGCATGAAACCTGCGATCATCAGGATTTCGGTATTCGTCAGCACATTTCGGGCACATTGGAAAGGCTTTCATTGCTGTGTTTTCCCTGTCATAAGGAATATTCTCTATAATAGTTAGTCTTGGTCCACATTCCGTACATGAAGTAAACGGATAATAAGCATATCGGCTTTGAGTGTTTTTTATATCTTTTAAGCATTCATCACAAATTGCTATATCCGGTTGTACTACAGAAAAAGCTTCTCGGTTTGAAATACTCTTTATTATTTCAAATTTAGTACAATTCTTGAACTGCGTATGTAAAATATTCATGTCGTAAACTACTGCACCAGCAGGTTTATTTCTTTTTATATATTCTATAAAAGCTTCAAGCTTCTCCGTCTTGCCTTCAGCATGAATAATTACTTCCCCACCTCTATTAGCAACAAACCCGCAGATTTCATTAATAGCTGCAGCCCTGTAAATAAAAGGTCGAAAGCCTATTCCCTGAACCAGCCCTATTATCTTTATTTCAAAAGCTTTTTCATTGTATTTCTCCATAAACCTTCCTAACCTCTTTTGCAAAGCTTTAAAACTTCTTCGGCTAATTCTTTTATCCCTGAATTTTTTACACAAGAAACCTCTATTACCTTCTTATCCGAAACCGCATTTATGCCTTTATAGAAATAGCTTTTATCGAAATCGGTATGCTCTACAAGGTCTGTTTTATTAAGGACAATCAAATCAGCAGTCTGAAATGCCTTTGGATATTTTATAGGCTTGTCACTACCTTCAGTAACACTTGCTATAACTATTCTTAAGGTTTCCCCCAAATCAAAAGAAGAAGGACAAACCAGATTCCCTACATTTTCAATAAATATAATTGTTTCCTCAGTAGGCTTTAGTGAAACCATGGCTTCTTTTATCATATTTGCATCAAGGTGGCAGCCTCCACAAGTATTTATCTGAATCACCGGGATACCCATCTTATCAATTCTTTCAGCATCAATGCTCCCCTCAATATCTCCTTCAATAACAGCCAGTGGTACTTTATTCCTTAAAGCTTCTATAAGCTTAACAAGCACGCTGGTTTTGCCCGCTCCCGGTGAAGCCAGAATGTTGACTGCGCAGATGTTTTTAGCCTTCATGGCTTCTCTGTTTTCTTCTGCTATCTGGCTATTTGAATGCATTATATTTTTCATTACCTTAATTTCCATAATTCACCCCTTTAACTGCTTGTTCTGTATCTAACTGTAAACTGTAAAATCCCAGTCTGTCAAGTAAATGAATTAATTATTCTCCTCTTTTTACCACCTTTTCATCACTCCCATCAGCTCTTCGGCATACCCCCATACGCAAATCGGTGCCATTAGAAGTTGATAAGCAAGTGTATATACCACAAAGCCAATTTTATTTTTTCTTACCTTTAGCTTTAACTCTACAAAATTCTTGCTTTGAAGCTTATACATTACAGTGCTTATTAAAAGTGTAAATGGAAGAACCGTGAGAGTCATTGGTCCAACTATCCAAAAGTATCCAAATAAAGCCAGTATTATCCCAGGTATAAAAATAAAAGTATAGGTAATATCCATAAATGGAAGCAGTAAATCCAGCCCAATAATAAATGTTCTGATGTTTACTTTTTTAAAGAAAACATCAAAATGATTTTTGAAAGCTTCTATCATTCCTCTTGCCCATCTTCTTCTCTGCCTTGCAAATTCAGAATATTTTTCAGGAACAAGCGTAAATCCAACGGCACTAGACTCAAACCCTATCCTATAACCTGCTTTAATCATAGCCCAGGTCAGAACTATATCCTCTCCTATACAATCAGGCCAACCATTAATCTCTTTTAATACAGATGTTTTAAAAGCACTGAATGCTCCCTGGGCAACTAAAGTTGCTTGAAATAACGCTTGCTGGCGTTTTACAGATGATATAGCCAAAAAATAATCCCATTCCTGAAGTTTTGCCATGAATGATTGCCTGGAGTTCTTTGTTAATACACATCCAGCAACCGCAGAGGTATTAACCGGATCTCCAAGCATTCTAGCCATTATGCGTTTTAATGCCTGTGGCTGGAGAAATGTATCTGCATCAATACAAATTGTATACTCGGTTTTTATATGCTTTAACCCCTTGTTCAACGCTTTTGCTTTTCCCCTATGCCTAACCGTTAAAACTCTGCAATCCTTCATATTTATTTGTTTAATTATGTTAATGGTATTATCAGTTGAACCATCGTTAATAATTAATATCCTTACTTCTCCTGCGTAATCTTGCTTTGAGATTGCTTTAAGCGTTTCACCTATGCATTCCTCGCCATTATAAACAGCTATAAGCAGGGTAACCGGCGGATATTCTCTTTCATAATAAAGATTTGGCGGTCTGTCTAAAAGAAGACTTATTAACAGAAAAACATTCAGATACCCCGGAATCAAAGCAATGAAAAGAACTATATACCAAGCAATGAAAGTCCCTGCCTTGCCAGACAAGAAGCTTATCCAATGCAAGCATATATATGTGCTCAAAACAAACCATGCAAGTGCAAGCACATTTGCAATAAAGAATTTACAAGTGGTTGATATATAAAAGCTGTTACATAGCTTTATATGTGTTTTTTCATTAGTAATAAAAGGAATACCCATACCCTAATCACCCTATATCAAGGCTGTCCTACTTTTATGTACAGGTTTCCTTCCTCTTACTCTAATAAATTCTATCAGGTATCCACATTATGTCAACCTGTGGATTTTTCCTTATTTAAATAAAAGGAAAAAGCCCTAACCAAAAAGGTCAAGACTTTTTCTCGGGATAATTTAATTAGTTTTTTATTAAGATTGTTTGAAAAAAAATTTTGAAACAGCTCCAGTCAATGCCAGAATGCCTAAAACCAATACTATAGCTGCCGCTTTTGCCGTCACATTCCTCATCCCCTTTCCTTTAACGTCCCCATAAAGCATTGTGCATCATAGTAAAATCACCAAAATCCTGTTAACAATCGTAACCCTTAAAAAATAAAGTATAATATTATTCATATTATACTATGCTTATTTTAAAAAACAAGTTAATTTTATACATTTTTTCAAATAAATTATTTTATTTGAAAAGTATGACTGTTGTTTTGAATACATCCTTGATTGAATCTTGGGTTTTCAAAAATACTTGTTGCTATATAAATTCCCAGAGTAACCATAATAATTAGACCTACCATCATTACACTAAACATATCAAATTTTACACATTCCGTTTTTCCGATTGCTGTAAAATACACATGCAGCAATGTTTCAACCCCTAATATTATGATAATAACCGGCCACCACTTCATAATTTGCTGTACTGCTAATTCACTGCTGCCGTGAAATATAAGTAATATCACTCCAAAAGCTATTAAGCTAAGCCCCATAGAAATTGAACCTACTCTAATTCTTCTCATATTATTCACCCTCAATTTCATTTTTTTGTGGAATCTTACTACCAATAAGAAGCTTTATACCAGCAGCTATAAGAATAAGAGAAACCACACCAACCCTTATATACTCTTCTATTACATAATTTATTACAATTCTATCGAGGATCAGGTATACACCTAAAATAAGCATTCCCCAGCCTATTATTTTTGCCTTGTTTTTACTTATTCCTTCGTTACTTTTTAGCCATTGGAAAAAATAAACATCACTATCCTCAATTGCTTCCTGACTATTTACTTTGTTCATAGAGTCAAAAAAGCTGTAAAACCATATTACAGGTGCCAGCACAATGAATACACTCGTTCTTAGCCAATCAGTAAGAAAGAAACACATAAAGAAACTAACCATTAATTGTACTCCCTGGCGAAGCAGTCCCAAGTACATATGCCCTCCTCCCGGCACCATCGTAAATATAAACGTCCAAAACTTACTTTTGTTATTCATAAAATCACTCCTTTAAAAATCATTAAATTTTTTCATTAATTTTATTAATAATATTTTTAGTCCCATTCGTTAGGTTTTCTGACCATCCATTAATAAACAATTTTTCTGTAAAGCCAATATTAGGAACGCTGCTAACTGCCTGTTTAGTTTTTTGATATAAAGTCTGGAAGGTGCCGGATGCTGTTATAAATAAAGTCAGAGATGCTGCAATAACATAATTAACAATTTCTTTTTTCCTTCCAGTGTCTTTCCTTTTTATAGATTTAATTTCCCCTAGAACCTTATCTGAAAAGTCGGCTTGGACTCGGATTAAGCCACTATCATTGCACTGTTCTTCACACAACATAACATATAATTCAAGACACAAATCACATGTCGCTAAATGTTCTTCCATTTGCTTTTTCATTTCTTCTTCAAGTTGTTCGTTAATGTACTTTTTCCATTCATTTGAATCAAAATGGTTCATAGTGCTCACCCTCATCCCACCTCCTCTTGAATAACTTTTTTGCTCTGTATAATCTGGTTTCCACTGCTCTTGTACTTATTTTTTCTTCATTAGCTATTTCATTGTAATTTTTTGATTCAATATAATATTTTATTAATACTGTTTTATATTTTTCCGGCAGTTGATTGCAGGTTTGTAAGACTTTTTCTTTTTGTTCTTTCTTAATAAATTCTTCTTGTATATTTACACTTTCATCCTTTGTAATTTCATCAATATCTTCTATGTAAACAACATTTTCCTGCCTTTTTCCAGTAACGCTTCGCTTATAATCAATTGATGTATTAGTCGCTATTCGAGCAATCCATGTTTTAAAACTTCCGTATTTGTACTGTGAGAGGGAGCTGTATGCTTTTATAAATGTTTCTTGTGCTAAATTTTCAGCTTCTTGGCAGTCTTTAACTATATTGAAGCATATTATATATATCAGCGCTTTATAATTTTCGACAATACTTCCAAATGCTTCATGATCTCCTTTTATTATTTTTTTGATAAGCAGCTCATCAGGTTCCAATTCTCCCCCTCCTCTCTATATATTAAGACGAATATTTTTATATAAACCCTTCAAAAATGTTTTTTTACTTTTCATATTTTAACATACATAACAAAAACCCTTCTTTACAATTAATTTTAAAAAAGGGTTTTTGTTTTATATAAATCTCTTTAAGTTTTTTAGATCTTAATTATCATTCTAAACATATTTATTTTATTGGAAATACTATCTTTGTCAAAAGCTCACTTTCAGGCACATCCATTGGCGAGTTATAATAGAATTCATAACAAATTCCTGTTGGTACAAAACCTTTTTCATTCATCCACTTATTTATTTCATTATAAACAGACTCCATTTGATTATATGGTCCTTTATACATACAGCTAACCTGCTTTCCTGCTGGTATCTCACTTGCATTTATTTCACCCTTTCCAAAAATAGCTTTAGAAACCGGGAATCCCATTTCAACATCAAGATCATTCATATCAAGATTGTAATATGCTGCAAAAGCAGTATATTTGGGTTGCTCGCCAAGCTCATTCAAATATTGAATAATCAAATTATACGCTCTGCCTAATTCCTGTGGAAGATTTGATACTGGTGTTCTCTTGCGCATGGAGAGAACAGGCTGTGCTGGTTGTTCACTTACTTCAAAATTATAATTCATAGTTGTTACCCCCTTAGCTTTTTCTTAATTTTAACATTTGGAATATGTCATCTGTATGTCATGTTTGTTAAGAATATTTTTTCTTTATCCCTTCAGCAATTTCACCAAGAATTTTTCTAATATGTGGGGGATTTATTACTTCTACACCAGTCCCAAAACTCAATATAAATCCATAAAGCCAATTATTTTCAAGCATAAATGTTTTAACCGTTATCCTTCCATTTTCATCTTCAAATGATTCTGCGCCAAACCAATCTTCAACTATGCTTTTCATTTCTTTTTCAAAAAGCAGCTCTATTTCGATAGAATCTTTTGGACTATTCCATTCATAATCTATAGCTATATCTTCATGAGATATTTCTCTTTTTTTGTATGTAGTATTTAAGACCACCAGATTTTTTGTTCTGGATATCTTGAAAAATCGGAAATCTTCCCGTTTGGTACACCATGCATATAAATACCATTTTTGAGCTTTTAAAAAAAGTGAATACGGTTCTACTTTTCTACTGGTCATTTGACCATTTGAATCAGTATAATCAAATTGAATTTCTTTAAACTCTTCTATTGCCTTTCTTATTAAAGAAACCTTGTTTTTTTGTTGTTCACTTACTCCCCAAGGGGAAACATCTATTATAAATTGATTAAGCTTAGAATCAAGCAGCTGAAGCTGAGATTTTGATAATGTATTTTTTAGTTTCTCCATAAGAATTTTGTGTCTGCTATCAGATAAATTACCCTCTATGCCTTTTAAAGCAGTTATAACCATAGCCATATCATCAGCATTAAGAACGCTTTTATCGAGACGGTATCCTTCAGCGATACTTATTCCCCCATTTGAACCCTGATAGGTAACTATAGGTATTCCCGCAAGATTTATTGCCTCAACATCACGAAGAATTGTTCGAACTGAAACATCAAACATCTCCGAAAGCTCTTTAGCTGATATACGCTCTTTTCTAAGCAAAATCACTAATATCGAAACAAGTCTATCAATTTTCACATTTGCACCACCTAAATTCAAAAAATCTTCTTAATTATACTACAAACAGAAAACAATTGATAACTTTCAAATTACTGCTATCACATAAATAAAAAGCCCCTTCTCCTAATTTTATAGGATAAGGGACTCTTTTAAGATTTACTTAAATCCTTATTAAAGCTACACCCACAACAGCAAGCATTATATATGCCATACGTATCCAGCTTAATTCTTCCTTGTACTTCCATGCTGATAATAGTACTGTAATTACTATTGAAGATGATGAAATAGACATTATCAGTGAAAGCGGACCAATCCTTAAAGAACTTAGATATGTTATATATGCAAGGAATGCAAATAATCCAATTATACCACTGTATTTAAAAACTTCTTTCTTATGTTCTTTTGTTAAGCTTCTATGCTCTTCCCTATATTTTGTGAAATATATAGCTGAAGAAATAATTGCAATAAAAAATAACACGCAGGTACTTAACAGCTTCATATCAACGTAGGTAACAGCAAGCTTATTAAAAATATTAGCCACTGAAGAAGGTATTATTCCTAAAAATCCAAACAATAATCCTTTTTTTAAATTTTTAATTCCATCAATACTATCATTTTTCCTCTTTGCCTGCCTATTTATAAGTATTACCGAGATCATAAGAATAAATATGCCAACAAATTGAATAGGTTTTATTTTCTCATTTAAAAAGAAATACCCAAACATTACAATTACTAAAACATTAAGTGAAGCGACTGGTAACAATATATTTGTAGGGATATATTCAAAGGCCTTTAAGTCGCAAATCAATCTTAAATAAAAGCCAACTGATATTATAATCGCAAAAATTATAGTTTCTTTTAAATTATTAAAGCTTGGATCGGTCAGTAAAAACAATAACAATGTAAGTCCAAATTGTACATATACATAAGTAGCTGATATATAAAATTTATTTATCTTTTTTATAGCTGTTCCCTTAAACAAAAAGCTGTTTATTCCTGAAAGCACCATTGATATCAATATTAAGCAAAACCAATCCATGCAAGCAGTCTCCTTCCTCTTCTGATTACATTCCATTGTATCATGGTCAATTCTGGATTGCATTAATATTTTCTTTACCATTTCATAAAATTACAATATAATAGTATTAATATATATTTTAAAAAGCTTGTATTTTTTATGTTTTTATCCTGATGATTATTTTCAAAGGAGGCATGTAAATGAAAACTGGCTACATACCGGGAGGGAATCCACTTATTCTTTCTCATGAAAATCCCCAAAAAATAGATGAAGCAAACAAAACTGAATTCTCAAAGCAGGGAAGTCAATCATTTAAAGAGATATTAAGGGGGAAAACTAAGCCTAAGAAAAAAATCAAATAAAAAAATAAGACTGAAATACTTTCATGTCTTATTTTTTATGGCTTCCTTCTTCCTTTCTATCATTTCATCAATTCTTGAAATATATCCTTCAGTACTTCTATCATTATAAATTTTGTTTATCTTTTTGGTTTCAAAATCCATAATCCTTGATACCCCTCCGGGACCTAATGCAATAATATTTTGAACCTCCTCAATCATCTTTATATTGTATATACATTCTTTACCGGGTAAACTGTATCCTACATTCTCCTGAAGTCCAATCATATTTTTCTGCCTGTACAAATAATACGGAATCATGTCCATTTGAGTTGTTTTTTGTCTGCAGTTTTCCAGCATTTTTTGTACAGTGTCTTCATCAGGCAGAAAATAGCTGTTCTTCTTTCTAACAAGATTGGCACCTTTTTTTAGTGCAAGAGTATGAACCGTTATACTATCCGGAGAAAGCTCCCGTATTTTTTCTATTGTATAATCAAACATATCAAAGTTTTCTCCGGGAAGTCCGGCAATAATATCCATGTTAATATTGTTAAAACCAGCTTTTCTTGCTAATTCAAATGCTTTTTGTATACTTTCAGCATTATGCTTCCTGCCAATTAGCTCAAGTGTTAATTCATTCATGGTTTGAGGATTTATACTAATTCTGTTTGCACCAAATTTCTTTAGTATTCTAATCTTTTCATAATCCAAGGTATCGGGTCTGCCCGCTTCAACAGTAATCTCCTTTATATGTCCAAGCTTGAAAGCTTTATCCATACTTAGCATAAGCTCTTCCAACAGTACATTGCCTAACGAAGTTGGAGTTCCCCCTCCAACATAGAGTGTTTCAATTTCCCAGTTTCTTTGATTAAGCATTTTCCCAACCAAATCAATTTCCTTTTTAACTGCCTCCATATATGGTAAAACAAGATGCTGAAAGCCCTTTATTGGATTAGTCATAAACGAACAGTACAAACATTTATCCGGACAAAATGGCACACCCAAATAGATAGAAATCTTATTTGAATCATCTCGGTTTAGAAAGCTTTTTTCATTCCTTGAAACTTGCAGCATAAGATTTGCCTTTTCCGGCGATATTCCAAATTCCTGCTCTAATTTTTCAGGTATGCTTTTATCATTAAAACCTCTATCTTCAAGCTCACGTATAATTTTGGTTGGACGTATTCCCGTCAGTATTCCCCACGGAATTTTTCTGGATTCAAACTCTTCAAGAACATTGAGTATCCCCAGTTTAACCATTCTTCGAATAACTCTTTTTTTAAGCATAGGTGTTTTTGGAATTTTGGCTTTTGACTTAAACTCAAAAGATATATCTTTGCCTTCAACTCTGGTGATAGATTCAATCTCTTCCCCCGCTTCCTCAATTATGCTAAAAATAATTAAGCCCCTCTCTTTCAAGAAAGGGGTTTTGGATGGGTTAAACACAATCGGTTCACTATAAAAGAGGCTTACTATGTCTTTCACTTCATATTCAAATGCATGTCCTGATAAACAGACTTCAATCATTCTCCCACCTATTTTCGAAATATGGTCTTTCCTTACCTATAGTTGTATATCCTCCATGCCCCGGATAAACATTTACTTCATCATTCAAAACTAAAAGTTTATTTTTAATAGACTGCTTTAACTGTTCGGCATTTCCTCCCGGCAAATCTGTCCTGCCTACTGTCCCTCTAAAAAGAGTATCACCGGAAAACAGAATATCTCCACCATGCATGCATATACTTCCTGCTGTGTGCCCCGGTGTATGTATCACCTTAAATGTTGTATTCCCAATTATTATTTCATCTCCGTCTTTAATCAATCTATCTGCTGAAATAATTGGCCCTATTATTCCAAGTAAATATGATAAGCTTTTTGTAGAATCATTAAGGCATTCCTTGTCATCCTCATGTATTAACACCTCAGCACCAGTATGAACCTTTATCCTATCAACTACTCCAATATGGTCCCAATGCCCATGCGTCAAAACAATATATTTGATTTGAATCTTTTCATTATTTATTATATCAAGTAATTTAGTTACATCATCTCCAGGATCAATAATCATTCCTTGACGGGTTTCTTCATCAACAAATATATAGCAGTTTGTTTCTAACATTCCAAGTTCTAGTTTTATTATCATACCTATCCCGCCTTCTTTGCATCTTTACTGTTTAAGATAATTGTAACCGGCCCATGGTTGCATAGTTCAACATTCATTTCAGCCTGAAACCTGCCCGTTTCAACATGTATTTCCTGTTTCCTGCATTCCTCTATAAATACTTTATAAAGCTCATTAGCCATTTCAGGTTTAGCGGCACTATCAAAGCTAGGTCTTCTTCCCTTTCGGCAGTCAGCCATAAGAGTAAATTGTGAAACCACAAGAAGCTGCCCTTGAATATCTTTTACTGATAAGTTAATTTTATCATATTCATCAGAGAAAATCCTTAAATTTATAATCTTCTCAACTAAATATTTTACATCATCAATTGTATCATCTGCTCCCACTCCAAGTAAAACAAGGATGCCTTGTCCGATTTTTCCGATAACCTCATTATCAACCGTAACACTTGCTTTCAAAACTCTCTGCAAAACTGCTTTCAAGATTTTGTCTCCTCCTTTTAGTTTTTATAAACTTTGACACAGCCAGACGACGCTTTCACAATTCCCTTCGGGACTGGCTAGAAGCAATGTAAATCTTACATTACATGAGCTTTCTAGGAAGTGGGAATTGTCAGAAGCAAGTATAGCAAGGAAGGTGGTAATTGCAAAAGCGGAGCATATCTAGATATATGTGAGCATTTTGCAATTACCTCTTGACACAGCTAGACGATGCTTATCACAATTTCCTTACAATAATATTAGTAGCGGGTGACTTCATAAACCCCTTCCACCCTCTTAATCTTTTTAATAATTTTTTCAAGCTGCTCGGTGTCATGTATTTCAATGGTTAAATTCATAACTGCAGTTTTATTCTTTACAGTCCTTGCATTAATTGCCCTCATTACAGCTTTAGCCTCTGTAACAGTATTAGAAATTTCAACAAATAATCCATTCCTATCAAATGCCTGTATCTGCAAGTTTGCATTATATGAAAGATTTGGCACTACATACCAGTGAACCTCTACGATTCTGTCCTGTTCACTCTCAAATTCCTTAACATTTGTACAGTCAGCTCTGTGTACTGAAACACCTCTTCCTCTTGTAATATAGCCCATTATATCATCGCCGGGAAGTGGATTACAGCATTTGGACAACCTGACAAGACAGTTTTCAATTCCTTTAACAACTATGCCGCTTTCAGGCCCTTTTTCTTTTCTCCTGCTAGGTTTATTTTCCGGCTCCACTATAACAGGCTCGGCAGGTGCTGACTTATCCTGCTTTTTAAACTCTTCCACTATTTTAGTGGCAATCTTTAAGGCTGTAATACCTCCATAGCCAACACTCGCCAGACAATCTTCCACTGAATTATATCCATAACGCCTGAATACCGTTTCCAGCCATTCTCCTTTTGGAAGCTGGCTTAAAACCAATCCATGCTTCTTAAGCTCCTTCTCGATTGAATCTTTACCTTTTATAATGTTTTCTTCTCTACGTTCCTTTTTAAACCACTGCAAAATTTTGTTTTTCGCCTGTGTACTCTTGACTATCTTTAACCAATCAAGACTAGGTCCATGAACATTAGATGACGTAAGAATTTCAACAATATCTCCATTATTGAGAGTATAATCAAGGCTTACCATTCTGCCATTAACCTTAGCACCAAGCATCTTGTTTCCAACTGCACTGTGAATATTATACGCAAAATCTATAGGCGTAGATTTTACCGGCAAATTAATAACATCACCTTTAGGCGTAAATACAAATACTTCATCCGTGAAAAGATCAACTTTAAGGGTTTCCATAAACTCTTTTGCGTCACGCATCTCTTTTTGCCATTCAAGAAGCTGCCTTAGCCACACAAGCTTAGAATCCATGTCATCCTTCTGCTGTCCTTGACCTTCCTTGTACTTCCAGTGAGCTGCAATACCATACTCAGCAATACGATGCATTTCCCACGTACGAATCTGAACCTCGAACGGAACTCCTTCCAAGCCTAGAAGAGTAGTATGAAGTGATTGGTACATATTTGGCTTTGGAATTCCAATATAATCCTTAAACCTTCCGGGCATAGGCTTATAAAGCTCATGCACAAGCCCTAATGCACTGTAGCAATCCTGAATAGAATTTACAATTATTCTAACTGCAAACAAATCATAAATCTGTTCCAGCGTTTTATTCTGTTCCTTCATCTTCCTGTATATGCTGTAAAAATGCTTTGGTCTTCCCTCTATTGTTGCTTCAACATTCAATTCAAGTAATTTTTCATTAAGGGTTTTAACTATGTCTTCAATAAATGCTTCTCTTTCTCTTCGTTTCTTGGAAATCTTGTCTACCAATTCGTAGTAACCCTTTGGGTCAATATATCTTAAGCTTAAATCCTCAAGCTCCCACTTAATTTTATACATACCAAGCCTGTGAGCAAGCGGCGCATAAATTTCAAGAGTTTCTCTTGCTTTTTCAAGCTGTTTTTCAGGAGTTTTGTATTTTAGAGTTCTCATATTATGAATTCTATCAACAAGCTTAATTAGTATAACTCTGATGTCCTTAGCCATTGAAAGAAACATTTTTCTAAGATTCTCAACCTGCTGTTCCTCTTTTGTTGTATAAGGAATTTTTTCAAGCTTGGTTACTCCATCAACAATTAAGGCAACTTCGCTTCCAAATTCGCTTTGAATCTGCTCAAATGTACATTCCGTATCTTCGATTATATCATGCAATAATCCGGCAACAATAGAAGTACTGTCAAGCTCAATATTAGCAAGCAGATTAGCAACCTCCAAAGGATGCACTATGTAGGGCTCACCGGAAATTCTTGTCTGTCCCTCATGCTTATTTTTTGCAAAATTGTATGCTTTCTCAAGTTCTGCAAAATCGCATTGTGGATAATATTCTTTTATTCTGGCAATCAGTTTTTGATATAGCTGCTCCTCCATGATGCTTCCTTTCTTTATGCCTATAACCTCTAACCATAAATTAGTTTGATTATTTTCTTGGAATTATTGTTGAATTCTTTCTCACAATTGGATAGCAATCTGTAAATCCTTGAATCCTCAAGACTTGCTTTCTTACTTTCCGTAGATATAAGCATAATATTCATTATGCCATCTTCAATCTTATTCTGCAAAAGATTAATTTCCTGAAAAATTTCTAAACTTTTTTTTAATAAAAATAAATTACTTTTTATATTAAATTCTTTTGACAGCCTTTCTAATAACTCATTCTGAGATAATTTAAGAATATTGTCACTGCTGTATTTTCTAATCAATTTATAAACTGCTTCAAGATGATTTCTATCAATTTTAATCTTTTTAAGCACTTCAAAATTGTATTCAATTTCTCCATCCTGATAAAGTGAATAAACAGAAATATCTTTACACTTATTAATTATTTTATCATAATAATCTACTTTAAAAAAGGCGTCGCATAAAATTACATTATTATATGCCGAAAAATTTACTTCCCTCAATATTGGGCTGATAAGAAAAACATTTTTAGCTGCAATATCATTATCACATCTATATTTTATCTCAAAGTCGCCTGTTAATTTTTTACTTAAGAAGGAAGCAATCTGCTTATACACTTTTAACGTATTTATTATGAATAGATTTTTACTGCCATTTTTTAAGAATTCTTCAATTATAGCATATTCTCTATTCTTTTTAATAAAATTTGTATTTAAGCTGTCAACTGCATTTTCGCAATTCAATATTGCATCATCTAATGCTTCAAAGTACCTTTCCTCACATTCTGCTTCATTATTTGTACACAAATCCTTTATCACCATCTGTACATAATTCCGTCCTCCATAGTGACAGGTTTCAGTAGTAAAAATCAGGTCTATTCTATCTCCCTGCTTTAAAGAATCTATAAATTCACCCATTTGGAAGCCTATAGCCTCAACCTGACTACTGCCACTCCTTATATTAAGCTTCAAATGCTTTTTATCACCAACAGTTCGCATACTCGCAATTTCAGCATTTTCCATGCAAAAAACAGGAGCAGGATTAGCCGTTCCAAAAGGCTCTAATAGTTCCAAGTCCTTAACGTTAGAATAAGATAATTCCTCAATACCTATAATACCCTCGACAGCTATACTTTTTGTCAGTATCTTGCCTTCTGTTATTTTATCTACAAGCTCTTCCGCTTTTTCCTTAAACGCATCAAAATTACCCTGCGTAATAGTTATTCCACCCGCAAGCTCATGTCCCCCAAACTTTTCAAGAAAGCATGAACAACCTGTCAAAACCTCGAAAAGATTAACCCCATCAATGCTTCTGCCAGAGCCCCTTCCAATTCCATCCTCAAATGATGCTATAATACAAGGCTTATTAAATTTCTCTACTATTCTTGAAGCTGCAATTCCCACAACGCCATGGTGCCAAGCCTCTCCGCCAACTATTATTATACTTTTAGTATGAATATTTTCCTTTTCTATTTTTTCTAATACCTCATTTAGAACTTCTGCCTCAATTTCCTGCCTGTTTTTATTTTCCTCGCCCAACTCATGCGCAATATTTCTGGCTGTATCCATATCATCTGTTGTAAACAGCTCAACAGCTCTTTTAGCACCACCAAGCCTCCCAGCAGCATTAATCCTGGGCACAAGCATAAATGCAACTGACCATGTATTGTATTTTGCAATTCCTGCATCTTGGCATAAAGCCTTTATTCCAAGATTCCTGCTGCTTGGTATTCTCTCCAGCCCATGCTTCACCAGAATCCTATTTTCTCCAATTAAAGGAACAATGTCTCCAATAGTTCCAATACATACTATTTCAATATATTTCTCAATAACCTCATGATTTTTCCCTAATCTTTCAGCCAATGCACAAACAAGCTTAAAGGCAACTCCGACACCTGCCAAAAACTTAAAAGGATATTCACAATCACTTTGCTTAGGATTTATAACTGCATTTGCTTCAGGAATAACTTCTCCACATTCATGGTGATCTGTTACAACAATCTCAATACCTAAATCCTTAATATATTTAATTTCTTCGACTGCCGAAATACCGTTATCAACCGTTATTACAAGAGAATAATTACAAACAGATATCCTTTTAAGGCTTTCCATGTTTAACCCGTAGCCATCTAGGCTTCTGTCCGGAATGTAATAATCAACATCAGCGTCTGCTCTTTTCAGAAAATCATAAAGCACAGCTGTACTGGTTACGCCGTCAGCATCATAATCTCCATATATTAAGATTTTTTCATTTTGATGAATCTTATCAATGATTATTTCCACTGCCTTATCCATATCTTTCAACAGAAATGGAGGATGAAGCTTTGCAATATCTGAATTGAGAAATGTATTTATTTTTTCATCATCAGTAAAATCTCTGTTTAAAAGGACTCGTGCAGCAAGCCCTGATACTTTACTTTCATACATAATATTTTTAAGCTCATTTTGATTTGTATGCTTTATATTCCATCTCATTCTGTTCTTAATCATAAATATTCTCCGTTGCCCTGTTTGTATAGTCCGATTATAAGACATTTAATCCTAATATTCAACAAATACGAGCGCCCTTATATCTTATTACAATTCTAATTTTGACTTTTTGCCATATATTTGATATTATTGAAATATTATTCAGGCTTTTTATGTATGGAGGTGAGGCACAATATTTTGTGCAGCAGGATTTATAACAATAGAGGTTAATTAATCAAAACAAAAGATACACCCTGAATCGCAGACCGCACAAGCTCTTCCAAAATAATTAAAAGGAGGAATCATTATGCGGCTTAGAAGTAAAAAGTATGTTGCGATTTTGCTGGTAGTATGCTTGGTTATTTGTTCGTTACAAATTACAGGTATGGCAAAAACCGCTGAAGCAGCTGCTGCGGCACCTGCCATCAGCCCTTCCCTTCCACCGCAGCTTGCATTAATAGCTGCAGCTGGCGAGTTGGTTATTCTTTGTGGAGAAGAACTTGTTCAATCTTTTTCACAAAGCAAAGAGGATTTCGGTAACAGCGGAAATGGAAAGAATAAAAAAGAAAAGAAACCTTCCCCAGTACCTTTAAGTATCAAATTAGTGGGCAGTGATGCAGCCCTGCTTACCGCAGCAAAAAATATTAAACCCATCCAAGGATACACAGATGTTATAATTCATGGAGCACCTAAATTCTTTGGAGTTTTTCGCAATGGTACCTGGGTTAAAATCAATCCGCGCTCACTTGCCACATTTATGCGCCAATCCGGATACAAAGGTGGACCTATTCGTCTTATATCCTGTAATTCCGGCAAGGTTTCAGATGGAGTTGCTCAGGATTTGTCGAATAAGTTGGGCGAAAAGGTCATAGCGCCAACCAATACGGTCTGGATAGCAAACAACGGTCGTCTTATCATTGGGGATACCCCGATAATGCCGAAAGGACATTGGCATGCTTTCATGCCAGGGAGGTGAGAAAATGGATATGGATAAAATTGATGAAAAAGCTTTAAAGCCAGTGGGCTTCTTTAGAGAACTACCGCATGGGAACAAAGCTGGTCAAAGCCTTGCAGAGAATGTTTCAGATATTCCTCATGAAAATGAAGAAGCAATAATCAATTATTTAAAAAGAGGCGCAGTTTTATTTGCTTCTCCGGGAATAATGTTTGATATATTAGACGTAGAAAATGAAAGAATTATTAATGACTGCAATATTTATACAGACGGTGTTTGGATGTGGTGCGGCGACTTATCGTATTATGTCAGCAGGTACCACGTTAAGCTGCCCGAAGAATTTATTGAGAATATAAAGGCTTTTTTCTAAAATAAGCTATGTAAAGAAAGGCTGCTGTTAATTTATAACAGCAGCTCTTTTTTTGCTTATGAAGCTTTTTTAGCAGCAATTGAAATAAAAAATGTTGTACCTATTCCCTCTTCCGACTTAAACCAGATTTCTCCTCCAAAATGACCTGTTATTATGGAATTGCACAAATAAAGTCCAAAGCCTGTCCCCTGCGTACCTTTGGTAGTAAGAATATTTTTAAATATTCCTTCCTGAAACTCTTTTGGAATCCCCCCTGCATAGTCCGTAACCTTTATGATTGCTTTCTCTCCATTTGAGCTTACATCAATATCAATTCTGCCCGGATTCCCTGCATATGCCTGTGCGGCATTCATAATTAGATTAGTAATAACCTGAGACAGCTTTCCAGGGTCGCCATTAATCATTACCTCTTCCTTATTTATTGTCAATTCGCACTTTGCCTGTTTAAGCTGATGGTCAAGCAATATTTTCAGGTCATCAAATATGGAACCTATATAGAAATCCTGCACAGTTTCTCCGCTTAGATTCCTGGTATGATTTCTTACGCTGTTTACTATTTTAACTATCTTTTGACTTGCATTTGAAATATTCTGAATACGCTTTTTTATTTCGTTAAGATACTGAAGCTCTTTCTCCTGAACGATTTGACCACTCTCTTCAATCCTTGCTGCAAGAGTATTTATTATATGAAGCTCTGTTTGAATAGACGAAAGCGGACTATTAATATCATGCGCAACCCCTCCGGCAATTTCACCCAAGGAAGCAAGCCTTTCTTTCTGCATCAGCTGATTATGCGCCTGATTAATCTTTTCCAGATTTTCCTTATGAAGTGTTATATCCCTAAACAGCAGTAAAACACCTACAAATATTGTCTTTGACATTATAGGTGTTATTTCAATTTCAAAATATTTATCAAAATCACCGTCAACAGAAACAAATCTTTTTTCATACATGTTTGATTTTTTTGTTTCAATTGCAATATTGATTAAATCCTCAACCTTATCAGGAACAATATTAATCCCTTGCGTTTGAGTAACAAGATTAATTAAATTTTCTTTTCTTTTAATTTTAAAAACCTCTGCAAAAGTTCTGACAAAGGTTTTGTTGTAATCAATTACTTCAAAATCCTCATTTATTACTATGAAGCTGTCTGAGATATTATCAACAACTTTTTCAAGTGCTATAGGAATAACATTTAGAAAATCAAATTTGAAAATTGCAAATGCCAAGCAAATAGTAGTAACAGAAAACGATATATTTTCAATGAAAACAGGCATAGCAACCATTTTCTGTGTACTTAATATTATTACAACAAAAGGTACTAATAGTCCTATCATTATTAAAAAAGATTGTTTAGAAAAGAAACCCGAATTTTTTATAGAAAAGTAAAGTAAATAATATAATCCAACTGCTATGCATAAATAAGAATATATTTCGTGAATCATATAGTATTTGCCATAAACAAATTCAGTACTAATAAAGCTGTACTTTTCAATAAATAAATGATGATAATTATTTGTAAATACCATAATTAAAGATAAAATAGGTATTATAAATAATATTAAATATTTCCACGAAAAATTAATTTTTGTCTTCGCAAAAATTATACCCGTAAAAAGAACTGATAAAGGTACTAAACAGACTCCAATGTAGGACAAATGCTCCAAAAATATTATCTGTTGAATATTTTCATTAAAAAATATTTGTATAAATCTAATTAAACTCCAAAGAAACAGAAATACCAGAATGCTTAAAAAAGCTATATGTATCTGCTGTTTATTCTTCATTTTTATAATAACTGCTGCCATAAATAATATTAATAAAATAGATATAAACAACATTACAAAAAGTATATTATCTCCTATCACTTCAAATAAGCTCCTTATAATTATTTATATTCAAAAATATGTTAATCACTTTAAGTATTCTACCTCTCTCATATGTTCCAATAACTTCATAATATATCGCTCATCTATGACAGGCCATTCACAGCTCAATTTCTTAATATATCTTTGCGTAATATTTGAATCAGAATAAATCAAAGCAGTATAGCTTAGACCTGTTTTTTCATTAATATCATTAATTATTCCTTCCAATATTCCTTGGCTGGTTTCATTTTGGGATACTTCTGCTAACCTTTGATCAAATTTTTCTTTATTCATTATTTCTATATGTATACCTAAATTATTTAAGATTTGTATAATTTGCTTTAATTTTAAGGTATTGTGATTATAAATATGAAACACCCTTTTATTTGACTCTGTTGTCATTAAAATTGATGAGATAATTCGGCTGGTATAATCAACCGGTGTAAATTCGATATCTTCTTCTTCTATTTCCTCTGGAACAGCCTTTAACTCAATTATCGATTTTAATGTGTTATAAAATGCATTCTCTTTGATATTCTTTTGAAAGAAACCATCCTCATATCTGGCTACTAGATTGCCTACTCTATAAATGGTTGCATTCAGACCTTGTTTCATTGCCTTAAATATTAGATTTTCAGTTTCAAACTTACTTCTAACATAAAAGTTTCCCAAGTAGTTTTGTCCTACATAAAAGTCATTCTCCGTAAATATAATATTATCTACATTTGAATCGACTAAGTAATTTCCTGTAACAGACATAGTCGAAATATGATTTAGCTTTTTACCATATTTAAGTGAAAAATCTATAATTCTTTTAGTTCCACAAACATTAACCCTATCAAACTCTGAATAGTCTCCATAGTATTTAACTATCGCCGCACAATGTACTACTGCATCTATCTTCTCGCCTAGCTTGTTATATTCAGCTTGAATAAGCCCAAAATTATCTTTTGTAACATCGCCTTTAATAACCTTTATTCTTTTATCCAGCATATCCTTATATTTATTTTCAAAATAATAGTCAAGTACATTTATCAACCTGTTTTTGGATTCTTCTTTATCTTTGCCACGAATTAGGCAATAAACATTTACATCCGTGTTTTCTAATAACTCCCTCAAAATATGACTCCCTAAATATCCGGTTACACCAGTAAGAAGTATATTTTCATATTTATTTCTCTCATTACTTATATGTTCAATCTCTTTTTGAGGCTCTATTTTTTCAATATCAATATGAGAGTCTTCAATATTCATTCCTTCAATTCGCATTATCTTATTAGACAACTCTCTGATTGTTTTATATTTATAGAAATCTTGTGTGGTCAAATTCCACTTATACTTATAAATTTTTGTTAATATTTGAATTACACTTAATGAATCTCCTCCCAATTCAAAGAAGCTGTCATCTATACCGATTTTATCAATTCCTAAAACCTCAGCCCATACCTGAAAAAGTAATTTCTCAATTTCATTTCTAGGAGGTATGTATTCTGTCTCAATTTTTACAATTTGGGGATTGGGTAAGGCTTTTCGATTCACCTTTCCATTTGAGCTTAATGGCATTTCATTTAGTTTAATTAAATAGGAAGGAATCATATAGTCAGGTAATTCCTTCAATAAGTATTTTCTTAACTTTTCTACAGAAATTTCTTCATCGCTAACATAATAAGCACATAGATACTTATTTCCATTGTCTTCCTTAGCTAAAACTATGCAATCCTTTATTTCCTGATATGAAAGAAGCTTGTTTTCAATTTCCCCAAGTTCAATTCTATTTCCTCTAATTTTTACCTGAAAATCTAATCTTCCCAGGTATTCTATATCTCCATCCGGGAACCATCTTGCAAGGTCTCCTGTTCTATAGATTCTCTCGCCATCTCTAAATGGATTTGGAATAAATTTTTCATTTGTTAATTCCGGCTTATTCAAATAACCTCTCGCAACCTGGTCTCCACCGATACAAAGCTCGCCAGATATACCTATAGGCTGCAAATTATAGTTTTTATCAAGTATATATAAATAAGTATTATCAATGGGCCTTCCAATTGGTATGACATTCATAATTTCGCCAGTAGAGCAATCATAATATGATACGTCAACTGTTGCTTCGGTTGGACCATATAAATTATATAGTTCGGAACCATTTACTTTATTTAATAAATTATTAAACAAAGCTACCTTCTGAACATTTAATGCTTCACCACTGGCAAAAACCTGCTTTAATGTCTTCAATCTCTTTAAATCAGTGTTTTCTTCAATATACTGAAGGAACATGCTTAACATTGATGGAACAAAATGCATTGTTGTAATCTTATTCTCTTCTATAGCTTTGATAATCTTCTCCGGCTCTTTTTCGCCAGCAGGTTCAAGCATACATACTCTTGCACCAACAAAGAACCACCAGAAAAGCTCCCAAACTGACACATCAAAAGTAAAAGGCGTTTTTTGAAGAATTGCACTTTTTTCATTAATTGGATACTTCTTTTGCATCCAATTAATTCTATTGATAACACCGAAATGTTCAATCATGACCCCTTTAGGTTTTCCTGTAGAACCTGAAGTATATATTACATATGCTAAATCTGTTGGTTTATTTATTTTACTAATATTAGATGTATCGCCAGAATATATTTCTTCACACTTTAAATCAATAAATTCACCATCAAATTTTACTGCTTCTTTTAACGCTGTTTCAGTTAATAAAACCAAAGCATTACTATCTTCAAGCATATACTCTATTCTGTCTTTAGGATAATCAGGGTCAATAGGCAGGTACGCTCCTCCTGCCTTTAAAATCCCCATTACTCCAACTATCATTTCAATTGAACGATAAATCATTATTCCTACAATGCTGTCTGGTTTAACACCTTTTTCCCTTAGAATCCTTGCCAATTGATTTGACTTTTCATTTAATTCTCTATAGGTTAATTTTTTATCTTCAAACACAACTGCAATATTATCAGGCGTTTTTGCAGCTTGCTCCTCAAACATTTGATGAATGGTTTTATCTTTTGGGTAATCTGCTTTTGTGTTATTAAAGTCGAAAAGGATTTTATGCTTTTCTTTTTCCGATAACATATTCAATTTTGATATTTGTTTTTCTGAATTATCCAAGGCATGCCATAACAAATTCATTATGTGTTGGTGAATGAATTCAATTTCCTTTACATGAAATAACTCAATCAAATAATCATAATTAACCAGCAGCTCTCCTTCATTTTCTCTGTCATCAATACTAATGCTTAAAGACTCAACTTGATGACCATTAAAGTGCCATCTTCCAAAAAATTCTTCATTATTATTTTTTTTGAGCTTACTATTTTGATAGTTTATTACAATATCAAATAGGTTATCAGCTGTCTTATGTCTTGCTCTCACTTCTTTTAACAGTAAATCATAAGGATATTTCTGATGCCTTAACAATGCCATGTTATCTTTTGATATGCTATTAACCAGCGTTTTGAAGTCCATATTATGATTAACATTAACAAAAATTGATGCTATATTTGAAAACATTCCTATTGTTTCTTTTTGTCTTATATCTGATCTATTTAGCGTAGTCGTCCCTAAAATGATTTCCTCTTTTGTTGTTACCCTATTAATATACATTGCCAGAGCTGCGGTAAATATGGAAAATACGGAAGTTTTATTATCCAAACAATACTCATGCATTTTCCCTGAAAGTTTCTTTGGTACTATTAATGTCTTTCGCCTTGCTTTTGTACTTATATAATTTGAGGTCCTTTGCTTTAAAGCTGTAGGCTCAATAATCGTTTCGAATTTATTATTCCAATATTCTTTATCTTTTTCAAATCTCTTTGATTTGTTATATTCATTTTCGTTAATAATGAATTCTATGTAAGAAGGATTATTTTCTTTGGATATTTCTTGCCCATTTCTTAAAAGAGAATAGTTTTTTATTATTTGATTTACTAATAATGTCATTGTCCAGGCATCAGAAATTAGATGATGCGTTTTAATATAAAATCCGCCATCCTGTTCATTAACCTTTATCAGTGCAAAATAAAATAAATCCGAATCAATTAACACAAATGGCTCTTTTGTAAGGTGCTCATCCCATTTATACAAATCAGCATCTTTCTTGTTTGAAAAATCAAGGAAATCAAGCTTATGATAGGCATAAGCTGAAATATATTGTTTAGGCTCACCATTTATTTCTTTAACCCTGAGTCTTATTCCTTCATTTTTCTCAATAAAAATATTTATTGCCTTTTCGAGCAAGGAATAATCGATTTCCCCTTTAAGCCTTAATGTACCAGCGACGTTTCCAATACTGGTTCCCGGATATACTTTTTCCGTATACCACATTGCTTTTTGGGGATTTGTTAAGGAATTGAGTGAATTTTCAAATTCCATTTCCGATATCTCCTCTTTAGTAAAATACTTTTCTCAGTTATCACCAGAAATGTACTGCATTTTTAGATATAATAACGCATGATTATATTATATTATACATATTTTACTAAATCAACTCATTGTGTTCATTAAATGAGTGCTTTTCTTTTAAATATTATAAGGTTTTGTAATTTCTTATTATTAAATGGAAATTTATTGTAGACATGTTAGATAAACCTCTAATATAATAGTCAGCAAAGGTTGTATAAAAAAATGAGATAGGAGTGATGTTTGAACTCAGACAGCACAGAAGTATTAATTCAAATTGATACAGTAACATTAGTTTGAGCTGTATAAAAAGGATGTCAGAACAAAAAAGAGGATTAAAAGGAGGTCGTTTTATGAAAAGGAAATTTATCTGTCTCTTATTGTCGATAACAATACTCTTGTTATCAATGCCTCTGGTCTGCATTGCTCAAAGGTACCTGCCTGCCCCGACCAATTTCAATGGTCATGCACAAAGCTGCGAACAAATATATCTGAAATGGGATAAATCTCCCGGTTCGGATAAAACTGAAATTTGGGGAACAGACAACCCGAACGGGTCATTCACACTGCTCCAAACAAAATCCGGCGGATGGTTTGCAGAAACAGACTTGCAGGCATCACAGACACGGTACTATAAAATCAGGGCCTTAGATACTGATGAGAATATCCAAAGCCCATTTACTGAAGTGATATCGGTTACCACCAATGGCACTACACAGACTATTCCCAATCCACCTGCAGTATTAACTGCCGTCGCAGTATCAGCAAATCGGGTTAAGCTGATGTGGAATGCCCCGGGTTCAGACCCATATGACTACTACATTTACCGCTCAACATCGCAAAACGGGGATTATCAAGCTCTTTATGATACTGACAGGTTGTATTATACCGACAGCAGCCTTACTCCCTCTACTACCTATTGGTATCAGGTAAAAGCAAAAAATGAAGCTGGATTCGGAAACCCAACGACCATAAGCATTACAATGCCCAGCGATAACCAAGCTCCCCCGGAGCCTCCGATAATTTCATCAGTTACAGTATTAAGCAGCAGCGAAATGCAGATTAACTGGGGCGCGGTAAATGGAGCCCAGACCTATAATATTTATCGCAGGATAGGTACTAAAAATGCGCAGTGGGATAAAATCGGGAATACTCAAAATACCTCATATACCGATAATGGACTAAGTCCCGGTACTGACTATGATTATAAAGTAAGCGCTCTCAATTCAATTGGTGAAAGCGTTATGTCCAACCTCAATTCAGGAACAACCAACGTAAATGATGGACCAATCATCAGGCCTGAAATCACAAGCCCTGTAAATGGCGCAGTACTAAAGAAAGATAACTTTTCTATTCAATGGCAATGTCAGAAGAATTATTCCGAGTATAAGGTCAGTGTATACCAAATAACAGGACCATCTACACAAACTCAGGTATTAAGCCAGAAGGTCCAGGGTAATTCTTTTGTTGTGCAGGGTTCATTAATCAATGAAGGTATTAATTACTCCATCTTTGTAGGTGTAGAAGGGAAACCAACTCATTTTGAGGGGAACTCAGTAAAAGTATTCATAAAAGGAATACCTGTACATCTGCCCGATGACCCAGAGAATCTGGATGCGGAACCCAGAAACAGTACTGTGATTGACCTTACATGGGATTCAGTAACAGGAGCTGATAAATACAAGCTATACAGGTCATCAGTTTCCAATGGAAAATATGACTGCATAGCAGAGGTATCACAAAATAGTTATTCAGATAATGGATTACTTCCTGCTTCGACTTACTGGTATAAGGTTACAGCGTGCAATAACGCTGGGGAAAGTGAACGTTCAAATTTGGTTGGTGTGCAGACCAAGGATAACAAACCCGAAGCGCCTGCTATTCCAAAGACTCCGGCACCTTCGGAAATAGCTCCTCCACCTTCCAACGAAGTTGATTCTCCGCCACCTTTCAAAGCTGTTCCTCAGATTGTTGACAATGTGATAAAGCCTGAACCCTTGAGTGTGACAATCGACCAGCCTGATAATAATGCTTCAATTACAAAAGGGCAGTCAGTAGCCATATACGCATCTGCCAGAGGCGGGAAAAACGGCATTAACGGTATGCGAATTTACATTGATGGCAGCCCGGTTGGCGAAAGAAGCTATACCGACAGTGTAAGCTGTACCTGGGAGACCAAAAATGCAGAACTAAAGACGTATACAATCAAAGTAAATGCCATGGATAACTCAGGTAAAATAGAATCTGCTGAGAAAAAAGTAAGCATTGCAGCACCCGGGAAACCTACACAACCTGCAGAATCTGCAAAGCCTGCGGCAAATGAGACGGGAATAAGCAAGCTAAGCAAGCTCAAGCTCTATGACGGCCGCGATCCGGTTGCATTGGCAAAAGCTGATAGGCTGTATGTAAGCGGTGACACCGGAATCCTGTATAAGGTAGATGTCTCAGGTGAAAAGGTAACCTATAATTATGTACCAGTAAACTGGATTTTCCCGGCTAAGGGTATATTTTTCAGAGGTGACTCAAACCACCCATTAGTACTGCTTCAGAACACACCTTCCGGTTACAAGGAATACTCTGTCTACCCACAAGAGCTGGAAAGACGTCTTGCCTGGTGCCAATCCGGAATTTATGAGCAAAACGTGATTATCAATGGCGCCGCAAATGCAGTAACTACCAGGATGATTGATACCCAAAGGCGGGATGATATCCAGAAGCTTGCCAAAGAACGTTCTGCTGCTTATGAAAAAGCCAAGAGTGATCCTTTTGTACGTCTCTACGATACAGAAACGGCAAAAAAATTCCTTGCACGAAAAGGAGATTCAAGCTCCTTTGTAGAAGATATACAGAGAAAATTGCTGGAACTTCCTATGAGCAGTCAGGTAACTACCGGTTTTTACGGGGATGCAACCTTCAACAATGTTGCATATTTGCAAATTGTGAACGGACTTGATGCTACAGGGTATATAGACCAGCAGACCTATGACCTGATTGTGCAGAAATGGAAGGAAAAGCAGAATGACGAAAAATATCAACAAGCAATACTTGACCAAACCTTTATTATCGAAACTGCAAAATTAGTATTTACTGAAGAAGAAGGTCAAGATGTATATCAGGAAGTCATAACCAAAGCAGTATCAAAGGTTAATGCATATCGGACAGCCGTAAAAAAGGGCATAGTCTCCCCGGAAATAAAGCAGGATGAACAGGCGAAATTTTTAGCCCAAAAGGACAGTACAGGGCAGTATGTAAGAACAGTACAAAAAATACTCAGGGATTATGCAGGAGTTCATGATCAACAAATAACAGGAAATTATGATGCATACACATGGAAGTGCATGGTAATATTCCAAATGGTGTATAAAGAGCGCTTCTTCCCTGACCTACAAATTACAGGGAATGTAGATGAGTACACAAATAATATTCTGTACAGATTGTCTCAGGGAGAAAAATTCAAGCCTGCAAAAACAATGACCATGGGCGAAGCATACAGAGAAGGAATAGATGACTATTTTAATCACCGGTTAGATCAGATAGAGCCGCTTAGCTTCTCGGAGTTCTTTGCGACTTACAGCAGTCTTACTCCTGATGAGAAAAAGGCTGTTTGGTCATATGTAGGCGGAGCATTGACACCAGGAGCAATCGAAATGGGTGCCGCAGGTGTTGCAACAAAGCCTATAAGCAAAGCACTATCCGTAGGCGCTGATAAGGTCAAGACTACTCTGAGTGAATGTGCTGAATTCAGTTTACAGAAACTGCAAACTAGAAGCGGTTACTGGAAACCATTTGCCGAACCAGCTGGCAAGGGCATGTTAAAGTCTGTTACTGTTAAATATGGAGATAAAGCAGTATCTATCTATCGTGGTGGAAGTGACTTTACTTTAAAACCAGGTGAAATCAAAATTGATAAAGCTACAGGAATGGTTAAAGATACGCATGGTGTTTCCCTTGATGTCAATCCAGATACAGTATCAAAGTTTGGTGGAGCATATAAGATTGATTCACTACCTGACGGCTTAAAAATTATACAGAGAGGCTCTAGGGCAGAACACTTTGAGATTGTACCGACAAAGCCAATGACTGTAGATGAGTTTCAGGGACTGCTAAATCAAATAAAAACATCTCCAGTAAAATAATAACAGGAGGGATATGAATGAGCGAATTAGATATTTACTTCTCAGATGACTCTGAATTAGCAGAATACGAGTCTACAAGTAGGGGTTATAGAACGGATGTATATGTCAAAATTAATAACAATATTTTTAACGTAAGAGTATATGCTATGATTAGATTGCAGCAGGATTTTGAATCTGAAATTGAAAGTTACGGATATTATGCAACAGAACCAAATTTAATTCTGGTAAAAGATGCAAATAAAGAGGAGATTATTGCTACAATTAAAAAATTATATGAACAAAAATACTTTGAAGAATTAAAAACTGTAGAAAATATTGATATAAGCCAATTTACCAAGGTTTAATAAAGTTATCAAAGGTCACACAGTTTAATTACTGTTGTGACCTTTATTCTTTATCAACCTATTATAACCAACTCAAAAATTCCTTGCACGAAAAGGAGATTTAATCCTTGCTGCATCTCTTCCTCACCAAATTCAACGCATTCATGGTACTAAGCAGCCTTATCCTTTCTCTATCTCCATTAAACCTAAACTCATATGTGTCTACACCCTTTTCATCAGCTAACCCTATATATACCAAACCCACAGGCTTTTCCTCACTTCCACCTGATGGTCCTGCGATTCCGGTAACCGCGACTCCAATATCCGCCCGAGCTGCTTCTCTGACTCCTTTAGCCATTTCATATGCAGTCTCTTTACTTACAGCTCCGTATTTCTCAAGCGTTTCTTTTTTTACTCCGATTAGCTCAGTCTTTGATTCATTCGAATAAGTCACAACTCCTCTGTCAAACACCTGCGAAGCTCCGGGAATGCTGGTTATTCTGGAAGCAATCATGCCACCGGTACAGGATTCTGCAGCCACTAGTTTTTTACCTGAATTTTTTAATAATGTAACTACAACTTTTTCGAGTTTTTCGCCCTCAATACTAAAAACATGCTCATTAAACCGGGAACAGATATCTTGCACAACAGGCATGACAAATTTTTCAGCTTCAGATATATTTGATGCTCTTGTAGTAACCCTTAAGGTTAGTTCTCCATCCCCTACATATGGAGCAACAGTCGGATTTGGCTGTCCTTCAACCAAGTCCTTAATAGCTTCTTCTACCTGCGCCTCAGGAATACCAAACAATTTTATATATTTTGAATAGATTATTGAATTGTTTATGGATAAATATTTTTCCGCAAAGCTATTAAACATGGGTATCATTTCACGCGGAGGTCCCGGGAGCAATACAATCATTCTGCCCTCTTTTTCAATTACAACTCCAGGTGCAGTTCCATAATTATTTTTAAGCACCTGCGCTCCCACAGGAATCATTGCCTGCTTCAGATTGCTTTCAGCAAATTCTCTTCCTGCTTTAAATACATATTCCCTTATTCTTTGCTCGCTTTCATCATGAATCTTCATATCAAGCCCTAAAAATTCAGCAACCGTTTCTTTAGTAATATCATCTGATGTGGGTCCTAGTCCGCCCGTCAGGATTATCAAATCCGACCTTTTAAATGCAAGCCTTAATATTTCAAGCATACGCTCGGCATTATCTCCCACAGTACTGTGATAGTACATATTAACCCCATATTCAGCAAGCTTTCTTGATATATATTGTGCATTTGTATTCGCTATCTGCCCCATTAAAAGTTCAGTTCCAACTGCTATTATTTCTGAATTCATATAGTCACCTCTAATGTATTATATATCATTAAATCATCCAAATAAAAATAGTTTAAGATAACTTTCTTAATATATTGTTATGTAGTAATTATAAGACTATTGTAATATACTTATTCAAGATGTACTAATTTAATATTTCATATTTATTGTAGAATTAATTTTTCAGGTGCATTCTGTAAATCTGAAGAATTTATCAAAGGGATATAATAACAAAAAAATCCCAAAAGGAAAAGCAAAACCACTTATTTATAGGTGGCTTTGCTTTTTATATAAGTATAACAAATATTATGCATTGCTCTTAATGTAATCAACAACATCACCAACAGTTGTAATTTTTTCTGCCTCTTCATCGGGTATTTCAAGATCGAACTCTTCTTCAAGAGCCATTATTAGCTCAACTATATCAAGTGAATCAGCACCCAAATCATCTATGAAGGAAGATTCCATGGCTACATCATCCTCTTCTACACCCAACTGATCAATAATTATCTCTTTTACTTTTTCAAAAACCATCTGTTCACCTCCTCCCAAAAGACTGATTATAATGATAATATTACATAACCATTCCGCCGTCAATATGTAATATTCTCTCCTTTTTTCACTAATCTAACCGCCTCTTAAAAAATAAAGGCATCTATTAAAGGCTTTATTGGCTACTACTTATCCGGCTATATTTATCAGTCTGCCTGAATACTTTTTTCCTCCATAAAATTAAGGTTTTCACGGATTTTTTCTACAGTTTTATTTTTTACAAAGGTTTCTGCCTGTATTATTGAATATTTAATTTCTGCTTCCTTCGATGTCCCATGACATTTTATGACCGGTTTCTCAAGTCCTAAATATAAAGCTCCACCATACTCAGTATAGTCCATTCTCTTTTTTAGTCTCTTAAAGGATTTAAAAAGGCATAGCCCACCTAGCTTCGATATCAGGTTTGTGCTAACTTCTTCTTTAATCATTTTACCGAATATCTTTCCCATTCCCTCAATCACTTTCAAAATTACATTTCCAACAAATCCATCACATACAGCAATATCAACACTTCCAAGTGGTATGTCTCTGCCTTCGATATTACCTATAAAATTCAGTCCTGATTCTTTCAGAAGATAATAAGTATTTTTTGTAAGTTCATTACCTTTTATTTCTTCTGTACCAATATTAACAAGCCCAACTCTAGGATTTTCAACTCCAAAAGTCGTTTGCATATATATATTACCCATTATCGCAAATTGCAAAAGATTTTCAGGTTTGCAGTTTGAATTTGAGCCTCCATCTACAATAAGTGCTTTCCCATTATAGGTTGGAATAATAGGCGCAAGTGCCGGTCTATCGACCCCCTTCATTCTGCCAACTATTAAAAGAGCTCCTGCCATAAGTGCCCCTGTATTTCCTGCTGATAGGAAGGCATCTCCTTTACCTTCTTTAAGAAGATTCAGACCAATAACCATAGAGGAATTTTTCTTTGTCTTTATAGCTTTTGTAGGAACATCTTCATTTTCCACTACCTCTTCTGCATTATAAACAGATATTCTATTATCCTTATACCCAAATTTTTTTAAATATTCTTCTACTACATTCCCTTTACCAACTAATATTATTTCGGATTCGATTACTTCCAAGGCTGAAATACAACCTTTTATTATTTTCTCGGGAGCATTATCTCCTCCCATTGCATCTACAATTATTTTCATTTTTTCACCTCAAGTAAGTTATATTTCGTCAACTGCTTTTAATAAGAATTTGCCTCTAAAAACTTCAACATTTTTGTTACTTATTACTACCCAAACAATAAAGCTATCTGCCTTTATTCTTTTTACATCTGCCTTGGCAACCAAGCGGTCTCCTTGAAATACAGGCTTTTTATACTTTATATTTGCAACCCCTATAACCGCTACCTTTGCATCAATAACTGAAATTGCAAGTGTTTCAGCAAGTGAATATATGTAATGTCCTCTAACTATTTTGTTCCTTTCAAACACCATTTCCTCAGTTGCTTCCAAAATAGCTATTCCTCGCTGGCCCAATTCAAGATCAATAACCTCTCCAATCATATCACTGCTTGCCAAAGATTTTATCTTTTTTTGATTTGCTGATGCGACTTCCTTCAATCTTTCTCTAAGCTCAGGGATTCCAAGCTCCAATCTGTCAAGTCGAATAGTCTGAACACTTACGGAGAAAAGTTCAGCAAGCTCTTCGTCTTTTAAAAAAGGATCTTCTTTAGTTTTTTCAACTAGCTTTTGATGTCTTTCCTTTTTGGAAAGAGATGCTTTTGCCATGATAACACCTCTTATTAGCTGGTACTAATTTACTATTCAAAGTATATTATATTTCAGTATTCTTTGCAATATGCCATAACAAAAAAGACTTACCCTTTTCGTCTTTCTTTTCCTTTTTTAACTTACATAATTATTTTTACAAAAATATATAGACTATATTTTATATATAATATCTAGTTAAAGAATAGTTTTCCTGATTTAGTGAAATCATATAAAAAATGATTTAAACAAATATTAATTAATATCAGAAACCAAAGGAGGAGTTATAATATGCAAGTTAAAGGTATCGCTTTCATTGCAAGAAGAGATGGGTTAATAAAAAAATATGGTCAAGAAACCTGGGATAAATTTATTGCAAAAGTTGCACAAAAAATACCTTATTTCTCAGGAAGCATTTTATCAACAACACTTATTCCATTAGATGATTTTTTAAAGCTTCAGGATGAAATAGTCAGAGAGTTCTACAATGGCAACATTAACGTATTTTGGGAGATGGGTGCCCAATCCGCTCAATTTTCATTAACAGAAGGTCCTTATAAGCCTTATCTTGCCTCGGGAAATGTAGCGGATTTCGTATCAACAAAACTCCCATTGGTATTTAAAGCATATTATATTGATTGCGGGCGCTTTGAAGCAAAAGTGGAAGGCAACAAATGTATTATTAAAGGTTTAGATTTACCGGCAGCGCATCTTTATTTTGAGTATACTGTAGTAGGATACTTTAGAAGAGCCGTTGAGCTAGTTGGTGCGAAGGTCCTTCAGCTTAATAAAATAAAATCAATTACTTCAGGGGATAAAACCTTCGAATATGAAGCTGTTTTAGGTTAAGCACTACAACCAAAAGCTGCTTTTCACCTTTTTTCGATTTATAGTGTTTAATTTGGCTAATATTTCTTGCATTATTTTATTCATCATGTTAAAATATTTTGCATGAACTGTGGTATTTCGAAAGCAATATGATCGGGGAGGTGAAAATAATTGCCAAACATTAAATCAGCAATAAAAAGAGTTAAAATAACCGAAACAAAAACTCTGCAAAATGCAATAGTAAAAACAGGTCTAAAAACTCAGCTTAAAAAGTTTGATGAAGCTGTTAAAGAAAAAGATACAAAAAAAGCAGCTGATATGCTTGTTTCAGCAACAAAGAGCATTGATAAGGCAGTTGCAAAAGGCGTTCTTCATAAGAACACAGCCAGCAGGAAAAAATCAGCTATTGCTAAAAAACTTAATCAAGTTAAATAAATACGCTCCCAAATCCACAGATATTGCTTTTGATAAAGCAACATCATAGCAGGACTTTGGTGAGAACGTGCCTAATTTTTTAAGAGAAAAATAAAAACGTACGAGTGTACGTTTTTTGTTTTTCAATATTGAGTTTAATTTACTATTAAGGAAATAATAATCAATACTATATAAAAGGAAATGAATTAAATGAAAAATAATAATTTTGGAAAAGATCTTACTCAAGGAAGCATTTTAAAGCTAATAATAACTTTTGCAATGCCTTTGCTTATAGGAAACATTCTTCAGCTAATACAGCAAATGATAAATGCTTTCTGGATAGGAAGGTTTTTGGGAACAGAAGCTTTTAGCGCCGTCACCCTTACTTTTCCTATTGTTTTCATACTTCTTTCTTTTGCTTTTGGTATTTCAATAGCAGCTACTGCTTTAGTTGCACAGCACAAGGGTGCAGGCAATAATGAAATACTAGAAACCATAATCGAAAATTCATTTGTTCTAACATTTTTATTATCCTTAATATTGACAATACTCGGAATTATTTTCAATAAAGCTATACTTTCTATAGCAATTAATCCTGCAAAAATGCCTCAAATATTTAATCTTGCTTCAAGTTATCTCATTGTGACCCTTTTAGGTATGGTTTTCATGTTTGGGTTTAATCTTATAAGCTCTCTTCTTAGGGGATTAGGTGATTCCTGGACCCCGTTGAAGTTTCTTTCATTAGCAGTAATTATTAACCTTGTTTTAGATCCATTACTAATTCTCGGACTTGGTTTTTTCCCTAAAATGGGAATCAACGGTTCTGCAATTGCCACCATAATTGCTCAAATATTCTCTTTCATTTTTGCTTTAAAGCTCTTACACAAACAAGGAGTTTTAAATATCAAAAACTTCAAAAATTTTAAATTTGATTCTGACTTGATAAAAAAGATGATTTTAATAGGATTACCCTCCGGCTTTCAACAGATTATTGTATCAACAGGGGTCTTGGTTCTTACCAGAATAGTTGCTGGCTTTGGCATTGCAACAATTGCCGTTTTTGGAATAGGTTCGAGACTTGATAGCTTATGCTTTATGCCTTCAATGGCAATAGGTATGGCCGTAACGGCACTTACCGGTCAAAATCTGGGGGCAGGCAAAAAGGATAGAGTATTATCAACCGTTAAGGTTGCAAGCTTTCTTTCTCTTTGTATGACTTCTTTTATAATACTATTATTTTATTTATTCCCAAAGGAAATCGTTCTTTTCTTCCTTAACAATCCTTCGATTCCGCAGGATCAGCTTCAACTAATCATCGCAGAAGGAACTGCTTATTTAAAGATTATTTCTATCGGATACATTGGCATATCTCTAATATTTGTAACCAACGGAGCCCTTCAGGGGGCTGGTGATACTATACCCCCTATGATATTTGCTATATTATCATTCTGGCTTTTTAGGATACCCCTTGCCTGGCTGCTTTCTCAATATACATTGCTTCAAAGCTCAGGCATATGGCTGGGCACTACAATTGGCTTTATAATATCAGCTGTACTGAGCAGCTTATATTTCCAGTTTGGGAAATGGGAACGGAAAATAGCCATAGAGCGCATTCCTTAAGCCTTTTCCAGAATCTATAATTTGAATGTCTCACGGTATTATGTTAACATATATATATACTAAGGTAAGTTTTCAGATTAAAATCAACAAAATTGCTACCTTTTAAATGATAAGTATTAAGACAGATAATAATATAATTCGAGGGTTCTCAATGAAGAATAATAATATTATAGATAGGGTTGCAAAACAGCTTTCAAATATGGAAAAACTGTCTAAGCTCATAATCGTTTATGGCACTTTGATTTCTATTCTCCTATTTGTTTTTTCCGGCATAGTTTATTACTGCAACAATATTTTTATTAACAGCAATGCATTAATGAATAATTGCATTGCATTAATGAAAGCAAGCGTCAATATATTTGCAGAAGTGATAATTGGTAGTCTGGTTATGGATAATATTTTAAAAACAAATGTAAGTTGAAAAAATAAAAACGGCTATGCCGTTTTATTTTTTCTTTATATACTCATCAATAGCCTTGGCTGCCTTCTTCCCCGCCCCCATCGCAAGGATTACTGTGGCTGCGCCAGTTACAATATCTCCTCCGGCATAAACTCCTTCTCTACTTGTCTTACCCGTTTCCTCTTCAGCGAATATCCCACCCTTTGGAGTTTTCTTAATATTCTTAGCCGTATCTGAAATAATGGGATTTGGAGTAGTACCGATAGCCATTATTATCGTATCTGCATCAATCACAAAATTTGAATCTGCTTTTTCTATAGGCTTTCTTCTTCCTGTTAAATCAGGTTCTCCAAGCTCCATTTCTACACACTCTATTCCCGCAGCCCAACCGTCCTGATTGCCAATAATTTTAACCGGATTGGTTAGAAATCTGAATTCTATTCCTTCTTCTTGGGCATGTTCAACCTCTTCATGCCTAGCTGGCATTTCTTTATCTGAACGCCTGTATATAATGTAAACCTTTTCAGCCCCAAGTCGTAATGCACATCGTGCAGCGTCCATTGCAACATTTCCTCCACCAACAACTGCAACTTTTTTCCCTACCTTTACAGGCGAATCTGCTTCAGGGAACATATATGCTTTCATCAGGTTAACCCGTGTAAGAAACTCATTTGCAGACATTACGCCGTTTAAATTTTCTCCGGGAATCTTCATGAACATTGGGAGTCCGGCACCTGAGCCAATAAAAACAGCGGAAAAGCCCATTTCAAACAGGTCATCAATATTAAGTATCCTTCCAATAACCATATTGGTTTTAATTTCTACGCCAAGACTTTTCAGATTGTCTATTTCCTTCTGAACAATCTTTTTAGGAAGCCTGAACTCGGGAATTCCATAAACCATAACCCCACCAGGAACATGAAAGGCTTCAAATATAGTAACCTTATATCCCATCTTTACAAGATCTCCGGCGCAAGTTAATCCAGCCGGCCCCGAGCCAATAATAGCTACTTTGGCTTCACTAGGTTGATAGTTGATTTGCTTTTCTAAATTTTGGGTTTGGATTTCTGAGTTGTTAACTTTACACTTTACACTTTCCATTTTACACTGTTTCCCGTTGTCTGCTGCGAATCTCTCTAATCTTCCTACGGCAACCGGTTCACCTTTTTTCCCTCTAACACAGAACTTTTCGCATTGATTCTCCTGGGGACAAACCCTGCCACATACTGCAGGCAAACTATTAGTTTCAAGAATCTTGGAATATGCCTCGTCAATTTTATTTTCTTTTATTAAATTTATAAATTCCGGAATTTGAACATTAACTGGGCAGCCCTGAACGCAGGGACTATTGCTGCAGTGCAAGCATCTTTCAGCTTCTTCTCTTGCTTGTTCATATGTATAGCCAATTGCAACTTCCTTAAAGTTATTTTTTCTCTCGGACGGCTCTTGCACCGGCATATATACCTTATTGGGTGATAGATTAGGCATTGGCATTCCCTCCCAATCTGCATATGTGATTGTCTAATGAAATTTTTTCCTCATTTTTATATATAGCTTGTCTTTTCATTGCTTCATCAAAATCTACAAGATGTCCATCAAACTCCGGTCCATCTACACATGCAAATTTTGTTTCATCACCAACTGTAAGTCTGCATCCACCGCACATACCTGTTCCATCTATCATGATAGGATTCATGCTAACTGTGGTTGGCACTCCATATTGTTTCGTCAAATTGCTTACAACCTTCATCATTATTAATGGACCGACTGCAAATATTCTGTCATACTTATTTCCTTCTTCAATTAATTTTTTAATTATATCAGTAACAAATCCTTTATGCCCTTTTGAACCATCATCTGTAGCAATAAAAACATTCTCACAAAAAGGGTTTAATTCTTCTTCAAGTATAATCAAGCTTTCACTGCGAGCCCCAATAATTACATCAATCTTAGCTCCATTAGCATTCATTTGCTTTACCTGAGAATATATAAGAGCAGTTCCCAGCCCTCCTCCTACTACCAATACTCTTTTTAGATTATGTATTTCCGTAGGATTTCCAAGGGGACCTGCCAAGTCCAGAATTTCATCACCTTCATTTAATGCTCCTAAAAGCTTTGTAGTTTTTCCTATTTCTTGAAATATAAGTGTTATGATACCTTTTTGTGAATCATAATCGCAAATAGTAAGTGGAATCCTTTCTCCATACTCACTAACCCTCAGCATAATAAATTGACCCGGGTTAGCCTTTAAAGCTATCATTGGATTCTCTATTTCCATTAAAATGGTTGCCGGAGCAAGTATTTTTTTCTTTATAATTTTATTCACTGCTCTGCCCCCTTTCTTCTTTGATTGATTATATTCCAATTTGATAATCTATGCAAATTGACTAGATTTTTTCAAGCAGTTTTAATGATTTGAATTCTTTTTCAAGTTTTTCCTTAATAAATATCTCATTTATAAGCTTTAATTCCTTTAAAACCATTTGAGAAACACTAAATGAAAAAAGCTTTTTTACCTCTGCTTTGATTATGTATTTTATTGTACTTACCGTTGGCTCTGATACGCTAACAACATCCTTCTTATTCTGCCCGCATTCTTCACAAATCAATCCATTATGACTAAAGCTGAAATACTTCTTATCGGAATTCTTTCCACAAGAAGCACAAATATCAATTTGAGGCTTATAACCACACAAACACATAAGCCTCAATTCATAAGCTCTTATTATCATTTCAAGGGATTTTCCAGAGTTTGATATCGCATGAAGTGTATTCAGAAACAATTGCAAAGCCCTGTAGCTTTGCATATTCTCGTGTATTACTTCTTTGATTAATTCAACTGCATAAGAAGCATATGTAAGCTTTATGATATCATTTCTTATATTGTAAAAAGGTTCTATAACTTCGCAGCTGCTAAGTCTGTATAAGTCTTTTCCTTTATATAGAATAAAATCACTAAAAACAAGGAACTGTGAAGAGGCAATCATGCTGCTTTTAGGTCTATACGCACCTTTGACTGCCGCTTTTATCATTCCATGTTTTTGAGTGAAAATAGTAAGAATTTTATCCGCTTCCCCTGCAGCTTTTTCTCCTACAACTATTCCTTGTGTCTTAATAAGGTTCATAGAAATTCTCCGATTAATCCTTCTTCTCTTCCTTTTTGCCTTCAGGATCGGTGGTTTCAATCTCTTTTAAAAGCAGGTAGGCATTTAGGTCTCCAGTTTTTTCAAAGGTTTTCCAAACAACTTCAGTAATCATGGCTGGTCCCCCTCTTTCGTTAGTGTAAAGCTTATCCAGTGTAAAGTGTAAAATGTAAAGTTAAACTCATAGAGGCTTAAATTTATCAACTTTAGATTTTACATTTTAAACTTACACTAAAATAAAGTTTCCCTAAATAAACAAAACATATACAGGGAAAATTTTTGATTAATAATCACCAAACAGTGTTTTCAGCATGTTTTCATTATCTTTCCAATCTTTTTTTACCTTGACCCATAATTCAAGAAAAACCTTACTTGCAAGGAACACCTCGATATCAAATCTTGCACGCTTACCTATTTCCTTTAACATAGACCCTTTGCTTCCAATAACTATTGGCTTGTGAGATTCCTTCTCGCAGTAGATATTCGCCTGAATATCTACAATATCCTTGTCTCCTCTTTCCTTCATGGAAATAACTTCAACCGCAATACCGTGCGGTACTTCCTCCTGTAATAAATGAAGTGCTTTTTCCCTGATAATTTCAGCTACAATTATTCTCTCAGGTTGATCTGTAATCATATCTTCAGGAAAGAATTTAGGTCCATCCGGAATAATCTTTTTTAATTCATCCAGTATAATACCTGTTCCATCTCCCTGCATTGCTGATACCGGAATAACCGAACTGAATTTATATAAATCCTTCATTCTGCTTATTACTCCGAAAAGCTCTTCCTTTTTAACAGTATCAATTTTATTTAATACAAGTAAAACAGGAATTTTTACATTTTTAAGCTTTTCTAATATAAACTGGTCTCCACCACCAGTATCCTTATCCGATGCATCAACAACAAATATTACCGCATCAACGTCGCCTATAGAACCGGTTGCAGACTTAACCATATATTCGCCAAGCTTATGCTTTGGTTTATGTATTCCTGGTGTATCTATGAAAACTATTTGATAATCCTTATCTGTTACTATAGCTTTTATTGAATTCCTTGTAGTCTGCGGCTTGTCCGACATTATCGCAATCTTCTCTCCGGCAAGCTTATTTAAAAGTGTTGATTTCCCAACATTCGGTCTGCCTATTATGGTTACAAATCCAGATTTAAAACCCATTTGTTTCCCTCCGCAATTTCTCATTTGTGTGATTATTATATCACAAACTTTTTAATTCAATATCAATATTTTCTAAGAACCCCTAAGATTTACTATAAATTCTATTACTCTTTGTGCATTTCCCAGTGCTTGTTTTACATCAGACTCTTCTAACTTTATATGAAATACAAGACAATAATAATTTTATTCGCAGCTATGCTGTCTTATGTTATATTTTTAACATTTGCGTGTTGAGTTTGAGGTTTTAAGGGCAATAAAAAAGCAGATAACACTTATAGTTTTTCTACAGTGATATCTGCTTTTAAAGTATTCTTTTATTACAAATTTACAAAAACAAGCCTACTTCAAATTCATTATACCATATATCATCTTCGCCGCCTCTGCTCTCGTGGCATTTGCTTTAGGTTCAAACATATTCCCTGGTTTTCCTGAAAGTATTTTATTGTACACAACTGCGCTGATACTTCCTCGCGCATAATCGCTAATCTCACTGTTGTCCGTAAAATTTAGTGTTGCAGCACCAGTTTTATCCTTCATTCCTTTATAAAGTTTACCTGCTCTTGCAAGCATCACAGCCATATCTTGTCTACTAATATTGGCATTCGGGTCAAACTTTCCATTATCCCCTATAACAATTCCTGCACTAGCCGCAGCTTTTACTGCCTCGCTGTACCAATCCATTTTATTTACATCTGTAAACTCTACTTTGTTCGTTCCTTCTTTTATTTCGAAAACCCTCACTAAAAGTGCAGCAAATTCTGCTCTCGTAACATTTGCTTCTGGTGCATATCCCGCTGTGTTTGTGCCTCTTATTATTCCCTTCGCAGCAAGAACTTCTATGCAATTTTTTGCCCAGTGGTCATTCGATACATCCACAAACGAAACCTTATTCTCTTTGATTAAATATTTACTAAAGTGGCTTGTCTTAAAGCTCACAGTCTTAGTCTCGCCGTCATATATTCCTTGCTTGTTCTCAAGCTCACCATTATCGTTGATAAAGAACACCGTTACAAATTCAGGATTCTCTCCCTCTTTTAACGTGTAAGGTACTTTGATTTCTATATCAGATGTAAAATTGCTTACTTTTTCCTTTTTTCCGTCTTTATCTGCGATTTCCGCATTAAAATCAAATACCAGATTGTCTCCTACAATTTGTTTTTGTTCAGGAGTCAAATCAGCTTCTTTATCTGCTTGTTTAACTGATATCCCAAGTGTACTTGCTCCCTCAGCCTTAATGGCATCCGGGGCAATAACTATCTTTGCAATCCCTGCCGATATTTCAACCTTGTCAATCCCTTTTTCTTTTATATCTTCCATTAACTTTACCGGTATCGTTGCTTGAACTTCCTTTACTGTATTATCTACAGGAATTTCAAGAGTTACTTTCGTTTCTATTTTTTCACTCATATTATTTGCTGCCATTTGCTGCTCTAGTTTTGCAGCAGTAGCTAATACTTCATCTGCCTTCTTTATCATAGATGCCAGTGTTTTTTCTGTTACTACTGCTTTTGCTACCCCTTCTGCCACAGTAGACTTTACTTCCTCTTTTCCCATATCGTTAACAACTTTTTCCGCTAGCTTTATTACTTCTTTTATTGTATCAACATTCACATTATTTTTTGCATCTTGAATCTCTTTTTCTACTTTCGATGTATCTTCCGTGGTAGTAGGCGTATTTGTATTAGAACCGCTGCTGTTTCCACTACTTCCCCCACCTGAACTTTGGTTTTTTGCAGGTACTAGGACTGCAATCGTTCTAGTTTTTGCTATTCCACCATTCCCTGCAACATTTAAAGCTAGATTCACAGTTGTTGCACTGGTTGGAGGTGTAACAACTCCACTTGTATTAATAACATTTGAATCGCTTGTCGCTGCAATACTTACTGTAAATCCTTGCACTATAGGTAAAGTAATTGTATTTGCATCCTTTACCGGTGCATTTATACTTGTAATGCTGTCGGCTGCCGCTTGCAATGCCGCAAGAGAGCCTACAGCTGGCGTTGTTCCATAATTTATAATTTTTACATCTTTTAATATTACCGTTCCTTCGGCGTTAGTTAGATTTGCATTTGCTGCCATTTCATAGATTTTATATTTATTTTGTCCATCAATTGTTATTGTGTTACCTGTCCCTGCACTTATGTTAAGGGTACTTGTAAGTCTCCAGTCTTCCTCTAATGTAATCGTACCATTTACGGGCTGTGCTGGCAGGGCAAATACTATATTTGTACTTATTGCAAGTCCAAATACCAAACCACAAAGCCTTTTTATCGTTTTATTCATCACTAGTTCCCCCCTTTTACTGAGTCTACTGTCGTTTTATAGTCGTTCATCTTTGATTTATCTACGCCATTTAATGCCCTTGCATAGAATACTGCAAATTCGGCACGAGTGAGGGTTGAACCTGGATTTAGCTTTCCATCTGAGTCTCCTTTAAGTGCTCCTATACTAATCATATAAGCCATTGCTTTTTTGCATGCTTCTGATATTTGAGCTTTGTCAGTGCATCCATCTAATATAGCATCTGCATTTACATTTGTCACATCTACCCCAAGGATTTTAAGAATTGTATAAGCAGCAGTTTCTCTTGTCGATGCATATGTGTTATTTGGGAAGTACTCTAAAACCTGCGCATTATTCACGGTTGGATAGTTGGTCCAATCAATACTCAAGTGTCTATATACGAGTCCTGCAATTCCGACTCCAAGCTCCTCATTTGGTCTAAATGTTCCATCTTCATAACCACATATAATTCCTCTATTATAAAGATTCATTACTCCATCATAAAACCAATCTGCTGCTGCTACATCTGAAAATACTTGCCCTGCCACATTTTTCGCAGCTCCATTTGTTGGTAAAGCTTCGACCACAAATACAGCGAGTTCTGCACGTGTTACATAGCCCTTTGGATATAACCTTAATTCATTATTGTCATATATGCCTTTTATATATCCTTGATTTACCATAGCAGCAAGCTCTTCAGCATAGTTGGCATCCGCATCTGTTCTATCAGCAAAAGGTGCTAATGCTGCGCTTATTACCCCATTATCCGTAGGAATTGTCAGATTACATAAATGTGCAAATACATAGCCAATTGTTTGGCGATTTAAGAAATCATCTTTAATCGAATTATAATTTGTCACAAAATCACTTGGCAAAGCATCTGTTACATCAGCATCAGCCATAGGATTATAATTCTGTATCGTTATATCTTTACCTAAAAGCTTTGCTACTAGGTACGGCAGCGCTCTATTTGTCATGGTTATATCAGGTCTAAACGTTCCATCATCATATCCATTCATCATCTTTCTATTCGTAACATTCATAACAGCCTCATAATACCAATCCCCCGGCTTTACATCAGAGAACATTCCACTCCCGGCACCACCACCAAAAGTAAGGGCACGATATAATAGTACCGCAGCTTCTGCACGATTCAGTTCTTTATTTGGATTAAAATGTCCATTTCCATCTCCTATGATAAAGCCTCGACTAGTCGCTAATGCTACTGCTTCTTTATATCCATTTCCTACATTTGCCCAATCTTTATAGTATTTTATTGCCGCACTCTCCATAGCTGCTTGCATTTCCTGATTGTTTGCACTAAGCCCTAAAGCTTTTACTAAACAGTATGTTATATCTTCTTTTGTTAATTTACTGTCTGGATAAAATGTGCTGTCTGGCGTATAGAATAGTCCTTTTGCAGCCTCTATGTATGGCACCTTTTCTGGGTTATGAAAGTTCCAAATATTAATATCATCCGGAAAACTTGACGGTTTATCTTCAATTGGAAATTTAAATGCTCTGCATAATACAACCGCAAAATCAGCACGTTCTATAAAACCATCCGGTGAAAATTGTGTATCGCTTGTTCCGTTCATTATCCTCGAAGCTCTAAGTGCCATGATAGCATCCTTCGCCCATTCAAATCCAGCCAAATCACTATAGTTAGGCGTTCCAACTGTTACTACAGCACCTACTTTTATATTGTGAATTGTAGCATTTCCCATGCTGTTCACATTTTGTACCGTTCCTTCTATTATGTATTTTTTACTCGAATTATCTTGATTATTACCCGAATAATTTCCTTGTGACCAAGTTACCTCTACCATAGAAGTCCTGGTTCCTATTGTATCAGGAAGTCCTATGTTTTCAAAAGTTGTACCAGTAGGCACAAATATATCGCAAGGAGCTTTTATTCCAGTTCCATAAACAGCTGCACTGACATCAGAATACGCCGCACTTCCTCTCATGTAAACATCTGTTCCACCATTTGTATCCAAGGTAAATCCGCTTGATATATTCGTTCTTGCCCAAGCCATAAGCTCACTTTCTGCAATTATTTCAAAACCTGTTTGAGCAGTCATCGTTCCTTCATCTGCTTGTATTCTGCCTCCTACTCCTACCGATGCACCAACCTTTGCAGCAGAAATATTAAGTGTTCCTCCCTTTGCATCAATGATAACAGCCCCTCCGTGTTGCGCTGAAACACCTATATTATCTGTCCCCGCTGCATTTATATGTACATTATCTTCTATATTTACAGTTCCAAATCCATATGAATCTACGGCAACTGAATTTGCCTCGTTTGTATTTATTGTAACATTTCCGCAAACAACAACTCCGCCTTGTCCAGTAGCAAGCACATATAAACCTTTCGCCCCTGCTCCATCAGCAGTGATAGCAACTGTTCCAGATATTGATGCCTCTATATTTTCAGAAGCTCCGGGCAGCCCATCAACCCCAGCCACTCTCACTCCCGCTGCATCTGCGCCAGTAGCAAGAATCTGCGCATTTCCATGCAGAGTTAGATTCGTTTGTTTATCAGCCCAAATTCCTATCGCATCAGCCCCTGTAGCACAAATATTACCTCCAGATATATCCACGATAGCTTTAGCATTACCATCCTCTGATTCTCCCTTTACTCCCGCAGCCGTTGCATCAATTGTACCACCTGTAATATTCGCTGCTCCACCCAATCCTACTGCTACACCGATACCTTCAGTACCTGCAGCATTGATATCAGGCGAATCTTGTATGTAAAGACTACTACCGTGGCTAACACTTACTGCCATGCCATTTGCCCCATTTGCATTCACCACTGATGTTCCCTTGATTGTTAAAGTACCACCACCATAAGTTATTGCAGCTGCGCCCAATGGATTTTCTACATCTATATCTGTATTAGCTCCCTGTGCAGTTATCGTCCCTCCATTAATCATAGCTTTTCCATTTCCACCTACATAAATAGCAAATCCATTATTTCCTGTTGACGTTACAGCCGAACCGCTGTTCATAACGATTTCTCCATTATTATTCGATGCAACAACCCCATTAGCTCCATTTCCAGTGATTGTTACATGATTTTCAATTGTCAATTTGACATTGTTTCCTGCTACAAAGATTTTAAATTCGCCCGTATTTAATGTATAATCTCCGCCATTGGTAGCAATTGTTATATTATCTGTTATTGATATATTACCCGCAATGCTGGAATTATCTGTTAATGTAAGTGTACCTCCCTGCGCCGCTGCAAAATCAGCTTGTCCTAAAGCCGCTGCACTCGCCGATAATGGTACACCCAAAGTAATTCCAGTCACAACCAAAAAAGACCATAATAAAATTTTAATTTTACCTAATTTCTTTTCCATTCGACTTATCCTTCCTGTAATTTAATTTATAACTTGTGTTCATAATTGTACTATATTTGCTATATTTTACAATACAATATAACAATTTTAAGTATAAAATATTATAGCCCTCAATTGAAATATCTTTCCCAAGAGATTAGGGCTTTTTTAAAAATCTAATGAACTTATTTTTAAAAAATATACCCTTGTATTTAAATTGAGTTAACATCTATTAGTTCATAATTTTTTGGAATGCTGCCTTCCTGTATAATCCATATAATAATTATCCCTGTAAATCAATTCCGAAACAGGCACCAAGCTGTACCCTGCATTTTTTAAATTTTTAATAAGCGTTGGCAATGCTATTGCTGTAAATTTTGTATCATTGTGCAAAAGTATTATTGAACCGTTTTTCACTTTTTTCATTACCCTTTCGCAAATATTTCCGGCTGAAATATTCTTCCAGTCCAAACTGTCAACATCCCACTGAATTGTGTACTGCCCGTTTCCTGCCGCAACCTTTACTAATCTTTCATCAAAATCCCCATATGGTGCCCGGAACAGTATGCACTTTTGTCCTGTTAATTTTTCAATTTTGGCATTTGCATTTGCTATATCCGCTTGCATGCTGTTTACTGAAAGCTGAGACATTCTTAAGTGTGCATCAGAATGATTCCCAATATCATGTCCTCCTGCAGCGATTGCTTTAGATTCATTTGGGAACTTATCAAGCCATTCTCCAACAAGAAAAAAGGTTGCTTTAACCTTTTCTTGTTTTAAGGTGTTTAGAATATTTGGTATATCATTAGCTCCCCATGCGCAATCAAAGGTAATAGAAACCTTCTTATCATTTGTTTCAACACTATATACAGGCAGCTTTTGTGAAGACTGGGTAAACACCTGAGCGGCATTAGTCAAAACTAATCCTCCCAAGAAAAGTGCAGTTACACACAAAGCAAGCAATCCACAAATCGAATAGAAATTTTTAGCCTTTATAACGAAAATTTTCATATTCATCCCTCATAGTCTTGTACATTTTCATGTATAAAGTCTATGCATTCAATCATATGGTTATGACAAATAAAGATTCAAGACCTAGCTTAAATGCCAAAAACCCTTCAGATTTTACTCCGAAGGGTTTCGAATTTATGGCCGGTCTTATAAATTACTTCATTCAGTCTTAAACTTACTAAACATATCATTCAAAGATGCCGCAGATTTGGATAGTTCAGAAGCAATATTACCAAGCTCTTGGAATACCGAGGTTTGTTCTTCTACACTTGCACTCATTTGCTGTGAACTTGAAGATGTAGCTTCGGTTACATTTAATATATTTACCATTGCATCATTCATCTGCTTTGAAATATCTGCCTGCTGATTTACAGATTTTGATATTTCAACTATCCTCTTTGAAATATTGTCTATAGAGTTAATAATTCCTTGAATATATTCACTTGCATCAGTGGCTTTTTTTAGTCCTTCTTCAGCCTTTTGGGCTCCATCCTGCATCTTGTTTACTGCATTACTTGTTTTTCTTTGAACATCTAGTATCAGTTTAGTGATATCTTTTGCCGCATCACTGCTTCCTGCGGCTAGTTTTCTGATTTCTTCAGCAACCACCGAGAAGCCTCTTCCTGCTTCTCCTGCTCTTGCAGCTTCAATAGCTGCATTAAGTGAAAGAAGGTTTGTCTGGGTTGATATTGCAGTAATAATCTCAATTATTTCCCCGATTTCTTGAGAAAGCTTTCCGAGTTCATTTATTACGATTTCGACTTCCTTGGACGAGCTATTTATTTCATCAACAGAATTTAGAACCTGTTTTACTGAGTCACCGCCATTAAATGCATCATTTCTAACCTTTTTACTTTCTTCAGCCAGCTCTTTACATGAAATAGCAACCTCTTCAGCCGTATTAGCCACTTTTTCAACATTCTTCGTAGCATTAACAATATTCCTGGAATTGTCAACCATTCCTCTGGCAATACTGTTTACACCTGCTGCAATTTCTTCCATTGAGGCTCCTGACTCTTCAGTTGAAGCAGCCAGCTTTTCACTTGCACCTAATACATCCATTGCAGAATCCTTAATTCGATTTATAGCTCCTTTTAAATTTCCACTCATATTATTTAAGGCCAAAGCCATACTACCTATTTCATCATTGCTTTTTACATCAGCCTTTTCTATTAAATTTCCACCAGCAATTTCTTCTGTAATTTTGACCATTTTTTGTATTGGCTTTACAGCCATTCCAATACTTATGATAATTACAATAGTAATAATAACAGCCAGCAATACGCTTACATATATTAGCAATGTAGTAACCAATCGGATATTCGTATATACTTCGTTTCTAGGTGCTGAAACTGCAATACTCCATCCTGTTGATTTAACAGGTCCAAAGCAGGATATTTTTTCTGAACCGTTATAAGAATATGACGCAATTCCAGTTTCTTCATTAATCATCTTTCTTGTAGCTGATATCAACCTAGGATCAGAACTATTAATAAGGTTTTCTACCATAATTTTGTTTTTATCCGGGTGTGCAATAATTAATCCAGTATTATCAATAACGTAAGCATAACCAGTGTCTCCGAATTTTTCTTGATTAATAATATCAGATAAGCTGTTTAAAGTGACTCCGTTAATGAATACACCGATAATTTTTCCGTTATCGTCTCGTACCGGACCTGCGCAGGTAATAATCAACCCTCCTGTTGATTTGGATTGTATCGGAGGCGATACAGCTATTTGACCTTTTATTGCTTTCTGAAAGTAATCTCTGCTAGCAATATTTGCTTTTGTTCCAGCATATGAAATCATGTTACCGTTAACATCTGCTATAGCAAAATCTCCTGCTTCCGGGCATAACTCCAATATTTTCTTTATCAATTTTTTATTGCCATTAAAAAGTTTATTATTTTTAATACCAACTTTTACATCTTGTAATTCTGCAATCAACTGATTTTGTTCCTTATAGCTTTTAATTTTATAGTCACACATATTTGCAAGCTTTTGAACCTTAGCAGTACTTATTTGGTCAATATCTCTTTTTATTTCATCACCTGCTATTATATATACCATTGCAACTATAACTATAAACCCGATAAATACAACCCCTAATACAGGCATTAATATTTTCATTTTTATACTTTTTAAGTTTAACATTTCGTATTCTCCTTTACTTTAGTGTTTTTAACAGATAATAAAAGCGTTTCATTATTACATTTCATTTTTTGATAATAAATCATCCAACCCTTCTATTAAGCTTGCACCTCCTTAAATATGTATATCATTTCAAATCTTTGAATCAGACAATAATGGTATAATTCTATAAAGCAAAACAGAACTAGCAATGTAGGGCTTTCTACATATTAACTAATCTTAAATTAGAATTTTTTAAGGAAAATATATATTCGAAAAATGGGAAAAAAGATGTTTATATAATAGAACAACTAACTATAATTATATTGTATTAAAAAATCAAGCCGCCCTGCAATGTTAATATTTGGCTGATAGTTACTTATAGCTAAAATATAATATACTTCATATATATTTATATCTTATTTTTCGACAAAATACAAGCAAAATTTACATTTCAGTATCGTTTCGTATATTTTAAAATTTAAAGAATATTAATATTTTCCATTTACTTAACAATTATTTGACATGCTATTTTTATCACATTATAATTGAAGTATTATATATTTTTATTTAGAGTAAGCATTGTCTGGGATGTTAGTTTTTGGTGTGTAGGAAATTCCTACGCTATAGGACATTTTGAAAGGAGAGGAAAATTGACTTTTAAAAAAGATGTTTAAAGGAGGTAATGTAATGAGCAATACCGGAATAACCCTCGCCGTTAAGATTACGGGCTATAAAAAGAAAGGTGAAGCAGAACCTATCAAAGAGATAGATGTCGATATTGACATCCTCATCCCATCCAAAGCCGTCCCTTCCAAGTCCGTTGAAGTAATCAAGGAAACGCTCGTGAGAAAGCTTCCTTCTATTATTATGGAAAAGTTTTCTGATGAATACCGAAGCTTTGAAGTTGAAAGCTTCGGCGCTATCGTAATTCATGGAGCCTTTGCAAGAAGAAAGGGCGGACTCGAAGGTTCCATCCCCTCAGTAACACTGAATAATTAACCAAATAAAAGAGCGATAGGATATAATTCCTTCGCTCTTTTAAATTATTTATAAAATAAAGAAAAAACAATTTATTAATAGTTCCCCAATCTTCTCATAAATCGGTTTATTCTTTCTAAAGCTAAATTTATAGTATCAACCGAGTAAGCATATGACATTCTTACAAATCCTTCCCCGCAATCTCCAAAGGCACCGCCGGGAACTACAGCAAGCTTTTCTTCCATCAACAACCTTTCGCAAAAAGCCTCTGAGCTTAATCCTGTTTCCTTTATGGATGGGAAGACATAAAAAGCTCCAAGCGGTTCAAAGCATTTCAAGCCAGCTTTCCTTAATCCATCAATAATCAATCTTCTTCTATTGTTATACTCACTGTTCATCATTTCAACCTCGTCATCACAGCTTCGCAGTGCTTCAATCGCTGCATACTGGGAGGTTGTCGGAGAGCACATTATTGCATACTGATGAATTTTAAACATTGCTCCTGTAATATCTTTATGACCACAGGTATACCCCATTCTCCATCCTGTCATTGCAAAAGCTTTGGAAAAACCATTTATAACTATAGTTCTATCTCTCATATCCGGCAAGCTTGCTATTGAAGTATGTCTAAATCCATATGTCAGCTCACTATAGATTTCATCTGAAATAACCAGTAAATCATGCTTTTTAATTACTTCTGCAATTGGTTCAAGTTCTTGCTTAGTCATAACAGCACCGGTAGGATTATTGGGGAATGACATTATTAAAAGCTTTGTCCGGGGCGTAATTTTCTCTTCGAGTTCCTTTGCAGTTAGTTTAAATTGATTTTCTTCCTTGGTTTCTATGACAACCGGAAGTGCACCGCAGAATTCAACACAGGGCTTATATGAAACAAAGCATGGCTGTTGAACAAGAACTTCATCCCCAGCTCCAACAAGCGCCCTTAACGCTATATCAATCCCTTCACTTCCGCCTACGGTTACTATTATTTCATCCTTAGGGTCATACTGAAGATTATATTTTTCAAATACATATTTTGAGATTTCTTCTCTAAGCTCTGGCAGCCCCCAATTTGAAGTATAATGTGTATGTCCCTTTTCAAGTGAATATATTCCTGCCTCTCTAACCCTCCAGGGAGTGACAAAATCCGGTTCTCCAACTCCGAGCGATATTGCATCCTTCATTTCAGTCACAACATCAAAAAATTTTCTGATACCTGATGGGGGTATATTCCTGACGACAGGATTGATTCTATCAATCAGGTTCATAATGTTATAACCTCCCTGTCATCTTCAATCTTTTCATGCAGGATTACTCCATCATCCTTATATTTCTTCAATACAAAATGAGTTGCGGTACTCATGACAGATTCAAGAGGTGCAAGTTTTTCTGCAACAAAAAGCGCAACCTCTTTCATGGTTTTACCTTCTATTAAGACTGTAAAGTCATAGCTTCCTGACATTAAATAAAGAGCTTTCACTTCCGGGAAGTTATAGATTCTTGCAGCTACCTTATCAAATCCCAGTCCGCGTGTTGGTGTAACCTTTACCTCAATAAGTGCATTGACTGTTTCTTTTTCTGTCTTATCCCAATTTATAACGGTTGTATAACCGGCTATTATATTTTCATCTTCAAGCCTTTTAATCTCAGCCTTTACTTCTTCAATATTTCTTCCCAGCATTGCGGCAATCTTTTCTGCAGATATCCTTGGATCCTTCTCTAATATTTCAAGTATTTCTTTCATAACTTAAAACCTACCTTTCCAGGCTTTTGCCTATTAATACCTCTTCTATTTTGAAACAATTATATCATGTAATTAAATTTTGAAAAGAAATAAAAATCCTTGTTTAAAATATTCAAATTAAATAAGAATTATTAGTTAATAAAAATTAAGAAATAGTTGCCATTATATCTGCTTTTATAATATAATCAATTTAATATCCTTTTTTAAATATAGTCTCTTATTAATATTAAGATTAATTCAAATTTAATCTTAAGGTGGTTTCTTATAGTATTGATGGATTTTTATATTAAAAATCTAAAGGAGGTTTTTTTATGGTGATGACATCAGAAAGAAGAAAGGTTGCTCTTGGACAAAATCAGTATCTACGGATTGTGTATGAAGACGAAAACATTTTAATTGTAGAAAAGCCACCGAATATTTTAACAAATTATGTTGAGGGCAAAATTCGCCCCACTATGGCAGGTCTGGTAAACAAGTATCTATCAAGTACTGGCTCTCAGTTCACTGTCATTGCACATAACAACCTAAACTTCATGACTGGAGGATTGCTTGTTTTTGCTAAGAACGAAAAAGCTTTTGCTGCCATGAACTTAATTTTTAAAAATCGTGAATTAAGC
>JBLMYQ010000062.1:0-7548 GCA_050258375.1 Deltaproteobacteria bacterium | reverse complement strand
ATGGGCTGGGCAAGCTGCAAAGACCTTAATCAGATAACGGAGACCTTGTAAAACAGATGAAATTGGATGCAATGGTTAGAAGAATTTGAAACAAGTAAGAGATTTTAAAATATATTGAGCAACAATCTGTGTTATAATCATTGTAAAAAACCATACTTAAGAAGGAGAAAACAATGAACACTGAAAAAGTAAGCTACTTAAGTAAAGATGGAGTTAATCTTTCTGGAATAATCAATGCACCAAAAAATAGAGATATTAAAGGCTGTATTGTTCTTTGTCATGGGCTTTGTGGCACTAAAGATGAATGGCAAAATTGGTTTGTTCACTTATCAGAAAAGCTTTGTAAAGAAGGTTTTCGTGTTGTGCGTTTTGACTTCAGGGGGCATGGACACTCAGGATTGAATTCGGAAGATATGACAATCGCTGGGGAGTTAATGGATTTGGAAGCTACAATTGATGAATATACAAAAGACTTTGAACAAATCGGTTTGCTGGGATACAGCTTTGGAACCCAAGCCTCAGTGCTATATACTACTAAAAATCCGCAGAAAGTTAAAACTCTTGTGCTGTGGGCGCCTGTTCTTGATTTTAAAGAGGGATTTATAAACAACCCTGAATACAATTGGGGGAAAATGTTTCTTAAAAAGGGTGGGTATGAAACATTAGAAAAGCAAGGCTACATTACGTTAGATATCAATAACTTCAAACTTGGGAGAAATTTATTTGCAGAATTTGATACTTATAAGCCATATGAGAAGCTTTCTGTTGTAAAGTGCCCTGTTCTTACTATACACGGCAAGCAGGATCGTGATGTTGTATTTTCATTTTCCGAGAAATACGGAAAGCCAAATGAAGACAGCAGATTTGTGCCTGTTAATGCGGATCATAGCTTGCTTTTTGCAAGAAAGAAAGTTCTGACCGAAACAGTTGAATGGTATAATAATCATAATTAAAGAGATAGTAAAATATGGCTGTTTATTACTTTTTCAAAATCATTAAAATTTGTTATTGGTGATTGGCATGATTGATTTCTACAAATGAAAGCAGATACTAAATCATCCTCACTTTTATGATTTTCTAAAAAAGGAACGAGCTCATTTAAGGATTGTGCGTCACTGTTTTCTTCTATAACATGAAAAACTATTTCCGGAAGAAAAGCAGAATTGATTTTTTGTAGCATTTTTTTAGTTTCAGCTTTTTGCATATCTCCTATCAGTATTATTTCCTTAGTATCTGATAATAAAAACAAGTAGCTCATTAAGAAAAATGTATGTGATGCAGGATATGCTTTTATCATATCTGCAAAGGCTTCATACTGTTTCTGTGCTAATTCTTCAAGTTCGGACTTCCCAGTAAGTCTTGCAATCCTTAAAAGGTTTAGAGTACTTACTGAGTTGCCAGAGGGAATACTGCCGTCATACGAATCCTTAGGTCTCAATAGTAGCTGCTCGCTATCTTCGCTGTAGAAAAACAGACCACCTTTTTCTTTATCCCAAAAGCTGTCTAAAAGCTGCTGATTGAAATCAAGTGCATGTTTAAGGTATCTGGATTCGTGGGAGGCTTCGTACAATTCTATCAATCCCCAAATAAAAAATGCATAGTCATCTATATAGCCCCTGTGAGCAGATTCACCATCCCGATATCTTGCAAGCAGCCTGCCATTTCTATCTTTAAGATTATCTATAATAAAATCAGCTGCCTTCTTTGCGGAGTATAAATAATCATCATTATCCAATACTCTTGCACCAAAGGATAAAGCAGCAATCATAAGCCCATTCCAAGAGGTAAGAATTTTATCATCTTTATAAGGATGAATCCTTTCTTCACGATAGTCAAAAAGCTTTTTGCGGCAGAAATCTAAATGCTTTTTTTCCTCTACAGAAATGTTTCTTGAATTTCTAATAAGGTTCGGAATATTTTTCCCTTCAAAATTACCGTTTAAAGTAATATCATAAAAGCTGCAAAAATAATCTGCATCTGAAGAGCCTAATACGGAGATTATTTCATCTTTATGCCATAGATAAAACTTTCCTTCCTCTCCTTCTGAATCTGCATCTTCAGCTGAATAAAATCCTCCCTCGGGAGAGGTCATATTTTTCAGTATATAATCGAATAGCATCTCTGCCACGTCACTGTAAAGAGACTTGCCGGTCGCTTGAAAGGCTTCTGAATAAGCAATTGACAAAAGGGCATTATCATATAACATTTTTTCAAAGTGGGGAACCAACCACTGCCTGTCTGTTGAATACCTTGAAAATCCAAATCCTATATGATCAAAAATACCACCGTAATACATGGAAACAAGTGTTTTTTCAACCATTTCCAATGCTTTTTCATTATTATATTTTTTCCAATACCGCAATAAAAACATTAGGTTGTGAGGCATTGGGAATTTTGGGGCAAAGCCAAAGCCACCATAAATGGAATCAAATGACATGGAAAGTGCCGAAAAGGCATTTTCTAAATCGTTTTCTGAGAGAGGCGATGTTGATTTAACCTTATTCGTGGAATTGATTGAATTAATGATATTATTTCCTGATTCATACAAAAGGTGTTTGCTGTGAGACCATGCATCAGTAATATTAGAGAGTAAATCAATTAGTCCCATCAATCCCATTTTGCTGTGCTTTGGAAAATATGTTCCGGTGAAAAAAGGTTTCTTATCAGGAGTCATAATTATTGTAAGAGGCCATCCTCCGCTTCCGGTTAAAGCCTGACAGATACTCATGTATATATTATCTATATCGGGACGTTCTTCTCTATCCACCTTAATTGAAATAAAATGATTATTAAGTATATTAGCTACATCTTCATCTTCAAAGGATTCTCTTTCCATAACATGACACCAATGGCATGTGGAGTAGCCGATAGATAAAAAAATTGGCAAATCACGGGAAGTGGCTTTCTCGAAAGCCTCTTCAGACCAAGGATGCCAGTCAACAGGATTGTATGCATGTTGAAGTAAGTAAGGTGATTTTTGATTTATCAATCTATTTGGCTTTTTATTATTTTCTGTATTTGTAGTCATAATTTTCAATTCTCCTAGGTTTAATAATAAATCTATTATGCTTAGTAATTTTAAAATTAAACATTTGAAGCAAGAGAAATATAGAAGGATTTTATAAGTTGAATAATTTGGTGAATTTTGGTATAGTTTAGAAAATAAAGTTACCGTAGGTTAATATCCCATATAGGAATTTAACCCGACATGCTGTCGGTAATGCAGTAGTTATATGAAATGCAGCGGTATTGATTTTGCCTTCCAACGGAGCAATTTTGAAGATAAATATTATAGAATTGAAAGAAGGTGTACTTTTGAATACTAAGCTAATCATTGTTAGACATGCAGAGACAGACGGAAATCATGCTGATATTTTTCATGGATGGACCAACGTTGATATTAGCGAAAAAGGTAAAAAACAAGCAGAAAAGTTGGCAGAGAGACTAAAAAATCAAGAAATTGATGTTTTATACTCGAGTAGTTTAACTAGAGCAATACAAACCGCTGAATACATATCAAATGTTAAAGGTATTTCAATAATAAAATCGGATGGATTAAAGGAAATAAATGGTGGTGATTGGGAAAATGTTGAGTATAAAAAATTACCAGAGTTATTTCCTAAAGAGCATCATACATGGAGAAATGCCTTGCATTTACACCAGATGCCAAATGGCGAAAGCATGATAGAATTTCAAAAAAGATTAATTAATGAAATTAGCAAAATAGTTAAAGAAAATAAAGGAAAGTCAATATGTATAGTTACTCATGGTAATGCAATAAAAGCGTTAATGTGCTACTTTCATAATTTAATGATTGAAGATATTAGTAGTATAAACTGGACAGAAAACACTTCTATTAGCATTATAAATATTAACGATAAAAACGAATATGAGATAGAAGTAGAAGGGGATGCCTCACATTTGAATAAGGATTTATATACTTTATTAAACCAAGAATGGTATATAAAATTAATTAAAGAGAAGCAAAACCGAAATTAAAAGAATTTAATTGCTAACAAGTAAAAGTAAACATCCAATCCTTGCATCAATATTGAGTCCGCTGCACATCAGATAACAATGCACTACCGTAAAGTCGCGGTGAGATAAGGGTTCCGTGATTTACAAAGAAGAAGGCTCCGCTCCACACCCCAGTCGCTGGGTGCGACCACCGCCAAGGAAGAAGGGCTTTGAGGGTCCAGCTCTGTGGCGTCGGGAGTGTGGGACGTTATACAAAATGCACCGATTATATGCCGAGCATCCGTGCTCGGAGTTTAATACATTAGACTTGAAGGGGTAAATGTGACAATAATGAGTGATATACAAATTTGGGGCATTGCGATTTCATGGTTATTATTAATTGCTTTATCAATGCTATTGAAAATTAGAGGTATTTACAAAAAATATGCCAAGGAAAATAGTGATAATAGCAAATTATTAAACTTGAAATTGGCGATAATTGAATTTTCTGATGTTTCAGGTGTAAATAGATATTATGCATCGGTTGTTTTTATAATTGTAATTTTACCATTTATTTTTATTGGAGCTTTTTTCGGGGCAATATTACCTTTGATAGTTCTTCAATTTTCAGTTGGTGTGTCAGGGCTTGTTTTTTCTTATTATTTTATTAAAACGGTAATTGACACGGTCAAGAGTATAAAAAAAGAGAAATTCAAAACAACCATTAAGATGAACTGGAAAGGGATATTTTCACTTTTCGTATTCCTCTTATTAGTATTAGCGTATTCGTCAAAAATAAATTATAAGTAGTAGTTATTTAAGGAATCGACTTCTGTGTCGATTTCTGAACAAGAGGTCGGTGCACATCGTTTAACAATGCACTACCGTAAAGTCGCGGGAGATAAGAGTTCCTAGATTTCGAGCAAGAAGAAGGTTCGCTCCACACCACAATCGCTGGGTGTGACCACTGCCGAGGAAGAAGGGCTTTGAGGGTCCAGATCTGTGGCGTCGGGAGTGCGGGACGTTAACTGAAGTCGAACGCAAAGCCGCACATCCAGGGCTCAGTTTTCTAGTAAGACCTTGAAGATTTATTCTGGAATTTAAAGATTTTTATACAAGGAGGACAATATATGAATAAAGATATTACTTTTGACCAACTAAAGGTATTTAAAGAGAAATATCGTAGTAAGCCGAACAATAAACTTATGGAAAGTATAATTACTACAAACGGAATTATAAATGTTGCAAGAAATAAAGATGCTATAAATAGAAACAAAAATGTTTTTTCAATAGAACTACCTAGAGTAAAAATTTCAGATCAAGAAAAAAGTCGAAGATGTTGGGCTTTTGCAGGGTTAAACTTGCTTAAAAGACAAGTTGCTCAAAGTTTAAATATAGATATTGAAACGTTTGAGCTTTCCCAGAATTATATTGTTTTTTATGATAAGTTAGAGAAAGCAAATAACTTTTATGAGTCAATAATTAAATTTCGAGAGAAAGAATTATTAGACAGAGAAATGTTAGTAGTATTAGATTGGGCATTATACGAAGGAGGGCACTGGCAATACTTTACTGAATTAGTCAAAAAATACGGAGTGGTTCCAAAAGCTGCTATGCCAGAAACTAAAGATAGTAAAGACTCGGCAGTATTAACAGAAATATTGAATACGAAAGTTGCAAGAGATGCAATTAAATTAAAAAGAATGTTGAAGGAATTACAAGATTTAGAAAGAATCAGAGAAGAAAAAAATAAAATGCTTGAGCAAGTTTATAATATACTATGTAAGGTGCTTGGTGAACCACCAGAAAAATTTGAATTTGAATTTTATGATAAGAATAATTCTTATAAAAGAATTGATTTTGTAACTCCATTGGATTTCTATGCTCAAAATGTAAAGATAAAAATAGATGACTATATAGTAGTTGCAAATGTTCCAATGCATAATAAACAGTATAATAAGATATACAAGGAAAGAGAGTATATTGCAGATATAATAGAAAAATCTAATCATTACTTCTTCAATATAGAATTAAATGAAATGAAAGAATTAGTAGTAAAAACGCTAAAAGACGGCGAACCAGTATACTTTGATACCCATTTTCATAAAAATAATGATGCTGAATTAGAGATTTTTGATGCAGAACTTTATCAGTTCGATAAAGTATTGGAAGTGGATTTAGAAATGTCTAAAGAAGAATTACTAGATTATCGAGAAATTCGATTGCAACACATGATGCTATTCACTGGAGTTCATATTGTAGATGACAAGATTCTAAGATGGAAGGTCGAAAACAGTTTTGGAAGCCAGAAAAGAAATGAAGGTTATTATGTCATGAATGACAACTTTTTTAACAAATATGTTTTAGAATGCGTAATAAATAAAAAATACTTTACTGAAGAACAGTTAAAGTTCATAGAAAAAGAACCAATTATGTTTGAACCATGGGAGCCAATGAGTTAAATAATGAAGGGCAAAATAATAATTAGGAGACGTCATCCTTGAAGTCTTTCTGAACAAGAAGGCGTTCGACATCATCTAACAATGCACTACCGTAAAGTCGCGGGAGGATAAAACCCCGTTAAGTATGCAATCAAAAAGGAGGAATAAATTTGAAAATTACTTTCATACAAACAGGAGGGACCATTGATAAGGATTATCCTAAAACCACAAAGGGATATGCGTTTGAAATTACTGATTCCGCAGTTACAAGAATTATTGAAAAGGTAAATGCAAATTTTGAATATGAAATAATAACTGCACTTAAAAAAGACAGTTTAGATATTACTGATGAAGACAGAAAGCTAATAAAGAAGATATGCGAAGAATCGGAATCAGAAAAGATTATAATAACTCATGGGACAGATACGATGATTGAAACAGCTAATGTTTTAAGTGAAGTGACGAATAAAACAATTGTGTTAACTGGTGCGATGAGACCGGAAAGATTTTATAATTCAGATGCTTCGTTTAATATTGGATTAGCTGTAGGTGCGGTAAATGTTCTAGACGAAGGTATTTACATAGCTATGAACGGAAGGATATATTCCTATGACAAGTGTTCAAGAAACATGGAAACTGGACAATTTGTTGGAAGATAAGTGTTCGCCATCCGTGGCTCACAAAAGGTAATGGCGGATTACATCATATAAACCAGCTAAGCGCAGTCAAGTATTTTAGAAAAAATATTTTAGCCAAGAAAAAAGAACACAGCAAACAAACCTTACATAAGGCTTATTTTAGACCACATAAATGGCAAAATAATACTATACTTTAAAAGGTTGTCCGCTGCTCCAAATACCAAAAACCATACGAAGAAGTTTCCCACAAGTAGCAATAATAGCTGCCTTAAGCCAGTTATAACCTCAAGTTCATTAAGATGTTGAAGAAGAAAGGAAGTACCATCAGGAGAATGACAAAACGAAAAAGGTTTGTGATAAGGTTCTCCATAGGAAAGAAGCAGCAAAGCTTTTGGATTTAGAGATATCAATACTAAGAACAGGAGAATTATACATATGTAGCCTAAGGGTCCTCCAACCGATACAAATCCCCAGGTTCGCACGGTGATGCGGGCTAGAAGCCCAACCAGCTC
>JBLMYQ010000061.1:0-2933 GCA_050258375.1 Deltaproteobacteria bacterium | reverse complement strand
GAGGACCTGATGAACTGGGAGCAACTTGACTTTCTTGAAGCTCGAATACTTTGGAGCTTTCTACAAGATTTATGAGTTTATTGGCAACTTCTGCGGGAAGTTCGTCAGTATTCCCATGATATGCTGTTGTAATATTGGCATATCCACCTGAACTTTCAAAGTCGATGTGCATTATAACCATTTGCTCCTATATATTTGGAAAACTCCAAATGCTTTTATATAAACACTGGGAGCAATCCATCAAATTCTTAATTTGCTGTCTCAAAACACTGTTCAATAATGTAATTGGATAATATATAATTTAATTAAATATGAATTTCAGAATAATTAATTCTGGTGTAGAATTATCTGATAATTACTTCGTAATTATTATAATTATTTTAAGACATTATTTCATTCTATAGTTACTGTTTTCTCGGCTCTGTAGAAATACCCTTAAAATTCACATCAAACGCTTAAATAGGCCTTCCAAATATATGGGAGCATTATTGACAATATTGTGATTTTGAAGCGTTACATGAACTAAGAGGGTTCTACAGAGCCGATTTTCTGCATTAATTAGGTTTATGCTGATTATCTAATTTAAAATAGCCCGACTTCCCTAAAAGCTGTTCTCACTCTCTGTGTTGCATTTTTGTGTACTTTATTATTTTTTGCAAGAATCCTTGCAGCTTTTACAATCTCTATGACAGCGTCCTTGAAAATTGCAGTAGGCCAGAGGTGCTGTAATGCATTATACCAGATTAAAGCTGCTTGGTCAGTTCCTATTTCAATGGCTGTAAGGTAAAAAGCTTTGTTCATAATGCCGCTGTTGATGTGCACGCCACCCAAATCACCAGAACCAGAGTAAATATCTTTCATATGGTCAGGTTGAGGATCCTTGCCCAAAATATTGTTGTCATATGCAGTTCCCGGTTCACTCATGGAACGAAGAGCTTCACCATATAAATCAGGCCCCATGATCTCGTCACCGATTAGCCAATCAGCACTATGTGCAATCTCTTCCCAATTAACCTCTTTGCCTGTAGCTTGATTTTCGAACCACTGTGAAACCACAGTTCCAAATACATCAGCATAGTGTTCATGCAATGCCCCTGGCTGATCATGATATTCAAAGTTGGCAGTATACTGAACAACGCCGTGACCTAGTTCATGACCTATTACATCAAGGGACTTGGCAAAGTTTGTGAATCTTATTTCGTCTCCATCACCAAAATTGATTTGTTCACCATCCCAAAAAGCATTATTGTATTTTACGCCGTAATGCACATTGCATATTATATCCATGCCATTGTTATCTAGGCAATTTCGGCGTATTATTTCTTTATCATTTAAGAAATCGCGATCACTACTAACATAATCGTAAGCATTATCCACGGCTGTATCGCCTGTTGGACCTGGACTTTTTTCTTGATCACGCACTATTTTATTTTGACGCGTTGTCGTAGTTTCACAATCATATACCTGCACATATGCTCTGCCTGCTGGCACAACAGCTCCAAATGCAGTCTCTAGACCCATCTTTTTAGCAGTTTTAATCCTATTTTCCCGGAAAGCTTGGCTCTGCAGAATGGTCGACTTTGCTTCTTCAATCCCAGCTTGCGCCATATTATCAAGAACATAAGGCGGAATAAACGTTGGGAAACATTCGTAATCAGACCCCACTTTTTTGAAATTGTTCATATCCTTTCCTCCTATTCCTCTTTCGGCAAATAATGCACATTCAGGGATATCGTTCCTTATCCTGACTGAGGGTTGCATATTTACCGTAACAAAATATACGATAGATTGTATAAAAATACATACATAAGATTAATACTGAACAAAGTCAAGATACTTGCACCTCAAAGCTAGATTTTAAAAGTTAATAACAAATAAATAGGGACTTACATAATTGAACTGAAAAATCAATAGCATTAAACTTTAACGGTCTAATATGTAAATTCAAACAACAGTGCTTATTATAGTTGATTTTGTGCCTCAAGTAAGTAAGTCCTAATAAAATGGACTTTAAATATGTTCCTTCAATGTAAAAATTAACTTTCAATAAATAACCAAAAATTATTGAATTGGTATTTTAAAAGCATAATTAATTCTGGCTCTTTGCTATTTTAAGGGTTCTACTATATCAGTTTCTAACTAAGGGTCTAAAATACTTATTCTAATCAATAAGGCTAATTATGGAATTTCTCCAAAAAAGATACAATCAAAATCAACCTCTTAGAAATATAAACAACTTTGAACTCTAAGTTAAACAACCGGATAAAATTAAGACTTTTTGTTGATCATAAACCTGGTTTAATTTCTAGTTCTCCAGAGAAAAAAGATTTCATTAATTTGAGCTGTCCGAAATAATACATTCTACCACAAAACAGCAATAAAATAAGAAAAAACTCATCATTCAGATAAAAATATCTCAGGATTCTGAAAATTAATTGAATCCTGAAATGATTTTGAGATTTCGAGGTTCTATTTCCAGCGTTGTTATACCAGATAGTTCGGATTTCTTGTTTACTAAAGCTTGTGCAGGAAAATTAAGCCTCTTTTTCGGCTTTTATAATCATATTTAAGCCTTCCTGCATGAGGTTTTCTGCTCTTTCCTGGTTCTTTGCCTCCGCAAAGACTCTGAAAATCGGTTCTGTCCCCGAGGGGCGAATAAGAATCCAGCCGTCTTCGTACCAGATTTTGACTCCGTCGATTGTATCTATTTTAAGCCCAAGGCCTGAAGCTTCGTATTTTACTCTTTCCATCGTAGCATGCGTATTTACAGAGGGAATTTTGGTTTTTGCGTTGAAGTATTCAGGCACACTCCTGGCAAGCTCAGAAAGCTTTTTCCCACCAGCCAGGATTTCAAGGATTTTTGCACAGGCCATCGCCCCGTCTCTGCAATACTGATGCTTGGGGAAAATAAGGCCTCCGTTGCCTTCACCTCC
>JBLMYQ010000060.1:0-2527 GCA_050258375.1 Deltaproteobacteria bacterium | reverse complement strand
CTAATAGGGAGCGAATAGTAATTTCTATGAAGATTTTTCTATGAAAAACTACTTTTCGTCCCCTTTTCAGGGGAGAAAGAGGGGTCTAAGTAGAATCTTATCTTTTATTTTCCCAGTATTTTGCTTCATGCGGTGGCCCTAGCTATACAAACTCCACCATAACCTGATTTGCCAAATCCAATCCTTTTTCTGTCAGGCTGTAGCTTTGTCCTGTTTTCTGAATTAATTCACTTTTTAATAGTCTTTGAATTTGTTCTTTAAAAATCAACTCAAAATCTATATCAAACAATTCTTTAAAACGGATTGTATCAATACCTTCAAGCAAGCGTAAACCAAGTATAGTATATTCTTTAATTGCTTCCGGCTTATTAATTTTCTTAAAATCGGTTCTCGGCAAACTGTTGTCAGTTAAAAATTTTATATACTTTTCAATCCGCAAAAAATTCCTGAATCTTTTACTCTCATAATATGAATGCGAGCCTGCTCCAAAGCCTAAATAATCTTCACATTTCCAATAGGTTAGATTGTGCTTACACTCAAATCCTTCTTTACTAAAATTAGATATTTCATAATGCTTGTAGCCATTCTGTTTCAAATACTCTATCGCTGTGTGATACATCTCCCTCTCTTCACCTTCTGATGGAAGCTTGGGATAAGAATTGTGTATTTTATTGCAATCTTCGTTATATACCCTTCCGAATAATGTGCCTTTCTCAATTTTGAGCGAATAACAGGATAAATGCTCAGGCTGTAAGCTTACAACTTTTTTTAATGTTTCTTTCCATTCATAAATACTTTGCCCCGGTATACCAAACATTAAATCGACATTAATATTCTTAAACCCTGCCTTTCTTGCCTCCCAATAGCTTTCTTTAAATATTTGATAATTATGTATTCTTCCAAGAACTTTCAGGTGCTTATCATGGCTAGACTGCAATCCAATACTGAGCCTGTTTATTCCTGCATTTATATACGCTTTAAGCTTAGAATAATCTAAAGTTCCCGGATTTGATTCAATTGAAATCTCACAATTTGGAGCTATATTATAACACCTTTTAAATTCACCTAATATATTTTCTATAAATGTCTCATCAATTAATGTCGGAGTACCTCCACCAATAAAAATAGAACCTGCTATGCATTTATTCTCTGACTTCGAGAGCTCTATTTCCTTGCATACAGATTCAATATATGCTTTCACAAGCTTTCCCTTATTTCCATATGAATTAAAGTCACAATAAGCACATTTTTTTTTACAAAACGGTATATGAACATACAATGCTAATTTCTTAGACACTCATTGCACCATCCTCAGTTAATTCTCTTTCCCCTCTATTGGGAATTAGACCCTCCTAGCCTCCCTGACAGGGAGCGAATAGTAATTTCTAGGAAGATTTTTCTATGAGAAACTACTTTTCGTCCCCTTTTTAGGGGAGAAAGAGGGGTCTAAGTAGAATTTTATCTTTTATTTTTCCAGTATTTTGCTTTATACGTTTGCCCTGGGGATAGGGGGTTAGTTAGCTTTCTTCTGCAATTTGAACTATTTTGTTCAGCCTATGATTAACCCCTGATTTACCAAGTGGTTTGTCCAGCAGCTGTCCCAGCTCTTTCAAACTCAAATCCTGGTATTCCAATCTTAAATATGCAATCTCCTTAAGCGGCTCCGGAAGCTTTTCAAGCTTATTTATATTCTGTAAATACTTTATAGCATTAATATGTCTTAATGAAGCATCCACAATTTTTGTAAGATTAGCTGTTTCGCAATTAACTATTCTATTCACACTATTTCTCATTTCCTTGAGTATTCTTACATTCTCAAGATCCAGCATAGCCTTATGTGCCCCAATTATATTTAAAAAATCAGAGATTTGATTTGCATCCTTAACATATACAATACTACTGTTCTTGCGCTTTGTAACACGCGATGAAATATTAAATTTAGTTATAATATCATTAACATCTTTAGCTGTTTGCTCATTTTTCAGAACAATCTCAAGATGATAGTAATTATTAGGATTTGTAATTGAACCAGCTCCGAGAAAAATGCCTCTCAGAAAAGATTTTCTACAGCAGGCTTTACTTAATTCCGTTTTACTTTGAAGTATTTTAAGCGTATCAATATTTTTAAATTTATCATATACGCCCTGATTTTTTATTATCCTTCTTTTGTTAAATGATAAAAAGTAAATGTTATGTTCTTTTAATCTATTACTTTTTCTAATTACTATTTCAGGATTAATACCAAAAGCTTCTTTGACAAGAAAAAATATTCTTTTAGCTACATTAACATTTTCGGTTACCAGCTTGATAACCTCATCATTGTCATACTTTTCACCATTTCCAACAACTAAAACCAGTGCCATAAGCTCTGCTAAAATGCAGCACTGGTTTGAAACAACTACTTTAGATAAATCCGATTTCATTTCAATGGAAAAAGACACCGTGCCCTCCAATGGTCTCGCCGCCAAATTAATTCTAGCTACTTAAAACGTCTTCCACATAGCTTCTCAAAACCTCTGCAACTCCC
>JBLMYQ010000059.1:0-9446 GCA_050258375.1 Deltaproteobacteria bacterium | reverse complement strand
CAGCTTATTAATTGAAGGCTCAATCATCATGATTAAAACACCTCCTTTATAGTAACAATGAATTCTGAAAATTTACTTAAATTTCTTGATAATCTGCATTTTTCACTGTCAATAATTTCTTCTATTTGCATTACTGCATTATCTACAGTACCATTTTGCACAAAATAATCATACCTTTTACCAAATTCTATTTCGTCAACTGCCTTTTTAATCCTTTTATTCATTACTTCTTCATCTTCTGTCCCTCTATGCTTAAGTCTGAATAGCAAATCTTTAAAGCTCGGAGGAAGTACAAATACAAGTATGCTTTCAGGATATTCTGCCTTTACTTTTAAGCCCCCAATTACTTCAATCTCCAATATTACATTTATACCTTCATCTAATTTCTTTTCTAAATCTTTTCTTGGAGTTCCATAATAATTATCGCAATACTTTACCCATTCAAGAAGCTCGTCATTTTCTATCATGGTCTTAAACTCTTGCTCTGTTTTAAAGAAATATGTTTCACCCTCAACATCGTTTGCTCTAGGCTTTCTGGTAGTTGCAGATACCGAAACCGTTAAGTCATTCCTTTTTTTTAATATCTCCTCACAGATTGTTCCCTTACCAGAACCCGATGGTCCGGAAATTACAATTAGCATACCCCTTTTTTTATTCACTCCAGAAACGTACCCCCTGTATACTTTTTAGTGATTAGTTACCAGTGAGTTATTCTTCATCCTCTATTATATCTTCAGCATCTGAAGTAGTTTCCTTGCTATTCAATCTATTTGCTACGGTTTCGGGTTGAACTGCAGAAAGTATAATATGATCACTATCTGTTATTATTACAGCTCTTGTTCTTCTTCCGTATGTTGCATCAATAAGCATACCCCTGTCTCTCGCCTCTTGAATTATCCTTTTTATTGGAGCTGATTCAGGACTTACAATGGCAATAAGCCTATTTGCAGATACAATATTGCCGAAACCTATGTTAATTAGCTTCATACCTATCCTCCATTATTCAATATTTTGTATTTGCTCTCTTACTTTTTCAATTTCACTTTTAACCTCTACAACATATTTTGTTATCTCAAGGTCGTTTGCCTTTGAGCCAATTGTGTTTATTTCTCTGTTCATTTCCTGAACAAGGAAGTCAAGCTTTCTTCCAATCCCCTGATCTGTTTCAAGGGTCTGCCTAAGCTGTTTGACATGACTTCTTAATCTTGTTATTTCTTCATCAACACTGCATCTGTCTGCAAAAAAAGCAATTTCCTGTTCCAGTCTTGAAGCATCAACCTGGTTATCTCCCAGCAAATCTTTTATTCTATTATTGATTTTAGTTCTATACTCTTCTACTACCAATGGGGCCCTAGCCTCAATGTATTTAATGTTTGATTCTATAGTAATTGTTTTTTCTATTATATCGTTTTTAAGCTGATTGCCTTCCTTATATCTCATTTCAACAAGTGAATCAACCGCCCCTTTAAGCGCTTGTTGAAGGTCAGCCCATACAGCCTCCTCGTCATCTTCATCTTTTTTGACTTTTAAGATATCCGGGAACCTTGATAAAAGTACAAGCGAGATATTATCGTTAACATTATAACGTTCCTTAAGCTTTTCTAAAGCGCTAACATACAAATCCGCTAAGCCTTCATCAATAAGAACCGTTCTTCCATCCGTACCATAATCTTCAATCCAAACATTTACATCAATTTTTCCTCTTCCGAGCTGTTTGGTTACTAATTCCCTTATTTTAGGTTCAAGATAGCCATATGCCCTCGAGGTCTTTACAGAAGTATCAAGATATCTATGGTTAACTGCTTTAATTTCAACAAGATACTCTTTCCCTCCATTAGAGTAAGTTCCCCTGCCAAAGCCTGTCATACTTTTTATCATTTAGCTGCACCTTTTTCTTAAATTCTATTTTCTAACTTTAATTACCGCATATACAATTGAAACTATTATATACAATACTCCAAGGATAAGTAAAGAGTAATAGTAAATAAAACCAAAATTAGGCATTATCTTTTGATTATAAAAGCTGTAATATAAAAACAGTATTAAAGCTCCGTATATCACAGATTCAAGAGAGTATCTAAGCAGTATACCTTTTTTCTTTATAAATCCAATAAAGCAAGCAATAAGACCAGTATACAACAATACCTGTCCCAGTATTAAAGTAGTCGTTTGTGCAAATTCCGGATGTAATGTCCCAAATCCTTTTACCAATATTGCTATAGCTATCAGGAAAACAATTATTATACATGCATCTGCCAATATAAGCCTGGCCAATCTTTCCTTCTCTTTACGGTTCATTCTTTTCGTCCTCCTCAGCCTTATATATTTTCTCCAATAATACATTCAGGTCTTCTAAGTCTATTGGCTTTGACAGATAATCAAATGCCCCTATCTCGATTACCTTTCTGACCATTTGATAATTAGAAACCGATGTAATCATTACTACCTTTGTTTCAGGACACAATTTTTTGATTTCCTTTACTGCTTCAACTCCATCCAAATCAGGCATAACAACATCCATTGTTATTATGTCCGGCTGAAGCTCTTCTGCCTTTTGAATTCCCTCTAAGCCATTTTGAGCTTCCCCAATAACTTCACACCTGCCATCAAGTTCAAATAATTTTTTTAATACCATTCTCATAAATATTGCATCATCAACTATTAATACTGTTTTCTTTTCCATCAACCCAAATCTCCTAATTGATAAAGAATAATTGTTGAAGCTACAAGACCAGCAGTCTCAGTTCTCAGAATCCTATTTCCCAGCGAAACAATATTAAATTCCTTGAGAATTTCCAGCTCTTTTTCATCCAAGCCACCTTCGGGACCAATCAATACGGCTATATCTTTTATTGAGTTATCAAGTTTCAGTAAAATATCACGTAATTTAGTATTGCTTTCATTTTCATATAATATAACTACAAGGTCATGTTCTCTTAATAATTTAATACTTTCTTCAAGTTTCAACGGAGCCGATATTCCCGGGATGATACTTCTTTTATTTTGCTTGGAAGCTTGTTCTGAGATTCTTTGCCATCTTTCTGTTTTGGTCTTGGAATTTTTACTATCAAGCTTTACTATGACTCTATCGGTAATTACAGGGATAATCTTTATAACTCCTATTTCAACTGCTTTTTGAATAATGTACTCCATTTTCTCGCCCTTGGGAATTGCCTGAAACAATGATATGTTTACTTTGGGCTCGGTTTCAATATGGTATGAATTAATTATTTCAGCCTCTATTTTATCTTTATTTAATACTTTAATTTTTGCTTCATATTCAATATTCTTACCAACATTTACAATTATATTATCTCCCGGCTTCAATCTCAATACATTTTTAATGTGATTGGCATCTAAGCCTTCCAGGAAGACCTTATCATCTATCAAATTTTTAATTTCTGTGAAGAATTTACGCATGTTGATGCAATCGCCACCCACTCACCCATGTTTGATATTTCAAGTATTTTAAAACCATTATCAAGAATAGCTTTTTCCACTTCTTCTTTTCTGTCTTTTATTATTCCCGAAGCAATGAATATTCCGCCCTCATTAAGGAATTCCACAACCTTAGGTGCAATATCAATAATAACGTTTGCTACAATATTTGCTACAACAACATCATATTTTTCAACATTTATTTCTTCTATTACTGCTTTTTGAGCAAAAGCTATATTTTCAACTTTATTAATTTTGAAATTTTCCAGAGATGTTTTAATTGAAAGTGGATCAATATCAATACTAAATATTTTTGAGCAGCCAAGTTTGGCTCCTAATATTGATAATATACCTGAACCACACCCGATATCAAGTAATTTATTTCCATATCGTATATATTTTTCGATAAGTTCCATACACATCCTTGTGGATTCATGCGTTCCTGTTCCAAATGCCATTCCTGGGTCCAACTCTACAACAATTTCTCTGTCTTTTATTTCAATGTCTTCCCATGAAGGCTTAACAAGTATAGATTTTCCGATTTTGATAGGCTTATAATATTTTTTCCATTCATTCTGCCAGTTTTCTTCATCTACATATTTTGTTTCTACAGAATATTCACCAATTACCAAATACTTTTCTGCTTCTTTTACCGCTTCGTCAATACTCCCCAGAACTTTCTCCAAATCTGTTTGTTCTTGATAATAAGCCCTGACCCAAGCTGTTTCATCATTTGAAATCAAGTCTTCATCAACGTAATCCCAGTTGATTTCTTCAAAATCTTTATCAAAACTGGATTTGTCCTCAATTGATACTCCATTTGCACCAAATCTGGTCAGAATCTCAGAAATTGCTTCAACGGCGTTACTATTTGTTTTTACAGATATCTCAAGCCATTTCATATATAAAAACCCTTTCTTATTTACATACCTAAAGCATCCTTCATTTTATCAAGGAAACTTTTCTGCATCTGGTAAACATCATCGCCTGCCAATTCAGCAAATTTTTTTAATGCTTCCTTTTGTTTGTCATTCAATCTTTTAGGAACCTCAATATTTACTTTGAAGTAATGGTCTCCTCTTCCATGCCCTCTCAGATTTTTAATACCGGTATTCTTAATTTTAAAGACTGTTCCAGTCTGCGTACCTTCAGGTATAGAGTATTTAATCTTTCCGTCAAGGGTAGGCACCTCTATTTCCGAGCCAAGCGTGGCTTGTGTAAATGTTATTGGTATATCGCAAATCACATCAAATCCTTGTCTTTTAAATATCTGATGCGGTTTTACAGTAACAACAACATACATATCGCCTGCAGGTCCTCCTTTTAAGCCAGGTTCCCCTTCTCCTCTAAGTGATATTATCTGTTCATTATCAATTCCACCCGGTATATTAACCTTTAAGGTTACTTTATTTTTATATTTGCCTGCCCCCTGACATTTTGGACACGGATTTGTGATTATTTTACCTTCGCCTTTACATTTATCACAGGCTTTAACATTAACGAACTGACCAAATGGGGTATTTGTTTTATATTGAATCTGACCTGTCCCGGAACAAGCATTACATCTTTCTGGCTGAGTCCCTTTTTTCGAGCCTGTTCCTTCACATTCTTCACAACTATAATATCTATTTATACTCAGCTCTTTCTCAACACCAAAGGCTGCTTCTTCAAAGGTTATTTCAGTATATGTCTTTATATCCTGCCCTTTCTGGGGACCATTCTTTTTTCTTGCTGAATTACCAAATCCCATGTTACTGCCAAAAAAGGATTCAAAAATATCACCAATGCCGCCAAAGCCCATATCTTCAAAGCCGCTAAATCCGCCAAAGCCTCCAAAGCCATTAGGGTCAACACCTGCATGACCAAATTTATCATACTTGGCCTTTTTATCAGGATTGCTTAATACTTCGTAAGCTTCATTTATTTCCTTGAATTTAGCCTCAGAAGATGAATCTCCCTGATTTACATCGGGATGATATTTTTTTGCAAGTACACGATATGCCTTTTTAATTTCGGAATCAGCTGCACCTTTTTGTAATCCCAGGATTTCGTAATAGTCTCTCGTTGTAGCCATTTTATATCAACCTCTTAATGAATTATTTGAATTTAATTTTGCATTATTTTAAATTTAATGTCAAATATAAAAGATTCCATTAAACAGTTTGGGGCGAAACCGTTGGCCCGCCCCCATACTACTAATCCTTAAAAGGTTATTCCTTCTTGTCTTCATCAACAACCTTGTAGTCTGCGTCATATACATTATCCTGCTGTGCATTTGCCTGCTGTGAATTTCCGTCAGGTCCTACATTTGGTTGTTGCTGTGGACCTGCCTGCTGATAAAGCTTAGACGAAATATCATAAAATACTTGTGTTAGCTTTTCAGTTTCTGCCTTTATTTCTTCTATATTTGTTCCTTTTAGCTTTTCCTTTAATGCATCAACTTCAGTCTGAAGCTTTGACTTCTCTTCTTCTGTTACCTTATCTCCCAAGTCCTTTAATGCTTTTTCTGTATTGTATACAAGAGAATCTGCATTATTTCTAACCTCTATCTCTTCTTTCTTAAGCTTATCTTCAGATGCAAATTTTTCTGCTTCTTTTACTGCATTCTGAATATCAGCCTCTGAAAGATTGGAGCTTGCTGTTATTGTGATTTTCTGCTCGTTTCCTGTACCCAAGTCCTTTGCAGAAACGTGTACAATACCATTTGCATCAATATCGAATGAAACCTCAATCTGCGGTATGCCTCTTGGTGCTGGTGGAATTCCTGTCAATTGGAATCTGCCAAGAGTTTTATTGTATGCAGCCATTTCTCTTTCGCCTTGAAGAACGTGAATTTCAACACTTGTCTGTCCGTCAGCAGCAGTAGAGAATATCTGGCTTTTCTTTGTTGGTATTGTTGTATTTCTTTCAATAAGCTTTGTGAATACTCCTCCAAGTGTCTCAAGCCCAAGTGAAAGCGGAGTTACATCCAATAGGAGTAAATCTTTTACTTCGCCGGAGAGAACGCCGGCTTGTATAGCTGCACCTACTGCAACACATTCGTCAGGATTAATTCCCTTGTAAGGCTCTTTACCTGTTATTCTCTTTACTGTCTCCTGGACAACCGGAACCCTTGTTGAGCCTCCAACAAGTAAAATCTTATCTATTTTATCAGGTGAAAGTCCGGCATCGCTAAGCGCTTGAGTTGTAGGTCCAACTGTTGCTTCAACCAAATCTGAAATTAATTCTTCAAATTTTGCTCTTGTTAATGTAACATCAAGATGTTTTGGGCCATTAGCATCTGCAGTTATAAACGGAAGATTTACATTTGTTGTTGCAACGCCCGAAAGCTCTATTTTAGCCTTTTCTGCTGCTTCCTTCAGCCTTTGCATTGCCATCTTATCATTTTTTAAATCAATTCCATTTTCTTTTTTAAACTCATCAACCAAAAAGTTAATTACTCTCTGGTCAAAATCATCTCCACCAAGTCTATTATTTCCACTTGTTGCAAGAACCTCAAAAACTCCATCTCCGATTTCAAGGATTGAGACGTCAAAGGTTCCTCCTCCAAGGTCATAAACCATAATTTTTTGATCTGTTTCCTTATCAAGTCCATATGCAAGAGCAGCCGCTGTAGGTTCATTTATAATTCTTAGAACTTCAAGGCCTGCAATCCTTCCTGCATCCTTAGTTGCTTGCCTTTGTGAATCACTGAAATACGCAGGAACTGTTATAACAGCCTGTGTAACCTTTTCACCAAGATAGCTTTCTGCATCTTGTTTTATTTTCTGTAGAATCATTGCTGAAATTTCAGGTGGTGTATGGTCCTTATCATCAATTTTTACCTTTCTGTCAGTCCCCATATCTCTTTTAATAGAAATTATGGTCCTGTCAGGGTTTGTTATCGCCTGTCTTTTAGCAACCTGACCAACAAGTCTTTCTCCAGTCTTGGAAAATGCAACAACAGACGGTGTAGTTCTGTTTCCTTCAGCATTAGGTATTACTACCGGTTCTCCACCTTCCATTACAGCTACGCACGAGTTAGTTGTTCCTAAATCAATACCAATTACTTTACCCATTTAAAGCTCCTCCTTATATATATTATAAAAATTTATTATTTTTGATATTTTTAAACTCAATTTGGACGAGCCACTGTCTCGCCCCTACAATAATTAATTTGCTACCTTAACCATACTATGTCTAAGAACTTTATCACCACATTTATAACCTTTTCTCAATTCCTCTACTACAATACCTTCTTCGTAGTTATCATCTTCAATATGAATAACTGCTTCATGTAATTCCGGATTAAATTTATGATTTACTGCTTCAATTTCGGATACACCATATTTGTGTAGTAAATCTTTAAATTGTTTCTGTATCATTTTTATTCCTTCAACAATTCCAGTAGGATCTTCTCCTCCGAACGAACATAAAGCTCGTTCAAAGTTATCTAGGAGAGGCAAAAAACCCGAAATTATGTCGGCAGCTGAATCCTTATAAATCATTTCCTTTTCCTTTGTGGTTCTTCTCTTATAATTTTCAAATTCTGCTGCTATTCTTTGAAGTCTGTCTAAATAATCTTCTGACTCTTTTGTCTTTTGCTGAAGCTTTTCTAATACTTCCTGCATTTTTTCATTCTCGTTAGCTTCCTGACCATCAGGCTTTGCTTCTTGATTTTTAGAGCTTTTAGCATCAATATCTTCTTCATGTTTTTCTACTTTAGATTTGTGTTCATTCTTCATCTTTTTCACTTCCTTTTCTGATAGTATTCTTAGTAGTTATTTATCTTCAAATTTAGTTAATAAATTTGGCATCTCATTCCTCAAGTATTCTATGCATGCAATAACCTTTGCATAATCCATTCTTGTTGGACCAATTACTCCTAAAGTTGCTAAAAGCTCATTTCCGGACCAAAAAGAAGTCGTAATCAGACTGCAATTTTTGATTTCCTTGTATTGGTTTTCTGAGCCTATTCTGATTTTAATCCTACTATCACTTTCATCACCAATTAATTTAATCAAAAAGTCCGGTTCGCCTAATACCTGCAAAAAATCCTTTGCTTTTGATACATCATTAAACTCTGGAAAATTAAAAATATTTGATGTACCATCAAGGAATACATCCGCTGAATCTGCTGAATTTGCACTTTCTTTTAAGGTTTCAAATATTTTTGAAAGAACTTCTTTTTCAATCTTACTGCTTTTTTCAATTTCATCTAATACTTTAGAATCAATATGCTGAAGCGGAAAATCTTTAAACTTTTCATTCAAAATATTTGAAACTAAATATAAGAAATCATTGTCATATTCTTTGCTTACCTTTATTAAAAAATTCTTAACCGTACCTATACTAGTTACAAGAACTAATAGGATTTTAGTCTTATCTATCGGCACAAACTGCAAATGCTTTATCGATGTTTTATTTAACTGAGGAGTAATTGCCACAGTTGTGTAATTAGTAACCTGAGATATAATCTTTGAAGTAAGCTTCATAAGATGCCCAATATCCTTTAAGACAGTGGTTAGTCTTTCTTCAATTGCATGTGAGTCATCTTTTGAAAGATTTTTTGTATGCATCAATCTGTCTACATATTCCCTGTATCCCTGATCAGAAGGCACCCTTCCGGCAGATGTATGAGGTTGTTGAAGAAAGCCCAGCTCTTCCAAATCAGCCATATCATTTCTTATTGTTGCCGGACTCATTCCAAGAATATATTTTTTTGCAACCGTTCTTGAACCAACGGGGTCTCCCGTGAGAACATAATCCTCGACAATTGCCTGAAGGATTTTTAATTTTCTATCATCCAGAATCATTTTCTCACCCCTTTGTTAGCACTCTTGGTTAATGAGTGCTAATTTATCAATAAAAAAATACCACTTACTAAGTATTTTGTCAAGAGTTTTGCTATACAAACAGGGCAAACACATAAATACAAATAATTCTAAATTCAGACCCTCCTAGCCTCCCTAATAGGGAGCGAATAGTAATTTCTATGAAGATTTTTCTATGAAAAACTACTTTTCGTC
>JBLMYQ010000058.1:0-3428 GCA_050258375.1 Deltaproteobacteria bacterium | reverse complement strand
CTGAAGCTGTTAACGTTTTAATAGAAGCTCTTAAAGATCCATTATTGCAAGCACTAACTAAAGCATTAAATAAAAATTCTTAATGTATTAAGCTGACCCAAAATAATTTCGGGTCAGCTTTCCTTTTGTCTTGACTTATATGATTCATCTTGATACTATCTTAAAAAAGTTGCAGTATAAATTTTGAGGAGTGATATTATGGCAAATTATAAAATCGGTGTGCTTCCGGGAGACGGAACCGGCCCGGAGGTTGTCAGAGAGGCAGTTAAGGTCCTTGATGCAGCAAGCAAGAAGTTTGGTTTTACAACCGACCTTGAATATTTCGACCTTGGCGGTGAAAGATATAAAAAAACAGGAGAAATCCTGCCTGATTACGAAGTTGATAAATTAATAACAAAGCAAGCCGTTCTGCTGGGTGCAATCGGTCATCCTGATGTGAAGCCCGGCATTCTTGAAAAAGGAATACTTCTAACCCTTAGGTTTACACTTGATCAATACATAAATCTAAGACCTGTCAAGCTTTATGCCGGAGTTGAAACTCCTTTAAAGGATAAAGGACCTGATGATATAGATTTTGTTGTTGTTAGAGAAAATACTGAAGGTCTTTATACAGGTGGAGGCGGTTTCCTGAAAAAAGGAACCCTTGATGAAGTAGCAATTCAAGAATCCATTAACACCCGAAAAGGTGTTGAACGCTGCATAAGATTTGCTTTTGAATATTGCAAAAAGAGAAATAAAAAGAAGAAGGTTACTCTTTGTGGCAAGACTAATGTTCTTACCTACGCTTTTGACCTTTGGGAAAGAACCTTTTACGAGGTTGCAAAGGAATATCCCGATATTCAGGCAGATTATGCACACGTTGATGCAACCTGCATGTGGATGGTTAAGAATCCTGAATATTTTGATGTTATAGTAACAGATAACATGTTTGGTGATATAATTACAGACCTTGGAGCGGTTATTCAAGGCGGTATGGGCATAGCCGCAGGCGGAAATATCAATCCACAAGGGGTTTCCATGTATGAACCTATTGGTGGCTCTGCACCAAAGTATACTGGTATGAATGTTATTAATCCGCTGGCCGCAATCGCTTCCGCTCAGATGATGCTCGAACAATTGGGTGAAGATGCTGCCGCACAAGCAATAGAAAAATCCATCATGGAAACTGTACTTAAATTGAAAAGCTTATCCGCAGGGAAAATGGGCTTTAGTACAAGTGAAGTCGGAGATATGGTAGCCAACGGACTTTAGTCCTTAGTGTAAAATGTAAAGTTAAAACCCTTAAATATAATAACTTTAACCCACTTGATTTAAAATCCCCAAAATTCATATTGACAAGCCAATATCTCCGTCTTATAATATGTAGGTGTCAATAGATGCGCCATTAGCTCAGTTGGTAGAGCAACTGACTCTTAATCAGTGGGCCCTGGGTTCGAGTCCCCGATGGCGCACCAAAAAACAAACCTTCCTAGGTTTGTTTTTTTTATCTATTTGTTGACATAGCTAAAATAAATGTAAAAAAAGGAATTTTTTTGTATAAATAGAATTACTATAAGTGATTGTATTAATTTTGTAAGTATAAAAACAAATTGGGGGAGGATAAGAATATGACAAGTGCTGTAAAAATTACACCTACAGATCAGCGTGAATTTACAGATTCTCTGGCAAAGGTATATAAAAATGTTGCTGTTGAAAATCTTGAGCTGAATCGCAAAGCTAGCTGTAAGAAATATGATGATGTAAAGGGGTTTAATGTAGACAAAAACACCCTGAAATTTGGTTTTAAGTGGGAGGACGGAGATGAAGATACAGAAAAATGGCGTCCCCAAGGAATCTGCGGCTTTAAAGCTGGAACCCGTGATTTTTTGGCAGTTACTTGGTATGGCCGAGAAGAAGAGAACTATCAGTGGAAAGGTATACGTATTTCTTTTATAGATATTACGGATATTAATAAAAATATTGTTAATTACAGGCATGTTTTACTAGTACAAACAAGAGAACAAACACAAAATCCAGCTCCTGGATATACACAGCTTGACTTATATGCCCCTATTTTCAGGCGCACTGGTAATGGTACTGCTGATTATCCACATGCAGGCGGGGTAGCTTATTATGATGGAAAGCTTTACGTGTCTGAAACCGATGTTGGTCTACTAGTTTTTAATCTCTCTCAAATTTTCCAAGTTAACGATGATGATATCAAAGATCGTTGCGGCATGGAAAAAGATGGTACTCTGAGAGCCTTTGGTTATAAGTATATTTTGCCTCAAACAGGTTATTATGAAATATCTAACGCTAAGCCTTTTTCATGCGTTGAGTTAGGAAACAGCAAAATCTCTAACGACAGAAAAATGCTTTGGACAGGACAGTTCAAAGAATATGCTGATGTTCAAGATATCCCCGCAAAGATTTATGGTTTTTTTGTTGACGAAAACGGATTATGTATAGAAGATTCTCCTGAAGAGATTACCCCTACTATTGACGGCGAAGAATCGGTCTACGGAATTCAAGGTGTTTATAGGAACTCTAAAGAAGGAAAAACCTTCATGACAAGTACGCAATATCCGGCTAATGGTAATGCAATAATAAGATTTATACGCTGCGATGACGGAAAGTCCGGTGTTATTTACCCTTGGGCAAAGGGTGCCGAGGATTTACATTATGATGAATCCAATAACTGCCTATGGAACCTTACCGAGTTCGAAAAAAATCGCTGTGTCTTTGCAGTAGATCTTTCAAATTATGAATGATATTCACTATTCTCTTAATCAGTGGGCCCTGGGTTCGAGTCCCCGATGGCGCACCAAATGTGAAAAAACTCCTCAGACTATATTGTCTAAGGAGTTTTTATTATTATTTTTCACCTGCTTTTGCTTTTTTTATTTTTCTGTTTTACCTCCTCCAGTAAATCCAAAACATTTTCCGGTTAAGAATACCTTGCTCTTTTATCAAATTTTTTAATTGTTGTTCAGAATAGCCCGCATAATCCTGGAGGCACAGCGCTCCTTTACTTTGCAACAACGCTTCTGTATTGCCATCTTTTTTTCTCATTTCTTTCTCTCCTTTCATCCCAAAAATGGGACTTTTTTCGACTTCCTGTATAGCAATCACAAAAGCAGCCCTCAAATTTAATAAAAAGCTTGAGGGCTGTGCCGCTTTATATACTGGGTTGGTATTCGGAGAGGATTTTTTGCTTAATTCTTTCTTCAAACATCAGTGTAGAGTTCTCTGCATCTTCTTGCGTTTTTCCTGTTATTAAGGCCACTCCTCTATAGAATACCTGCGGATCTACGAGCATTACCTCCTCCTGAATCTGGTAGTAGGCAATATCCCGAGGATCTTTAGCCTCCCACCACGGCTTGTCATACTTCTGTTTGACTTCAATTTCTTCAATCAACAATTTCTGCTGTTTCGGAGTCAGATGCGTG
>JBLMYQ010000057.1:0-20113 GCA_050258375.1 Deltaproteobacteria bacterium | reverse complement strand
CTTAGACCCCTCTTTCTCCCCTAAAAAGGGGACGAAAAGTAGTTTTTCATAGAAAAATCTTCATAGAAATTACTATTCGCTCCCTATCAGGGAGGCTAGGAGGGTCTGGATTTGGAATTATTTGTATTCATGCGTTTTCCCCAATAAGAAAAAATAAAGTTTGCTATTAACCTCAAAATAGAATATAATCTATCTGTTCAAGCAGTTTAAAATAGATGATTCAGTTCAAGAATATAAAAAGCCTTATTAAACGAATTCTTAATTTATTATTTGGAAAACTATAAAAACTGATTGTAATAAATATATGAAAAGGAATAAAAAATGGAAAACATGAATTTTAAAGACTTGAGCCTGTCTAAAGAGGTTCAGAAAGCAATCGCGGAAATGGGCTTTGAAGAAGCAATGCCAATACAAGCTAAATCAATTCCGCACATTATGGAAGGTCGAGACGTAATCGGACAAGCACAAACTGGAACGGGAAAAACCTGTGCCTTTGGTATACCTGCAATTGAAATGATAAATCATGAAGAACATGGAGTTCAGGTTTTGATTTTGTGTCCTACAAGAGAGCTTGCAATACAGGTTGCCGAAGAAATTAAAAATGTTGCAAAGTATAAAAGAGGAATAAAAATATTACCTGTTTATGGTGGACAGCCCATTGAACGTCAAATAACTGCATTAAAGAATCGCCCCCAGATAATTGTTGGGACCCCGGGTAGGATTATGGACCATATGAGACGCCGCACATTGAAGCTTGGAACTTTAAAGATGATAGTTCTTGATGAAGCAGATGAAATGCTGAATATGGGCTTCAGGGAAGACATAGACACAATTCTTCAAGAGGTTCCTGAAGAAAGACAGACAATATTGTTCTCAGCAACCATGCCAAAGGAAATATTGGATTTGACAAATAAATATCAGAAGGATGCTGTTATGGTCAAATCTGTTCACAAGGAATTGACGGTTCCAAGTATTGAGCAGTATTATTTTGAAGTAAGAGAACCTGCTAAGCTGGATGTTCTTACAAGGATTGTAGATGCTTATAATATGAAGCTAATTATGGTTTTTTGCAATACCAAAAGGCGCGTAGATGAATTAACCATGAATTTGCAGTCAAGAGGTTATGCGGCAGAAGCACTTCATGGAGATATGAAGCAGGGGCAGAGAGATAGGGTTATGACCAAATTCAGAAAGGGCGCAGTGGATATTCTTATTGCAACCGATGTAGCTGCACGTGGAATTGATGTTGACAACATTGAAGCGGTTATTAACTATGATATACCAAATGACGAAGAATACTATGTGCATAGGATAGGAAGAACCGGAAGGGCAGGCAGAACAGGAAAAGCATTTACATTTGTATCTGGTCGTGAATTGTACAAGTTAAGAGATATTCAGAGATATACAAAATCATCAATCAAGCAGGAAAAGCCTCCTTCGATGATGGATGTTGAAGAAACCAGAGTTGGAAATGTATTGGAAAAACTCAAAGAGACAATTTCTGAAGGGCGTTTTAGCAAGTATGTTAGTTATATTGAAAAAATGCTTGAAGATGCAAGCTTAAATAGTGGGTCGGAAAACTATATTACCAGTCTGGACATTGCTGCTGCTTTTTTGAAAATGTCCATAGGGCTTGATGCAGAGCCTGTGCAGCACGAACCAAGAAGAGAAACACGGAGGGAAGAAATTGATTATACAGAGAATGTAGGCGGAATGGTAAGGTTGTTTGTAAATATTGGCAGGACTGATAAGATTGAGCCCAGACACATTGTTGAAAGCATAGCTTCTAATACAAAGCTTTCCGGAAAGCTTGTCGGGGCAATAGATATATTTAATACCTTTACCTTTGTTGAGGTTCCTGGTGAGTATGCCCAAGAGGTTATGAATGCAATGAAGAACAGCAGGATTAATGGGAAGAGAATAAACGTTGAAAAAGCTAATAAGAAGTAAGGAATGGTTTAATTTGAAGTTAAAGGTTTCTTAATATAGTCATAATAAAAAGGCAGTAGAATATAGCTTATCTACTGCCTTAATTATTTATTGCTGGCAGGGGAGACAGGACTCGAACCTGCAACCGACGGTTTTGGAGACCGCTACTCTACCATTGAGCCACTCCCCTATGTGCGAAGAATAGTATAATACATGTTCGACGTGGTGTCAAGTAACTCATCGCTCTATTGCTCCTCTCTTAAAAAAGGAGAGAGTTTACAAAGAGGGTCTAACTAATTCCCCCTCTATTGCAAAGAGAGGGGGCTAGGGGGTGAGTTATACAAGTTGCACAAAAAAACAGTTGAATTTTTGTTTATTTTGCGGAGTACTAAAAGCTTGTATTTATAAAGCTTTTATTATAAAATAGAATTAAGGTAGATTTTGAAAAAAGGAGGGTATTTAAGGAGTTTTTTAGGATTTAAAATCTTTACAATATATAAGGGGGGCATGTATAAATGAAATCAACTGCAAAAATTCTTTTATCTATACTAACTTTTACACTACTATTCACATTTGTATTTAGTTTTATGGCTTGCGCAGCACCTATAACACCGGGTGATATTAAAGACACAAATTCATTTGGTACGAATGATCAGGCAAGCTTACAAAAACTCTCAGGATTTTTGTTAAGTTATGTGTGGTCTATAGGAGCAGTAGCCGCTGTAATAGTTCTGGCAGTATACGGTATACAATGGCTTATGGCTTCTCCACAGCAAAAGGCAATGCTCAAAGAAAAGTTATGGGCATATGTTATTGGAGCAGTGTTGATTTTTGGTGCAACCAGTATAATGTCTATCATTGCTGGTACTATTACTAAATCTTTTGGTTGAGAATAGTACAGCAAAGACTAATATGGAAAATGGAAGTATGGCTCTTATCATCAAAAGGGGCTGAGAATAAATGAGAAAGTATTTTAAGTTTGTGTTACTGTTGTGTGTTTTGATTATATTCCCTATATATAGTGTGGCATTTGCAGCACCAGCAGTTACCGTAGACCAAGCAAAAGATGGTATATATAAGGCTGCGGGGACTGCTTTAGGTTATATGCAGTTAGCAGGCGTCGCTATTATGATTATAGTTCTTGCGGTTTTTGGTATTACCTGGTTTCTTGCCTCGGCAAAACAAAGGGCAGATTTAAAGCGAGGAATACCGGTTTATTTGATAGGAGTAGTACTTCTTTTTGGTGGAATGTTTTTTGGACAGATAGTAATCAATATGCTTCAAGGTTTATATTTCTGTCCGGTTGGTAAATAAAAATAATTAAGCTTTAAATTTATAAAGGGAGATGAATACAATGAAAAAAATTGCTAAAATCCTTCTACTCTCAATGCTAATGGTTACTTTACTATCATTTGTCACCATGCTTAATGTGTTTGCTGCAGCTCCTAGCCCGGCTTTTAATCCTGAAACTATATCAAAGGATATTAAGGATAAGGCTTCCACGGCTACAGTTACAGGTGACGTAGCAATAAAGAATGCTGGTGGAGCAATTGTTTATGGCTTGAAATTTGTAGGATTTATTTTAGGTATACTTTTACTTAGCTGGTTTGGTATAAAGTGGATGACTGTAGGACCACAGGAAAGGGCAGGACTCAAGGACCAGGCTTGGAATTATGTAATAGGTGCGGTATTCCTGTTCGGGTGCGGACCGCTGGCTGGCTGGATTTATTCGATTGTTACTGAAGGACTCAAATAACAATGATGGAATGCAGATAAAGAGGGGGATTCAACTAAGAATCCCCTCTGCTGTAATAGGAGGTACCATAGATGAAAAGCTACCTTATACCGAGGGATGTTAAAGGTGAAACTCGAATACTTACATATTTTTCTCCGAAGTCATTTCTTTTTACAGTAATAGGCATAGTAATCGGAACAATCTTTTATTTTATATTTAAACTCTTAACATTGAAGATTACAGGCATAGTAGTGCTTGTTTTAATATCCTTAATATCGTTTGGAATTGGGGCATTAAAAATTCCTGAAACCAATGCTTTTGCATTTTTTAAGGACACTGGGGGAGAATCAATAGATGATATTATTTGGCGGTATATAAGGTTTCATGGAATAAAGCCAATTGGTTTGCGCGGAAGCAAGAAGATTTACACATATGGGAGGCGGGATAACGAATGAGCAAGGTGTTCATTGCAAATTGCCTGGTGTTACTCATTGTTCTTGTAATCGTTGCAGTTTTTTTAATAATAATCAACAAGAAAAAAAATAAGAGCCATAACTCAGAGCCTGGTGAAGAAGCTATTTCAAAGCCTGAAAATAAGAAACAAAAGCCTGACTATGAAGTGGATTCGGTTCAAAACTTTCTTGACTTTGAAAAAATAGCAAAAAATATGATAGTCAGAGAAAAAGGTTCCAGATTTACGATGGTTATTCACTGCTCGGGAATTAATTTTGATTTGTTGTCTGGCAATGAAAAAATGATGGTTGAAGAATCTTTTATAGAATTCCTTAATTTTATTCGTTATCCTGTTCAGATTTATGTTCAGACAAGAAAGGTGGACTTGAAAGACAGCCTTAAAACTTATGGAACTAAAATCAGCAGGATTGAGGATGAAATAAAAGAGCTTATAAATCAGTATGATACAGTCAAGGGGCAGGATTATGATAATGCTTCCGAGTTGGAAATGCTGGAGTTTGAAATAAGAAGGAAGCAGAACCTACTGGACTATGCTGTTGATTTAAAGGAAAATATTGAGCTTATGAGCATAAACAGCAATGTGCTTCAGCACAAATATTATATTGCTGTAACCTACCGCCTTGAAGAGCTTGGATTAATGATTAATTTCAGTGAGGACGAAATTATTGAAATGGTATTTGCAGAGCTGTACACAAGATGCCACGGAATAATGAGTACTCTTTCAGGCTGTGATATAAAGACGAAGGTGTTAGATTCAAATGAGCTTGCTGAGCTTCTTTACATGGCATTTAACAGGGATGATGCGGAATTGTGCAGACTTAGAGATGTAATGGATGCAGGCTTTTATAGATTGTATTCTACAACTGAGGATTCGCTTGAGCTTGGATATAATGAACTTCAGGATTTTGGACAGAATCAGGACGAAAATCAATTGCTATTGCTGACTGACAGCCTGGAGCTTGATGAATCCAGCTTGGAATTATTGATTGAAACTTCAAAAGAAAGCGCTTAATAATAAGGAGGCAATTACGATGGCTGATGAAATTATAAGCAGCGAAATTAATAGTGAAAGTAAAATAGCATCAGTAATTGATTCAAATTTTAAACAAAAAAACGTTTTGCTTACTAACCAAAAGAATCTTAAAGACTTGATATCACCTTCAGGAGTTAATGTAACGCGGCTTAACGACCTGGAGATAATTACAAGAACCTCGCGGTTTACCAGGACATTCTTTGTTTCAGAGCTGCCAAGAATGGCAACCTTTGCAGAGTTTTTACGGGGGATGTATGCTTTTGGTGATATCAATACCTCGGTTTTTATAAAGCCTGTAGATGAAGGAAAGGCACAGCATGACCTTAACGGAATAATTAATGACCTGGAATCGGAAAGAATAGTAGCTTCAAAGCGTGGAGATATAAACAGGGAAAGCATAATAACAGACAAAAGATTTGAGACTGAAAAATTAAGAGATGAAATAGCGGCAGGCTTCAATAAGCTTTATGAAGCAGTAATAGTTTGCACAATATCTGCTGACTCATTGGAAAGTCTTAACAAGCTTTCTGAACTGCTCAGAATGGAAATGGCGAAGAACCTTATTATAATAAGACCAGCCTGGGCTAACCAGCTGGATGGTTTTACCTCGAATCTTCCGTATTGTAATAACAAGATAAAAAAGGAAAATGTATTTGACAAAAGGTCTATGGGTACGGTTTTCCCATTTGTATTATCAGATATAAGCCACGAATCGGGAATACCTATAGGATATAACAAGCAAACAGGGGTGCCAATATTATTTGACAACTTTCATCCTTCCCTATCAAACTACAATCTTGTTGTGTTTGGTAAATCAGGAGCAGGTAAGGGTGTTACAATAAAAACGATAACAGCCAGATCGTCTGTTTTGATGGATATAGAGAATATAGCATTGGATGCTGAAGGCGAATATGGAACAGTTGCAGAATCTCTTGGAGGAATTAATATAGTATTCAGCCCTACATCCAGAACGGTTGTAAACCCATTCGATATTGAGGTTGAGCTGGTTAAGGATGAAATTACAGGCAAGGAAAAAGAGGTTTTAAATGTTGAAAATAAAGTCGAGGATGTTACCAATATTTTGCTTACTATGGCTAGAGGAAGTACAAGAAGCGAAAGCGTAAGCGAGCTTACCAAGCAAATAATTGCAGAGGTTATAGCTGAGGAATATCAAAGCATAGGTATAACCAGTATTCCGGAAAGCCTGTACAAGTATGATGAGAAGAGGAAAATCAAAAATAGAAAAAATATGCCTACAATAAATTCATGGTATGATCGTCTTTGTATAAAAGCAAATGAAAATACCAATGTAGATTATCAATTCCATTTTAGCTACCTGACAAAGGTAATGCGACAGTATATCAGGAAGCTGGGCGGTCAGATGGCTTACTTTGATGGTCAGTCAACCTTTGACTTGGCTGAGGATTATCCATTTATAAACTTCGATATATCGCAGCTTGAAGAAAAATTTGCAAGACCGCTTGCACAGCAGATTCTTCTTTCGTGGATATGGGAAAAATATGTTAAGAAAAACAGTGAAGACAAATCAAAGGCTCGCAAGAAGAGAGTTATAGTTGACGAAGCGTGGATGCTTCTTCCGTATCCAGAAGCGGTTGACTTTTTAAATACAATGGCAAGAAGAGCCAGAAAAAGAAATGTATCACTTGCGGTTGTATCTCAAAAATTTCAGGATTTTTACGAAAATAAAAGCGTACAGGTAGTTCTTACCACATCAGAAGTGAAACTCTTCTTACAGCAGGATAGGGCAGAAATAGAATATATGAAAGAGGTATTCAAGCTTACCGATGGAGAAGCAATCTTCTTGGGCACATGTGCAAGAGGAGAAGGAATCCTGAAGGTTGGAAATAACACAGCAATAGTAAAAATCGTTCCTACGGAGAAGGAATTCCAGTTTGTTGAGACAAACCTGAACAAGCTTGCATTGATGAGAAAGCAGGGAGAGTGATAGGTAGTGAGAAATACTAAAATGTTAACCAAGGTTCTGTGCATTTTTCTATGTATTTTTTTGACATTTGGGCTGATTATGCCTCCCCAGGCATATGCCGTAAGCTTGGACGATGTTGCCCATGTTGTTGAAAGAGGGGTATCATACCTGATAATAGGAATTTGTCAGGGCTTTGTACATTTTTTGATTGAACCGTTAGGGCTGTCAATTGATAAAATGATATCCCAGTCGGGAGGCAATGGAGATGTTGGCGGGTTAGGTAAAATAGAATATGGAAAGGGAAAAACCGTTACTGCTGTCGACCTTACTACCGTAAGAGTAATTGATTACGGCGGTGGAGAAGAGAGAGTAAATGTAATATTTGACGCGGTTATTAAGGACTATTATCCTCTGGTTTATAATATAGCAATTATTGTGTTTTTGCTGGTTATTATTTACATAGGGCTTCAGACTGTAATGTCTACTGCTGCGGCGAAGAAAGAGATATACGTGGGGAAGCTAAAAGCTTGGGCTTTTGGTCTTTTTCTGCTTTTTGCATTCAATTTCGTAATTGTATATGTAATTAAGGCTAATAATGCTCTTGCAACCTATTTTCTTGCGGTTGGTTATGATGCCAAGGCAAGGGCTGCGGCGCCAGATCCGGCGGCTGTGCGAGCGCCAGCTGAAGCTTCTCTTGATATTATGTACTATATTAATAAGTATAGAAAGGATACTAGCGATAGCAAGGGGCTATACAAATATACAGTAGATGGAAAAGAATATAACGTAACAATATATCAATCTACAGATAGGAAAAGTAGAGCAAGTTATGTTGATGATTATATAGCTGAAGATGGTACAATAAGGTTGATCAAAGATGGTAATAGAGATAATCCACCCAAAATTACTTCGACTACGCCAATGGATACATGGAAGGATTTGCCAAGTAGCGCGGTTTATAAAGTTAAATTTACAGCTATAATGGGAGATTATAATGATGTAGATAGGGATGTTTATTTTAAAGCAGGGACTCTGTATTCTTTTGAAAGTGGTCAACTAAAACTAAATGACCATGACCGCAGTATAGATGATGTTTATAAAATTTGCGAGGAAGGGACGCAACAGCCAGTTACTGGAGGTGCTCCTGGAAAAGTTGTGCAAGACGCTCTCAATATCCATGCAAATCAGGATTGGTATACTGAAGCTGCTGCACTTCCATCAGACCCACTGCTTAGAACCATGTACATGGAATGGAGAGACTGGGAAAACAAGGAAGGCTCGGTTGCATATGCACTGGTGTATTTTGGTGGTATATGCCTTACCATATATATGTTTTTCATTTATTTTACACGTATGTTTATGATTACATTCTTGATACTTATATTCCCTGTTGTAATGGCGGTATATGCTATAGACAGGCTTGATGATGACAGCTCTAAGGTGTTTTCTGAATGGTGGAATCATTTTATAGGATATGTCTTTACAAACTCAATACATGCATTGGTGCTTGGTTTGATTATAATTATACTTCAGGATAATAATACCCCTGCATTCGTACAGCTTATTGCTTTGTGCTTTATTATTCCTGCGAACAAGATTACCAGACATATATTTGGCTTGAATAAAGGCGGAGGTCTTGATACAGGAGGAATAGAAGCGGTTGCAGGAATGTTTGCGGCTACAAAGATGCTGACAGGGAAATTTGGTGGAGGTGCTAAATCTGGCGGCGGATCCGGAGGTAGTTCCGGAGGAGGCAGTTCAGATGGTGACGGCGGCGGTTCTGGCGGTGGAAGCTCAGGCGGTGGCGGCGGAACCTTAGCTTCAAATTGGCATAATAAATACATTAATGCAAAGGATTCGTTGGATAGATTCAATGCAAGCAGTAATAAAGCGAAGGCTAAGACACTTGGAAAGGCTGCTTTTTCGGCTAGTGGTTCTATGTTGAAAGCAGGAGGAAAGATGGCAGGTGGGCTAATGGGAGCCACTGGCATGGCGGTTACAGGACAGGATCCGGGGAAAATCATGGCGGCAGGCTTTTTAGGGTCTGAAATAGGAGGAGGATTAGCTAAAACAGGAACTTCTCTAGGGGCAGGCATTGCTGCAGGAGCTTATTATGGTGCGGTTTCCAAGGCTAAGTTTAGCAATAAAAAAGAGATGAAGGCAGATGTCTACTCAGATAGAACCGTATTTAAAGATAATAATGGAAAAGTTCTATATGAAGAGGAACGTGATAATTCAAAATATACTTCAACAAGCGCATATAAAGATGATGGTACTTTAAATGATGCGGATTATAGCTATACATTCAGTACTGACCAGTACGGTAATATTATGAATAATCAGATGGAGATGAGTGCTGGAAATATAAAGGCTAGAGTCGATGCACAGTATAACGATCAAAGTACCTTGCTTGAAGAGCAAACAAAGCAACTTTCCTATGATTATTTCGGCGGAAATCGAGATGCATTTGTAGATGAGAAAGGAGCGGCGCTAGACCTTTCGAATAAAAATGGGCTGGCATTGGCAAAGAAAAAAGTAAAAGAACAAGCAAAGATAGATCCGGCTATTAACGCTGATAAAGCAATAGCAGACCTTGACGTCCTTAGTTCAAAATTATCTAATCTTAATGCAAATAAAAGAACAACAACAAATAGGCTTAATAATCAAGGTACAAGAATTGCCGGTGGAATGGCAAATAAGTATTTTGCAACCAGCGGAACAAAAGAACGTCCAAATACCAAGATATATAGTGCTGAATATACAAGCTAGGGATTTATACAGATTAGATTGGGGAAGTGATACATATGGATGAAAATGAAGAAAATGGAATAGGAACAGCATTGGACGAGCCGGAAGACTCAGAAGGGGCCGGTTCCCAAAGACGGCATGGTTCAAATGAATCAGCTGGAATGGATATGGGGAATGAAGCTGAAAACTTTGCCAATAATGTGTTCAGAGGCGCCGGAAATATGCTGATGGACAATTTTGGCAGGCAGCCCAATGGTAAAGATAATGGCAGCAAAGACGAAGATAAAGACAAAGACGAAAAAAAAGATGAAAATAAAGATGGAGATAAAGGCAAGGACGAAGGCGAAGGTAAAAACAAAGATAAGGGTGACGATAGAGGCAAGAGCGAAGATAAAGATAAAGAGCAAAGCGAAGATAATAAAAAGGATGACTCAGGGAAAAAAGAAGATAAACCTGGGCGAAGCAATGCAGGAAGCTATGCAAAAGGACTTGGGCAGAAGGCTGTATCAGGAGGTAAAAAGCTGGCTCAAAAAGGAGCCAGAATGGCTTCTAATGGAGGTAAGGCTTTAAGTCAAGGGCTCAAGATGGGTGGCAAAGCAATTGCAAAAGCTGCGGCTGGAGCAGTTGCATCATTGGGAACACCTGTAATAATTATAATTCTTATTGTTATAATTGCCTTGGTTATAGTGTTTTTTTCTATTGAAACACAAAAGGCATATGCATATACTGTGTGGGGAAATCTTATTGAAGACTATTGCAAATCTGCCGAGAATTCGGATTACAGCTCTAGAGGCTATACAACAGTAGGCGGAATAAGCAAACAAGATTTTGAAAAGCTGGTTAGAGAGCCTGATGGAATAATATTCACCGGGCAATTGCCATTTGAAGATGATTTGACAGAGGAAGAAAAGAAAAAGCTTGAAGAGGATAATAAGGAAAGAGACCAAAATTTTAAAGAGGTTAGTACTGATGAGGAAAGAAAAAGAATAAAAGCATATCTGCAGGCTGAAAGAGATTCTACTTTAAAGGCCATGGAAAAGCAGGAAAAACAGCAGGGAAATATCTTTACAAAATTTCTTAAGTTTTTTAAGGATGAAGAGCCAAGCCCTGAACCATCAACCAGTAGATTGAATTTTAAAAATCATGATTACGATTTTGGTAAAACCGATGCAATTGCTGCTGCAATTTTATCAGAAGATGCTATGCTGGAAGATAATCGTTCACAAATCGTTGCAGTATTTAAGCAAAAGATACAAAAATTAGAAAATAGTACTTCTCAGGCGGATAAAGACGAATTAAAAAGAATTAAAAAGCAAAAAGCTATTATTGAAGATACTGTAATTGCAAAGTATTTAACCCGTTCAGAGCTTGCAAAAAAAATACAAGAGCTAAGAGATTATATTGAAGATGTTAAGGAACAAGTATTTGTAAATGAGGATAGAATAAAAGACCTGAATGAAAAGAAGCTGGTCATTTCTTCAAAGAGTGGTACTTCAATAGAGGATTGCACAGAGGCTGATATCAGAAAGGATGAACTGTTCAAGCAAATAGAGCCTCATGCTCTTCAATGGGAGCTTCTTTACCTTATTGACAAGGCAATAGATGAAGATGAATTTGAAGACTTCAAGGATTTGGAAGACCCGAATGCAGACCCCGAAGAGGTTTACAAATCAATAAAAGAGAAATTCATAAAGAGGGCAATACCTGAGTTTAAGCCCAAATTTGAAGTAATAAGGCATATGACAGAAAAAGGTACCAGGGCTACAAGGTATTCGTGGTGGCCCCCCAAGGACGAGGATGATCCTGGGTCATCATCTGATAGTTGGAGTACACAGGAATTCAAGCCAATGTATACCCTTGAATGGTATGATGACTGGTCTAAAACACAAAGCATACCTATGGCTGAGAAATTGGTTTATGATTACACAAGGGTAGCTACTGATAGCTCCTGTCCCTCCGGCTCTGATAACAGTGACACTACTATTGATGTTGTTCCTGTTCCATATGATGGGTTGATGACTGTCGGACAAATAATTTCCGGGTCAAAGGAAGAAAAATCAACGAAGTCAGGCAATGTTACTACAACCACATGCCATTATGAAGAAATAGTTTCGATTCCGGATAAAAAGCCTGAACTGAAAGATAAAAAGGAAAAGGTACGAAAGCTCTTAGAGGAAGAATATAAAATTGACAAGTATGATGTTGAGCATGCATTGTATTTATCCCAATATGCTCCTGAGTTTTTAAATGCCAGATATGAGCTTGCAAGGATATTCGATTTATCTTTGGGTTCATCAATGTATGGCGGAAGTGGTTTTGGGGGGTTTGTTGCAAATATTCAGTACTTGATTGATCATTGGTCGGGAAGGGCAATAACAAAGATGCTGCAAGATCCTAATGGTCTTAATGTAGAATTAATAAATTCTGAATGCGCTAAAAATGGGCTACCTGCAGCGGCAGTTGTAGCACAAATGATTTATGAATCAGCTTGGGGTGAAAGCGGCTTAGCAGTAAAATATCACAACCTTAGTGGGATAACAGGTACAGGTCCTGCGGGTTGTCTTGAGGTAGTAGGTGGAGATGGAGTAACAAGAAAATTCAGAAAATATAATACTGATATAGAATGGTTTTACGATTATATAAAATTAATAACAGGTGAATATCCATATGCCGTTCAAGCGGCTGCAACAGGTGGAGCAGAAGCTTATATATATGCACTTAATTCAGTGCCGGGGCATATGTATTGTCCGGATTCAGGATATGCTGATCAAGTAATACAAATTATGAATGAAAACCAACTTATACAAGAGGGAACAGATATGGTTATTCAGGCTGGGGGGTGGCCACTTGAGACGCAGTATCGCACTGTTACCTCCAAATATGGGATGAGAGTGCATCCAACTACAGGGGAATACAAAATGCATACTGGTATTGATATTGGGGCTCCGGGGGATGCCAGGGTACTAGCAACGGCAGATGGATATGTAAGTGCTGTGCAGTTAAATACTTCTACGGTTGGTACGACAATCAAGATAGAGCATGGTGGCAATGTGGCAACTAGATATGTACATTTAAGACCGAATATTACGGTTTCAGTTGGAGATAAGGTTACGGCAGGGCAAGTAATCGGTTATATTGCTGGTACCAAGGCTGAAGGAGGAAGCTTCTGGACAGGAGCACATCTGCACTTCGAAGTTTATAATAATGGTAATACAACTGATCCTCAAAAATATTTGCCTTAATTGCATGAATGAAAAATAGAAAGGGAGCGTTAATAAATGGGCAAAGCACCAAAGATAGTGTTATTTTTTCTACTCAGTATTGTTGTCATTACACTATTTATCGAAATTACAGTAAAAATCACCGGAAAAATAAGTATGGAACAAAAGAAAAAAGAGGGACAAGTTAAAGCAGAAATTTATAAAAAAAATATTGAAGAAATCTCTAAAAATAAGGTGGCTTATGTTCCGGATAAAATTCAGCTAACAATAAAAATAAATAATTTCTACAGCTTGATAAATAGTAATAAATTTGAAGAAGCGTATAATATGTTGGAAGAGGATTTTAAAAAAGAGGCTTATCCTGATATCCAAAAGTTTAAAGAATATTGTAAGGAGTCATTAATTAGCGAGCAAGGTAAAGATGTATCGATGCTATATTATGATAATATTGGTAATAATAAATACATATGCAAATTAAGAATAAGAGATTATGAGGAAGGTGAATATGATCCAAAAACCAAAAAAGTAGTTGAGGATTTTGTCACAGTAAATTTGATTGATAAAAATCAATACAAATTATCTCTGCATGGGTTTGTAAGCTCTGAAAAAGTAAATTTAAGTAGCAATGCAGGTAATGTAAAAATAAATGTAACTGATATAAAAAGACTTTATAATATGACAGTCATAGATATGGATGTGTTTAATGGCGAGCAGCAGGATATATCTATTGTAAATAACAATACGGAGGAAGGCAAAAAAAATATATTGCTTTCATATGTACCAGGTCCTGCAGAATCAGGGCAAGAAGGTATTCAAGTAGAAAATGAAGTATTTAAGAAACAGAACTTTGTAATAAAGCCGAACACGACACAAAAGTTTGAAGTACAGTTTAATGTAATTGCAGAAAGAGAGATAAAAGGCTTAAGCTTCAACAACATAAAGGTGGGAAATGAAGTAAGGACTGCTGAGATTGAAATAAAGAAATAGGCACAAAATAAACACGTGGTACCACGTGTTTATTTTGTGCCTATTTCTTCCCATAAGGGCAGCGTGCTGTTGCTGCATACATACCGGTTGTTCTGCTTTCAATTACTCCCCTATAGTGAACGCATATATATGAGTCTTTAGGAATGCAGTTTTGCTTTCTCCCTCTTTCAATACAATCGTTCTTCTTGCAAGCATAGCAAGGGACCTGGTGTGAGTAGTTGTAAGTCTTGATTGAACAATCCATACAGTTGGATACAAGTTCTTCCTTTTTATTATTGTTATTATCATAACTGCTGCCGCCATTTTGGTTGGCTCCGGTATCTGGAGAAGACATGGCTCTTATAAAGCTGCCTCCGATATTCCTCAAAAAACCCATAAGAAAATCCACCTTTCATAATACATCTACTAATATTTTAGCAAACACCGAATTGCCTGTCAAATTAGCTTTTTGACCAGATTTTTAACCAAGTTTTAATTGATTTTCAACATGATTTTATGATAAAATTAAATTATATAACTCCACTTATTTTATTTATTTTAAAGGGGCGATTCGTTCTTTAAAAGATTAATAGCCCCAAAGGGATTCTTATTTTACAATGATCATTATTCGAACCAATTATTGGTTTGAATGGGACGGAAAAAATAAAGGAGGAATGGAAAGTGTTCGGAGAAAGTGGATTTAAGCTCGGGGTTCTAATCTTTATAGTCTTTTTTGGCTTATTGGAAGGCTTCTGCTATGGAGTAGCATTCTTGCTGCTCTACGTAGTTCCAGGCGCCATCGCTTGGTTTATTGCACTGATGATTGGCGGCTTTATAATCGAAGCCAAGAAATACCCGACAAGGAGTGACATGATCAGAGCAAAAAATGAATGCTTCTGGTGGAGCGTTGCAATTGGAATTTTTACTGCTGTCATTTGGGCAGTAGTAAACAACTGCTTTCTAAGCTAAAAGATGGAGCTGGGAATACAAATTTCCCGGCTTTTTCTTTTTTTCAATCTCGGAAAGAATTGACAGATATAATCAATAATAATATAATATAAGGTAGAAGAATTTTTTTTAATAAATAACCATATATGAACAAGCAAAGGCTGCAGCAATTGCTATACCTTACAAGGAAATGAATTTATTTTATTTCCTAAGCCATTGAGGGATAAATAAAAGAGTCCCGGAGTGTTCGTGTTAAAAATAAGAAACAAGAAAAAAGCAAAAAAATTAATACTATTTTATAATAATATTAATTCTAGCTTTAAAATAGAAGAAGTAGTAAGAGAAAAAGATTTTTTCTTTACCGCAATTAATTAAAAAAATTTTAACTTGTTTTTATTTCAATGGTTTCATCAATTTCTTCCATTTCACTTACTGGAACAAATCCCAGATTGCTTACATCAATATAATCAGCTTCAAGCTCAGATGCCGGAAAATATATCTGAACACTGTTGGTTCCTATTTGAAGTATTCCTTCACTTTTAAAGCATTTCTTTAAATATTTTATTTCTCCATTTGTTAATCCGAAAAATCTATTTAACGATTCTATATGGGTTTCATCTTGCTTAAATAAAAGCTTTATGCTTGTGTCCTTTAAAATTTTCTGGAATTTTTCATTTTCAACCTGAAACTCACCCATTTCTGATATTACAATAAAAGATATATTTTTAATTGGTAAGCGTAAAAACATACTTGCTGCAAAATCTGATGCTTCAGAATAAGGCAGCAGCCGCCAAGCTTCATCCAATATTATACGCTTTTTCGAAGCTTTAATTTTATCTTCGCTGTTTGTCTTGCAGTATTTTTCCCACAGCCATGCAAGAAGAATCTGCTGACCTAGAAGCTTCTCAAAATCATTATTTGATTTTGAAAGATTAAAGCTTATAAAAGGAATATCTGATTTTATATCTAAGTTGGTTTGCCCATCATAGTATGATATTGACCCATCCAATTCTTTTATATAATCGCGCATATATTTTACAAGATATTCATAGTGATATTTTTGTTCAATGCTTATGTTCATTTCTGCTTTTCTGCAAAGTCTTTTATACCAGGAGCCTATAGTGGGCATAAGCTTGGTGTTTCTCAATATCTTTGTTCCTACCAGATTTGCACCGGTTGAACTGAAAATAGTATCGGGATTGTTTGTAATGCCAAGGTCGCTGTATTCTTCAGCTACTGTATCCTGAATTATTTTAATTGTAACTTCATTGACATACTGACTGTTTATGGAGCCTCTTGACATGGTAGCAAGAATGTTTGTAACATCTTCAATTTTTTTATTAAGGTTAAGTGTATTTATTTCTCTTCCTGTTATCTCGTCCTTAATGGTTTCTATTTCAATATCAAAGGGATTTATTATATATTTAGAGAAGCTGCCAATGTTTATGTTGTAACCATCCAGGGATTCAGATATTCTTGAATAATTACCGTTTAAATCGATTGCAGCACTTTGAATACCTGCAAGTGCATATGACCTTAGAGAAAGCAACTGGATGGCATAGTGTTTTGCAGAGCTTTCATTACCTAGCACCAAAAAATTATAGTTGGTGAATGTAGTATAAAATGTATCCAGAAATATAGGGAAATTCGATTTGTTATTTACACCAAAAGGTATTCCGGTAGTATGGTTTATATCGGTAGATATAAACGGAACAAGTGCCGAAAGAGAATATGTGTCAAAGGTATTGTTTTGCGGAAGAGTATTATTCCCACAAGGAGTATTTGCAATAAAAGCCCTATCTTGCTGTGACCATGCTGATTTGATGCTTATAAGCTCTTTTGAGGTTTCAGAGCCTAAATGGTCAGACAGAATGTTCAAGTGTTCTATAGAGTCGGCAAAGATTGTAGTAAAAATCGAAACCTCAAAAAGCTTATTGAGGCTTGTTGCAATCTCATCCCTCAAAAATTCGGCTTCTGTTTTTTTATCTATTAATACCATTTCTTTCTGAGCATTGCCTTTTTTAGAGGTTTCAATTCTTTCGGTTTCCAAATTCGCAATGATTTCATTCAGATTGCTTTGAGATACACTTTCTTTGATTGGGGTTATATATATGGAAGTATTGCTGTTGCCAAATTGATGCAGTGAACGCAATGATTCGCCGAACTTGAAAAATCTTGGAACAGTTCCTACAAAAAAGGTTCTTACAAATTTAGGCACTTTTGTCATAAGTGTAAAATAGTTAAGGTCTTTTTGTTCAAACTTGAAAGGACAAATCAAATTCTTCAAGTTAATTGAAAATGGTTTGTTTTTTGTGTATGGATATTGATTGGAATCTTCAAGCACTGCTTGATTAGTATTATTTTTAGAATTTTTTTTGGAAGACATAAACAACCTCCATTAAAAAAAATTACAGGTAAGAATCAATTGAAAAATCCGGCTTCTCTTAGCTCATTGATTTTAGAGAAGTTTTCCTCTCCCTGATTAAAGGTAGAATATAAAAGCTGGGATAACTGAAATGAATTCAAAATAGTAGTTTCGATTCCGCAAGAGGTAAATGCCTCAGAGACCTGCTTGCTTCTGGAAGCCAATTCATTGTAAGCAATATCAACAGCCTCAGAGCTTACAGGCTTACCGGGCTTTTTAGGCTCTTGCTCTGATGAACATGAAAGAATTACATAATAATTACTTTGAATAATAAAATTATTAGTAGTCAAATAGGTAAGCTCTTGTTCAAAATTCTTCAAATAGTTATACAGCTTTTGCTTCTTTAATATTTTTTTTGCTAATTCATTTTTCAATGTTTTATTATCAGGCTGATTTAAATGAGTATCATTGAATTTTGCAACAATAGTTTTTAACTCATTTGCCAAATTCAAACGCCTTTGAGAAAAATTATTAAAGCTTGTATTAAGTTTTAATACCCGTGTCTGGGTATGGATTTGCATAGGAAACGTCAGGTTATTGAAGAATCCAAGCAATCTTTTGTTGAATACTATTCTTTCTTCCTCAGACATTAGGTCAAAATTGATTCCACGGCATTGAAGCACCATAGAAAATAATGAACCATCATTTTTCATAACCATGCCTTTGTATATTTTGTCAAAATCAAGTAAAGCCTCTCCAGAGAAAATCTTTGGATCAACTTCCTCTTCCGGCTGAGCCTCTTTGCCTTTTTTCTTTTTTTTCGCAGAATTTGAAAGGTTCAAATTACTGTTTCTTTCTTTAATTCCTACTACGGCACTTGGAGGGGAATCCTTTTTGAATAGATATCTTAATACAAATACAATAATTATAGTTAAAAGCAGAACAATAATGCCAATTAAAGAATAATTTACAATATCAATAGTTGAGAATGTCATTGTTCAAAACCCTTTCTTTTAAATAAAGATGTGAATTATGACAGGCTCTAAACCAAATTATCAAATAGTAAACCTATTAGATTAATTATAACATAGATTTAAATATGTAAAAAGGCTTTTTTTAAGCAAAAATCCTATGCTTCCCACTGCTCTACGGCATTTACCTTCAACAGAACAGGTATTCCCATAAGCATTTTGGCTGCAGTTGTTGTCATATTCCTTGTAAGCATATCGATTGCAATATTTACAATTTTCTTATTGCATTCAAGGGTAATTATATGGTCATATATGGTGCAAAGCCTGATCTTATTTGTGAAATCTGTATTATAGGCTTCAAAATCATCAAAGGATAAGCTGAGTGCTTTTTTAAATATCTCATGCATATACATTTCTACTTTTGTAAAGAAAGCTTTGCTTTTATTATTCAGTATTGTGACTCTTCCAAGGGAAGAAGCTACATAGCCGTCCTTTTCAGCCTGCTTCTGAGTATCTTTGATAAGACGGGTCAAATCCGGATGGACCTTTTTAAACTTCTCTTTTAAGCTGATTATTTCTTCTTCCGCCAGGAATGATTTTGAGGTATTCCAAGCGTAGTAAAGGGTTTCCCTTTCACCAAGATTTCTGATTACTATTTCAAAAATCATTTTGGTCTTGAATTTTTCGTCAATAGTAATATCTTCAGGTGCTTTGTCAAATAGGGGACCTGCAAAATATGAAAAAGGTCCTCCTTCGGCAGAAAAAGAGGCTATAAGCTTGCGGTTATTTAAAAGCTTTGCTACAACCCGTACCTCAAGGTTTTTGTATTTGCCTTCAACAAGGCAGCTGTCCTTATCTGGTGATATAAAGGGATAAAGACCTTCTCCATCGAAGGAATAATCCTTTGTCATAATACCCCCTGACGGACCATAGTTTAACGAGCTGTAAATGCGCTCTTCTCTTACAAACTTGGAATCGAAATTTTTAATTGTCCTTTCTGCACTTTCTAAAGAAGCATATTCATAAACCTCAAGAAGGTTTTTCTTATCGGTAAGGTAAGCTTTGTTTAAGAAAAGAATACCTGCACCTGCCAACTCTTTTTTAGATGTAATTCCATATTTCGATTCAACTAATTCCCATACATTCTTGGACATTGGCTTTGAACAATTGCCATTGTATGGCATGCCATCTGATTCTGATTGAGCAATTGCGTATAACAGATTTTGTTCAAAATTTAAAATTTTTATTAAATTTAGCTCCTGTATACAATCTACAAGCTTTTTCCTTAATAGGAAGATAAATTTTCCTATGGAAACAAAGTCTTGAAAGCTTATATCTTCAGAATTTATATCTTGATTTGCAAACCGTTTGATTATACTTTTTAAAGAGTTATCTATAGTTAGACCATCAGAAAGAATGTTTAATGCTGTAGTGATATCAAATATATGGCTTATTTTAAGGTTGTTTTTAATACACCATATGATTATTGGTTTTGCATCATAAAATACCTTTATTGGTCTCGGGTTTTTTAATAATGCATTCATTAGACCAATATCTATTTTATCCAAATCTATAACAAAGGTTTTTTCCTTTTCGGTAGTGATTGAAATTCGTGAGCCGATTACGCCATTTTGGTCGCAAGGCCAAAAAAACGATATGCACCGGTTGTCCATGATATTATGCTGGTATTTAAGAAAATCCTGACTGTTATTTATAAGGATTATATGTTCATGTGAAACATCTATATCAACACTGAGAATCTTCGGCTCCAAAATAAT
>JBLMYQ010000056.1:0-27545 GCA_050258375.1 Deltaproteobacteria bacterium | reverse complement strand
ATACATGATAGAGGATTCCAATGCAAAGCTGATACTTGCACAGAAGCACCTGCTGGACAAGATACCAGTGACTTCAAAGAATAAGATTGCTGGGCTGCATATAATTGCAGTTGGAGGGCTGAACCAGACAGTAGTTCAAGCGAGAGAGGTATTCCAGCAAGCTCTTTTAAACAATGCAGCTTCAATAATACTGTTTCACAATCATCCAAGTGGGGAAGTACAGCCAAGCAGGGATGACATTGAGTTAACTAAGAGCTTGAATGATGGGGGTAAACTTCTAGGAATAAAAGTTCTAGATCATATAATTATAGGTGACAGTGGAAGTTATACAAGTCTGAAAGAGAGGGGGTTATTCTGAAAAGGATAACCCCATTTTGATGACACATTTATAAGTAAAAATAAGCCCAAAAATCTCAACTATTCTGTAAAAAATTTCAGCCCTATTTTTCGAGCTATTTTTCAAAAATTTAACAGGCTTGTAACCCTTGGTACAAGCCTGTTTCGGCAGGTAGTCACTTCTCGTGTTCCTAGCGAGGTATTTTACCCCGGCAATTTTGCAACAAATATCAGCGGAGGTTCAAAATTTAGTTATAACTTAATTTGGGTTATCCTATGGAGCAACCTGATGGCAATATTCCTGCAATCCCTTTCGGCAAAGTTGGGAATTGCAACTGGATACAACCTTCCTCAGATGTGCGGGAAAGTGTTCTCGCGAAAGACCAATTGGATTTTTCTGATGGTTGCAGAATTGGCAGCAATGGCTACGGATTTGGCTGAATTTCTGGGCGGAACACTAGGACTATATTTATTATTTAATATTCCTATGGCTTATGCGGGCTTGATAACAGTTATACTGACATTCTTTATTGTTTATGCAGGAAAGTATGGACAGAGAACGGTTGAAATTATTATATCTTTTCTGGTAGCGATTATTGCTGCATCATATGCTGTTGAATTGTTTTTAGCTAAGCCTGATTGGTCATGTGCAGGATTACATATGCTTATACCGTCACTTCCTAATGGCGAAGCAGTACTTATTGCAGTTGGGATGCTTGGTGCCACAGTAATGCCGCATGTTATTTACTTGCATTCGCAGCTTGTGCAATGCAGAAATGGAGATTCAACCGAGGATGGTAAGAAAAAGCATTTGCGTATGGAAAAAATAGATATTCTCATAGCAATGAACATATCTTTTATCGTTAATGCTGCAATGGTTATTGTTTCAGCTGCAGTATTCTTTAAAAACGGTATTGTGGTTGATACAATCGAACAGGCGCATAAATCTCTGTCTCCATTATTGGGAACATTCTCAAGTGGTGCATTCGGAATAGCGTTATTGGCATCAGGGTTATCCTCATCAGCAGTTGGAACAATGGCAGGACAGACAATCATGCAGGGCTTTGTAGGACTTAATATATCGGATAATATGACTAGAATTGTTACAATGGTTCCAGGAATGTTGATTATTTTATTGGGAATCAATCCAATGCAGGCACTTGTATTCAGTCAGGTTGTGCTTAGCTTTGTACTGCCTATGGCGATTATTCCGATGCTGGTTATAACCAGCAGAAAGGATTTGATGGGGGGATTAGTGAACAGCCGGATTACTAATGTGGTAGGATGGTTTATAACAGGGATGATCGTAGGATTGAATGCAGTTCTTATATTATTGACGCTTATGGGAAAAGTATAACATTTAAGCGGCACATACTTATTCAAAAGAGGGTTTGTCCAATTACTATAGTTTTTATATTAAATAACGTAAGATTTATCAATTTAGAGATATTTCATAGAAATATTGAGGAGAAATATATAAGGACCGCCCGAAAGCAGTCCATATATATTAGTTGGGGAAAATTATGTCGTTTAATTTAAGCTGTCTTGGCCATGTAATAAGCCACATAATACAACTAACTATTATGCTGATTACAACGAAAGCTGCAATAGCTATCCAAACATATTTGACTTCACAATATTTGCAAAAAAATGCGACAGTGAAGCACATAATTGTGCCGATAGCTATGGTGATTAAACCTAGCATATAATCGATTCGGCGGAGTGACCACCATTCTTTATTTGCTTCTTCCGCATCAGTAGGCAATGGCGCCCTTTTGATTGCTCGTTTCCAAACCCTGAACAGCTCTTTTGACTCAGATGAGAATTTTCCCATTCCATACACTCCTTTTAAGTTTTTCTTTTCCTTCGATTTTATCATATACTTTGAAAAAAATCTATAATTTGGAAGAATGAATTTGATTTTAAACCTATACATAAGAGCCAAACAAAGCCAAAATTATTCTTGAAGCTAGTAAAATACTATGATAGAATAAAATTACTAAAAAATAGGAGGTGAAATGATGAACATTGTGACTGTGGTAAACAATATACTTGGAAGACTTGAAAACTATGTTGGCAATATCTCAGCATCCTTAATGGATTCAAAGGGAGGAGTCTGTCCAAAATTCAATACTGTTTACCGGAGTAAATGAATCATCATTACCTAATATAAAAAGATAATAATAAGACTTGGGAGATGTTCATTTCCCAGGTTTTTGTTTTTCTGCAAACTTATTAAATTCTATATTACCGGAATGAGTCTCTTGTGAGCCTTGAAATGCAAATCCTCGGAAATGAAGTTGTCTTCTGACTACGAGGAGGAGTATTTATGATAGAAATTGAAGTTAAAAATCTGGAAAAATATCATGGTTCAAACCATGTTCTAAAAGGCGTTTCGTTTGAAGTGCAGAAAGCTGAAAGGGTTGCATTTGTTGGACGGAATGGATGTGGTAAAACAACACTGTTTAATATTTTATCAGGAACAGAAAAACAAGATGCAGGCGAGCTTTTCATAACTAAAAATTCTACATTGGGTATGGTAGAACAAATACCTGATTTTCAAGCTGATAATACTGTAAGGCAGATTATGAATTCTGCTTTTAAAGAGGTAAATATCGTTAAAGAAAAAATGTCTGAAATTGAAGATGCTATGCGGATATGCCCTCCTACAGAAGAACTTCTGAAAAGATATGGGGATTTACAGGAGACGTATCAACTTCAGGGGGGATATGAAATTGATGAAAAGATATCTCGAGCCTGTATAGGATTGAAAATCTCTGATGAAGTAATAAACGAAAACTTTTCTAATCTAAGTGGAGGAGAACAAACCAGAGTAATGCTTGCAAGAGCGGTACTCCAGGCCCCGGATATTCTGCTTCTTGATGAGCCTACGAATCACTTGGATGTTAGCTCTATAGAGTGGCTGGAAGTCTTTTTGAAAGAATATCATGGGACTATTCTGATTATTTCCCATGATCGGTTTTTTTTAGATAGAGTTGTGGGCAAAATTATTGAAATAGAGGATGGAAAAGCCACGACGTTCAATGGAAATTACACAAGTTATCAAAAAGAGAAAGCAGAAATTATTAAGAATCAGCAATCAGAATATCAGCTGCATAGACAAAATATAAGGAAACTGGAAGCTGAGGTTAAAAGGCTTCATGCCTGGGGAAATCGTGCAGATGAGATAGCCTACCATCATACCGCATGGAAACTGCAAACTGTTGTTAAAGAAATGAAAAAGCAGCCGAAGCCAGGTGATAACAAGACAATAAATTCACAGTTTCTGAAATCTGACTTCTCGAGTCAGGATGTAGTAATATTTGAAAACGCAGCAAAAAGATTTGATGATAAAGAAATTTTTAAAAACGTTAATATTATTATAAGAAAAGGAGAATGCGCAGCTGTTGTAGGAGATAATGGTGCAGGTAAATCTACATTAATAAAAGCGTTGATTGGTGAAATCAAGCTAGATGAAGGAAGTACAAGGTTTGGTGAAAGTGTTGCAGCAGCATATCTTCCACAAGTAATTGCTTTTGAAAATCCATGTTGGAGTCTGCTTGAAACTGTAAAACAGGAACTCAAAATATCTGAGGTTGATGCAATGCCTCTTTTAGTAAAATACGGTTTTCCTAAACAGGATTGGCATAAGTCAGTTTCAAATATTTCAGGTGGCGAGAGAATAAGGCTTAAAATCTGTATATTAATGCAGCAAAAGGTGAATCTACTATTGCTTGATGAGCCTACAAATCACTTGGATATTCAATCACGCGAATGGCTGGAAAATGCAATACAGAATTTTGGTGGGACTTTAGTTTTTGTTTCTCATGATAGGTATTTTATAAATAAGTTTGCAACCAGGATTTTAGAGCTTGAAAATGGTGAAGTAAATGACTATGCCTGTGACTATAACAATTATAGGGAGATAAAATCAAGAGAGGTTAAAAAAGCATTAACTAAAACTAAGTTGCAGCCAAATGTGAATATGAAAGCTGAAAAGAAGGTAAGGGAGGATAGACTGGATGACAGAAGTCAGTCAGAGATTGAAAAGGAGATTTATTCAATTGAAAGAGAACTGCAAATAATTGAACAAAAGATGCTAAAGGAGCAGAACCATTCTGAAAACTTGCTTGAATCTTATAATGAATATGAAGAAATGAAAAAACAGGCAGATTTGCTATATGAGCGGTGGTATAAGTCAATAGATTAAAGGAGTAATCGGAATTTGTAGGCACTTTCGCGTTATAATTTATATACAATGATTAAAGTAGATTGATTTAGTAAATCAGTAAAATTATAATATTTAATATATTCTTATTTATTAGCAAAGGAGTTTGATATGAAAGTAATAGTAATTAGTGCAAGTCCAAATAAAGTTGGATTAACAAATGATTGTGTAGATATATGTGCTAAAGCATTAAATGATCAAGAGCAGGAAGTTGAAATCATTTGTTTGAACAATTATAACATCAAAAGATGTGAAGCATGTGGACCAAGAGGTTGGGGAACTTGCTTGGAACAAAGTAAATGTAGGATGGATGATGAATTTCAATTATTACAAGAAAAAATAAATGGCTATGATGGTATTATTCTGATTTCACCAGTATATTTTCACGAGATGAGCGAGGTGGCTAAGACTTTTTTTGATAGATTTAAGAGATGTGAAGCATTTAATGAGAACGCATCATTAATAGGTAAACCAATGCTTTGTATAGCTACAGCTGGAGGAAGTGGCAGTGGTACAGAGAATTGTTTGAACTCTATGAACCTTTTGGCAAAGTTCTTAAAAATGAAAGTAGTAGAGAATATTGGAATAACTAAATTTAACTTTGAAGATAAAAAGGATAATATTGTGGAGAGTACATTGAAGTTAATAAAAAAAGGTTTATCAAAACAAAACTGACATCGTAGAAAAACGATGCCAGCTTGTATAAAATTAATTATGCTAGGATAGCTTTTTATTTTATTCTATACCCAAGACAGTTAATAGTTTGAACCATTTGACGATTATTTCCGGGAAAACTTTAATTTTTTCATCAAGCAAAGCTGGGTTAATTTCGACATTGGCTAAATCAATAGCATATTCATTGCAAATCTCATCAACAACGTGGGATAGAGGCACTCTTCCTTTGAAAGCTTTACGAAATTTTTCCTGAATAAGAAAAATTTCATCCACTCGAATCAAAGGATTGTATTTCAGTTCTCTTCCTTGGTTTTTTTGAAATCTTTTATTTTTTTCAGAAATAAATTCCCTAACGGTTATAGAGGTATTGTTGATCCGGTTGTATTCATCAATAACGTCTGAAAGCTCTAATTCTCCATGCCGTTCAATGATATCATAGCCGGGCTTTTCTATTGCCGCAGTTTTTTGCTTTACAGCATCCCAAATTTGCTTATCCAATCTGTACAAGATTTTATACTCCAATATTAGCTCAGCCTCTTCTCTGTAAGCATAATTTCCTGATGAGATATATAATCTTTCTACATAATGATCATTATCACCGCAGCATATTGGTGTTCCACAGTAGCAGCAGTCGACCGAACCAATTTGTCCATATCGAGAGCCGGCAATGATGTAAAATCCGTCCAATTGCTTATTGCAGTTTGTGCAATATAGTGGTGTCAGACGAACATCAATAAAAAAGATATCTCTTGATTTGTAGGGGCAGATATAAATATTAGAGTCTTCTCCTTTATAGACTTCCCGAGTACTATTCCATGCGTGTATTGCTGACATAAATTTCCCTCCTTTCATTTAAACGACCGAAAAATAAACTTGCAGTTGTGTTAAACATCTTTATTAATATCTCACCTCTTCTTAAAATAATATTGAAAAAGCTTTTAACAACATGCCAAGAAATAAAATGACATAAAAAACTTAATGTATAAGTAAATTAACTGTATTATTTTCGAGCAGATAAGTCAATAAGTGGAAAAAAATATAGCGAAAAGATTTGTAGATACTATATCAATCAACAGAGTAAAAAACGATATACAGCTTAAAAGCTAAGAAACGCAGTTAGGCACAAGCTTCATCAATGGAAAATCAATTCATTAGCACGAGCTATACGGTTTGTATTTCCTAAATCATATAGTCTGAGAGGTTTGCCCCCAGGCCTTCTATTTTTCGAGACACTAACAGACCATATCAAGGAAGCTTTCCTGATGCGAAAATGCCAAACAATACCGATTGTAGAGAATAAAATAATTTGCTATATTTATAATGCAATAAACGCAAAAAAATATTGAATAATATTATTTTTACAAAAAATAGTATATTTTGTCACATCTATAACCTGCCTATACAATCTGTATTTAAAATAAAAGATTATAAAAACAAATAATTTATAAACTTCACATATATATGCTTAAAATAAACTATACAAAAGGGGGCAAATTAATGTTCAAAAAGGTTATATCAATTACGTTAATACTTATGTTTTTGTTTGTTCAGTTAATACCAGTATCTGTTTTAGCAGGCGGTACAGATGCAAAGGACATATTTGAGAGGCTTAATGGTTTGACTACAGCGGTAAAAGGTCAGGTATTGAAGTACTTATGGGATGATGTTGTTGAAGAGCTTGTCAACGGAACTTCTGTTGATGTTGAAACGGTCTATAATACGTTACAAGAGGATATAACAGCTGTAAGTGCAACCACCGGAATTTCTTGGGATGATATTATCAGCAATTCATCGACACTGGGTGATCACAAGATATCATCAGATACTCTTAAAGCTGTTATTGAAAAACTTATAAACAATAAGAGCACAATAGTCTATTATTATGGTTTCTATTCTGAATATGCAAATAGAGACATATTCAAACAATGGTTATTCGGTGATGTATATGCAAGTAAAAGTGCAGGAGATGTATATGTTGCACTTCTTCCGTATACAGTTCCAATCTTAACTTCAAATCAATCAGGTGCATTTATCAGGAATGGTGACGTTTCATCTGCCCTTGCAGCAAAACTCGGCGTGAAAACAGATGTTTTCAATTTATTAGTTACTGATTTAAATGGCAAAGTTGATACATTGGCAGGAAAAATAAATAATGATTTGGATTTATATGAAGGCATAAGCAAGACTGACATAATTAATATTTTAAACATTAGCTCGGAATATCCGCTCTATAGAGCTCCCAGCGGCGGAACAGGGTCAACCGGTGGTGGTAGTACAACGGAATCTACGACACCTACAACTACTCCAGTCAATGTGGTAAATGAGGTTATCAATGGTACAGCTAGCATTATTAATGAAACTGATCCGAATAAGGCTATGGAACAAGCGCAAAGCCTGATTTCAAATACTGTTGATGATATTAAAAAACTGCAGGATGAAGGTTTATCTATAGATACTGTAGCAAATGCGCTTGCAAATGCAGCAAATACGGTTCTGGAAAAAGTCAACACGCAAACAGTTGTACCCACGGTATCAGCGGATACAGCTGCAGTTGTTATTGATACTTCAACGGCAAGTGAGTTGATTGCCAAGCTTGACACAATTGTAAACACAGTTACGACATTAAATAACGAACTTGTTAAAGCTTCAGCCGATACAAAAATAGAATCGGTACTTTTAATTAAAGTTAATACAGCAGATACTTCAATAAATACAGCATCGGTTCAACTTCCACCTTCATTACTATCCGCTGCATCAGAAAAAAATATTGATAAGATAGCTATTGATACGGGAATCGCTAAAATAGCGTTAGCACCTGATTCGATTACAGGAAATGATAAAGGAGCGGTTACACTTTCTGCTTCAAAGGTTGATACTACCGCTCTTACTGAAGAACAGAGAGCTATAATCGGAAGCAATAATGTCTTTGAGTTCAAAGCATCAGCGGGAGAAAAAACCATTTCAAACTTTAGCAAACCGGTTGAAATAACAATCCCGTATACGCTTAAAGAGGGGGAGAATCCAGCTCTTATAACAGTATTTTATTTAAATGACAAAGGTAAATTGGAAAATGTTATAGGTACCTATAATGAAGCATCAAAATTAGTTGTGTTTAATACAAAGCATTTCAGCAAATATATTATTAAAGAAAATAAAATCGTTTTTAATGACCTGGATAAGTACGGATGGGCAAAAGACAGTATCGAAGCTATGGCAGCAAAAGGTATTATCGTTGGTATGGAAGCAGGAAAATATGAGCCGGCTGGAAAGCTAACCAGAGCACAGTTTGCCGCACTAATAGTTAGAGCATACAAACTGGAGGATGCATCTGCTAAGAATGTATTTAGTGATGTAAAGGCCACTGACTGGTATTACAGTGTTGTATGTTCAGCATATAAAGCAGGTATAGTAAAAGGAATATCTGTAGATAAATTTGCACCTGATAAAAGCGTTACAAGGCAGGAAATGGCTTCAATGATTGCAAGAGTTCTCGTTAGTGTTAAAGATAAGGATATAAGTGCAGATACTGGTATGTATCTAAAGAATTTTACCGATAAGGGTTTACTACAATCATATGCTGTGAATTCAGCAAATTTAGTTTCGAAGTATGGAATAATAAGTGGAAAACCTGGAAATGTATTTGATCCAAATGGGATTACAACACGAGCAGAAGCGGCTTCAGTAATTCAAAGAATGTTTAATGTTAAGTAATAAGAATAATGTTTTAAAGAGTCACCCGCGGCTAACTACGGGTGACTCTAAAACAATTGCACCCTTCTATTATATAGTAATTACCTAATTTTAAAAAGAAATAATCGAGAGAATTTACCAGAAGCCTTAAAAAGATATTATTAAACAACTTATAAAAGTTGATGTTAAGTTTTTATTGCCAATTGTTGATGGGGAGGACTCAGTATGGATACCACTCCAGTAAAAGAAAAGCTAGAAGTTATATTAAAGCAGGCAGAAAACAATGACCAGGGATTTCAGATATCCTTAAAGGAATTTATTGAAGCAATTATTAAACATAAACGGTTGATAGCGGTTATAGCTGTTATATGTATTATGGTTGGTGCAATCAGTAGCTTTTTCCTGCCCTATAAAGGAAAGGTAAGTGCTATTATTTCCTTTAATTTTGATGGTATTGAAAAGGGAGTTGACCCATATGGAAAAAGCTTTGATGTCAGCAAAATTAAATCACCTGCTGTAATTGATAAGGTTGTTAAAGAATTGAACTTGGAAAGGTATAAGATAACCTCAAGCAAAATTATTGAGAATCTGAATATTGAGCCTGTTATACCAGGTGATATCACGCAAAAAATCAAGGATTTGGAAGAAGCAAGAAAACAAAATATTAAGGAGCTGCAGGATTTTACCTATTATCCTAATACTTACATGATTGCTTTGGATTTGCATAGAAGGTTCAGTATTAATAAAAAACTGGCAGAAAAAATATTGAATGAAGTGGTAAAGCAATACAAGGAATATTTTTATTACAGCTATTCGGACAGAGAAGTGCTTTCTAATGTAATAACGAATATAAATTACAATGATTATGATTACCCTGAAGTATCAATGATTTTACAGAACCAATTAGATATTATTAAAAATTATCTATCAAGAAAAAATCAGGAGCCTGAAGCCAGTATTTTCAGGTCAAAGAAAACAGGACTTGCTTTTAGTGACATTATTGAGACAGTAAATGTTATAGAGAAAGTTGATTTGAATAGGATAGATGCTACTATAGGTTCTTATAATCTGACCAAGGATAAGGACAAGCTTATTAAATTATATCAATATAGAATTGAAGTAAATAACTTAGCGGCATCAAAAAGGAATGATGAATCAAATGTATACGGCAGCATGTTGAATAAATACCAGAAGGATAGAAATGTTATTCTGGTTCCGGGGCTAACTCAGGGAGAAAATTCGAGTAGTTCAATAGAGGTAGATAAAACCAACGACTATTATGATGAGCTGGTGGGTAAGTATTCTACCGCTGGTGTGGACTCAAAGAACAGGCTGCATGATTCCGAGTATTATAAAGTGCAAATCCAAAGGCTTGAAAAGGATAATGTACCGCCAGAGTTAAAAAAAGCTGCAGTAGAGGATATATTAAGGCTGCTGCCGGATATAAAATCAAAGATTGAAAACTGGATTAGACTTACGAATGATACAGTAGCAGAATATTACGATTTCCAGTTGAACAACAAGGCAGTAAGCAGTATTTCACCCGCAGTATATTCTGGGAATTCTATGAATATGGCCTTATATCTAGCTGCTGCGTTGATAATAGGTTTATTGATTGGCTTAGTGGCTGCTCTTTTTAAAGAATATTGGGAAAAGAATACTCCAACCACAGAAATTACTGAAAAAGTATCTTAATATAACAAAGTTAAATTATTTTTAGGCAGAGCAACATGAAGAAAAGTCTATTAAAGTAAATACTTCTTAAAAGGTGATTTATTTGATTACTTACAGCAAAAAAATGATGTTAATTATATTAGATATAATTCTTTTTAATATTGCGATTTATAGCTCGCTTTTTATAAGGTTTGACGGAAAAGTACCAATCTTTTATCTTAATATTTTTCTGCATTCATTTTTAATACTGACTTTTATAAATATCATAATTTATTACGCATTTGGCTTATATAGAAGTCTTTGGAGATATGCCAGCATAAGCGAACTGATAAAGATATTTTTTGCTACATTGTCTGGTATAGGAGCTATTATTGTATTTGGCAGTATTCTTAATATGAAGTATCCACGTTCAGTTTATATAATTTTATGGCTTTTAACCTTCTTAATGCTAGGTACCGGAAGACTTAGCTACCGTATAATCAGAAGAATGAAATGGTGTATGGAAAGCAGTGCTGAAGGAATGCGGAGAATTATGGTTATTGGTGCAGGTGAAGCAGGTTCAATGGTTATCAAGGAAATGAAGAATCATGTTGAACTTAAATCAGTTCCTGTAGTAGTTGTTGATGATGATAAGTGGAAGCTTTATTCCAGTATTAATGGTATACCGATTAAGGGGAACCGGTTCAAAATAAAAGAGTTAGCCGAGAAATATATGATAGATGAAATTATAATAGCAATTCCTTCGGCAAAAAAGAGTGAAATTTCAGAAATACTTAATATATGCAAGCAAACAAAATGCAAGTTAAAAACGCTTCCGGGAGTATATGAAATATTGAATGAAAAGGTTAGTGTAAAGCACTTGAGAGATGTGTGTATTGAGGACCTGCTTGGACGGGATGAAGTTAAGCTTAACAATGAAGAAATTGCTGGGTATCTCAAGAACGAGGTTGTATTAGTAACGGGGGGCGGAGGCTCTATAGGAGCGGAGCTATGCCGGCAGATTGCAAAGTTTAATCCAAGGAAGCTTGTAATATTTGATATATATGAAAACAATGCATACGACCTGCAAAATGAACTATTACATACATATAAGAATAAATTAAATCTGGAAATTCTTATAGGCTCAGTAAGAGATAAAAAAAGGTTGGCGCAGGTCTTTAGTATATACAGACCAGGAGTAGTCTTTCATGCAGCAGCACATAAACATGTACCGTTGATGGAGAATAATCCTTCAGAAGCGATTAAGAATAACGTCTTTGGAACTCTTAATACTGCGCAGTTTGCACATGAATATGGAGTCAAAAAATTTGTATTGATTTCAACAGATAAGGCAGTTAATCCCACAAATATCATGGGAGCAACAAAACGGCTTGCTGAGATGATTATCCAGGCAATGGACAAGCATTGCAGAACAGAATTTGTAGCTGTCCGGTTTGGAAATGTGCTTGGAAGCAATGGTAGTGTAATTCCACTTTTTAAGAAACAAATTGCACACGAAGGTCCTGTAACTGTTACACATCCCGATATCATACGCTATTTTATGACTATTCCGGAGGCTGCTCAGCTTGTAATACAGGCTGGTGCTATGGCTAAGGGAGGAGAGATTTTTATTCTGGATATGGGGGACCCGGTAAAAATTGCTGATTTGGCAAGAGATTTAATAAGGCTATCCGGACTTGAACCTGATGTGGATATAAAGATTGAATTTACAGGCTTACGACCAGGAGAAAAGCTTTATGAAGAATTGCTGCTTGAAGAAGAAGGTATTAAGCAGACTTTACATGAAAAGATTTTTATTGGTCAGCCATTGGACCTTAGTTATCAGGAAGTGCTCCTTCGTATCAAAGCATTGGAAAACAGCATGGATAATCCGGCTTCAGTCAGGGAATGCATGTCCCGGATTGTGCCAACATATGTAAGTACATATGGGCATAAAGCTGCAGCTCAAAATAGCTAATATGCTTAATAGATGGCGAAAGGGAGGTTATCCTTTTGAAATTAAATCAAATAAGGAATATAGCATTTTCTCCACCGGATATTACTGATGAAGAAATTGACGAAGTAATACAAGCTATGAAGTCCGGTTGGATTACCACCGGACCGAGAACCAAGCTCTTTGAACAGAGAATTGCTAAATATATCAGAGTAAAAAAAGCGGTCTGCCTCAATTCTGCAACAGCTGCTATGGAGCTGACATTACGGATTTTAGATATAGGTCCGGGGGACGAAGTAATTACCACAGTCTATACTTATACGGCTTCTGCTTCTGTTATAGACCATATAGGTGCAAAAATCGTGTTGGTTGATGTAGCTCCGGAATCTTTTGAAATGGATTATTCAAAGCTGGCTAATGCGATTACTGAAAAAACAAAGGTTATAATTCCTGTTGATATAGCCGGAAAGATGTGCGACTATGAAGCAATATATAAAATTGTGGAGAATAAGAGGAAGCTCTTTAAAGCAAATAATGAATTTCAAAAGTTATTTAATAGAGTAATTGTTATGGCTGATTCAGCTCATGGTTTCGGTGCTGAAAGCAAAGGCCAAAAGAGCGGACAAGCTGCTGACTTTACTTGTTTTTCTTTTCATGCAGTAAAGAATTTGACAACGGCTGAAGGCGGGGCTGTGGTATGGCGTAATGATTTAGGATTAGATGATGAGTGGCTGTACAACCAATTCATGCTGCATAGCTTGCATGGGCAATCCAAAGATGCTTTGACCAAGACACAGAAAGGCGCATGGGAATATGACATAGTATATCCAGCTTATAAATGCAATATGACCGATCTTTCAGCAGGGATTGGACTAATTCAGCTAAATAGATATGATGGTTTTTTAGAGAAACGGAGAAGTATTATTGAGATATACGATAGAGAGCTGCTGCCGTTTGGTATTCAGAGCTTGCAGCATTATGATGAAAGCTTTTCTTCCAGTGGTCACCTGTACTTGACCAGAGTACCGGGAATTAGTGAAGCACAAAGAAATGAAATTATTATAAAGATGGCAGAGGCAGGTATTGCATGTAATGTTCATTATAAACCGTTACCTATGTTTACTGCATACAAAGCATTGGGGTTTGACATTACTGCTTATCCCAACGCGTACAATCAGTATGCTAATGAGATTACTCTTCCGCTGCATACACTGTTAAGTACTGAAGATGTAAAGTATGTGTGTGAAAAGCTTAAGATAGCAGTGGATGAAGTTATAAGCAGTTGTAGAAATATGAAACAGATAGGGTGAGCAGATGTACAAAAAATTCTTCAAAAGAATCTTTGATTTAATTTTAGCACTAGTAGCGCTGCCTTTATGGCTAATTTTGTTGATTATCATTAGTCCAATCATATATTTTGAAGACAAGGGTTCAATTTTTTATATCGCTCCACGTATTGGAAGATATGGTAAGGTATTCAAAATGTATAAATTCCGCTCAATGAAGATTGGTGCGCCAGATATAAGAAACCATGACGGTTCCACATTTAATGCAGAGAATGATCCAAGGTTGACCAGAGTAGGGAGGTTTATACGTGATACCAGCATTGATGAGACCCCACAGCTTCTAAATATTATTAAGGGCGATATGTCAATTATTGGACCCAGACCGGATTTGCCGGAGCATCGTATTCTATATAAGGGAAACGAAGAACGCAAGCTGGAAGTAAGACCGGGTGTTTCTGGATATAATCAGGCATATTACAGGAATATGGTAGGGTGGAAAGAACGTATTCAAAATGACATTTATTATATTGATAATTTATCCTTGTGGTTTGACATAAAGATTTTTCTAAAAACAGTTGTATCTGTTCTGAGGTGCAAAAACATTTACGTAGACAGGGGAATTGTCGAGAGAGACGCAAAGGTTGGTACAAACATCAGAGCATAGACATAGGAGGCTTTAATAATTTATGAAATATGAAAGTATAGAGAATGCAGCAAAGCTTTTTGAGCTTCAGTGGGATACCGAATTCTTTGGTGTAACCTGCGCTAAAGCAGTTTTATATAAACCGCTGACACAAGCCCAGTGGGATACTATAAAAAAAAGATTTACAGAGTATCAATTTGTTTCAATCGAAAACCGTAATTCAGAACCTATTAATGCACAATTTATTGGCAGTGATACAACAGCATTTTTGATTGATATAAATATACAATTTCAGAAGAAGCTAGAATCTGCTTGTGATATACCGGACTCCGTTCAGATACATCAGGCACTAGAGCGGGATGAGAAAATACTTGAAATAGCAGAATTTCCGTTTTCAAAGTTCGTAGAGGATTCTGAACTGAACAAAAGAGGCGGAGAAGATGTTTATAAGCAGTGGTTGATTAACTCATTTGGAAAGAGGGATAAGTTTTATGCAGTTGCTAAAGATAATGATGGTGTTATAGAGGGTTTCTTGCTGCACGCATATTCAGATAAGGTATGTACCATTGAGCTGATTGCTGTTGCGAGGAGTGAGGTCAGAGGCGGTATTGGAAGCCGCTTGTTTAAAACCATAGAATATGAAGCATATAAACGAGGCTGTGATGAAATTAGAGTTGGCACTCAAGTGCGGAATATAAGAGCTATTAACTTTTATCACAAGATTGGCTGCAAGCAAGTGGGATGTCATCAGACTTATCATTTGTGGAATTTGTAAAGATATGCATATTATGAGTAGAACATCTTGGGAGGATTTAAATGAAGAAAAGTCTTATTGTTTCTACGGTAAGCAGGCAGTTCTATCTCTTTGAACAAGGTAATATAGAGGTGTTGGAATCATTAGGCTATGAAATACATGCTGCTGCAAATTTTAGTGATGCAAACGAGAGACTTGATACGCTCGACATCATCAGACATCATTTTGATATACAACGGTCACCATTTTCTTTAAAGAACGTAAAGGCATTTAAACAGCTTAAAAAAATAATGCAATCAGAACAATTTGATGTGGTACATTGTCATTCCCCTATGGGGGGAGTATTAGCCAGGCTAGCGGCTAAATCTGTAGGGGCTTCTCCCATTATTTATACTGCGCATGGGTTCCATTTCTTTAAGGGCGCGCCAGTTATAAATTGGTTAGTTTATTATACTGTTGAAAGGTTTCTGTCCAGATACACAGATGTACTTATAACAATAAATCAAGAGGATTATATTCGAGCCCTAAGGTTTGAAGCAAAGAATGTTGTGTATATTCCGGGTGTTGGTGTAGATACAGAAAAGTTTAGCAGGCACATTATTAGCAGAAACAAGAAGCGTGAGGAGTTGAATATATCAGATGATGTTGTAGTACTGCTCTCAATAGGTGAAATGATAAAGAGAAAGAATCATGAGGTTATCCTTAAGGCTCTTGCAAAGGTGGAAAGGCAAAATGTCATATATCTGATTTGCGGCAAAGGCGAATTGGAAGGTTACTTGAAAGACCTTGCAAAAGCAATTGGAATTCAAGATAAGGTTAGGTTCATGGGCTTTAGAAATGATATTGCTGAAATATGTGCAGCTTCTGATGTATTTGTATTTCCTTCATACCAGGAAGGCTTGCCTGTTGCGGTCATGGAGGCAATGTCGGCAGGGTTGCCGGTAATATGTTCATCAATAAGAGGTAATACTGATTTGATTCAAAATGGCGAAGGCGGTTATCTGATAGAGCCTGATGATGTAAATAGATTTGCAGACAGTATATTAAAAATTGTTGATGATACCGGATTGCGCAAATTAATGGGTAAGCGGAATCTTGAAGAGGTTAAAAAATATGATACATCCATAGTTAAAGAAAAAATGAGGAATTTATATGGACAGATTAATTGAAGGGTTGAAAATATGACAAAAAATAGTCCTGTACGAGTACTTCAGGTGTTTTCAAAAATGCATAGGAGGGGCGCGGAAACATTCATAATGAATGTATACCGCAAAATTGACCGTTCAAAGGTTCAATTTGATTTTATTGTTCAAACCAAAGAAAAAGGGGATTACGATGATGAAATACGCAGTCTTGGCGGCAATATATACTATATGCCAAGTTTAGACCTGAAAAACGGGATAAAATTTTTAAAAGCATGGAATGATTTTTTTAATGAGCATAGGGATTATAAAATAATACATGGACATGCACAAGGACTGGCATCATTATATCTGAGCATAGCTAGAAAGCATGGACTGAAAACAATTATTCATAGCCATACGTTATCTTCGGGAAAAGGTATTAAAGCAATCGTAAAAACATTTTTGCAGTTACCATTACGAAAGCTGGCACATGAAAGGTTAGCGTGTTCAAAATCAGCTGGGAAATGGCTTTACGGAAATAAAACAGAATTTAAAATAATACAAAATGCTATTGATGCTGAAAGATATATTTTTGATAAAGAAAAAAGAAGCATTATAAGGGATTCTCTGAATATAAGAAATAAATTTGTTATTGGTCATGTAGGAGTGTTTTGTTATATAAAAAACCATGAGCTTATAATCGACATATTTAAGATAGTGCATGATAGAAAACCAAATGCTGTTCTGCTTCTTATAGGCAGTGGAGAGCTTGAAGGAGTTATAAAGGATAAGGTAATAAGGCTTGGACTTGAAAAGGATGTAATATTTACAGGCTCACGGAAGGATATACCTGATTTGTTATTTGCCATGGATGTGTTTATATTTCCATCACATTTTGAGGGGCTAGGGATTGCATTGATAGAGGCGCAAGCATCAGGCTTAAAATGCTTTTCATCGGATGCTATCCCAGATGAAGCTAAAATAACTGATTTGCTTGAGCGTATCTCATTAACTAAACCGGCAGAGTTTTGGGCAGAAGAAGTAATCAAATGTGATTATGATTCCGGTGAAAGACAAAATATGTATGAGAGTGTTGTCCGGCATGGCTATGATATTGATAATACGGCAAAGTGGCTTCAAAAGCTTTATATAGATTCATCAGAGAGTTAACACTAAGACTATAATGTGACGGAGGCATAATATGTGCGGGATTAGTGGATTTATCAATTATGCAGGCAGCAAGATTGACGAGCAATTGTTTGAAAAAATGACAGACACCTTAGCGCATAGAGGACCTGATGACAGGGGAACCTTTTATATTGATAATATTGCGTTAGGACACCGGAGATTATCAATAATTGACCTTTCGAAGGATGGTCATCAGCCTATGCACTATTTGGACAAGTATTCTATTGTATTTAATGGTGAGATTTACAATTATATAGAATTGAAGAATGAATTATTGACGCAAGGATATAGGTTTAATTCCCAAACAGACACTGAGGTAATTATGGCTGCATACGACCTATGGGGTGAGGAATGTCTTAACCGCTTTAACGGTATGTGGGCTCTTGGAATATATGACAGAGAGAAGAGGGAATTATTTTGTGCCAGAGACAGGTTTGGAGTAAAGCCATTTTATTATTGTAATGATGGCAGTAAGTTTATTTTTGCATCTGAAATAAAAGCCATATTGTGTTATAACAAAGCTCCGAAAGCAAACATACCACGACTCATGGAAAATATTATCTCCGGATGCTTTGACCATACTGATGAAACTTTATTCGAGGGTGTTAAACAGCTTCAACCCGGGTATTGTTTAAAGCTAGATACAAAGGATAACCATCTTGAGATAAAGCAGTGGTACAACCTGTATAAAATAAAAGAAAATAAAAGAAGTTACAAGGATAGTGTTTTAAGATTCCGCGAGCTTTTTATAGATTCAATCAAATTAAGGCTTAGGTCAGATGTATCTGTTGGCAGCTGCCTTTCCGGCGGGCTTGATTCATCCTCAATAGTTTGTTCGGCTGCAGGTATATTAAAACAGCAGGCTGTAAGTGCAAAACAAAAGACGGTATCTTCTTGTTATAACGGCGAAGATGAGAAAAATTATGATGAGCAGGAGTATATTGATGAGGTCGTAAATTCTACAGGCGTAGCTGCAAAAAAAGTATATACCAAACTTGATGTATTCTTAAAAGATTTAGATAAAGTGATATACCACCAGGATGAACCTGTTGGAGGCATTCTTCACGCAAGTCATTGGTCTGTTTTCAAAACGGCAAAGCAGGCAGGACTTAAGGTAATGCTGGATGGTCAGGGTTCGGATGAACAGCTTGCCGGATATACACCTTTTTATTCTGTGATAATAAAGGATTATATAAAAGGGTTCAGGCTGATTTCTGCTGCAAGAGAAATGTATTTTTATATTAAGCTGAGAAATAAGCACGAGTCTTTAGGTCTTAAATATATGTTGTGGCTAATAGCAAAAGATTTCATGCCTGATTTTTTAAGCAAGGCTCTGTTCAAAAAAGCTGCGTCAGACATAAAAGATACTTTACTAAAAGTGCCTTTTGACAAAGGTATACTCGAAAGCATAGGGCAGTATAAAAACTTTGATATATATGCAAAAAACTCAATGAGATATGGACTTGTTCAGCTTTTACACTACGAGGATAGAAGTTCTATGGCACATTCCATAGAAGGCAGACTGCCTTTTTTGGACTTTCGTTTAGTGGAACATATATTATCACTTCCGCCGGAATACAGGCTTAAAAATGGAGTCACTAAAAGAATATTAAGAAATGCTGTGGATGGTATAATTCCGGATAAGATTAAAAACAGGATGTCAAAGCTGGGTTTTGCAGTTCCATCAGATTTATGGATTATCAAAAATTGGGAGTTTGTAAGAAATGAATTGATTATGGCTTGTGATATCTTAGCACCTATTATTGATAAGCAAAAGATACTGAAATGGTTAGATGAAAGCGAGAAAGAAAAAATATGTATGTTTAATACTTTGATATGGCGTATTATTTGCGTTGGGCGGTGGGGAAAAATCTTCAACGTCCGGTTTGCATAGTAAAAAATCATCTGGAGCATGCAATGAATCTTTTTAAGCAAAGTCTTACATCAGTAATTTTTAAAATGATAAATATCCCGATAACGATAATTATAGGTATTATTACGGCGCAAATGCTAGGTCCGGAAGGCAAAGGTATTTATACTGTAATAGTTACAATTTCGACATTCATCTCTATTCTGGGAATGCTTGGGATGGGAAATTCAAGTATATTTCTTGTCAATTCAAGGGGATATGATTTTAAAAAAGTATATAGTTCTTTATTTTGGTTTTCAATTTTATGGGGATTAGTTATAGTTGGGATTTCTGCAGCTGTGTTTGGATTCTTGCCCTCAATTATTGGAAAGATTGAGACTGGAAATATAAACTATATTTATATTATTAGTTTTTTGATGATACTCAATGGCTTTATATCACCAATGTTATTAACAAAACAACGGATAAGAGAAATAGGCATTATAAGTATAATATCGTTAGTTTTTCAATTAGGCTTTATTATTACAGCTTATTTTGTATATCCGGAGCAAATATTCTATTTTGTTGTACTATCTTATATTGCTAGTATATTTATCACTATTGGTGCTGCAATCGTATACGAAAAATCGTGGTATTTGTTTGTTCCGGCTTTTAACTTAAAGATTTTAAAGGATGTATTCGAATATGGTATAAAAATTTTCATCGGTAATTTGACACTTGTATTGAATATGCAGTTTGATATGTTGCTAATGAACTACTTCAGAACACCAAGGGAGGTAGGAATTTATTCGGTCAGTGTTATGTTGTGTAATTTTTTACTTGTAATACCGGGTGCCATCGGACCTGTTTTGTATTCGAATTGGAGCAAGAATAAAGTTATAGAAACTGATGAAGTGATACGGGCATCCAGGATTATATTTTTCTTACTATTTTTTATTGGATGCGGTCTGGCGGTATTTGGTTATCCATTTATTATAATTGCATTTGGAGCTGCTTTTGCCGGAGCGTATATACCTTTAGTCATATTACTTCCGGGAGTAATTCATATGGGGTTGTGTTATTCATTATTTAATTATTTTTCTTCAAGAGGAAAACCCGAAATTACTTCAGGTATTCTTTTCGTATGTTTCTTAATAAATCTAGGTTTAAATATAATATTCATACCTAAAATAGGTATAAATGGGGCTGCAATATCATCACTTATCAGCTATTCACTATCCGCACTGCTTGCTCTGATATATTTTGCCAGGACAAAAAGTATCGGACTTAGAGAAGCAATGGCACAGACTATCAGCTTGAGAAAAATGTTGTTTGATATCAAGGAAATTACAGGAGATAAAGTATGAAGATTATGATATTCGGCAACTCGGTTGTTAATCATATTAGACCGCCGAGAGAAAAAACTGAAAAAATCTACGGGTATGTAGTTATTGATATGCTGCGCAAAGTTATGGATGAACCGATTGAATTGGTTAATCTGGGGTGGGGGAGTGCGATGGTAAATGATTTTAGCATATTTGAATTCACTAATCGCATTTTACAGCATTATCCGGATGTAATTATATTTAATTATGGCATAAATGAATCTGTACCTCGGGTGATACCGAGAAAGACGTGGTCCTTTTTTGTCGAACCATCAATAAAGAAGAGGGTCATAAGGAGGTGCACCTATGCCATAATTTCCAGGATAGCGCCTTACCTGATCCGCTTATTTAAATGTAGAAGCTGGATGTCGCTTAATCTATTCCGCAAGGAGTATGAGGAGCGTATAAGGCTTATAAATAAGGAATTATCTTCACTTATTGTTGTTATGGGGATAGGAAAGGCATCAGAGAGAGTAGAAAATTGTATTCCCAGAGCAAATATAGAAATAGAAAAATACAATAACTGCCTTAAGGATATATGCAGCAAAAATAAAAATTGTGTATTCATAGATTGTTGGGATTTAGAGCCTTATATGCCTGACGGAATACACTTTGATAGTAACGGTCATCGTATTGCAGCAGAAAGGATTGTTTCACAAATAATAGAGTATTCTAGAGGCGTATAATGAAAAAATTATATACTATTTTAGTTGTGATGTTCCCAATTTTATCAGTTTATGCTACGCCAATTCCAAAATTATCAGCAGCAGATATGGCTATGGTTTTGTTGTTACCAATATTTATCGTCGGTTTTCTTATTAAAAAGAATAAAATAAAAAGCAAAGTTATCCCTGTAACGGTTTTCATTTTTTATATATTGTTGACCTTACTTATGCAAATTGCTTTGAAGGAAAATGTTAGTGTTTTGTCAACCATAAGATATGTTCTATACCTTATATTCCTGTTGCTGGCTTTTGAATATTTTATATTTCAATATGGAGTTAAAGTACTAAAGATTGTTACTCTTAGTGTATCAATTTATGTAATAATCCAATATCTCACTTACAGCTTATTTTCATTTACTCTCCCATGGTGCATTGAAGGATTGAAAGTCATGGATGAAAGCTTTATTTTGATGAAGCAATCTGAATACTATATGACATTTTACCGTCCAACAGGTATTTTTATGGAACCGACTCACTTTGCACAGTATTGTGTTGTTTATTTGGTTTATTTACTTCTGTATGATGTAAAACAAAAATTGCAATTATTTAATGCCTTGTTAGTGACTGCTGCTGTTATTGCCAGTGGTTCATCGTTAGGTTTTATTTTCTTAATTATTGTATGGGGTATTTATTATGCAAAAAAACAGAAATATAGATTCACTCCATTAAAACTAACCGCAGCTATTTTTATTATATTTATTATTGCAAGCATTATTTTTAGAATCGACTATTTCCAACAGATTGTTCTTAGAGTGGTAACCGATAATGGGTTTAATGGTGAAGCAGTTGGTTATAGATTTAATTCTATTTCTATATTCCAAAATCAAGATATTCCAATCTTTAACCGGGTTTTCGGTTTTGGAAGAAGCAGCAGTGAGGTATATCTTACAGGAATATTTTACTTCTTATACTCTAATGGAATTATTGGATTGTTATTGTACATTTGGATTTGCATTGATGCAGCAATTAGAAGTAAGGATTTTGGCAGATGGCTGGTTGTAATAGCTTTTATATTATCTATAGGTAGTGAATTTATATGTAACTTCGGCATATTATTTTATTTCTCTTTTGTCTATGCTTTGAATAAAGGACAAATATTATCACAACAAATTGAGCTTGTCAGATATAGGACGAACGACATTGTCTGTAATTAGATTCTTTGATTAAAAAGTTAAGGGATATGTGAGGATAAAGATGAAGAAGATATTAATTGTTTCTTATTATTATTCACCGGGAAATGTTATGGGAGCAGTTAGGGCCAGCAAGCTTTCAAAATATTTTAACCGGCTAGGATACGATGTTCACGTGGTTTGCAGCGATGCAAATAAATTATTGTTTATGCCTGGTGAGATTCTAAAAGATAACATTTTAGAAAGCGATACCATTGAAATCAAAAAAGATATTATATCTCATTCTAATATGTATAAAAAGCTTGCAAACTTTTTATTATTATTCTCTAAGAAGTTATATAAGGTGGACAATTTAGGCATACAGAAAAAAGCTGACAGAGGCGGGGAAAGTAAGTATCTAAAAGAGCTAAAGAAAAAATGCATACACTTTCTGACATTCGTGTTTTCATTAATCCAGGATTATGATTTTATGTTTCGGGCTAGAAGGTTATTCGCCAAAAGGGCACATATGGATAGATTTGATGTTGTTATCTCAACTTATGGTCCTATCGCAAGCCACTTGGTTGGAAGGTATGTGAAAAAGAATAATCCGGATTGCATGTGGATAGCTGATTTTAGGGACCCTATTGCTCAGCCTACAAATGGTTTTTTAGAACTTAAAGTGAACAAGAAAATTGAGAGAAGCATATCAGCTTTGGCAGATAGGATAACGGCTGTATCGCATGGCTATTTGAATGAGATATTAGATGGAAAGCACCAATATAAAGCACAGGTTATTACAAACGGGTTTGATTCTGAAGATTTAAAATATATAACCAATCCGGAAAAAGAAAGCCGATTTTCATTTGTTTATACAGGTACTACTTATGCAGGAAAACGTGATTTATCAGTAATATTTATGGTACTTAATGAATTAATAAATGAAGGCAAGATTGATAAAAAGCTGGTAACATTCAGATATGCAGGCAGTGAGCAAAATCATATAAGGGGTCTGGCGGGGAGATACGGACTTGAGGAAATTGTAGAAGCCTATGGTTTCATTCCTAGAAATGAAGCACTGATGCTGCAGGCAAAATCTCAGATTCTGCTAGTTTCTACCTGGAATGAGTCAAAGCACCAGGGGGTTTTACCGGGTAAGTTTTTAGAGTACATGATGCTTAAGAAACCAATAATAGCCGTGATAAATGGAGAGGTTGGAGAAAGTGAAATCGGTAAGATGATTAGCGAATACAATATGGGTATTTACTATGAAGCAGTAAATATGAAGGATGATTATTTAAAATTAAAAGATTATATATTAATGCAATACAATTATTTTTTGAAAAATGGGAAGGTATTGTTCGAGGGGAACACATGTGAAATCGATTCCCATAATTATATTAATATTACCAAAAGATTCATTCGAATTATTGAAAATAAATAAATCAATAGGGGAGAATAATCAATGGATGCACTAAAGATTAATGTAATAGGATTAGGTTATATTGGATTGCCGACAGCTTTGATGTTTGCTTGCCATGGAGTGGATGTCATTGGTACAGATTATAACAAAGAGCTAGTTGCAGTATTAAAAGCAGGAAAGCTTACTTTCGAGGAGGAAGGATTGGCGGAGCTTTTTAATGATGCGATAGAAAAGGAAATTCAATTTTCAACAGAATATATATCTACAGATACCTATATTATAGCTGTTCCAACACCATACGATAAATTAAGTAAAAAAATTGATCCTACCTATGTAATAAAAGCTGTGGAAAATGTTATGCAAGTATGCCCTAAAGGGGCGACGGTGGTCATAGAATCTACCATTGCTCCTGGAACTACGGATAAATTTATTCGTCCTGTGATTAAAGCAAATGGATTTACTATAGGAGAGGATATTAATCTGGTTCATGCACCTGAGCGGATTATTCCCGGCAATATGGTTTATGAGTTAAAGCATAATTCTCGTACTATAGGAGCTGATGATAAAGAAGTAGGAGAAAAAGTTAAGGATTTATATAAGTCATTCTGTCAAGGAGATGTAGTTGTTACCGATATCAGAACAGCTGAAATGACAAAAGTAGTAGAAAACACCTATAGGGATATAAATATTGCATTTGCGAATGAGTTGGTAAAAATATGCCGCTGTGATGATATGGATGTTTATGAAATTATCCGCATAGCTAATATGCATCCCCGTGTTAATATACTTAAGCCTGGACCTGGAGTTGGCGGGCACTGCATTTCGGTTGATCCTTGGTTTTTAGTGGGTGACTACCCCGGACTAGCCAATATAATACTGGCGGCAAGAAAGATTAATGATTCAATGCCTGAATTTGTGCTGGAGAGGGTACATGACATTATGAAAGAAAAAGGTATGGATGACTTAAGTAAGGTGGGTATATATGGTTTGACCTATAAAGAGAATGTAGAGGATATAAGGGAAAGCCCGACAATACAGTTGATTGAAGCTATGGAGAAGCATTTGGCTCCCCCGCTTAAGGTTTATGATCCTTATATTAAGAGAGATGTTGTTAAGAATCAGTACCATGATTTTGATGCATTTTTGAACGATATAGATTTAGTGATTGTTATGGTATCACACAATGAAATCAAGAATAATTTAGATAAGCTAAAAGGAAAAGTTATATTGGATACAAAAAATATCTGCAATCTTAAAAGTGCATATAAATTATAAAAATTCTATCCAGAGGCTTTTGTTTATTCTGAAAATAAGACAAATAAAAATCAAAAAATCATTACCAGAAGTGATGTGTAAAATAAAAATCAGGAAGGGAAAGTATGAACATATTAGTGACTGGTGGTGCTGGATATATTGGTTCACATACCTGTGTTGCGTTGCTAGAAGCAGGACATGAAGTTATTATTGCAGATAATCTGTGCAACAGTAATCCAGAGACAATAGAACGAGTAAAACAAATAACTAATAAGGAAGTTACTTTCTGTAAAGTAGATGTGACAGATGAAGCAGCGGTAGAAGATGTTTTTGCCAAGCACTCAATTGACGGTGTTATTCATTTCGCCGGATTTAAAGCGGTGGGCGAGTCTGTAGAGAAGCCATTGATGTACTATTATAACAACGTTGTCAGTACCATGGTTTTGTGTAAGGCATGCTACAAATATGGTGTAAGTAGGTTTGTGTTTAGCTCATCAGCCACAGTGTATGGAGAAAATGAGACCCCTTTTGTGGAAAACATGAAACTTCTTCCAACTACAAACCCATATGGTGAAACCAAAGCCATGAGCGAGAGGATTCTTACCGATATTGTGAAAGCAAATCCGAATTGGTCGGTGGCACTGCTTAGATATTTTAATCCGGTTGGGGCCCATGAGAGTGGATTAATTGGTGAAGCTCCTACTGGTATTCCTAATAACTTAATGCCATATATTACACAAGTGGCAAAAGGCAAGCTGACCAAGCTAAACGTTTTCGGTAATGACTACCCAACGGTGGATGGTACATGCATCCGGGATTATATCCATGTATGTGATTTGGCTGAGGGTCATGTGGCAGCATTAGATAAGCTAGCTGAAGGTGTGCATATCTATAACCTTGGTACAGGTAAAGGTGCAAGCGTACTTCAGCTAATAAAGGTATTTGAAGATGCAAATGGTGTTGCAGTGCCTTGTGAATTTGTAGGACGAAGATTTGGAGATATTGCCGAGTATTATGCGGATGCTTCAAAAGCCAAAAGAGAGTTAGGCTGGGCAGCTAAACGTGAGTTGATAGATATGTGCAGGGATGCTTGGAGTTTCGAAATGAATTATAAATAAAAATAATAATAACAAGAGGTAGCTTATGAAAATAGAGAAAATATGTCTTGTATGCTTGATTTTTGCAATAATTCTGGCAGCGGTAATCAGTATGATAAGACCTTACGGGAGTAAAACCAAAAACTCACATACATCTGTTTCCGGCAGTATTGGTACAGAAAAAAAATACGAAACAAACTCATCAGATATTAATGAGGGTGTGGTTTTACCATTCTCCTCTGGGAATTCTTCTACAAATAGTACTTTAAAGAAAAATACTCAAAGTAAAAGGACTGTTCAGAATACGAATAAAGAACAGGCTTTATCCGGTAGAAAAGAGGTGGGTATTCAAAGCTCTCAGAAATCGGAACCCCAAATTACGGTTCCAAAGGCTGTTGATGATAAAGCTAATTCTATTGCTAAGGGCGAAGTACAGGCCAGTGATTATATCGAAGTTCTAAAGATTTTGCAAGGTAAATTAAGCCTTAGTGAAATTAAGTACCTTTTTGATTCTGCAAGTGACGATTACTGGGTTAAAACTCCTGTTGAGGATATAGAAAACGCCCGCCAGATACTATTTTCCAAGCTTTCGGAGGATGATCTTGATAAGCTTGACCAACTCGGTCGGAAGTATGGCAGAAGTATGACTATTTTAAAAAGGGATATTGATGTGGCAAAAGTGAAGGAAGAGCAGATGAGAAAGGAATGACAGCTTCATATATTTTAGTAGGTTTACCGTCACAGCAAAAGCCTTCACCAATATAGTGAAAATCATATTTTTCATAAAATCCATTCAAATCGGTGCATAAGTAAATTCTCTCAAATCTTTCTTTTGCAGCGTCTTTCTTTATTTGTTTAATCAGTAAAGAGCCTAACGCCATTCCACGGTGATTTTCTTCAATAAAAAGGGAGCATAACCATGGCGATAAATCAGTTCTACTTATAAAATCGAGGTCTATCAACCCGGCACATCCTATAATTTCATTATCATCCTCTAATAGGTACCAATGCGGTAGAGGCTTTGTGGTACTTACACAGCCGAAAATACTGCTTTCATATAATTGATAGTTGGTTTCATTTCCCCATTTGCTGTGAATGTATTTTGCAGCAGTTTCTTTATAAATGGGTTCTTGCCGGATAGAAATAACTCTCATTTGAGGTCTCCTTTTAGT
>JBLMYQ010000055.1:0-3684 GCA_050258375.1 Deltaproteobacteria bacterium | reverse complement strand
TGAGCAGGCACTCAAGCTTAATCCTGAGGGTGCAGACTCATGGTTTGGGAAAGCTGTCTGTTTGAGTTCCCTCGGGAGGGAAGAAGAGGCTGAAGAGGCATATAGAAAAGCTGTAGAGATTAATCCCAGGTATGCTGACATAGGGGGAGATATCCAATAAAAGAAGAGGGTTGCTGGTCACTAGTGCATCGATTCCAAAATAAGTCCCTTGTTTAGCGGAAAATTTGTTAATCAACAGACAAATTAAGAACCAAGAATTTATGAACATACTTTGGAATCATAGCACTAGTGCCTCGTCAATCCTCAAATATTGAATTGTTAAAGGATAAATATATCCGATTCTATACGACAATTTATTGATGACGAAGCACTAGTTTAGAGATATGTTCTTTTTTGACTCTTTTGATTGGTTTTATTTGTTTTATCCCAAAATTATTTGGCTTTTCAATTTCTTTATTTTTCATAATCTATTGTATATGGGTGACTCATAATCTCACTTCAACTTAGAATTGTTCGTTTTACAGAATCATTCTACATTACCAAAATGGAGCTTAAATTTACTCAACATTTAACATTTTGCATGCCTGGTGCTGTATAGTGTATTGAACACTCAAATGGTTTTGAATCTGCGAAATAATTTCAGGATACAACATAAAAAGCTAAGGAGTGATGAAAATTTAAATTCAAGTATTTACGCCCATATTATCATTAATGATATTTGAGAAGTGCAATTATAGAGCCGTTACAAAGTGAAAACTTGAAGTTATATTTCAACCATTCCTAAATTATTTCCACATAAAATAAACTTATATTTTGATAAATTAATAATAAATTATCCAACAAAACAAATAGAGCCATAATTTAAGTAGTAACTAGAATACTCAAGGCATATTTTTAATATAGTACAGGAAGTTTTGATATGAATTCCAACGAAACAAAAAATAAAACCTTTACAAAAGAAGGTAGAGAAGAAAAAACAGAAGACAGGACGACTTCCGAAGATTTGTATATTATGAGTGATTCGGGGGATGTAGGCAAGCAAGAAGCAAGTGACGAAATCCAGGCAGCTGAACTGAATGAGGTCGGGTTTGACTTTCTGAGGTTTGGCAAAATAAATGAAGCACTTGTAGCTTTTGATAAAGCGATCGAGAAAGATCCTACTAACACTATTCTTTTAAACAATAAGGCTACAGTCCTTCAAGGGCTAAAAAAGCACGAAGAAGCTATCAAGATATATGAGAAAGCTATCAAAATCGATTCTGAGAATCCAGATTTTTGGCACAATATGGCTTTTTCTTTATCCCAGGTTGGAAGACATGAAGAAGCCATTAAAGCCTTTGAAAAGGTCCTTGAGCTAAAGCCAGACTATCCTAATGCCTGGTATGAAAAGGCAGTGATTTTAATTTATGCAAAAGAATATGAGCAGGCTGTCGTTACCTACGATAAAGTTCTTGAGGAAAATCCCGATAACAAGTATGCTTTGTTAGATAAAGGTATAGCTCTCGGGCAGATGGGAAAATATGATGAGGCAATTATTGCTTACGATAAGGCTTTAGAAATTGATCCTAATTTTCTAGAAGCTTGGTACCACAAGGGCGCAGACCTTGAGAACCTTGGCAGTTACAGGCAAGCATTGAAAGCTTATCAAAAAGCTGTAGAACTGGACCCTGAGAACGATGATGCATGGAATAATATGGGGATAGACTTTGATAAGCTCAAGGAGTATGATGAGGCAATTAAAGCTTATGACAAAGCTATAGAAATTAATGCCGAAAATGCAGATGTTTGGTACAATAAAGGTATCACCCTTAGTCATATGAAGAGATTTGAAGAGGCTGTTAAGTCATACAGGAAAGCTATACAGCTGGATCCTGAATATCTTGAAGCATATTCAACCTTAGGTTTCGTGCTTTCACAGCTGAAACTCTTCGAAGAGGCTCTGGAAATATACGAAATGGCACTTAAGCTTGATTCTCGCTCTGCAGATTTTTGGTTTGGAAAAGCAATCTGCTTGAATTCACTTGGGAGGGAAGAAGAAGCTCAAGAAGCATATAGAAAGGCTGAGAAATTGATCCCAAGTGTACCAACGTAGGGGGAGATATCCAGTAATCGAATTTTCAAATCCATCGGCTTATTTTTTATCTAATATTTATTTAGGATTTACGCACTTGAGGTTAAAAATCAAGAGCAATAAGCATTGTTTTAAACAGTAGTCTAGACAGTTGAAGGTTACCGCCATTGAATTTTCAGTTCAACGCGTAAGTCCTATTATTTATCCATTTAATAATATTTCTTTTTTTCAAATAGCGGCCTGAAGAGGAGGACTAGGACGAAAATAGGAATCCTATCACAAGAAAAAACATATTTCATTCGCCGTCTTTCAGAGGCAGGGAAAAAATAGAGGGCATAGGGTACAGATAATCGAAGCAATGCACTACTATAAGAATATGACCTCATCTCATCCTACTATTTGCCACAGGGTAAACAACCTTTGCGACTTTGATGCAATTATCTCTATAAATGGTGCCCCAATTACATCTTCGGAACTGCAGTGGAAGTCAGTTATAAAAAATAGAGCCTTTTCTATCCGTTGTTTTTTGTAAATAGAAGTGCCTCCTTTCAGGCAGTTGATTTCGAAGCAAAAAATGACTTTGGTTCTTTCAAGTTTTGTTTTTCTTTAAAATGAAAGAATACGTCTTTTCAGAATAAGGTTGCCGATATTGAAGAAATAAAGATTCTCCTGCTGACGGTTAGAAAAAGTTATGGATCGCTAAGAAAAGAGCAATAATTTTTCTAAAAAAGTGAAGTCATTTTTGTAAAATTTTGTATTATGGGCAGAATGTTGATCATTCCTGAATATTATTTGATACTCTGCCCATATTTTATTTATTTCTTCAGTCGCCTACTGCAAGGTATTATACTGCAAGGTATTAAGGAGTTACCTTGAATACAGTGGTAATAGTTGCAGTAGTTTACTTATGTGTCCTGACGACGGTCCTATTTACAGTAGTATTGTTGCCTCTTACAGTTGTCTTAGATACAGTAGTGGTCTTGTTTCCTGTTACAGCCGGAGTTACTCCTGTAGCCGGAGTTACTTCTCTAGTAGGAGTTACTTTTACAACAGCGGTCTCAACTACGACTTCCTGAACCGGAGTTACAGCTTTAGCTGCAGTTACTTTTTCAACCGCAGTTACAGCCTCTACTGGAGTTCCTGTTGCATTTGGAGCCTTCTCTTTATTACCAGCGCATCCTATTGCGAGGAAAACGCCCAACAACACTATTAATATGACCAGTGCTTTTCTCATATTTTCCCTCCACTTAAATAATGTGTTTTATAATAGATGCTTTATAATTGATACTGAGGTCTTATAAGAATTTCTGCTAGATTCTGAACATAATTCATCTTAAACGTTGAAAATCTGATCTAAGTTCAGGATATTTGCATCTTGTCGAATCTTCTAAACAAACTTAAAACAGAGTGTTTTACATTTACAGAATCTTTCTTTCTGTTCTAATTCCTTAAGTTATTGCTCTATTTCCTTAAATTATAATACTGGGAATTGCAATATTATAAAATGACTTTTAAATGACTTTTTGGGAGGAAGTCATGAAAATCAAATCCGTTAATCCTTATACTGAAGAGGTAAACTGGACATATGACTCGCTTTCTTTTGGGGAATGCGA
>JBLMYQ010000054.1:0-8450 GCA_050258375.1 Deltaproteobacteria bacterium | reverse complement strand
TATTACAAAAAGAGAATCGAAAAGAAAAATATTGAGCTTGTAATTACAAAAATCAATACAGGAAAACATTATAGAGTATTAAATCCTCAAGAAAATCAAGTTAAAATGATAGGAAGCAAAGTATCAAAAGAATTGGCTACTCATGAGTTTGTAGGAATTGCTTATTTTTCACAAAGAGGTGCAGAAATACTTAAAGATGTATATATGGATTCAAAGAATAAATATGAAAATTTAAACTTTCAAGAAGCAATAGATTTTGATAGTGCAGCTATTACAGATATTTTACAAGAGATTATAGACAGAGGATATAATGTAAATATACTTGAAATAAATAACGGATGGGTTGAAATACAGAGCATGGAAGATTACAAAACTGCAGTTGAAATGATTATTTGATAGGAGAGGGTTAAGCTTGCTTAATTGCAATGAATTTTTCGATTTATTTAGAAAAGAGGATTTAACATACTTTTGCGGTGTACCTGACAGTACATTCAAGGGGTGGATGAGCTTTTTAGATGATAAGAATGGTGTTGAGCTGACAAACAGAATTGCAGTTATTGAGAGGGATGCAGTAGGATTTGCTGCTGGATATTATGTTTCTACAGGTAAAATCGGCGTTGTATACATGCAGAATTCAGGGTTGGGGAATTCAGTTAATCCTTTAACTTCTCTTGCAGATAACAAGGTATATAATATACCAATGCTTCTGATGATAGGGTGGAGGGGCGAACCAGGAAAACCTGATGAGCCTCAGCATGCGAAAATGGGGGAAGTGACAATTCCAATTTTGGATGTTTTAGGTATAAAGCATTGCTTGCTGCCTGATAATCTGGAGGAGGCAGCAAAAGTAATAAAATATGCTAAAAAGCATATGGAAGATTCAAAAGAAGTATTTGCAATAGTTATTAAGGAAGGTGTCTTTGGAAATTATAAAAAAACAGTGAAAAATGAACAAAAGATAAATATGAAAAGAGAAGATGCAATAAAAATAATAGTTGATGAATTGAATGACGATGAATTAATTATAGCTACTACTGGAAAAACCTCAAGAGAACTTTTTGAATACAGGGAAGCAAAAGGACAAGGGCATGAGAATGATTTTCTAATGGTAGGGGCAATGGGTTTAGCCTCTGCATTTGGTGCAGAAATTGCGTTGCAAAGACCAAAGGAAAAAGTATATGTTTTGGATGGCGACGGTGCATTTTTAATGAGTGAAGGGGTGCTGTCAACAATAGGTTTTTACTCACCTAAAAACTTTTATCACATTGTAATTGATAATTCTGTACATGATTCAACAGGGGGACAGCCTACCACATCAGCTTCTGTTGATTTTCAAAAAACTGCCACTGCACATAGTTACAAAAGTGCAGAAACAGTAAGAACAACAGAAGACTTAAAAGCAGCACTGAAAAAACTGAAATCAGAAGAAGGACCGTCAATGTTGGTTGTGAAGGTTGATAAAGGCTCGAGAGAAAATCTTGGAAGACCTACAACTACTCCTATACAGAATAAAAAAGCATTTATGGAAAGACTTGACCGAGTTGAAAGACCCTCCTAACCTCCCTAAAAAAGGGAGAGAAAAGAAATTCTCTGGGGAAAGACTTTAAATACCTTAAAACTCTAACTACTCGCCTCCTATTTCAGGAGGGATAGGGAGGTCTTTCTACCAAGGCATAACTAACGCTAATTGGTATTAACTAAAAAGACTTGACCGAGTATACAGTTAATAATTGGAGGTTTGTATGAAAGCAGTTATACTTGCAGCTGGAATGGGAACAAGGCTTAGGCCTATGACTGAGAATTTACCAAAGGGTTTGATAGAGGTAAACGGCAAAACATTATTGGAGTATTCTCTTGATAACTTGGCTTTCTTTGGCGTAAAAGATATTATTATTGTTACTGGTTATTTAGAAAACGCTATAAAGCAGAAAATAGGAGAGAATTATAAAGGTATCAAAGTAGAATATGTATGTAATGATTATTTTGCTGAAACTGGCAGTATGTATTCTTTGTCACAAATAAAAAATATTATCAATGATGATATATTGCTGCTGGAATCTGATTTGCTATATGAAAAAAAGGCTATTGGCTGCTTGCTTGAGTCAGAATTAAAGGATGCAATATTGATGAGTGATCTTTTAAACAATGGCGATGATGTTTTCATATGTATTAATGAAGATAACCAAGTCGTAGACCTAGGTAAAAAAATAATTGAGGGGCAAAAAAATAAGATTAAAGGCTGCTTGGTTGGGATATCCAAACTTTCTTTAGGGTTCTTGGAGAAATTATTCCAAAAAGCAGAAAAGGATTATCAAAGCGGTAAAATGAATTATCATTATGAGGAGTGCATACTTGAAACCAGCTTGGAAAATGCTCCTGTATATGCCCTCCATTGCAGTGATTTGGTTTGGACTGAAATAGATAATGAAAGTGATTTAAAATTAGCAAGAGAAGTAGTGTTTCCCAGAATGAAGAATATATAATAAAAGGAGAGGCTATGTATAGTGTTAAGCGAAATATCTTATTGAATCCTGGACCGGCTACAACAACCGACAGTGTAAAATTTGCACAAGTTGTACCTGATATTTGTCCCAGAGAGAAAGTGTTCGGGGATTTAATGGAATCCATCAGTACTGATATTACTACGATAGCAGGAGGAGACAGCAAATATACTACTATATTATTTGGTGGCTCTGGAACAAGTGCGATGGATGCTGTAATTAATTCTACTATGCCAATGAATAAAAGTATTCTTATTATAAATAATGGGGCATACGGACAAAGAATGGTTGAAATAGCTAGAGCCTACAATATAAATTGTGTTGAACTGAAATATGAGTGGGATAGACTACCTTGTATTGAAGATATAGAAACTGCACTTAGAAATAACCCGGATATTCATGCGATTTCAATGGTTCACCATGAAACTACAAGTGGGCTGCTTAATCCAATTGAGAAAATCGGATGTCTTGCACAGCAGTATAATAAAGTGTTCATAGTAGATACCATTTCGAGTTTTGCAGGTGTCTCATTTGATATAAAAAAATGTAATATAGACTTTATGATGTCTACATCAAATAAATGTATTCAAGGAATGGCAGGAATTAGCTTTGTTATTTGTCGTAATGAAGTACTGGAAAAAATAAAGGATTACCCAAGAAGAAGCTATTATTTGAGTCTATATGATCAATATATCTATTTTTTGAAGAACCATCAAATGAGATTTACCCCACCGGTTCAAACATTATATGCTTTGAGAAAGGCAATAGATGAGCTTTTTGAAGAGGGAATCAGCAAAAGGTGTGAGAGATATACCGACAATTGGAAAACATTGAGATGTGGACTTATTGAGCTTGGATATAAAATAATGACAGAGCCGGAAAATGAATCACACATATTGTTAACGGTACATTATCCAGAAAATCCTGAATTTGATTTTGATAAATTACATGATGCTTTGTATGAAAAAGGTTTTACTATTTATCCCGGTAAAATAGGAAAGAAGAATACTTTTAGGCTTGCAAACATGGGAGCGATAAATAGCTGTGACATTAAAGACTTTCTGACTGCTTTAAAGGAAATTACTTACGATTAAGTTGTATATAAAATTTTCAGTCAATATCAGAATCAATTTTTAAAACAGCTCCACTATTTGCATCAATTTCTACCTCATAGATTGCATATGGAGTTCTAATATGAACTTCATAAATTAACCTGCCGTCTTCAGTATCTAATTCTACTTTTACCACATGACCTGGTACATGCTGCAAAGCAATTTGTACTGCTGTTTGTGAAGAAATTCCTGTGAAATTCCAAGGGGTGTTCCAGTAATTATCTGGCATGAATATACACATCCTATCATTTTATTCTCTTTACATAATGCATTATATGTATCATGTAAAGAGAATGTTTATTTAAAAATATTATTTCATATTAATAAATTTTATAACTGTATTAGAAATCATGAAAGAAATGAAGAAGCTTAGAATGATATCTGCAATGATAAGAAGGAAGAGTAAAAATTTTAAAATTTTTCTTGACTCTCCTGTAAGGGAAGATATTATACTGAGAATTAATCAATAATATGCATATTGGAGATAAAGTTATGTACAAAATCGGACTGTTTTCAAAGATTAATAAAATTACTATCAAAACGCTAAGGCATTACGATGAAATAGGACTTCTAAAGCCTGTCCATACTGATATTGAGACAGGGTATAGATACTATTCATCAGAACAGTTACCGAAGATACACAGGATTATCTGTTTAAGGCAAATGGGTTTTTCTCTTGAAGAGATTATTGCAATTGTAGTAGATTGTGATGATGCAACGAAATATTTTGAAAAAAGGAAAGAGGAATTGGTACATACAATTAATCAGAACAATCAACAACTAAAACAAATTAATAATTATTTAAAAGAATTAAAAGGAGGGACTAAGATGGAGTATAAAGTTGTTAGAAAAGAGCTTCCAGAAGTTATTGTGGCATCAATGAGACAGATTATTCCTGATTATAATGCATTATTTGATTTGTGTCCAAATGTAATGGCGAAGGAAATGAGAAGAGTCGGATGTGTTTGTGCAGTTCCTGCGTATTGCTTTAATATTTATCATGATGGTGAGTACAAAGAAAAAGATGTTGATGTGGAAATATGTGAGGCAGTTACAGAAATGAAGCCTGACACAGATATTATCAAATTTAAGAGACTTGATAAGGTGCCAACAGCCGCTTGTGTGTACCATAAAGGCGACTATTCAAAGATAGGAAAATCCTATGGAGAAGTTCTTAAGTGGGTTGAAGATAATGGATATACTATAAGCGGAAACCCACGAGAATCATATATTGATGGAATTTGGAATAAAGATAATGTGGATGATTGGTTGACTGAGATTCAGATTCCAATAACAAAATAATGTTACTAACTAAGAAGGCATCTAATAACAGGTGCCTTCTTATTGGTTTATAATATATAGGAACTACAAAAAAATAAAGAAGAATAATATAATTATGCAAAGGAATGTTTAAGAAATATATGCAATAAATATAATAAATAAGGGAAAGGAGTGAACTATATAATGGTAAAAGATAAGGCTTATTGGAAAAAGTATATTACTGGCTCGATTATAAGCATTTTAATAGCTGAGGCAGTTGGAGTTTTAAGTGCATTGTTTACTCAAGATACTATGCAGCAATACAAACAACTGATTCAGCCCCCATTTAGTCCTCCAGGTTGGGTTTTTCCTATAGTTTGGAGCATATTATTTTTGTTGATGGGTCTTGCAAGCTATAGGGTTTACAATGAGGGTATAGAGAGGAAGGATGTTAAAAATGCTTTAGTATTCTACGCAATACAGTTAATATTGAATCTCTGTTGGACTATAATCTTTTTTAGATTCCAGATGAGAGGTTTTGCTTTTGTATGGCTTTTAATTCTATTAACTTTTATTATTATTACTACTATAAAATTTTACAAAATTGATAAAGTATCAGCGTATCTAATGATTCCATATATACTTTGGGTAGCTTTTGCAGGTGTTTTGAATTTTTCAATATGGCAGCTAAATAAATAAAAATAATAGCCCCTTTCCAGAATAGAGTTTTGTATAACACATATGCTGCTTAGCTCATAAAATGTTATACAAAAGCTTATATCGTAAAGGGGTTGTTTTTTATAAATAATATTGTTGCTTATGCAAGAGGGGATGTAACCGGGGATAGAATACCTGATAATGTGTATTTAACAGGTATCAAGACACCGGGAAGTCCGTTTACTCAAAATATCACTCTTGTAATACAGGATGGAAAAACAGGTATATCTATAGTTATACCACTTAAAGAAAATGCAGGATATAATCCTACATTGTTTTTAGGAGATTTCACAGGAGATGGTGTGAGAGATATCTTAATTGGAATTGCCTCAGGTGGCAGTGGTGGAATAATGTACTACTACATTTATTCGTTTGTTAACAATAAAGTGAGATTATTGTTTGACTCTGATGTATATGACCAACAATACAAGTATGATGTTACCTATAAAGATAATTACAAAGTTGAGGTTACAAGTAAGAAAAACAATACAAAATACCTTATAGACATCTCAAATAGAGGCTCTGATTACTTAAATGAAATATATGACCAAAACGGTAAATTGAAGGCTCCTATTAATGGCTGGGTAGATCCATTAAGCGGCTTATATCCAGTAGATTTCGATTCGAATGGTGTATATGAGCTATTAGCTTATCAACAGATAGCCGGAAGATACCATGCAGATTCTTTGGGATATGTTTTGAATACTTTGAAGTGGGAAAATAACATGTTTAATTTGGATAATCAGAATGTGGCTATTTTTGGTTCGCAGGGTTAGGTACAGCTAGAGAATAAAGCCTTTGCTATAAATGCAGAGGCTTTTGATTTTTGTGTATTAAGATTGAATGTATTATTACTGTATGATATTTTAAAAAAAACAAATCATATACAAAATACTAGATTATTTTTGATAATGTTAAATAATTTATAAAAAAATCTTTTTATTATTTTTAAATTGTAAATTAATTTAGGGAAGGGATAATATGAAACATACTGATATTAATAGATTGTTTGAAAATCCATCTGATTTCTTAAATAAAGAAACTATAATATGCGGATGGGTAAAAACAGCGAGAGATTCAAAAAATATGTGCTTTATTGAGATTAATGATGGAACGACATTGAAAAATATCCAATTGGTAATCGATAAGAATGTGCTTTCAATAGATAAATATAAAAATGCTATGAATGTAGGATGCGCGGTAAAGGTTGACGGTATATATGTACAATCTGAGGTTAGCAGTGATTCATTTGAAATTAATGTAACTAATATTGATATGCTCGGAGCTGCACCGACGGATTATCCACTCCAGAAAAAGCGGCATACTTTGGAATATTTGAGGACTATACCTCATTTAAGAGTAAGGACAAATACATTTATTGCAATGCATCATGTTCGCTCTGAGTTATCTATGTCAATACACGACTTTTTTCAGAAAAACGGTTATCTTTACATTCATACTCCGATTATTTCCGGAAGCGACTGTGAAGGTGCAGGTGAAGTTTTCAGAATTACTACACAATCTTGGAATTGCGGCTGTAAGACAGAAGAAGAATATTTTGAAAATGACTTTTTTGGAAGACCGGCAGGGCTTACGGTATCCGGACAGATGGAAGGGGAAGTTGCAGCAATGGCACTTGGTAAAATATATACATTCGGTCCAACCTTCCGTGCTGAAAACAGCAACACTACAAGACATGTTTCTGAATTTTGGATGATAGAACCGGAAGCAGCGTTTGCTGAGCTGGAAGATATAATGGAGCTTGCCGAGGAATTTATAAAGCATACAATAAATCATGTGCTTTTTAAATGCAGAACAGAATTGGAATTCTTTGATAAATTTTTTGAAAAAGGGCTTATTGAGAAATTGAATTCTGTTGTAAATAGTGATTTTGCTGTGGTTCAGTATACAGAGGCAGTCGAGCTTCTGAAAAAATCAGGAAAGGAATTTAAGTACCCTGTTGAATGGGAATCTGATTTGCAAACTGAGCATGAAAGATATCTTACTGAGGAAGTATATAATAAACCTTTATTTATAGTTAATTATCCAAAGAAGCTCAAGGCTTTTTATATGAAACAGAATTCGGATGGCAAAACAGTTGCTGCTGCCGATTTATTGGTTCCGGGTATAGGCGAAATTATCGGAGGCAGCGAAAGGGAAGCTGATTATGATTTGCTTGTTGATGCTATGAAATCCCGTGGAATGAATATTGAAAGCTATACGGAGTATCTTGACCTCAGGAAATTTGGCACTGCTCCACATGGTGGCTTTGGTCTTGGCCTTGAAAGATTATTGATGTATGTTACCGGTATTGCTAATATCAGGGATACATTACTTTATCCCAGAGCACCTAAAGAACTATAGTAGAAGGAGAAAAGGCATACAGAAAATTCTATAAGAGATTCAAGCTGTGGAAAAAAGAGTTCCAAGAGCTAAAATGCCAGGAACTCTTTTTTTAATCTTGCAGGCTTGGATATAATTGTTAAATTAATATATTATATAGATACTTTAAAAAAATATCCCTTAGATGTATAATAATGTAAAGAATTATTCTTTTATGAATTAAATTATCTTTTATTCCAAAATTCTAGGAGGAAATAAAAAATGAAAAAAATTTTTGTAGCTTTATTGTGTACGGTTTTTTTTCTAGGTAGTTTTACTTGCTTTGCTGAAACAGCGGCTTCTTCAGATGATATTGCAGCAGAACAGATGAGTGCAATAGAAGGCTTTGCAGAAATGGAGAAACAGCAGGATGAATGCGTAAACGGAATTGGAGATAGCTTTAACCCATTTACAGTAGAGTCAACAATGAAAAGCCTAATAAAATACGTTACCAACAAAGGAGCCTACTTAAAAGCAG
>JBLMYQ010000053.1:0-48047 GCA_050258375.1 Deltaproteobacteria bacterium | reverse complement strand
CATTTTTTCTCGTACATCACCTGCGGCATAAACCCCAAAAATATTGGTCTGCATATTATTATCCGTATTAATGTAACCGTTATTATTTATATCAATCATTCCTTTTACAATCTCACTATTTGGCTTTGTTCCAATTCCGATGAATATTCCGTCTATATCTATAGTTTTACTCTCGTTAGTTTTTATGTTTTTCAAAACAATATTTTCAACATGGCTGCTGCCTTTTATTTCTTCTACCGTAGTATTTAGAATAAATTCAATATTAGAAAGGGAAGAAGCTTTTTCTTGTAATACTGCTTCAGCGCGGAATGAATCACGTCTGTGAATCAAGTAAACCTTTTTACATATATCAGCTAAGAAGATAGCATCTTCAACAGCTGTATTACCTCCACCAATTACTGCGGTAATTTTATCCCTAAAGAATGCACCGTCACAGGTTGCACAGTACGATACGCCCATTCCTCGTAACTCTTTCTCACCGGGAATATTTAATTCCTGAGGGGAAGCGCCCATTGCCAGAATTACTGTTTTAGACATATATGTAGAACTATTTGTTTTTACAACCTTGTTAATCTTATCAATTTCAATATTTGTTACTTCTTCATACATAATTTTTGCGCCAAAACTTTTAGCCTGGTTTTCCATACTCATTGCAAGCTCCATGCCGCTGATGGATTGAAGACCGGGATAGTTTTCTATCATGCTGGTTGTTGCCATTTGACCGCCGACAAACATCTTTTCAAATAGTATGGTGTCTTTGCCTGCCCTTGCTCCGTATAAGGCTGCTGAAAGGCCGGAAGGACCACCGCCTATAATAATAATGTCATGCATAGTAATACCTCCAATGGAAATACTTATCAAATTAGATTATATATTTTTATTTTTTGAAGTACAAGTCAAATAAATACAAAAAAAATGAACAAAATATAGGTAAAATCCTTGAATATATATGAAGGTTATGCTAAAATTAATTTGCTAAATTTAGGAGGTGTAATAATGGCAGTTGGTAAGATTATTTTAACAGTAATCCATATTCTTATGGCTATATCATTGATTGTAATAGTACTGTTGCAGTCTGGAAAATCAGCTGGACTCTCAGGAAGCATAGCTGGAGCTGCTGAAACATTCATGGGGAAGAAAATGGGGAGAAACCTTGATTCTATATTAAGTAAATGGACAACAGTAGCGGCAGTTGTTTTTCTGATTACCTCAATTATACTTTCCATAATGAGTATAAACGCATAACTTAAAAGAATTGGGGACAGGATAGGCTATATAGTCTATCCTGTTTTAATATAAGTAAGAAATGAGGAATAAGATTTGGAAATAAAAGAATTAATAATTAATCTGGTTGAAGATTATTCATATAAGCCAATGATGTTTAAGGAATTATCTGAACATATTGAATATGAAGGTGATAAGGAAATATTGCTGGCATTACTTGAAGAGCTTGAAGATGAAGGAAGAGTAGTCAAGACAGGAAAAGGAAAGTATGTCAAGCCGGAAATGGCTAATATGCTGACAGGACTATTACAACTGAATGAAAGGGGATTTGGATTTGTAATACCTGAAAATGGCAAGGAAGATGTATTTGTTCCTGCTGATTATTTAAATGGTGCTATGAACGGGGATAAGGTCCTTGTTAAGCTTAAACCGTCTAAAATTGAAGGAAAAAGTGCACAAGCAGAAGTTTTTAAAATTCTTACAAGGGCAAATACAAAGGTTGTTGGTACTTTTGAGGGAAAAAAGAATTTTGGCTTTATAATATCAGACAACAAGAGAATTGGTGATGTATATATTCCACAAAACATGATTAATGGAGCAGTTACAGGGGATAAAGTCGTTGTTGATTTAGTTGAATGGCCGGAGAAAAACCGAAGCGCCGTTGGTAAGATTGTCGAAATATTAGGAAGAAAATGGGACCCGGGTGTTGATATTTTATCAATTGCAAAAGCCTATGCAATTGAAACCGAATTTCCCCCCGAAGTTTTAGAGGAAACAAAGACTATTCCGGATAAGATTTTGGAAGAAGATATTAAAGGCAGAAATGATTTTAGGCATCTGAAAATAGTTACAATTGATGGAGAGGATGCAAAAGATCTTGATGATGCTATTTCCATAGAAAAATTATCTAATGGTAATTATCTTTTAGGTGTTCATATTGCTGATGTCAGCCATTATGTGAAAGAAGGGAATCCGCTTGATGATTGTGCAGCAAGCAGGGGGACCAGTGTTTATCTGGTAGATAGAGTAATACCTATGCTCCCGCCAAAGCTTTCAAATGGCATTTGCAGTTTGAATGCAGGAGTTGACAGGCTTGCTTTTACGGTTATGATGGAAATTGATGAACAAGGAAATGTAGTTAATAATGAGATTTCAAAAAGCGTTATATGTGTTGCAGAAAGAATGACATATAAGGATGTTACCAGAATTCTTGAAGCACAGGATAAAGAACTGATGAAAAGATACAAAAATCATATTGATGACTTCAAAATAATGAGTGAATTGGCTGAAATCCTTAGAAAAAAAAGAGTTATACGAGGAAGCATAGATTTTGACTTTCCTGAAGTAAAGATTATTTTAAATGATAAAGGAAAACCTGTTGAGGTTAAGAGATATGAAATAACCATATCAAATAAAATTATTGAGGAGTTCATGCTTATATGCAATGAAACCGTTGCAGAAAAAATATTCTGGCTTAATATGCCATTTATTTATCGAATTCATGAAAATCCTGATGCTGAAAAGATTGATGTGCTGGATGAATTTCTTCACGGCTTGGGGTTAAGTATTAAAGGAAAAAGCAGCATACATCCAAGGGCATTGCAGGAAGTATTGGATAAGGTAAAAGGCAAAGATGAGGAATCAGTAGTTGCAACCTTGATGCTGAGGTCTTTGCAGCAGGCAAAATACAGTCATAAAAATGAAGGTCATTTTGGGCTTGCAGCAAAGTATTACTGCCATTTTACGTCGCCAATAAGAAGATACCCTGATTTATTTATTCATAGAGTAATTGGAGAGATTATTAATAATAATTATTCTATAAGTGAAAAAAGATACAAAAAGCTTATGAGTTTTTCAGTTGAAGCTGCAAGAATATCATCTGAAAAGGAACGGTTTGCAGAAAAGGCTGAACGTGAAGTTGAAGATTTGAAAAAGGTTGAATTTATGGTGGATAGAGTTGGAGAAGAGTTTGAAGCAACAATCTCTTCTGTCAATAATTTTGGGTTCTTTGTTGCTCTTGATAATACTATTGAAGGGCTGATACATGTAGACAACCTTCAAGACGATTACTATGTTTATGAAGCTCGCAAGCACTGTCTTGTTGGTGAGAGGAATAATAGGATATTTAAAATTGGTCAGAAGGTTAACGTCAGATTAGTAAAAGCAGATAAGGAAGCCAGAAGACTTGATTTTATGCTCGAAGAATCTTTGAATAAAAATGTTGTGATTAATAAAAGATTAAATAAAATGAAGAAAAAATAAAGGAATTCATTGGCATCTGTAGAATAATTATTTATGCAATTATAATAAAAAAATATTTGCTGTCAATTGCTAATTGTCCACTGGGAGGTATTATTAATGGCTATTGTAAAGCAGACTATGCAAAATGAGTTCCATAAAGAAAGCATTATACCTTTGAATGTAAAAAAAGGCAAAAAAATCAAATTAAAGCATTATTCTGTTTTTGAGCCTTTAACGAATGTAATAGGCAATATTAAGGGTAGCAACATTATAATGGATTTGCCACAAAAATTATTAGAAAATAACATTCTTGTTGGGGATAATATAGTATGTATTTACTTTGATAACAATGAAGAATATGTTTTGACTGGCGAAGTAGCCAATATAACACTTCTGTTTCCTCAGCAATTAACTATAAAGGTTGATAATGTTGAAAAGTTTAATAATCAAAGAATGCATGTCAGATATTCTGTAAGTCTTAGCGCAAATGCTACTCAAGTAAATGTCAATGAACCTTATTTTGCTGTAGTTAAAAATGTAAGCATTGTAGGGGTAAGCATTACGAGTAAACAAAAGTTTGATAATGGAGCAGAATTATTGATTGATATTGCTGTTTCAAAAAATAATATAATATCTTATTATGGTAAAATAATAAGAGTAAGGCAGCTGCCGAACTTCTATGAGTATGGCATAGTCCAGACGAAAATAGATGATGTGAACTATCGGGAGCTGGTAAAATATATACAAAAGTTAGAACAAGAAGAGGAAAGTATGTTTTCTGGAGAAGAAGAGAAATAGGTTTGAAAACGATTTTGGAAGGAAGATGATGTTGAATCAGAAATTGATGCTTATAGATGGGAATAGTCTTTTAAACAGGGCATTTTACGGGCTTATGGGCCCTAAAATGCTCTCTACATCTGATGGGCTTTATACTAATGCATTATATGGATTTATGAATATTTTAATAAAAGCATTAAATGATGAAAAACCTAGCCACATAGCAGTAGCTTTTGATTTGAAAGCTCCTACTTTCCGGCATGAACAATTTGTAGAATATAAAGCACATCGTAAGGGGATGCCTGAAGAGTTAGCTATGCAAATGCCTGTTGCAAAAGAGCTTTTAAATGCAATGAATATAAAAATTGCAGAGCTTTCAGGCTATGAGGCTGATGATATAATAGGTACTCTTTCGAAATCCGCAGAAAAGAGTGGAGCGGAAGTTATAATACTGACAGGGGACAGAGATTCGCTTCAATTGGTTTCAGATAAAGTCAGAGTAAAAATTCCTATTACTAGAATGGGTAAAACTGAAGTTGAAGAGTACGATGAAAATGGTGTTATTGAAAAATACGGAGTAAAACCGCTTCAGATGATAGAGATTAAATCGCTGATGGGAGACTCTTCGGATAATATTCCGGGTGTTCCGGGAATTGGTGAGAAAACAGCTTTTGACTTAATAAAGAAATATGAGTCTTTAGATAAAATATACGAGGATATTGATAAGCTTGATATAAAAGACAGAATAAAGGGGCTGCTAGTTGAAAATAAAGAGCTTGCTTATCTTAGCAGAAAGCTTGGAACAATTGAACTTAATGTTCCTATGGACTTTTTGTATTGTGATTGTGATATTAAAGAAGTTGATAAAATAGGGTTGTTTTCTTTACTTAAAAGACTGGAGTTTAATAGTATAATATCAAAGCTGGGATTAAGTGAAGGGGAAACAACAGCAGAAAAAAAGAGTTTAAAAGTTGAAATAAAGCAAATAACCAGCGTTGAAGAGCTTAATGAATCAATTAAAGAAATCAATAATATAAAAGAGCTTGCGTACTATCCATTGTTAGCGGAAAATGAAAAAACCTTTAGTGGTATGGCTATCTGCTGCAGTGAAAAAAAGGTATATTTTATCGATTTTGAAAATAAAGCTTTATTTGATATGACCAGAAATATTTTTAGGGATAAAGGAATACATAAATACAGCTATAACTCTAAGCCGGAATATAAAATACTTGATGACTTGGAATTTGATGTTGAAAAAGTTGATTTTGATGTAATGATAGCAGCATATTTGATTAACCCTTCAAGAGAAGCCTACCCGCTGAATGAGATTTATCTGGAATGCTTTGATGAAAATGTTTGCGATTTAAACCCTAAGAATGCAGATGAAGTATGTAAATGTGCTTCTGCTGTCTTTAGGCTTACAAAGTTTTTTGATTCAAAAATAAAAGAGCTGCAAATGGAGCATTTATATTATCAAATTGAATTACCGCTTACACGTGTGCTTGCTGATATGGAAAGAGTCGGGTTCATGGTGGATGTACAAGCTCTTGAAGTATATTCCGCTAAGCTTGAAGAAAGGATTTACAATATTACTAATGAAATAATTGAATTAGCTGGTGAATCCTTTAATATTAATTCTACCAAGCAGCTTGGAACAATATTATTCGAAAAGCTTAAACTGCCAGTTATTAAAAAGACAAAAACAGGCTATTCTACTGATGTAGAGGTTTTGGAAAATTTGGCGCCTCATCACCCGATTGTAGATAAAATTCTGGACTACCGTCAATGTGTAAAGATAAAATCAACCTATGTTGATGGAATGCGTGCAGTAATAAACAAGGATACACATAAGATTCATTCTAATCTTAATCAGACGGTTACCGTGACGGGAAGAATCAGCAGTACAGAACCTAATTTACAGAACATACCTGTTAAGCTTGAAATGGGAAAGCAAATCAGAAAAGTTTTTATTGCAAGCGAAGGTTATGTTCTTGTTGATGCGGATTACTCCCAGATAGAATTGAGAGTTCTTGCACATATTTCCGGAGACAAAAATATGATAGATGCATTTATTGAAGGACAGGATATACACAGAAGTACAGCAGCAAAGATATTCGGAGTGCCGGAGTTGGGAGTTACTCCTTTTATGAGAAGCAGTGCAAAGGCGATTAATTTTGGACTTATTTATGGAAAAGGGGAGTATAGTCTTGCAAAGGATTTAAGAATAACCAGAAAGCAGGCAAAAGAATATATAGAAAGCTATTTTGCCAAATTTAACCGCGTACATGAGTATATGCATCAAATTGTAGATAAGGCTAAAGAGCAGGGATATGTTTCAACATTGTCAGGTAGAAGGAGATATCTGCCGGAAATAAATGCTTCAAATTTCAATGTTAGGGCTTCAGCAGAAAGAATGGCATTAAATACACCAATACAGGGTACGGCTGCAGATATTATCAAAATTGCCATGGTAAATGTAAATACTGAATTGAAAAAAAGAGAGCTTAAATCAAGACTTATATTACAGGTTCACGACGAATTGATAATAGAAGCATCCAGAGACGAGGTCGATGAAGTTAAAAGCATATTAAGAAATTCAATGGAAAATGCGTATAAGCTTAAGGTTCCATTGGATATTGATTTACATGTGGGGAAAAATTGGTATGAAGCTAAGTAAAGGAGGCTATATGAGAATAATTGGGCTTACTGGCGGGATTGGTGCTGGAAAATCTACAACTGCTAAAATACTTGAAAGTCTTGGAGCTTCAATAATTGATGCCGACGAAATTGCAAAAGAGCTTTTGAAAAATGGGAATAAGGCTTATAATGAAATTGTTAACTTTTTTGGAACTGAAATTCTTGGCGATGATAAAGAAATTAACAGAAAAAAGCTTGCTGATATAGTATTTAATGACAGACAAAAGCTGGCAGTACTAAATGACATCACTCATAAAGAAGTATACAGAAGCATGGATGAAATTATTGATAATTTAAAGCAAAAAAACTATAAAGGAATTGTGGTACTTGATGTTCCTATTCCTAATGAAGACTTTAAAAAAATGACAGACGAAATATGGGTTGTAGATTGTGATGATGAAATCAGAATAGACAGAATAATAAAGAGAATGGGAATAGCAAGAGAAGAAGCTGTTCAAAGAATAAAATCTCAAATAAAAAGAGAAGATTATTTAAGACTTGCTAAGAATGTCATAAGGAATGCAGGAACAGAGGAAGAATTACGTACGAGTGTAATTAATCTTCTGGAAGAATGATATATGTACAAAAGAAATATATTACAATAGGTGATAACATTGAAACATAGAAGAATTGCTTTGCTTATGATAATATTTACTGTTATATTAATCGGGATTGTTTTATTTATTTCAAACAATAGAATAGTTTTAAAAATGATTTATCCGTTAAAATTTCAAGAAGAGGTTGATAAGTATTCAAACGAATTTGATATTGATCCTTTTCTTGTATTTGCAGTTATGAAGGCAGAGAGTAATTTTGACAAATATGCAGTTTCGGGAAAAGGTGCGAAAGGTCTAATGCAAATAACTGATAAGACAGGTGTTTGGGCTGCAGAAAAGATAGGTATAAAAGATTTTTCTTCTTCAAATCTATTTATTCCTGATGTAAATATTCATATAGGATGCTGGTATTTAAGTAAATTAAAAAAGCAGTTTGATGGAAATATTACTCTCGCAATAACTGCTTATAATGGCGGAAGTGGCAGGGTTCAAGAATGGCTAAGAAATGAAAAACTAAGCAGCACTGGAAAATCCTTGGAAAAAATTCCATTTATAGAAACTGATAAATATGTCAGAAAGGTTTTGCGTGAATATGAAATAATCAAATATATTTATGGCAAATAAGCTAGTTAAATAGCTTCATCAAATGTTTCATTCTTTTCCTTCTCAAGGTCAGGAATTGCGATTCCTATTTCTTCGGCAGTTAAAAAAGAAATTATATATGAGAAAATTGATTCTGCCCCCTGATTTAAGTTTACCCCTGTTTTGGTTAATCCATCAAAGCATCCTCCATTTTCAGGATTTATAAGAGGAACATTATGACAGTTTAAACCAAGAAACCATTTAAAGCATATCTCTGTTTTTTCAAGGTATTCTACATTCTTAGTTGCTTTATAGGCTTCTGAATATGCTAAAACCATATCTGCTGCATCAATAGGTTGCTCATCAAATTTTGCAGGTGCTTTTCCTTTAACTGCCCAACCATTGCAGCCGATTAGTTTCAAGTAACCTTTATCCAGGCAAATACTATCCAAAAAATTTAAAATATCCAACCCGATTTTTAGGTATTTTTTCTTTTCCAGTATAGAATATGACTTGAGTAGGGCATATGGAATTATTCCGTTTGCGTAGGTTATTTTATTTTCATACCAGAACCACTCATCGGTCTTGTCTGATAGAAATTTAGCTGCAACTATTTCAGTAAGCTCTTCAATAAGCTTTCTTGTCACCAATTTATTATTCTTTTTATATACATGAACAAGGCCGATAATCGAATAACATATTGCACGTACTGCTTTTAAAGAAGAAAGATTAGGAATTGAATTTCTAATCATCTGGTTAGCGGGTTCGAGTAAGCCTTTTGGAATATTATCAAAACAAGTCAAGAAGCCTAAAGCCCACAAGCTCCTGCCAAAACTGTCTTCTGAACCTTCTTCTTCAATAAACTGTCTTTGATAATTCATAAAATTTCTAAATTTTCCATTAGGATTTTGAGCAAAATTTAAGAAGGCCAGATAACTGGTTATTAAATGCAAAAAGCGGGCATCCCTGTATTTATCATAAAGCATGCAAGCAATAATCAAAGCTCGTGCATTATCGTCAGTTGTATACCCGGTTGATAAGTCTGGTATTGAGTATTTAGAATGCTGGATTATTCCTGTACAATCAGTCATTGTAAAAAGGTGATCAAATTTAAGTTCGGGATTCTTATACATTATTTCCTCCAATTTTATAATTTCTTATTAGAATGAGTTATGCATCTTTAACAAGCATTTTCCCTGATTCAATTATATCAATGAAAGTTTTAGTGTAGCTAGAAGCTACATTTTTCCACATCATATTTTTGCCGTACGTTTTGGTTTTATATTCAAGTTCTTCTTGGACGATAGGATTTGATAAAATTTTTTCAATACATTCAGCAAGAGAATCAGGATTTTTAAATTCTGCCAGTAAGCCTCGTCCATTATCCAATACTTCTTGAGCATAAATATAGGGTGTCGATACTATTGCTTTCCCATACCCTACCGCATAGGCAAGAGTGCCGCTTACTGCCTGATCCTTACCGAGATAAGGTGTCATGTATATATCAGAAAGCTTTAAATATTCAAGAAGCTCATCAATATTAAGGTATTTATCTACAAAAAGAACGTTGTTCTCAAGCCCGAACTTTTGAACCATAGCTTGAAGACTTTCTCTGTAGACTTCGCCCATTTGCTTTTTTACAACCGGATGAGTTTGTCCAAGGATTAAATAAATTGCATCATTAAATTTGTTTTTAATTCTTGCCATTGCTTCTATTCCATTTTCAAGACCTTTTCCGGGGCTTATAAGTCCAAAAGTAGAGATGATTTGTTTCCCACCCAGCCCGTATTTTGCTTTTAGTTTATCCCGACTGGGAAGAATTCTGAAAGGTACGCCATGAGGTATAAAGATTATCTTATTTTGATCAACTCCATAAGTATTAACCAAAGTATTTATAGTGTTTTTTGCCATAGTTACAATTTTTGAACTTTTTTCACCAAGCCTGTTGATTATAAAACGCTGTCTGGAATTAGGTTCCGGTATTACTGTGTGCATGGTTGATACGACCGGAATCTCAATTTTGCTGAGAAAATCTACTAAAAAATCCCCGCAGTACCCTCCATAAATACCAAATTCATGTTGAATAGATAATAAATCTATTTTAGAGTCTTTTATTGCTTTTGCGGCAGCAAGATAACTATCAAGGTCATCCTGCTGAATATCAAATATTACATTTTTATCGTATTTATGTTCTTTCATACTTATTGATATTATTTTTGTTTCATTTAAAAGTTGAATTTTATCAAGCTCTGCTGTTAAATTACTTGTAAATGTTGCCAGACCGCATTCTCTTGGTGGATAAGTACTTAGAAAGCCTATCTGGCGTTTTCTGTAGGTTGCCATTTTTATCCTCCTTAATTTTTAGTAAACAGTTGACAGTGAACAGTTATCAGTCAACTTAATTTACCTTAATTTCATAAATAATGCCCTAATAAATTCGACTGTTACATTATTCCACACTGTTCAAGCATCTATTCAATTAAATGTTTTCTACTATAATAATATTTCTGTTTTCCCTTCATTTATTATACAAATAATGTAACAGAGGCTATAAATTACATGGCTTAAGCTGTTGAAAAAAGAGTCCGGATATATTATCATACAAGCTGGTCGAAAGACTATCCAAGGTGCATATATAAATTTATTGAACTACTAAGCTGGTGGTTCCTTTCTTTTATTGTCATACATATGCTAATTAAATATTAAACAGCATAAGTATCCCGGTTATTGTTAACGGGATTAATCATCTGTGTATATTTGTTGAAAGGGGTATTGGCAATGAGAGAGAGAGGTCAAATTGTTTTAATTTCGAGTTATCCACCAAGACTTTGTGGTATTGCAACCTTTTGTGAGGAAGCCAGAGAGTTTATACAAAAGCACAATCCTGATAAGGAGGTGCTTGTAATCAGTCATATTGATGGTGAGGGAGAAGGGGTTATTCCAATTATTGACCTGACAAGGAAGGATTGGTGGAAGTCGGTTGCCCAGAAAATAAAAGAGATTAATCCTTATGCTGTTCATATTGAGCATGAATATGGACTATACAATTATATAGACAAAAATGGCAAAAGTGATGATAATAAGGGATTAATAGACCTTATTGATGCGATTTCAGAATTCCCAATTGTTGTTGAACCACATACAGTTCATGGAAGATTGAGAGATTCAGAAGCATATTTTTTAAGAACGCTGATTGGTAAGATTGATGTTCTTATGCTTAAATGCCGTTATCAAAAATGGAGGCTGGAATGGAATTTTAGAGGTTACTCATGGGAAATACCTAATAATATAATGGTTGTTCCGCATGGAGCTCGGGATGATATGAGATTTCCTCCTTCAGAAGTGCCGGAGATAAAAAAAGAATTTGGATTTGATAAGCTGCCCAATGGTGGCAAGCATATTGCCGGCTTGATTGGATGGATTCAGCCAAACAAAAGATGGGATATTGTAGCATCAATATGGGAGGAAGTATTTGAAGAGGTTTATGATAGAACTGGTGAAAAATGGACTCTTTTAGGAGCTGGAGCCATGAGGGATCCTGCTCATAAAAAAGATTATCTTGATTATAAGAGAATGATAAAAAATTTAGAAAAGAAAGAAATGGCGCACTATCATGAGTTTGTTCCAAGAGGCGAAGAGTACTATAAGCTAATGGGGGTTTGTGATTTTATTATTCTTCCTTCAACAGATGAAACACAATCTGGAACGCTCGCGAGAATTTTTGCATTGAATAAGCCTTATATAACAACTGCTCCAATGGAAGGACTGACTTCACAGACATTGGAGAGTGAAGGTGGATTATTATTTACAGATAAGAAGATGCTAAAGGAAAAAATAATCAAGCTTGCTTGCGATGAGGCACTAAGATTTGATTTAGGCAATAATTTGAAAGAATATCTTGAAGAGGTTGTATCCTGGAATATTGTTGCACAGCAGTATAATGAAGCTTACAAGCTTGCTTCGGATTGGAAGAGAAAAAAGAAAAAAATAAATATTAAAAGTGAATTTTGAAAAGTGCGATGAAACCAATCGCACTTTTTTTGTGAAATTTTTGAATGAGTTTTTAAAAATGGGAATAATAATGCTGTATAAGAAAAAAAGGAGAAATAAATTTAAATGAAAAAATGCAATGAACTTTTTAAGAGGTATACTGGAAATCCAATCTTGACGTCTAAGGATTGGCCATATACAGCACATACGGTTTTTAATCCGGCGGCAACTATATATAATGGTAAAACGCTCTTACTGGTTCGTGTTGAAGATAAACGAGGGATTTCTCATTTAACACTTGCTTCAAGTGAAGACGGTTTCACAGATTGGAAAATAGATTCGATTCCGACCCTTCAGCCTGATCCAGAAAACTATCCGGAAGAAGTATGGGGTATTGAAGACCCTAGAATTACTTATCTTGAAGAAATCGGAGAATGGGCAATTACTTACACCTCCTATTCACAGGGAGGACCGTTGGTATCCCTGGCTACAACCAGTAATTTTAAGGAGTTTAATAAGCTGGGACCAATAATGCCGCCTGAAGATAAGGACGCAGCGCTATTTCCCAGAAGGTTCAGAGGAAAATGGATTCTTTTGCATAGACCAACTCCGGCGTACAGCGGAACAGGAGCGCATATTTGGATTTCATATTCCCCGGATTTGAAGTATTGGGGAGACCATCAAATACTTGTGAAGGCCAGAAGAGGCGGATGGTGGGATGCAAATAAGATTGGTTTGTCACCACAGCCATTGGAGACAGAAGAAGGATGGCTGCTCCTTTATCACGGGGTTAAACGTACTGTAAATGGAGCAATATACAGATTAGGACTTGCACTTCTTGATTTGAAAAATCCCGAAAAAGTTCTTAATAGAAGTGATGAATGGATTTTTGGACCAACAGAAGAATATGAAAGAGAGGGAGATGTTGATGATGTTGTATTCCCGTGCGGGTGGGTCCATGATAAAGAAAAGGATGAAGTGAGACTGTACTATGGAGGTGCAGATACTTGCATAGCAGTAGCAACAGCAAATGTATCAGAACTTCTTGATTATATAAAACAATGTCCGGATACGGAAGAATAACCTGACTTAGAAAGGAACTACAGAAAATATGAAAGTAGGAATTATATCACCTGTTGCGTGGAGGACTCCTCCCAGACATTATGGCCCGTGGGAAAGAGTGGTTTCTTTGCTGGTAGAAGGGTTAGTAAAAAAAGGTCTGGATGTAACCCTCTTTGCAACAGGTGATTCAGTTACTTCGGCAAATTTAAAATACATTTGCAAAACACCTTATGAAGAGGATAAAGAACTTGATGCAAAGGTTTGCGAATGTCTCCATATTTCATATGTAATGGAGCAGGCTGGAGATTTCGATATTCTTCATAATAATTTTGACTTTCTCCCCCTTACTTACAGCAGACTGATAAATACGCCTGTGGTTACTACAATTCATGGTTTTTCCTCAGAAAAGATTATTCCGGTTTATGAAAAATATAATAGAAATAATTATTATGTTTCAATTAGTTATGCAGATAGAAGTCCAAAGCTAAGCTATACAGCTACCGTCTATCATGGAATAGATATTGAAAGCTTTGATTTCAAGAGCAATCCGGAAGATTATCTGCTCTATTTTGGAAGAATTCATCATGACAAAGGAACTGTTGAAGCCATTGAAACAGCACAAAGGGCGGGGAAGAAGCTGGTAATTGCCGGAATAATACAGGATGAGCTCTATTTCGAAAAGGAGGTTAAGCCATATATTGATGGCGAAAATATAATTTATGCAGGCTCTGTAGGTCCTGTTGAAAGGAATAAGCTTCTTGGTAGTGCTTACTGCTTAATTCATCCAATTAATTTTGAAGAACCTTTTGGATTGAGCATAGTTGAAGCTATGGCATGTGGAACACCTGTAATTGCATTTTCAAAAGGCTCCATGCCGGAGATAATTCAGGAAGGAATCAATGGTTATCTTGTTGATGATGTAGACCAAATGGTCAGAAAAATAAATGAAGTAAAGTATATATCACGGGTACTTTGTAGAAAGACGGTTGAGGATAGATTTAGTCAGGAAAGAATGGTTGATGATTATATTGAGGTCTATAGAAAAATACTAAATTAATCAAAATGGACGCTTGGGCGTTATGTTGATAAATGACTAATGGATTAATAGAGTATTAAATGTTACAATATTCATGTGGTCAATTTGATAGAACAGCGTGGTGAAACGACATGAATATTCGAAGTTTAAATGGAATAAGCGCCTTACAGCATAAAAATTTCCGGCTTTTTTGGTTCGGACAGATGATTTCTGTGATGGGTACGTGGATGCAGAATATGGCACAGGCTTGGTTGATTCTGCAGATTACAAATTCTCCATTTTTACTTGGATTAGCTACTGCCATTCAGTTTACACCATATCTTTTATTTTCATTGATGGCTGGAGTAATCGTAGACCGATTTCCAAAAAGAAAGCTTTTGATTGTAACGCAATTAGGGCAGGCATTGCTTGCATTAATTCTAGGACTGCTAACCATGACTGGTATAGTTCGCTTTTGGCATGTGCTAATTCTGGCTGGATTACTTGGATTGTTCAGCACTTTTGATATGCCGGGAAGGCAATCATTTGTGATTGAAATGGTTGGAAAGAAGGATTTGCCAAATGCAATAGCATTAAACTCAACTGCTTTTAACCTTGGGCGTATAGTTGGACCGGCACTTGCAGGAATTGTAATTGGCAAGCTTGGGATAGCTGCTTGCTTTCTTATTAATGCGGCAAGCTTTATTGCTGTTATTATAGGCTTGTTTCTTATGAAGGCGCTTCCTGTAATCAGCATACAAAACTCAGAGAACAATATTTGGCAGAATATTAAGGAAGGATTAAAATATATTCACTCAATTCCTAAAGTTTTTAATACTATAATTCTCATGGCTATAATGAGTACGTTTACAATGAATCTGAACGTACTTGTTCCGTTAATTGCAAAAAATAATCTGAATCAGGAGGCTGTCGGATTTGGTTTGCTTTTGTCTGCATTAGGGATAGGAGCTTTGCTCGGGGCACTTGTGTTGGCCGGAACAAGTGGGAAGGAACCGAGCCGAAAGAATTTGTTTTTTGCAGCAGGAGGCTTTTGCATTTTCCAAATCCTGTTTGCAGTATGCCATTATTATATTTTAGCTTTGGTCTTGCTGATTTTGACTGGCTGGACAATGATAACCTTTACTACGTCGGTCAATACAACGCTGCAGTTGAATTCAAGTGATAATTTCAGAGGCAGGGTAATGAGTGTTTATACGCTTGTATTCGGAGGAGTAATTCCGATAGGAAGTTTGATTAGCGGAACAATTGCACATTTTCTGGGGGCGCCTATTGCATTGATTATTGGGGCAGCAATTGGATTGGGCAGCTTGCTTATTATTGTTATCAGAGAAAAGAATAAAAAACAAGCATAAAAAGGAAGATTTTTATGCTTGTTTTTTATGGAAATTTGTTTAAAGCCAGAAGTCAGACTTATTTTGGTCAAACCATATAGGTAAGTACCACTCTGCAAATTTGTAAATTAGTAGGTTGGTAATTTTCTCCTTATAGTTACTATAGGTATCCATAAAGATTTTTAGTTCTTTTACAGAAAATTCTTTCTTTCCTCCAAAAAAGTTTTTAGCTTCTTTATGACAATTACAACTGCTATAGAAATCTCTTGCGGTTATGATAATTGAATCAGGTAAAAGATTGAGCGTTCTTTCAACTAATTTTTTATCATTACAACAATAATTGGTAAAGTTTTTTGATATAAGAAATATAAGTTTATTTTCTAAAGCTTCATAAGCATTCCTGCCAATTAATTCTTTATCAGGCAAATCCAATAAAATGAAGCCGAATGGTGCTGTTAACCTTTTAGGAAGCAGCTTCCAAAAATAATCTGGCAAATATCTTTCAGCGACAAATACATTAGTTGCTACATTAGCACCAGTCAGAAAAGAAACTTGCATAGGGATGCCCTTGTAATACACCTCCATTTACACACACCCTTTCTAAGTGTCTAAACATAGATTAAAATTATACCTAAAAAACTACTTTTCGTCCCCCAATTTATTAAAGAATTTACCTTGTTTATTCCCTTCTCCCTAAAATCTCCAAAGAACTTTCTTTTCCTTCCCTCTCCTGATTTCGGGAGAGGGAAGATAGATGGGTGAGGGCTATAGGGAGAAGGGGCAGAGATGAGGGTGTTTAGGGGAGATAGAGGGGTCTTGAACTACTATGCTTCAAGCAAAATAAGAGCAATTCCTTAAACGGAACCGTTCTTGTTTTTCTTGGAGCAATATTAATAAATTTTAAAAGAATCTCCGTTGCTATAAAGCTTTGCAAGGTTATCTTCGCCATCTATGTCATAAAAATAACCAATTATATCAGTATCCTCAAAGCTGCTTTGAGAAGCTATGTAGCTATATACCTTCTTCATATAATCTTTAATCGCTGCATCTGTAAGCTTCTCCCACTCATCTTCATAATCATCAAAATCAATTTTAATTGTAAAAGTTAAGTCATCAATGTTTCCTTCTACTGCAATATCCAAATCATCATTATCTATTCCTGTTAATTTTCCAAAGTCATCATCATTCAGTTTGTCATTCAATTTCTCTTTTAAATTATTAATTAAGCTGTTTGAGTCAATAACAAAATCTTGGTTTGGTGAAGCGGAGAATTCAATCAATGTACTTGAACCATCTTTAATTCTACCACTAATAACAGCTGTTTTAAATACTTTCTGAATATCCTTGACGATATTCTCCATAAATTTCTCTTGATATGAATTTTTAATTGCACTCCAGTCTTCTTCATCTGTTTTTATGGTTAAAGTAATATTATTTTTATCTCCGGACAAAGAAATATTAAATTCAGCATCTTTATAGGATTCATAATCATCGTTTAAGTCATTCTGTAAATCTTTCATATTGCTGGCAGTTGTGCTGTCGTTTGAAATGTTTGAATTATTCGAGCTTTCCAAGGCTTCAATTTTTTGAGTCAGTATTCGTATATAAGCATCTTTAGATGCAAGCTGGCTTTGCAAGGCAGTATATTCAGAAGCTGCCACAACGGCAGGTGTTTCTTTATCTGATATACATACTGTTTTATTTGAGAAAGATAAATCCTTATTAAAAAGGTTAGTCATGCTTCTAAGAGGTAGATATGTAGAACCATTAACTACAATTGGTGTAACTTTTTTAGTTATATCCTGGTTATTGTATTTTACATTAATAGTTCCCCAATATACATTTAAAGCCTTCTTCACGGCAGCCGCCTGGCTTACTGATGCTATGCAGACTACAGCAATTATAATACACATCAGGCAAGCCAATGATTTTGACGTAATTTTTTTCATTGATTTTCCTCCATTCTGAATTTTAAAGTTATTAAATTAAATTATTATATATTATTATATATACAGCAGGATAATCCTATCAAATCTAAAATAATTTTACAACATATAAAAGAATAAAATTTTCCTGAATAATACGACTTGACATATCGTAGACAAAAACGTAAAATGTCTATAATAACCAGACAAAATAAAGGAAGTGATAATAAATGGATGTATCAGAATTGTTTTGGAATGCTTCACTGGATGAGCTTAAAAAAGGATATGTTAAGGACCATGAACAATATATCTGCTTGCTCTGCGGTAAGAAATTCGAAGAAGGAATTATATATTCGGATGAGGGCGTTTTTTATGAGGCCCAAAGGTATATGCGGGTTCATATTGAAAGGGTGCATAAGTCAGTATTTGAGTATTTGATTCAGCTTGATAAAAAGCTAACCGGACTTACGAATCACCAAAGAAGCCTGCTTGAACTTTTTTATCAGGGAAAAAATGATATTCAGGTTCAGAAGGAAATGAAAATAGGCAGCTCTTCAACCATCAGAAATCATAGGTTTGTATTAAAAGAGAAGGAGCGGCAGGCAAAGGTACTTCTGGCTATCATGGAATTGTTTAAAGAAAGAGATGAGTATGCTCCAACGTTTTTAGATATTCATAAAACAGCTAAAATGGTTGATGAACGTTATAATATTACTCATGAAGAAAATGAAGCTGTTATAAAGAAATACTTTCCGGAAGGACCAGATGGTTCATTAAAGACTTTTGACATAAAAGAAAAAGAAAGGCTGATTGTTCTTCGGTATATTGTAAAGCGGATAGATAGAGAACAAATATACAGTGAGAAGCAAATTAATGAGATTTTAGAAAAAGTATATGATGATTATGTTATTCTAAGAAGATATTTGATAGAGTATGGCTTTCTTGATAGAAAGCCTGATGGAAGCGAGTATTGGAGGAAGTAACTTAAACTTAAATTATAAAAGTAAGGAAAGTGATATAAATGGATAGAAAAAAAGAATTAAAACAATTTTATAAAGAGATGAAGGTTGAAGCAGGTGTTTATCAGGTGAAAAATAAGAAGAATCAAAAGATTTTTGTAACTAGTACAACCAATCTTAGAACTATTAATGGAAAGAAAACCGGAGGCTTCCCTTTTAATAAAGAGCTTCAAAAGGAATGGACAGAATATGGCACCGAAGAATTTGAATTTGAAATACTAGAGGTTTTAGAGAAAAAGGAAGATGTTTTTTTTGATACTGCTGACGCTTTAAAAAAGCTTGAACAAAAATGGTTGGATAAGCTTCAGCCTTATGGAGATAAAGGATACAACAAAAAACTTGATGTGTGAAACATCAAGTTTTTTTTGTTGTCCATTTACTTTTCTGATGGTATCATTATAAAGAGAATAAAACCATTTAGGAGGAATACAATGCTTAGATTCCTAACTGCAGGAGAGAGCCATGGTAAATGTCTCACTGCAATAATTGAAGGAATACCCTCAAATCTTAATATAGATATAGAGCAAATTAATAAAAAATTAGCGGAAAGGCAAAGCGGTTACGGACGGGGAGGCAGGATGAAAATTGAAACTGACCGGGTTGAAATCCTGTCTGGTGTCAGAAATGGCAAAACCCTTGGAAGCCCTATTGCTTTGAAGATTGAAAATAAAGACTGGGAAAACTGGAAAGAGAGAATGGATGCTGAGTTTTTTGGCGAGGCTGAAGAAATCACCAAGCCTAGACCTGGGCATGCTGATCTTGCGGGTGCTTTAAAATATAATTTTACTGATATAAGAAATGTACTTGAAAGAGCGAGTGCCAGAGAAACTGCTGTAAGGGTTGCTGTAGGCACCATATGCTTTGAGCTTCTTCGAGAATTTGGGATAGAGATTTTTGGGCATGTTGTTCAAATAGGCAATATAGAAGCCGGGCAGAGCTTTGAACAGGAATTATTTAATTATAGGACTGCTGAATCACAGCTTAGATGCCTTGATGACCAAGCTGAAGCTAAGATGATTGAATTGATAGATAGTACCAAGAATGAGGGAGATTCTCTGGGGGGGATTTTTGAGGTTGTAATTTTAGGCGTTCCGGCAGGAATAGGAAGCCATGTTCAGTGGGATAGAAAGCTGGATACAAAATTGGCAGGAGCTTTTATGAGCATACAAGCAATTAAGGGAGTTGAAATAGGAGCAGGCTTTAAATCAGCAGCTATTAAAGGCTCTCAGGTTCATGATGAGATATACTTTGATTCCATAAACGGATATTATCGAAATACTAATCAGTGTGGAGGAATTGAAGGAGGAATATCAAATGGTGAGCCTATTGTTATAAGAGCTGCTATGAAGCCGATTCCAACACTATATAAACCTTTGAATTCTGTGGATATAAAAACCAAGGAACCGTACAAGGCTTGTGTTGAAAGGTCGGATGTCTGTGCGGTTACTGCTGCAAGCATTGTGGGAGAAACTGCTGCAGCATGGGAAATAGCCTGCGCAATGACTGAAAAATTTGCCGGAGATAGCATTGAGGAAATGAAATCAAATTATCAAAGATATATTGAATATATTAGAATGAGATAGAAATCTTAAAACTTACAGATTGGGATTAATATAAACTATGCCTTATTCTCTTCTTGGGAGATAGTGGATAAGTTAGGGGTGTAACAAATGAGTGAGCAGTCTGAGCAAATCTTGATAAAAAGATGTAAAGATGGAGACTTGCAAGCCTTTGAGGAGCTAATATCAAAATATGAAACCAAGGTATTCAATATTACATTCCGGATTCTGGGGGATTATACGCAGGCTGAGGATGTATCTCAGGATATAATGGTTAAAGTATTTAGAACAATCAAAGGGTTTAAGGAACAATCCTCCTTTTATACCTGGCTTTATCGTATAACTGTTAATGAATGCATGGATATGGTTAAGAAAAGGAAAAGGACTCTAACGTATTCAATTGATTCACCTTTGGATACTGAAGATGGTGAGATTAAAACAGAAATACAAGACAGTAGTGAATCGGTTGAGGGAACAGTGGAGAGAAATGAACTTAGAAGATATCTGGCTGACGCAATGAACTCTTTGTCACCTGAACATAAAACGGTTATTGTTTTAAGAGATGTACAAGGCTTTTCTTATGAAGAAATTGCAGAAATTATAAAATGTCCGCCGGGTACGGTAAAATCAAGAATTAATCGCGCAAGGCTTGAGTTGAAGAATTTATTGATGAAGAATAGGGAACTTTTTTTAAGCAAAAGCGTCTAAATAAATGAAAGGAGGTGAAGATATGAAAAACAAATGTAAATTCAGTGAGAAATTATATATGTATATAGAAAATCAAACAGATGAACAACAAAAGATAAAGCTTTTTGAACATATACAAAGCTGTCATTCATGTAAGGAAGAATATGAAATATTAAATAGCATTCAAAACGAGCTTGAAGGATTTGAAGAAGTACAACTGCCTGAAGGATATCATCAAAAGCTTCATATGAAGCTGGTTAAAGCTTCAATTGGAACCAGTAAAGAAGAAAAGAAAAATTTTATATATAAGTTTCTGCCGGCTGCAGCTGCGTTATTGGTATTGGTTGTAACTGTAAAGGGTATTTCCCTCTATAATGCAATTAATACAAAAAATGATTCTCTTGCAAGCACTGCCGGGACACAAATGGATAATTTGAGCATGGATGATGCCAGAATTAAAAACAACGAGTTGGCAAAGCTCAAGGAAAAACCAAAGGCGATGAAGATGCCCGAGAATTCGGTTGAAGATAATAAATTAGGTAAGATGAATAATTCTGCCAGTATGTTAGCTGAAAAACCAAACGATTTAAAAGCATATAATGATAGTGCGGCAGCTGCAGAAAATATGAAAATGGGGAAAGGTATAGAGCCGCGTGCGTATACTGCTTCTGATTATCAAAATCAAGGTGGAAGTGCGCTTACTTATGGAATTGGAGATAATATTAAAGAGAAGGGACTGCAAAGTATGAAGAATACTGAGCCTGGATTTGAAACCATAATGATATCTGAATATTGTGGAATCAATGAACCGAATAATGCTGTAGTTCAGAATAAAGAAAAGTTTGAGGAGCTATGGAAATTAACCAATAGCGGCGTTTATCCGGTCACGGCAGCTCCGGAAATAGATTTTGAGAAAAATACTATTGTTGCTGTATACATGGGTCAGAAACCAACTGGAGGGTATAGGATTGAGATAACTAAAATAGAGGAAAACGAACAAAATGTAGTGGTGACTGTAAAAGAGACAATGGCACAAGGGGATAGTATACTTACTAATGTGCTGACATCGCCGGTTCATATTGTGAAGATAAAGAAAACAGATAAGCAAATAATATTTAAAAAATAATAAGCTTATTTACTCTTAAAATTCCTCCATTATATGGGGGAATTTTTTAATGGGAAAGTTTAGGGTAACTGCATGAAGCAAAATACTGGAAAAACAAAAGAAAAAATTCTACTTAGACCCCTCTTTCTCCCCTGAAAAGGGGACGAAAAGTAGTTTTTCATAGAAAAATCTTCATAAAAATTACTATTCGCTCCCTGTTAGGGAGGATAGGAGGGTCTGGATTTGAAATTATTTGCATTCGTGTGTTTGCCCTAAAGAAAGTTTAATAGTTATTGAAATAATTCTGTAATAAGTTTATAATTTAATTATATAATAGTTAAGTGATTAAACTATTCGGGGGTGAAGTGTTTTGGAATTTAAGGAAATGTTTGAAGAAATTGATAAAGCAAATTTTGAAATAACAAAAAGAATATCTCATAAAATTAAAGAAGGTATTGATAGTGGATTGGGGCATGCGCATATTTATTTACTTATGTTTTTAAAAAATGAAGGTGAATGTATGGTTACAGACATAGCCAAGCATTTAAACATAACCTTGAGTGCGGTTACTAATCTTACTGATAAGCTATATAATCTGGGATTGATTTCAAGAGACAGGAGTGAAACTGATAGGAGAGTTGTAGTAATAGGCTTAAAAGAAGAAGGGGGTAAGGTACTAAAAAGAATTTGTGAGAATCGTAACAGTATACTCCAAAAATACTTTTCAAATTTGACAGATGATGAAATGGAAGCGTTGTTGAGGATTACAAAAAAGATTTGTGAGAATGTAAGAAATCAATAAAATAATTTGCAAAAAAAATCTAATTTAAAGGGGAAGATAGACTAGATGAATAAGAAGAGTATTGGAATAATAATTTTGCTATTAGTATCAATATTATCTCTGACTGGATGCGGAGAGAAAAAAGCAGCAACAACAGAGGAACCACAAAAAGCAATTCCGGTAAGTGTAGTTAAAGTTGCACGTACAACAGTAGAATCTATTGTAGATTTGAATGGAAGGGTAGAAGCTGTAAAGCAAGTAAATATTTCTGCAAAAACTGCTGGAAAGGTTGAAAGAATTAATTTTGATATAGGTCAAAAGGTAAAAAAAGGAGACGTCTTGTTCGTGGTTGAGCAAAAAGATATTAGACTTCAGGTGGCTCAATCCGAAGCGGCTTACAACATAGCGAAAGCATCATATAATAAAGCAACCGGCGGTGGTTTGGAACAGCAAATGGTACAGCTTAAGAGTGCTTATGCAATTGCAAAGGCTAATTATGAGGATGCAAAATTAAACTATGAAAGAAATAAACAGCTTTTTGAAGTTGATGGTGTTTCAAAACAAGTATTTGAAGCTGCAGAAAAAGGATTTAAGCTTGCCCAGGAGCAATACATATCTGCAAAGGCTAATTATGAACTAACACAAGGTAAAATTAATCCTGAAAATATCGAAACGGCAAAAGCACAATTACAACAGGCAAAAGCGGCATATGATATTGCAAAATCCCAATTGGAGAATACTGAGGTCAAATCGCCTATAGATGGAATTGTAGCGTCAAAAAATGTAAAGGTTGGAGAGATGACCAACAGTGCGGTAACTGCAATGAGTGTTGCTGATTTATCTTCTGCAGTTGTTAAGGTTGGCGTAACTGAAGATATAATAAACAAAATTAAAGTAGGTGATATGGTTAAAGTGAATGTTAAGGCAGCCTCAAATGGTGTTTTTGCAGGAGCTATTTCTGGTATATCACCTGTTGCTGATTCGAAAACGCAAGCATATCTTGTGGAGATTCGAATACAAAATGATTTAGGCATGATAAAAGGTGGCATGTTTGCAGAAATTAAGATTAGTGTAGATAAAGCTTTAAATGTATTGGCTGTTCCATTGGAATCAATAATTGATGATGAGGGCAAAAAGGTTGTTTATATAACTGACGGCAATAAAGCAACAAAAAGAGAAATAACCACTGGATATTCTGATGGAGTTTTTGTTCAGGTTTTACAAGGAGCTAATGAAAACGAAAGTGTTATTTCTAAAGGACAGAATTATTTAGTGGATGGGTCGAAGGTTACTATTATAAAAGGTACTCAGCCTGGTAAATAGTTGTTAATTATTGATTGTCAATTAATTTAAGGGGTGTGTTTAATATTGAAGATACATGAAGTGTCCATAAAAAGACCGGTTACAGTTTTAATGTGCGTATTGATTGCCTTGGTTTTGGGTTTCATATCTCTTTCAAGGGTATCGATAGATTTAATGCCAAACATAAAATTCCCAATAGCAATTGTATCAACTACATATTCGGGGGTTGGACCGCAGGAAATTGAAAGTGTGGTTTCAAAGAATATTGAAAATGCAATTGCAACCGTAAGTAATATAAAGACAATTCAGTCACAATCCTCTGCGGGCAGCTCATTAATTATTGCAGAATTTAATTCTGGTACTGATATGAATTTTGCTACCCTTCAAATGAGGGAAAAAATTGATTTGTATAAAAAGATGCTTCCTAGTGAAGTGGAAAATCCAATGGTTATAAAGATGGACCCTAGTATGATACCGATATTAAACCTTGGTATTACTGGTAATATGGATAATATCAAGCTAAAACGGTTTGTTGAAGATAAAATAAAGCAAAGACTGGAAAGTCAGGATGGGGTAGCTTCTGTTACTATCAGAGGCGGCGAAACAAGAGAAATCAGAGTTAAAGTAAATCCTGAAAAACTTTCCGGATACGGAATGAATCTAAATCAGGTTGTTACAGCGCTTCAAACGGAAAATCTTAATCAATCAGGTGGGACGGTTGATTATGGTGATAAAACTCTTTTGATAAGAAGCACCGGGGAATTCAAATCATTGGAACAAATAAATAATGTCCCGATAATTCTTCCAAATGGCAATGTATTATACATAAGAGATATTGCTGATGTAAGCGATTCTTTTAAAAAGGTTGATTCACATACAAGAATGAATGGCGGAAGCAGTATTGGTGTTATTATTCAAAAACAGTCAAACTCAAATACGGTTAAAGTTGTAAACAGACTTAAAGAAGAAATAAAAGCAATAGAAAAAGAGTATCCCGGAATAAGTATCAAACTATTATTTGACCAAGGCAAATTTATTGAGCAATCAATTCAAAACGTTGCCAAGGATGCAACCTTAGGAGCAATACTTGCAATATTTATCTTGTTCTTGTTTTTAAAGAATATTCGGGCAACATTAATTGTAGGAACAGCTATTCCACTGTCAATCATAGTTACCTTCATTCTGATATATTTCGGGGGAACAACGCTGAATCTTGTTTCTTTGGGAGGCTTGGCACTTGGAGTAGGAAGGCTGGTAGACGATGCAATAGTTGTTCTTGAAAACATATATAGGCATATAGATCAGGGATATGACAGAGTAAATGCTTCGATAACTGCAACGGCAGAAGTTGGGAGAGCTGTTATTGCATCTACACTTACAACTGTTATAGTATTCCTTCCTATAGCATTTGCCGAAGGTATTGCAGCACAAATATTCAAAGAGCTTGCATTGACGGTTACATTTGCCCTATTGGCTTCTTTAGCGGTATCGCTAACGGTTATTCCTACATTGAGTGCAAGATTCCTGAATGCGGTTGATGTAACAAAATTGGATGGTAAAAAATCAAAAGGTCTGATATTAAAGAATTTTAATGCACTTTTTGGTAAGGTTGATGCTTTTTATAGAAAAGTATTAAGATTTGTACTTCATCATAGATTTATTACGACTGTAACAGTTGCCGGAGTGTTTGTTCTTAGCTTGGCACTTGTTCCTTTGGTTGGTGCAGAGTTTTTCCCGACTATGGACCAGGGACAGTTTACTGTAAGTATTGAATTACCGCAAGGTACTTTGTTGGAAAGAACAAATGGAGTAACAATGAAGGCTGAAAATATACTTAAGAGTATGCCTGAAATGGAAAAATATTTTGTTACTGTTGGGGGCGGTAATACTGGCATGAGCAGCTTGCAGGGAAGTGTTTCAAATACAGCTTCAATCAGTGCTACATTAAAACCATTAAACAAAAGGAATAGAAGTACTGCTCAGGTTGTTGATGAAATCCGTAAAAAGCTTGAAATCATACCTGGCGCAGAAATAAAGGTTACAGAAGTTAGTTCAACTATGGGAGGAGGATTTAGCTCTTCTTCACCGATTTCACTTAGTATTAAAGGACCTGAACTTGATGTACTAAAACAAACAGCTAATCAGATTGTTGATGCTGTTAGTAAGGTGGAAGGAACCAGACAGGTTGAATCCAGCATTGCGAAGGGCAGACCTGAGGCACAAATCATTGTTAATAGAGAGAAAGCTTCAAATTATGGGCTTGGAACGGCTCAAATCGCTAACACGATAAGAAATTCGATAGAGGGAAAGGTTGCTACACGTTATAGAGTTTCAGGGGAAGAATATGATATTCGTGTTGAACTGCCGGAGACTGCTAGAAAGAATTTTGAACAGCTAAAAAGTATGAAAATTATGGCAGCTTCAGGCGTTGAGGTTCCATTGTATGATTTGGCAGAAATTAGAATTGAGGAAGGCCCAACGACAATATCTCGTCAAGCCCAGCAAAGATTTGTTACGGTAAGCTCAGATATATTTGGAAGAGATATTGGAAGTATTAACAAGGATATTAAGGCACAGCTTGATAAAATTAGTATACCGGAAGGTTATACGATTGAATTTGGTGGACAGCAAAAAGAAATGGTAGAGGCATTTGCAAGTCTCTTGTTGGCGCTTGTGCTTGGATTTTTACTTGTATATATGGTAATGGCTTCTCAGTTTGAATCATTGATACATCCTTTTACCATAATGTTTTCAGTACCATTGGCGTTTACCGGTGCAGCACTAGGATTGGTAATAACACATAGAGCGTTCAGTGTTCCGGCATTTATAGGATTGATTATGCTTACGGGTATAGTTGTAAGCAACGCAATTGTATTGCTTGACTATATCAATACCCTTAGAGGCAGAGGTATGGAAAGAGAAGAAGCTATACTGAAAGCCGGACCTACGAGATTAAGACCAATACTAATGACATCATTAGTTACTGTTTTGGCTTTGCTGCCGCTTGCACTTGGAATAGGAGAAGGTGCAGAAACACAGGCACCGCTTGCAACTGTTGTTATAGGTGGATTGATAAGTTCTACAATATTGACTCTTCTTATCCTGCCGGTAATTTATACTTATTTTGATGATTTGGGAATAAAATTCAAAGCAAAGAGAAAGGCTAAAAAAATGAAAGCGCAGACTGTTGACAATTTTGCTTCAATTTAGTAATTTATTATTAATCAAATAATTGCAATGAGTAAGAAGAGTAACCGCAAGTTTATTCAAGCGAGACAGTGGTGGTGAGAGACTGTTATTCACAAACGGTGAACGGCACTTATGAGCAAATGGATTGAAAGAGGGTATATGAAAGTATACCAATTAGGGTGGAACCGCGGAAGAAAAGTCTTTCGTCCCTTATAAGGATGAAAGGCTTTATTTTTTTATAAGGAGTGATTAGTATGAATTATCAGGATGTAATAATTGCATTACAAAAATTCTGGAGTGAGCAAGGCTGCATTATTGGAAATCCATATGATGTTGAAAAAGGTGCAGGAACTATGAACCCGATGACCTTTTTAAGAGCATTGGGTCCTGAACCTTGGAATATTGCATATGTTGAACCTTCGAGAAGACCGAACGATGGAAGATACGGAGATAATCCGAACCGCCTTTTTCAACATCATCAATATCAGGTTATACTAAAGCCATCTCCGGATAATGTTATTGAGCTTTATATAGAAAGCTTGAAAAGATTAGGCATAGAGCCGGAAAAGCATGATATAAGATTTGTTGAGGATAACTGGGAGGCACCTACACTTGGAGCATGGGGGCTTGGCTGGGAGGTATGGCTTGATGGCATGGAAATTACACAGTTTACGTACTTTCAACAGGTTGGAAGCATGGACTGTAAACCGGTTACGGCTGAAATAACCTATGGACTTGAGAGAATAACAATGTATTTACAGAATAAGGACAATGTTTATGATATCAAATGGAATGACTATCTAAATTATGGGGACGTATTCCACAGAGCTGAATATGAACATTCTAAATATAACTTTGAAGAATCCGATACCGAAATGCTTTTTAATCTATTTGATATATATGAAAAGGAAGCTAAACGGGTTATAGGTTTAAACCTTGTTTTGCCGGCTTACGATTATGTTCTTAAATGCTCGCATACATTTAATCTGCTTGATGCCAGAGGTGCAATAAGCGTAACTGAAAGAGCAAGATTTATCGGAAGAGTCAGAAACCTGGCGCGAAGCTCAGCAAATGCTTTTGTTACACAAAGAGAAGAGCTTGGTTTTCCACTTCTCAATAAAGGAGGACTGAAAAATGCCTAAAGCATTATTGTTTGAAATAGGGACTGAGGAAATACCTGCTAAATTTATGCCTGATACATTAGACCAGCTTAAAAAGACAGGCGAAAACAAGCTCAAAGAATACAGAATAAAATTTACAGATCTAAAAGCTCTCGGAACACCAAGAAGATTGGTGCTTATTGTTGAGGGAGTTGAAGAAAAACAAGATTCTATCAATCAGGTAGTGAAAGGTCCTGCCAAAAGGATTGCATATGATGAAAATGGTAATTTGTCAAAAGCTGTTCAGGGATTTATGAAAAGTCAGGGGGTAACCGAAAAAGATTTAATAACAGACAAGGTTGGAGATGTTGAGTATATATTTGCTAAAAAATTTGAAGAAGGCAAAGAGACCAAAGCAGTACTTGCTGATATTTTGCCTGAAATAATAACTTCTTTGAACTTTCCAAAGTCTATGAGATGGAGAGATTATAGTATTAAATTTGCAAGACCGATAAGGTGGTTGACTGCAGTATTTGATAATGAGGCTATTGGTTTTTCAATTGAAGGAGCAGCTTCATCTAACGTTTCTAGAGGGCATAGAACCCTTTCAAACCGTGATATTATAATTAATTCAGCAGATAAATATTTAAAAGTAATGGCTGATAATTATGTTATTGTAGAACAGGAAGAAAGGAAAAAGGCTATAATTTCTCAGATAAAAGCACTTGCAGAATCTAAAAACGGTAAGGTTTTAATAGATGAGGAGCTTCTGGAAGAAGTAATCTATTTGGTTGAATATCCAACAGCACTAATGGGAAGCTTTGAAAAGGAATTTCTTAACCTAATAAAGGAGGCAATAATAACTCCAATGAAAGAGCATCAGAGATATTTTCCGGTGGTTGATGCTGAAGGAAATTTGATGCCGTATTTTATTACTGTAAGAAATGGCGGAAAAGAAAGCTTGGATATAGTAAAACAGGGGAATGAACGTGTTCTAAGAGCTAGACTTAAGGATGCACAGTTTTTTTATAACGAAGATATGAAGGAAAAGCTTGAAGCACGTGTAGAAAAGCTTAAAGTGGTTGTATATCAGGAAAAGCTGGGTACAATCTTTGAAAAGGTTGAAAGAATAATTGGATTAGCTGAAGTAATAGGTAAGAATATTGGTATGGACATTAATAAAGTCAAGAAATTATCGAGAGCCGGATTGCTTTGTAAAGCAGACTTGGAAACAGCAATGGTTGGCGAATTTGATGAGCTGCAGGGAATAATGGGAAGAGAATATGCATTAAAAAATGGTGAAGACCCGGAAGTGGCAGAAGCGATATATTCTCACTATTTGCCTAGATTTTCGGGAGATGAAATACCCAAGGATATCTTTGGACAGATAATAAGTATAGCAGATAAAATGGACTCTATTGTTGGCTCTTTTGGAATCGGAGTTCAACCAACAGGCTCTCAGGATCCTTATGGGCTTAGAAGGCAAGCACTTGGAATAATAAGCATACTGAATGATAGCGATTTAAATGTTGACATTGAGAATATCATATCAAATTCAATTAGGCTGCTGGAAGAGAAGGTTAGTGTTGAACCGAAAGAGATTGAAAAACAGGTTGCCGGATTCTTCAGACAAAGACTAAAGGTTATACTTATTGATAAAGGCTATAGATACGATATGGTTGATGCAGTTTTGGAAAACAGTATTTTGAATATTAAAGATATAATTGATAGGGTTTCTGCGATTACGACTATAAGGGAAAATGAGGAGCAAAGATTTGCTGAATTATTAACTGTTTTGAATAGGGTTTATAATCTTGCGTTAAAAGCAGAGAAAACTAATGTAGAAGTTGAAGTAAATAAGTTCGAAAATAAATACGAACAGGAGCTATTTAAAGTTATTGCTAAAGTAAAAGTGGATGTAGAAAAAAATATAAAAGGTAAACTTTATAATATGGCTGTAAAATCATTGTATGATATGATTAATCCGATTAATGAGTTTTTTGATAATAACATGATAATAGTTGAAAACGTGGAAATAAGGAATAATAGACTTGCTATGCTGCTACAGATAAAAGAAATTGCTAACAAGGTATGTGATTTTACAAAGATTGTCGATTAATTTGGGAATTCTATACAAAAGGTATGCCTGGGAAATAATACGAGGGCATACCTTTTTCCTATTTTTAATAAACTATTTGGATATGTATATGAATAAATCATATAATTAAAAAATCTTTAAAATATAGGATGATTATCTTGAAAGTCCTGCTGCAGCTATAGTTACATTCTAAAAAGCCCTAACAGAGCGATATTAAATATGTTTATAGTCGAAATTTTAATCCTTAAATTTTATGGATAAATAAATTAGTTAATTTTCACAATTATATAATATAAAACAGTTGAAATAATATACGAAATGTATTAAAATTGGTATAGAAAATGTCGAAAAAACTAATATCTTGAGTCTAGAATGGTAATTATTGTATAAATTATTACATACTTCTTTTTTATAGTCTTTATTTTTGTTTTTTATTTTATTAATTCAATTCATAATCAATAATTTCCCATGAAACAAAAAAATATCGTCAGAGGTGGTTCGCTTGAGTGGCAAGACAAAAGTAGATCCTATGTTGGAGATATTTATTTCTGAAACGCTTCAACAGATTGAACAATTGGAACAAGCTGTGCTCAATATTGAAAAAAGCTCTGAATTATCGGATGCGATAAATGAAATTTTCAGATTGATGCATAGTATTAAAGGCGCATCTGCAATGATGCTTTTTAATAACATTTCTACGTTAGCACATTCGATTGAGGATTTGTTTGATTTTATTCGGAAAAACTTAGATAAAGAATTTGATTATCCTCAAATTACTGATATTGTTCTTGATAGTATTGATTTTATCAAGAATGAAGTAATAAAAATTCAAAATGGAAGCGTAGTGGATGGAGACTCTTCTGAAAGAGCCGGATTTATTAAAGATTACCTTGCTTCCTTAAAAACAGATAGTACTGCTGCATCGATGGAAAAAGAAGATAATAATACAAAAGAGCAGCAGAAGTTTTATATTGGTTCTGATAAAAGCAGTGTAGTTGAGCAGAATCGAAATAGCTATGAAACGGTTGTGTTTTTTGAAAGAGATTGCAGTATGGAAAATGTTAGGGCTTTTGTTTTAATTAATGATTTGAATGAAATAGCTGAAGATATTAAGTATTACCCGGAGGATATTACAGAGAGTGAGCAAAGTGTAAAAATAATAAGAGGTGAGGGATTTAGAGTTAGATTTAAAACCCAAAAAACAGAAGAGGAAGTAAGAGCCTTAATTGCTAATACAGGATATTTAAGAGATTTCACATTAGAAAAGCTAGAGAAGAAAGCCAAGGGGAAAACAGAAAAGAAAGCAAAGAAAACAAAAGCAGCTGATGAAAAGAAATCTAAAAAAGTAATTGTTTTGGACGAAGAAGAGAAAGCAAATAGTATTAAAAAAGAACAACCGGAGTTACAAAATGAAGTTCAGGAAAAGAAAGTAGAAATTCCAAAAGCCTTGGTTAAAGATATACCTCTGATAGAAAAGCAGGAATCAATAAATGTTAATATTCTCAAATTGGATAAATTGATGGACCTTGTTGGGGAATTGGTTATTTCGGAAGCAATGGTAACCAGAAATCCTGATATTGAAGGTCTTGAACTGGAAAACTTTAATAAGGCGGCAAGACAACTGCGGAAGATTACCAATGACTTGCAGGATGTTGTTACATCAATAAGAATGGTGCCGCTAGCATTAACATTCCAAAAGATGAACAGACTTGTTAGAGATATGGGGAGACAGCTTAAAAAAGAGGTTGAGCTTGAAATTCTAGGAGAAACTACTGAGGTTGATAAAAATATTATTGAGCATCTGTCGGATCCTCTTATGCACATAATAAGAAACTCATTAGATCATGGGTTGGAGATTCCTGAGGAAAGGGTTGCTAAGGGAAAACTGTCGAAGGGTAAGATTGTGCTTGAGGGTAAAAATGCAGGAGGAGATGTTTGGATAGTAGTAAGAGATGATGGAAGAGGCTTGGATAAGAATAAAATACTGGCAAAAGCCAAGGAAAGAAAGCTTTTGACAAAGCCTGAGAATGAGCTTACTGATAAAGAAATATATTCATTTATATTCCTGCCCGGTTTTTCAACAAAAGAAAGTGTAACTGAGTTTTCAGGAAGAGGAGTAGGAATGGATGTTGTAATGAAAAACATAGAAAAAATTAGAGGAAGTGTAATAGTAGATAGTACAGTTGATGTAGGGACTACAATCAGCATCAAAATACCGCTTACGCTTGCAATAATAAATGGAATGACTGTTAAGGTCGGACAATCAACCTACACAGTGCCGACAATATCAATAAAAGAATCCTTCAGGATAAATAACGAGGAGTTAGTAATTGATCCAGATGGAAATGAAATGGTTCTTGTAAGAGGCGAATGTTATCCAGTGGTAAGGCTAAATCAATTATATAAGGTTCCAACAGATGTACAGCAAATTGATGAGGGAATAATCATGATGATAGAGAATGAAAGCAAAAGTATCTGTCTTTTTGCAGATTCATTAATTGGTGAGCAGCAGGTTGTTGTTAAGGCCCTTCCTAAATATGTAAAAAAAGTGAGGGGAATTGCGGGATGTACCTTGCTGGGAGATGGAAGTATAAGTCTTATATTGGATGCCGGGGAATTGATTAATTAATGAAATAATTAAAATTATGCTTAAAAATTTAAAAATAATTTTAAATAAGGGAGGTGAAAAAATGGAACAAGAATTTGATGATTTGCTTATGGGTGATGAAGATACCTTGAAAGGCAAGTTTTTAATATTTTCAATGGGAAATGAAGACTATGGAATTGAAATCAGGCATGTAACAGAAATAATTGGTATTCAAGCAATTACTCCTGTTCCGGAATTAGAAGAATATGTAAAAGGAGTAATAAATCTAAGAGGTAAAATTATTCCTGTTATGGATGTAAGGTTAAGATTTAAAAAGCCAGAGAGAGAATACGATGATCGAACATGTATTATAATCATTGAAATAAGAGATTTATTTATTGGTCTGATTATTGATCGTGTTTCTGAAGTGGTTTCAATTTCGGATGAAGAGATTGCAGCACCGCCTGATTTTAACAAGAACTTTCATAATAAATATATTAAAGGTATTGGAAAAATAAATAATAGCGTAAAGCTTTTGCTTGATTGCGAAAAGATACTGTCAGATGATGAGATAGACTCATTAAGCAATATTGGATAGATAGAAGAGGTTTTTAAATTATACTTAAGGGGGATCCCAGATATGAAATGGATAAAGAACATACAATTAATTCATTTGTTGATCTTAAGCTTTATTTTAATAATGGTAATATCAGGCTTGGGAGGTTTTTTAAGCTTTACAGAGAATACAAATACTCGAACGGGGATAGAATCTATTGCAGATAATGAAATGCCTGCACTTCATGCAATAATGCAGATTAAATCAGCTCAAAGCTCAAGCGCAGGTGCGAAGCTAGGATTGATAAATCCTAAAATAACTAATTCTACCACAAGAAAAAATCTTTCTGCATACTATGAACAGAACCTTGTGCAAGCAAATGTAGCAATAAATACTTTTAATAATATTCCAAAGGATATAACTGCACAAGCAAAATGGAAAGAATACACAAATTATTGGACACAATGGACTAATAACAACAAAGAGATTATTGGTCTTGTTAAAAAAATGGAAAACCTGATTGCAAATGGAGTATCTACTGATTCTGACCAGATAACAAAAATAGAAAATGACGCTCTTAAACTTGAGATTGCATCAGATGATGTTTTTGTTAAATCTCAAAAAGTTTTAGACGAAATAGTTGCAATTGAAAGCAGTCATGTTACTGCAATACAAAATAAGGTTATTAATTCTGCAGGAAAAACCAAGACTGATGCTATCATAATTGTTTTGCTGGTATTAGCTGCAGCAGTAATATCAATATTTTTACTTAAGGAAAAATTAACTTATATAATTAGACGATTGATTAATGCAGCAAACAGACTTTCAATGGGGGATGTGGACATTTCATTTGGTAATATTGAAAATGATGAATTTGCTCCATTATATAAAGCCTTCACAAGAATGGTTGAAAGTAATATTGAAAAGATTGAAGCCGCTGAAAGAATTGCAGATGGCGACCTTGATGTTAAAATTAACGTAAAATATGAAGGCGACATGCTTTCAATCAGTATGAACAAGATAATTGATAATTTAAATGACCTTAAAGTTGGAATAAAAGAGCTAACATCAGAATGCATAGAAGGTAAACTTGATTATAGAGGTAATGATGAAAGGTTCGCAGGTGGATACAAAGAAATAGTCAATGGAATAAATTCAACTCTGGATGCAATAACCGGACCTTTAAATGTTGCAGCACAATATGTTGATAGGATAAGCAAGGGAGATATTCCTGAAAAGATTACTGCTGACTATAAAGGCGACTTTAATGAAATCAAGAATAACATCAATGGGTTGATAGAATATCTGAACATGTTTACATCTGAAATGGCCGTATTCCATACAGAGCACAAAGCCGGAAATACATTGTACTTCATGCCTGTAGAAAAATTTGCAGGAGTATATGCCGAAATGGCTGCAAGTGTTAATGAGGTTGCAGATATTTATATAAGAGTTTATAAAAAGTTATTTGTGATTCTTGATGCATATGGTAAGGGTGACTTTAGCGTACAGCTTGAAAAGCTTCCGGGAAGACACCAAATGCTTAATGACCATCTTGATGGATTAAGAGATAATTTAACTGAAATAACTAAAGAAAATTATAAGGTTATTAAAGCTGTTGTTGAAGGAAATCTCAGTGTAAGGGGCGATTCAGCTAAATTTGAGGGCGATTATGCAAGATTGGTAGATGGTGTAAATAAAATTCTTGATGCAATAACCGTGCCTTTAAATGTTGCAGCAAATTATATTGAAAGAGTAAGCAAGGGAGATATTCCTGAAAAGATTACTGATGACTACCAGGGTGACTTTAATGAAATTAAGAATAACATCAATGGCTTGATAGAATATCTAAGTATGTTCACATCTGAAATGGAAATATTCCATGCAGAACACAAAGCCGGAAATACATTACACTTCATGCCTGTAGAAAAATTTACAGGAGTATATGCTAACATGGCTAACGGAGTTAACGAGGTTGTAGATATTTATATAAGTGTTTATAAAAAATTGTTTGCAGTCTTAAATGCATATGGCAAGGGTGACTTTAGTGTAGAGCTTGAAAGATTGCCAGGAAGACATAAAATGCTAAATGACCATATGGATGGTTTGAAAAATGACCTAATGAATGTAAGTGCAGAGATTGTTAGCCTGGTTGAAGCATCAGTTCGTGGAATGCTTGATGTTAGAGGTGATGCATCTAAGTTCAGCGGTGAGTATGCAGTAATGATAAGTGGTATTAATCAGACTCTTGATGCAATAGTTGGACCTTTAAATGTTGCAGCACAATATGTTGAAAGAATAAGCAAGGGAGATATTCCGGAAAAGATTACTGATGACTACCAGGGTGACTTTAATGGAATAAAGAATAACATCAATGGTTTGATTGATTATCTGGATTTATTTGTTTCCGAAATGACAAAATACTATGAAGCTCATCAAGAAGGAAATACTCTTGCACAAATGCCTGTTGAAAGCTTTGTAGGAGTATATGCTAAAATGTCTGAAGGGGTTAACAATGTTTCAAAATTGTATGTTGAAACCTTCAAGAAGGTAATTGTGGTATTAAATGCTTATGCAAACGGAGATTTTGCTGTACAGCTTGAAAGATTGAAGGGAAGGCAAACACTCCTTAATGATGCTCTTGAACTGATTAGAAACAGCTTATTGGAAGTAGTTAAAGAGAATATGGGATTAATTGAAGCAGCTCTGGAAGGAAAGCTTGATGTTAGAGGGGATGCAGCTAAATTTAAGGGTGATTTTGCAAAACTGGTTGATGGTGTAAATAAAATTCTTGATGCAATAGTTGCACCGATTAAGGAATCAGCTGATGTATTGCAGCAAATGTCTGAAGGAATAATGTCCGGCTCAATGAAGGGCGAATACAATGGTGATTTTGCAATTATTAAAGAGAATATGAACTTTACACTACAGATTCTTGGCGGATATATAAATGAGATAGCAGATGTATTGAAAGAAATAGAAAACAAGAATCTGGATATCAGTATTACACAGGATTATAAAGGAGATTTCTCAATAATAAAAGACTCCCTTGTTCATACAATTACATCACTGAATGAATTTATCAGTGATATAAACAGTGCAGCTGATCAGGTTGCGGCAGGAGCTAAGCAAGTTTCAATATCCAGCCAGGAGCTATCTCATGGTTCCACAGAACAAGCAAGCTCAGTTGAAGAAATTACTGCTGCTATGACTCAAATTGCATCACAAACAAAACAGAATGCTCTTAATGCAAATGAGGCGAATGAAGAGTCAATAAAAGTTAAAGATGAAGCACAAAGAGGAAATACACAAATGGGTGAAATGCTCAAGGCAATGGATGACATCAATCAATCATCAGCAAGCATTTCAAAGATTATAAAGGTTATAGACGAGATAGCATTCCAGACAAATATCCTTGCTCTGAATGCAGCAGTTGAAGCAGCTAGAGCAGGACAGCATGGTAAAGGATTTGCAGTTGTTGCTGAAGAGGTAAGAAATTTGGCAGCCAGAAGTGCAAATGCAGCAAAAGAAACTACTGCATTAATTGAAGGCTCAATAAACAAAGTGGAATCAGGTACAAAGATTGCAAATGAAACTGCAAAAGCGCTTGATAATATCGTTAATGGTATATCAAAATCAGCTGCTTTAGTTGCAGACATTGCATCAGCATCCAATGAACAGGCAACAGGTATTGCTCAAATCAATACAGGAATAACCCAAGTTTCAAATGTAACTCAATCGAATACTGCAACGGCTGAAGAAAGTGCTGCTGCAAGCGAAGAATTATCAAGCCAGGCTATAGTAATGAAAGATAAGGTTAGTGAATTCAAAGTTAAAAAGGCTTCGGCAGGTATTGCCAAAACAGATAATATGGACCCAAATCTAATCAAAATGGTACATGACATGATTGAAAAAGAAGAGGGCGCGCGGCAGAACGCAAAAGGGATTAAAGAGCAAGCCAAGTTAGCTTCAAAGAATTCGCGGATAAAAATTAAACTTGATGATACGGATTTTGGCAAATATTAATTCATTATTTTGAAAGAGGGCCAGCAGGCTCTCTTTCAAAATAACATAATCATTTTTGATAATCTTCTTTAGAATAGGTTTAAATAATTTATGAAAAAATATATGTTGTTTTAATATTTCAATTATACATTGTAGATTAATACTAATTTGGGAGAGTATATGATTAAACTTAATGATAAAGAATTTAAACAGGTTGTAGATTATATTAATGAAAATTACGGAATAAATCTTTCTGAAAAGAGAATTCTTATTGAGGGGCGTCTTCAGACTGCATTATTAGATAATGGCTTTGAAAGCTTTTCCGATTATTTTGATTATATTTTTAAAGATAAAAGCGGAGATTGTATTTCTAACTTAATTAACAGATTAACCACAAATCATACATTTTTTATGAGAGAAAAAGAGCATTTTGATTATCTAAAGAATGTCGTTTTGCCTTATTTGAACTCCAATTTAAAGGAGCGGGATTTAAGAATTTGGAGTGCAGGATGTTCGAGTGGAGAAGAGCCATACACAATAGCAATGTTAGTAGATGAATTTTTAGGCAGTCAGAAGGTTTTGTGGGATTCAAAGATTTTAGCTACAGATATTTCTGCAAAGGTTTTAAAAACAGCGGCAGATGGAATATATGATTCGGAAGGATTAAATGCAGTATCAATTCAATGGAGAAATAATTATTTTAATAAAATATCTGCAAATGAATATCAAGTAGCTGATAAGGTAAAAAACGAAGTAATATTTCGCAGATTTAATTTGAAAAACAGTGAATTTCCTTTTAAAAATAGATTCCACGTAATTTTCTGTAGAAATGTTTTAATATACTTTGATACTCAAAATAAAAGAGAATTGGTAAAAAGGTTTTATGATTATACAGAGCATGGCGGCTATCTCTTTATTGGTCACTCAGAATCACTTACTAATGATGAGACGGGATATAAATATATAATGCCTGCAATTTATAGAAAAGAATAAAATCATTTTAAAAATTGCAAAAATGTGTACAATGATACTATAATCATTTTACAAAGGGGATATTTATGTTAAAGAGAAGGATAAAGGTTTTAGTAGTTGATGATGCTTTTTTGTTCAGGGAGAAGCTTGTTCGTGAATTAAGTACTGATCCTAATATAGAGGTAGTTGGTACGGCAAGTGATGCATATATGGCGAGAGATAAAATTATTGAGCTTGAACCGGATGTAATGACGCTTGATGTAGAATTACCCAGAATGAACGGTATAGAGTTTCTAAGGCGTCTTATGCCGCAGTACCCAATGCCTGTTGTTGTTGTAAGTGCTATAAGCGACAGCGTTTTTGATGCATTAAATGCAGGGGCGGTTGATTTTGTTGCAAAGCCTGATGTAAGAATGGGGAGAAGTGTTGAGGCTTTTATTAATGAGTTGATTATTAAAATAAAAATAGCTTCAACCGCAAAGGTAGGGCATTGGAAAAAAGAATTATCAGCCAATAATAATTCAGTTGTTGAAAAATTAGGTGGAGATATTCAAAACAAGATAATAGCTATAGGTGCTTCTACAGGGGGAACTGAGGCTCTCTTTTCTGTTATAAAAATGTTCCCTCGAGATGTTCCCGGAACAGTAATAGTGCAGCATATGCCGCCTCTTTTTACAAAGATGTATGCAGATAGATTGAATAATACATGTCTTGTTGAAGTTAAAGAAGCTCAAACAGGAGATAAAATAATTCCCGGAAGAGTTCTGCTAGCTCCTGGGGATTATCACATGAGGGTTAAAAAAAGTGGTTCTGAGTATTCTGTAGAATGTACAAACGGAGAAAAGGTTAGTGGGCATTGCCCATCTGTTGATGTACTTTTTGATTCGGTTGCCGAAAAAGTTGGGAAAAATGCAGTAGGGGTAATTTTGACAGGCATGGGAAGTGATGGGGCGAACGGATTATTGAAAATGAGACGCAAAGGTGCAAGTACAATAGGTCAGGATGAAGAAAGCTCTGTAGTATATGGCATGCCTAAGGTAGCATTTGATATTGGAGCAGTTGAAATGCAGGTTTCTTTGGAGAAAGTTGCTCAGACAATATATACAATGCTTAAAAGAAAGTAAATGGTTTTAATTATCATTAATCTATGAAGGAGGAAAAATAATGAAGATATTAATTGCAGAAGATGATTATGCAAGTAGAAAATTTCTTTATAAATTTCTATCCGCTTACGGCGAGTGTGATACAACCATAGACGGGATGGAAGCAATTGAAGCTTTCTTAATGAGCTGGGAAGAAGGCAAACCATATGACCTAATATGCTTGGACATAATGATGCCCAAAACCGACGGATTAAAGGTTCTTAAATTTATTAGAGAAAAAGAGCAGGAAAAAGGAATTCAACCGAGTCAATATGCTAAAGTAATTATGACAACCGCACTTAATGAATCAAATTACGTATATACAGCATTTGATTCGGGATGTGAAGGCTATGCAGCTAAGCCTTTAGATACAAATAAGCTGCTTGAAGTTATGTCTAAGTTAGGGTTGATAAATGAAAATAAATAACTCTTACGACATATTTAAACTGGGGAAATAAATTATGAACATGCTAAATGAAAATATTATTGCAGATGAATACTACTCAAATGTCTTACAAAGTATAGGCGATGGACTTATTACTGTTGATATAAATAGAAAAATCACTTTTATGAATATTAAAGGCGAAGAGCTTACCGATTGGGATAAGGATTCTGCAAAAGGGCAGTTTGTAGAAGATGTGTTTAAAACAATAAATTTTAAAACAAGAAAAGAAATGAAGCTTAATATTCAGGAGGTAATAGCAGAAAAAGAGATTATAGGACTCGAAAGAAATACAGCACTTATTAGCAGAAGTGGAGAGGAAAAAATAATTTCTGCGAGTATTGCACCTATAATTGATGAGAAGAAAAATGCCATTGGCGCTGCTATAACATTTAGAGAAATAACACGCATTGCACGAATGGAAGAGCAGCTGATAAAAGTATCCAGTGTTGTTGAACAGTCATTGGCGGGTGTTTTAATAATTAACATGAATAACGTAATTGAATATTCAAATGCTAAAATGCAAAGCATACTTGGTTATTCTCAAGATGAGATTGTGGGAGAAAAAATATATTTTTTGGGTGAAAATACTTATGTAAAAGAATCGCTTGAAGAAATAATTAGTTTAGCACGCTCAGGGAATAACTGGGAAGGAGAACTGTTTACAAAAAAGAAAAATAATGATGAATGCTGGCTGAATATAGTAGTTTATCCTATAAGAAATGAAATGGGAGTAATTAATTCAACCTGTATGAACATTGTGGATATTACTCAAATAAAGAAGCTTGAAAGAATGCTAAAGCTAATAAGTAATAATATGCTTGATTTGTTAGGTATGTCTGATAAAAACGGCAACATCCTATATGCTAACCCATCAGTACAAAATGTTTTAGGTTATCAGCTTAATGAAATATTACAAAAGAATATAACTGATATTATTCATGAACAAGACAGATTATCATTAGAGGAAATAATAGAACAATGCATGCAAATGGATTCAGCCAGTATCAAATCACTACGGCTTAAAAAATCAAATAATGAATATGTATGGATGGAAATAAGAGGAAATGCGTTGTATGAAGAAAATGGAGATATTTATGGATTTATATTTGTAGCAAGAGATATTACAGAAAGAAAAAAAGCAGAACAGCAGCTAAAATATGCAAAGGATACAGCAGAAGCAGCTAATCGTGCGAAAAGTGAATTTTTGGCAAATATGAGTCACGAAATAAGGACACCTTTAAATGGAATTATAGGTATGACAAGATTGGTTTTAAAGTCTGAACTTTCAGGAGACCAAAAAGAAAATCTGGAAATTGCAGGGGCATGTGCAGATTCATTGCTGGCAATTATTAATGATATTCTTGATTTGTCAAAAATTGAAGCGGGGAAAATGCAGCTTGATAATATTAGCTTTAACTTTAGAGAAATGATTGATAAAAGTATAAAAATACATAGTTATTCAGCAAGTAATAAAGGATTAGTAATAAAAACTTTTATTTCTCCGGAGATTCCACAGATGCTTATAGGGGATGTAAATAAGCTGCATCAAGTATTAAACAATTTAATCGGAAATGGAGTAAAGTTTACTGAAAATGGAGGAATACTGTTAGATATATGGAATGAATTTCTTCCTAATAAAAAAATTCGCCTTAATTTTTTAATTAGAGATACCGGAATAGGTATTTCACCGCAAGAAATGAAGTCTTTATTTAAAAGCTTCAGTCAGGCCGATGGTTCAATTACCCGAAAATATGGTGGTACCGGATTGGGATTAGTAATTTCCAAGCAGCTTGTAGAGATGATGGGGGGAACTATTGGAGTAGAAAGTAAAAAAGGTGAAGGAAGTACATTTCACTTTACAGTTGATTTTGATTGTTTGGAAGGATTTAAAGTAAAAACAAAGGGATATAAACATAAGGAATTTACTTCTGAGGATGTTAATAAGTTATTGAATGTAGATATTAAAAAAGCTTATGAAAAGGTTGAGACACAAAAGCCTGAAGGATTAAGTGAATTGGTTAAAGAGCTTAAAAAGAATATAGATATGAAAGATATGAAAACATCTGAGAATTTAGCTATAAAAATCAAGGATATTGCTGAAGAAGAAGGAAAGACGTCAATTAAAAGCATTGTATTCAAATTACTATTGGCAATCAGGCGGGAGGATTTTGAAGAAACGAAGGGTTTGTTAAAAAATCTTGAAGAGGAATTTAAAAATAATTCTAAATAAGTGAAGCACTCAATCGAATTCTGATACTTTTACAGTTTTCACATATTTCTTCTAAAGTTACTGATTTAATTATTTTCTATAATTTTTCATTTATGAATAAAAAAGGTTGAAAAAACATATAAAGTGAATTAAAATAATTTTAGGAAAAATGTCAAAAAATATTATTTCTTAAAAATATATTACAAAATATCTGTTTTTTTGTCTAAGGAATTTAATTCCACCTTCTTTCTTGTATTTTCCAACATAAAATGCACATAAAATAATAAATTATTATTGAGGTGATTTATTTGACTGATTTTTTTAAAATGGATCCAATGATTGAGATATTTGTAACTGAAACATTTCAACAGATTGAACAATTGGAAAATGCTGTGCTTAAAATTGAAAAGAGTACGGAATTAACTGAAGCTATAAATGAAATTTTCAGATTAATGCACAGTATAAAAGGTTCATCTGCAATGATGCTTTATAACAATATTTCGACATTAGCACATTCAATTGAAGACCTTTTTGATTTTATTAGGAAAAATACGAATATGGAATTTGATTATCCGCGCATTACGGATATCGTTCTTGATAGTATTGATTTTATTAAGAATGAGGTAATAAAAATTCAAAACAAGAATGAGCCGGATGGTAATTCAGCTGAAATGGTAGCAGTTATTAAAAAAGTTTTAACTGAATTAAAGGGAAAACAAACTGACGGAAAAATTGAAAATGAAATTGAGAATGACAATAAAGAGGATAAAGGTGAAGAGAGGCAAAGATATTATATAAGCTCTGACAGCAGCAATGTAAAAATAGCACAAAAGAATAGCTATGAGGCTGTGGTATTCTTTGAAAGTGATTGTGGTATGGAAAATGTCAGGGCTTTTGTATTGCTTCATGAATTAAGTGAAATAGCTGAAGATATGAAGCACTATCCTGAGGATATAGAAGAAAATGAATTTAGTGTTGATATAATCAGAGAAGAAGGCTTTAAAGTATGGATTACAAGCTTAAAAAGTGAACAGGAGATAAATAAATTAATTTCAAGTACAGGATATTTAAGAGAATTCTCTCTAAAAAAGATAGATAATATTTATGATGTAACTACTAATAATAAGCCTCAGAAAGTAATTGTTCTGGATGAAATGGAAGAAGCAAATATAACTAATAAAAAATTAGAAGTTTCTAAAGTGCAGATCAAAGAGACTCCACTTGTTGAGAAACAGGAATCAATAAATGTAAATATATTAAAATTAGACAAGCTAATGGACCTTGTTGGCGAATTGGTTATTTCGGAAGCTATGGTTACCAAGCATCCTGAACTTAAAGGCATTCCTTTGACAGGATTTTATAAGTCAGTAAGGCAGCTAAGAAAAATTACCAATGATCTTCAAGATATTGTTGCTTCAATAAGAATGGTACCACTAGCATTGACTTTTCAAAAAATGAACAGGCTCGTAAGGGATATGAGCAGACAGCTTAAAAAAGAAATAGACCTTGAGATTGTAGGTGAAACTACTGAGGTTGATAAGAATATAATTGAACATTTATCGGATCCTCTTATGCATATAATTAGAAATGCTATAGACCATGGCATTGGAACACCTGAAGAAAGGGTATCAAAAGGTAAACCTGCCAAAGGAAAGATTATGCTTGAAGGTAAGAATGCAGGAGGAGATGTCTGGATAGTTATTAAAGATGATGGAAAGGGTCTGAACAAAGATAAAATTTTAGCAGTAGCAAGAGAAAAACAGCTTATTACTAAACCTGAAAGTGAACTTACAGACAAAGAAATATATTCGTTTATATTCTTACCGGGATTCTCAACTAAGGAAAATGTAACTGAATTTTCAGGAAGAGGAGTAGGAATGGATGTTGTAATGAAAAACATAGAAAAAATCAGAGGAAGCGTAATAGTAGATAGTGCAGTTGATATAGGAACTACAATAAGCATAAAGATTCCACTTACTCTAGCAATTATTAACGGAATGACAGTTAAGGTTGGAAAGTCAACATATACGGTACCGACTATATCTATTAAAGAATCCTTTAGGGTAAAAAATGAACAATTAATAGTAGAGCCTGATGGAAATGAAATGTTACTTGTGAGAGGTCAATGTTATCCAGTTGTACGATTAAACGAGCTTTATAGAGTCAATACAAATATAAAAGAAATTGATAAAGGAATAATCATGATGATAGAAAATGAAAACAAAAGTATTTGTCTTTTTGCGGATGCACTGCTTGGAGAACAACAGGTCGTTGTTAAGGCCCTGCCTCAATATATAAATAAGGTTAGGGGAATTGCAGGGTGCACACTTCTTGGAGATGGAAGCATAAGCTTGATTTTAGACGCAGGAGAATTAATTAATTAATAATAATTGCATTATAAATATCTAAAAACACATAGTTCTTCAAATATATGACTTTCAAATGATAAAAGAGTGAGGAGGTACTATGGTAACTAATAAGAAAATAGATAACTTTTTTTATAATGCAGTAAAGAGTACAGGCGATGGAATAATATTTATTGATCTCAAAGGTAAAATTATTTTTATAAATAATGCGGCAGAAAAATTAACCGGATGGGATGAAGAGGAAGCAATCGGAAAGGATTTATTTGAAGTCTTTAAAACGATAAATTTAATTACTCAAAAGGATTATTCAATATCCTTAGAAAGTATTTTAGATGAAGGTAATATTGAAGGATTACGAAAGGGAGTTGCCTTACAGACATATGACGGAAGAGAAATAATAATTTCAGCAAGTATTTCACCTATGTTAGGCGATGATGACATTATTCAAGGTGGAGTAATTGTCTTTAGAGAAATCACAAGAATTGTTAAGTATGAAGAGCAATTAAAAAGGTTGTCTACAATTATTGAACAATCAACGGCTCTAACAATTTTATGGGATTTAAATGGTAATATTATTTACTCAAATATAAAATCTGCAAGAATTATGGAGTATGAGCCAGCAGAAATTGAGAATTGCACTATATACGATTTGGAAAAAAATGGAGTTGTTAATAAACAAATAATAGATGTTTTTAATAATACAAAAGAGGGTCTTGAATGGAGAGGAGAAACATTATTAAAGAAAAAGAATGGAGATATTATTACAGCTTATATAAGGGCATTCCCTATAAGAAATGAAAATCAAAAAATAATATCAAGTGCATTTATAGTAGAAGATATAACTAAAGCAAAAAAAATGGAACGGGATTTAAAACGAATGACCGATAATATGCAGGATTTAATTTGCATTGTTGATATAAATGGCAGCATTCAATATTTAAGCCCGTCAAATAATAGAGTCCTTGAAATAAGTACAGAGAAAAGAATTAGTAATAAAGTTTATGAATTTATTCATCCTGATGATTTGAGACCATTTCAGTGTCTATGTGAAGAATGCTTAAATGGTGCAGATGGAGTCAAGAGAGAAGTTCGTCTTCTGAAAGGGAATAGCAGCTATATCTGGACTGAAATACTTGCTAACAGGTTATTTGATGATTACGGGAAAATTAGCGGTGTAATTCTAGTGGCAAGAGAAATAGAAAAAAGGAAAAAGGCAGAAGCAGAACTCAAATCAGCTAAAGAAGCTGCTGAATCAGCCAATAAGGCAAAAAGCGAATTTTTAGCCAATATGAGTCATGAAATAAGAACACCTCTTAATGGCGTAATTGGTATGACTAAGCTTACACTTCTTACTGATTTATCAAATGAACAAAGAGAAAATCTGGAGATTGCAAAAACATGCGCAGATTCATTGTTGGGAGTTATTAATAGTATTTTAGATTTATCTAAAATTGAAGCAGGAAAGATGAATCTTGAGAAAATTGAATTCGATTTTTATGAATTGATTAATAAAACCTTAAAAATTCATTACTTTTCATCCAAGAATAAAGGATTGAAGCTCCAAAGCTCAATATCCAATAATATACCGAGATTGTTGATTGGTGATTCAAATAGGCTGCAGCAGGTGTTGAACAATTTGATTGGCAATGCAGTAAAATTTACTGAAACAGGGGAAATAAATATCTATGTAACAGAAGGGCTTATAGAGCAGAATAGAATTAGAATTGAATTTTCAATTATTGATACAGGTATTGGGATATCAGAGGATGAAATAAAAAACTTGTTCAAAAGCTTTAGTCAAGCTGATAGCTCTACTACCAGGAAATATGGAGGAACAGGCTTGGGCTTGGTTATATCAAAGCAAATAGTTGAAATGATGGGAGGGGATTTAGAATTAAAAAGTGAAAAAGGCAAAGGGAGCAAGTTCAATTTTAGTATTGTTTTAGACTACCAAAATGAAAAAAAAGAAGAATATCAAAGTATTAATAAAGTTAATACTTTTGATGTAAATGCAAACACGAAAATATTGGTCGTTGAAGATGATATTACAAACCAAAAAATAATAACTAATATACTTAAACAAAAGGGTTATGAGTCAGAAACAGCAGAGAATGGATTAGCAGCTTTAAAGATGTTTGAAAAAGGGAAATATGATTTAATCCTGATGGACATACATATGCCTGTAATGGATGGTATAGAAGCAACTCAAAAAATAAGAGAAAAAGAAAAGCATACTGAAACCCATGTGCCAATAATTGCGGTAACTGCATGTGTATTTGAAGAACAAAAAGAAAAGTTTTTAATGGCAGGTATGGATGGGTATATTGCAAAGCCACTGGAATTTAGAAAGGTTTACGATATAATTGAACAATTCATCTTTAAAATAAAAATAGAGGATAAGAATGATATAGTATCAAGTAATATGTCTGCTATAAATTACCGCACTAAAGATGAGATTCAAAATAATTTGATTACAGATTACAAGATTATTTTAGATAAATTAGAAATTGCCATTAAAAATAATAATATGAGTTCTATTGAGACTTTGGCGCAGAATCTGAAGGATAAAGCTGCGGAAGAAGAAAAAAATAATTTAAAGAATATTGCATTTAAATTACTATTAACTGCAAGAAATGGGAATATTGAAGTAATAAAAGATTTATTCAAGACAATCGAACAGCAAAATATTTAAAACTACAGAGAGGAAAACTAACATGAAGATACTTATTGCAGAAGATGATTTTACTAGTAGAAAATACGTAATTAAATTACTATCAGAGTACGGAGAATGCGATGTTACTGTGAATGGACTGGAGGCTATTGAGGCATTTGTAATGGCAGTAGAGGAGGAAGCTCCGTATGATTTGGTATGTCTTGATGTTATGATGCCTAAAGTTGATGGTTTAAGGGTGCTTAAATACATTAGAGAAAAGGAAGAAGAAATGGGCTTGGATAAAGAAAAGAGAGTAAAGGTTATAATAACAACGGCTCTTGCAGAAGAAGATATTAATTATAAAACATTTACTGAAGAGTCTGAGGTTTTTCTTTCAAAACCTATGGAAAAATCAAAGCTGCATGAGGTAATTAAAAAGTTTGGTTTGATATGAATACCTTTGGAGCAATCTTATAAGGTTAATAATATTATAAGCCCTGCCAATTTGGCAGGGCTTATATAATATTATTTTTTTGCTTTTGATTTTGCTCTCATTTCACTATTTAAGATTCTTTTTCTCAACCTGATATTTTTAGGTGTAATCTCCGCAAGCTCGTCATCCGCAATAAATTCAAGGCATTGTTCAAGGCTCATTTTAATTGCTGGTACCAGCCGAAGTGCTTCATCAGAGCCTGATGCTCTCATATTTGTAACGTGTTTCTTTTTACAAACATTTACTATTATATCTTCAGCACGGGTATTTTCTCCAACCACCATTCCCTCATATACTTTAAAGTTTGGTTCTATAAAAAGGTTTCCTCTTTCTTGTGAGTTAAATAATCCATAAGTT
>JBLMYQ010000052.1:0-4102 GCA_050258375.1 Deltaproteobacteria bacterium | reverse complement strand
AATGGATATAAGGATATTTTGATAGGGGGCTTTTCCAGAGTATCTATATTCTCTGCAATTCTTATTCTCTATATGCTTCCTCCGTTTTTAAAAACATATGATAACTTTAAAAAAGTAGGCTATTTATCACTTACAGCCTCAAATTTCTTTATAATTTCTTCTGTCTTTGTCTTCACTATTGTATTTCCATATCCTGTTTCCTCCGAAATCTATATTCCCATTTATGCTCTAAGCCGTTTATTATTCTTCGGGAGGTTTTTAGACAGACTTGAATCAATATTCATGCCTATTTGGGTTCTAGCAGGAGCCATATATTTAAGTGCTGCTCTCCTCGTAGCTTGTTACAGTACTATGAGAGCGTTTGATTTACCTTATATGACCCCTTTAATAATACCTCTTTCAATACTTGTATATACAGCTTCGTTTTTACCACAAAGTATATTTGAAACCCTTGCAATTGAAAGTTCTTTCCGGACCTGGGGAATGTTTCCTGGCTTCGGACTGCCTATAATACTGCTTATCATTGCAGTAATCAGAAAAAAAAGAGCGCCAGAATCTAAAAGCCCATCTGCATAAGCAGATGGGCTTTTAGATTTATGTATTTCTATTGTTTACACTTCTTTCATAATATTTTATGTGTTAGAATATAGGTATAGAAATGCTTTTAAAAGCAAATTTATTCATTACCACCAAATCAATAACAATAGTTTTTCATAGGAGTGTAAAAATGAATCACATTGTAGAAGAAGCAAAAAGATGTTTAAGATGCCAAAACCCAAGCTGTAAAAAGGGCTGTCCTGTAGGAACACCCATCAATACAATGATTGCAATGCTTTTAGATGATTCAATTTCCGAAGCCGGGAAAATCCTTTTTGAGAACAATCCACTTTCAGTTATCTGCGCTCTTGTCTGCCCCCATGAACAATTCTGCGAAGGTCACTGTGTATTAGCAAAAAAAGGTATGCCGATTCAGGTTAGCTCAATAGAGCACTATATCTCAGATTATTACCTTAATATTATGAATAAGAAACCTGTCAAAGACCCAAATAAAAAAATAGCAATAATAGGCTCTGGGCCTGCCGGACTTACTATTGCTCTAACCCTTGTTGATAAGGGCTATGATATTACAATATTTGAAGCCCATGATAAAATTGGGGGCGTTTTAAGATATGGGATTCCTGAATTCAGGCTGCCTAAAGAAGTGCTGCGCAGACTTAAGAGTAAGCTGCTTGATATGGGAATAAAGCTTCGTCAAAATATATTGATTGGTCCAAACCTCACAGTTGATCATCTTTTCAGAGATGGTTATAAAGCTATATTCATTGGAACTGGTGTATGGAAACCAAGGTCTTTAGACATAAAAGGTGAAAGTCTTGGGCATGTACACTATGCAATTGATTATCTTAAAAATCCGAATGTATATAATCTTGGGAACACTGTAGCTATAATTGGTGCCGGAAACGTTGCAATGGATGTCGCGCGTACTGTACTTCGTAAAGGGTCTCGTGAAGTATATATTATATACCGGAAAGGTGAAGAAGATATTACAGCTTCCGCAAGCGAAATTGAATATGCCAAGATTGATGGAGTAAAATTTCAATTTTATATTTCTCCGATTGAGATTGTTGATGAAGGTATAAAATATGTAGAAACAAAAGTCGAAACAGATGAGAGCGGCAACGAAAAAATCGTCCCTATCGAAGGCAGTGAAGGCTTATTCCCTTGCAATTCCATTATTATTGCTGTCAGCCAAGGTCCACGGGCAAACATCGTTTCTAATACAACCGGCATAAATGTTAATCCTCAAGGTCTTGTTGCTACTGACGAATTTGGTCATACAACCCGTGAAGGTGTCTTTGCTTCAGGTGATGTAGTTACAGGAGCAAAAACAGTTGCTGAGGCAGTAAAATTTTCCAAGAAAGTCGCTGATGCAATTGACCAATATGTAAGCAAAAAATATTAGCCTTTATCCTTAAATTTAATTAAATTTATCAATATTATCTAAAACCTCATTCGCAAATACCGTAATGTAATACATAACATATTGCTTAATATCTCTTTCGTCTTTTTCTATTAAAGGTGTCATATCCATTGCATATCCTGCTGACGAAGCATTATTAATGTTAAGTACATGGCTGAATGCCGAATGTGCTTTTCTACGCCCCATTTCAGCCAAATCATATCTCTTCCCTACGCAAATTTGTGAATCATATAAACCAATCAACGCTGAAGCAATATTTTCATGTGGACTTAAATCAAATACAACCTTTTTATCATCCGGAATCCAGTCAAGATCCCTCCAAACTTCACATCCATAAAGTTTTTTGGGTCTAATTTCTCTTGGAAGTTCTCTAATAGCTTTAATCACTTTTATAACAGTCGCAACATGAGTATCATGCTTATCAACCAAATTATGCGTATACACAACCTCAGGCTGGGTTAAACTTAAAATTTGGGCCAATTCAGAAATAATTTCTGTATTTTGGTCATCCTTTACTTCAGAGCTGGAATAGTTTAATAAGAATTGAGCCGCATACTCTCCAACAAAAGCAGCCTTTTTCTGTTCTTTTTTTCTAATTTCCTGCATTTCTTCACTAGTACATGATGAATAAATCCCCCTTCTAGGGCTGCCCTTTCCATCTGTTACAACTACGCCTGTAAACCATGCATCATCCTTGCCAAAACACTTTGCTATTCCGTCATAAGCCATTATTTCAATATCATCCTGATGAGCTGAAATAGCCATACAGGTCGTTCTTTCCAATGCTTCTTCAATAGGTGCTCCATCAGGAATAAATACTTCTGCACCAAGTTTATTAAGCTCCACTAATATTACCTCCTGAAGTTCTAATGGATTCGTTTATTTGTATATAGAATACCATTAAACTATCAGAGAATCCATAAAAAGCTGTAAAGCTTCAAGCTCTTTTCTCTTTCCTGTATACTGCAGGAATTATATAGCTATAGTCAGTATTAAAATTGGTTATCGACTCAGAATGTCCAATAAAAAGATAGCCTCCTTCAGAGGTTTTATCATAAAACTTTTTTACTATCTTAGTTTTTGTTTCATTGTCAAAATAAATCATTACATTCCTGCAAAATATTACATGCAAATCTTTTTTAAACGGATAGACCTCTTCCATTAGGTTAAATGGACTAAAAATCACTTGATTCCTTATTTCATCCACAACCTGATATTTCCCATCGCCAAGCTCATTTAAGTATTTCGATTTCCAGATATCAGGAAGTCCTTCAATCTCCTCTGAAGTATAAATACCATTTACAGCTTTTTTCAATGCAGTTTCGGAAATATCCGTGGCAAGGACTCTAGTGTCCCATGATTTTTTCTTATTCCCAAAATACTCTGAAATTTCTACAGCAAGAGTATAAGCCTCTTGCCCTGAAGAACATCCTGCACTCCAAACTCTCAAATCTTTATCTTTTATATTGTTCTCAAGATATGGAAGTACAACAGTTCTCAAAAACCGGAAATGTTCTACTTCCCTCATGAAATATGTCAGATTTGTAGTTAAAAGATTTATTAAATCTTTAATAAATTTGCCTGATTTATCTGTAAACACATAATTCAAAAGCTCCTTATAGTCCTTTATCTTCTTCTCGGTCATAAAGTTGCTCAATCTGCTTTCAACCAATGTTTTTTTATGGAATAAATTAATCCCATAATTATTTTTCATAAATTCTACAAGCGCTATAAACTCTTTTTCATGTATTTCAATCATTTAATCACCTTTAAAATTAATTTTCTTTTTAAAAGCATAAAAAAGAAATATGGGTAAGCTTTCAAGCAGTTCTTGAAAGCTTACCCTGTGAAATCAGCTTAATATTTACCTAAATCCATTCCTGCCAAAGCTGCTTTCTTACTACTTTTCGAAGACTTTTCAGACTTTCTTTTCACTGGTTGAAAAGAATCCAAACCAGCATCCATGTTTATCATACCGATACCCTTCTTATCATTTTTAAGCCTGAATATGCTTACCAAATCCTTAAGCTGTTCAGCTTGTGATGATAACTCTTCACTAGCTGCAGCACTTTCCTCAGCAGTAGCAGAGTTAACCTGAACCGTTACTGAAACCTGGCTCAA
>JBLMYQ010000051.1:0-132253 GCA_050258375.1 Deltaproteobacteria bacterium | reverse complement strand
CATAACGGGGCTGACTCGAAATCAGTTTGGCGGCAACGTCACGTGGGTTCGAATCCCACCCTCTCCGCCAAAAAAAGACACGCAAGTGTCTTTTTAATTAGGAGGGATTTGAACCCACTGACGGACCCGTTATTAAACCCGAAAATATTCTCAAGAGGAATACATCAGAGGAGGGTGACAGGGTCTGGGTTTGACCCGTCGTAAGGGAGGATGCTCCCTACGAGTAGACCCAACCCTCTCCGCCAAAAAAGACACGCAAGTGTCTTTTTTAATTAGGAGGGATTCGAACCCACTGACGGACCTGCTTTCTTATATGCTGATTAAGAGAAGAAAAAGGACTTTTACCTTTATGGTAAAAGTCCTTTAATACTAGTAACCCAAATGGTGATATTCAGCATACTGTAAGTATCTTTTATGCCAGCTTCTTACCTTCTGCAGCAAGAACAATTTAAGGGGTTCATCAACTATTTCGATAAAAACATCGTTCCCGTCCTGGTCTAAAGCAGGGGTTATAAAAATTCGTGCCCCTGACTGCATACGAAAAGAGATAATAGTAGTATCATCCATAGTTATTTTAACATCGTTAATTCCTATTCTCCCATCTGAAAATCTACAGAATTTTTGGGGTTTAACTACTTCTATCCGGACCTTTCCAATGTCTAAATCTTCATCTGCTTTCATTAATTTCTCCTCCTTTGTTCTATCATCCGGTCACCTTATTTTTTAGGTTTTACTTTTAAAAACAGAAAACTGTTTTTGGTTTCCTTGTAAAGAAATTTCTTTAAGGCTGCTGCAAAGCGTTAATGTTGAAAATGCCATTATTTTATTATACTTTTAAAAATAGTATGAAGTCAAGAGTATTACAAGGGTGAGATGTATTTTGTGTGCCAGAAAAAAAACAGGAAAAATAGCCATCTTGGAGTTGACTTATTTCTATATACATGCTATCATATTCAATGCGCAAATTAATATGTGCCTGTAGCTCAGCTGGATAGAGCAACGGCCTTCTAAGCCGTTGGCCAGGGGTTCGAATCCCTTCAGGCACGCCAAAAAAAGGACACGAGAGTGTCCTTTTTGCATGGGAGGGATTCGAACCCTGAGAGGGCTTTCGCCGTAAAGAAAACGTCCTGAATGGACGTTTTTAGGTGAAAGTGAGGAGCCGGGTCCCACAAGGTGGGAGGCGACGTAGGCAAATGCGAGCTTGTCGAAGCATTTGATATTCCCTTCAGGCACGCCAAAAAAAGGACACGAGAGTGTCCTTTTTGCATGGGAGGGATTCGAACCCTGAGAAGGAGAGGCTTTTATTGGAAAAAGTCACAATATGTAGAAACATGGTCTCGTAAAGGTTCTACATATTGTAAAAATATTTAGAATTTTTTATAATTTTAGAAGGAAAAATAAAATTTATATAGAATATAATATAACGTCCAACCAAAAAGTTAGTCATAAGCTCTAAAGACAAAAATCTCAATATACAAAGGACAAAATAATGACTCTTACATTCATTTTGGGATTTATATTTGTAATACTTAATACGACAGATGTATGGATGCTAAAAATATTTACCCAACAACTTGGAGAAGATAAGTCAATGTTTCTTCGAGGGTTGGGTTCAGTTTTTTTGGACTGATTTTTATCCTTCCTTTTGCAAGGGTTTCAACTCTCTATGGATTTGCAGTTTTGATGGCTGTAGCCTTTTTTGGTGTGTTGTGTTCTCATGTTTCAGTAATGGGAATCAGCAGATGCAATATAGTAATATCTGAAATGTTTATAAAAGCGTCTTTTGTCATGAATGTAGCAGGAGATATATTATTAGGGTACATAGATTATAATATTTATATAGTTTTGGGAAGCATACTTCTTTTTAGCTCGTTGATTTTTATGATGAATTTAAAAAGTCAGAACATCAGTGCCAAAACCTTGATTTATCCAATACTTGGATTTATTACCTTTGGAATTCAGCCGTATCTGATCAGATATGGTTATGATGCTAAACTGTTTAATACACAGGCCTATCTAATGAGTTATCTTTTTATACTGGTTTTGTATTTCTTTATAAGGTTAGATAAAAGGAATTTTAAATTTGAAAAAAACTATGTTAAATATGGCATGCTTCAAGGCGCAATATTTCTCACAGCGCTGACGGTTAACATTTTTGGGTACACAGTATGCATACCTGGTGTTTTTAGAGCAATATCAGTACTTGCACTTGCATTAATATATATAGTTGGGATTGCTAACAAACAGGAAAGGTTCATGTGGAGTAAAACTACGGGGGTAGCATTAAGCATAATTGGTATTGGTATCCTCGCATTAGCTTAGATGTGGGCTAATATTAATATTCTTCAAATCTCCGACAAGCAGACAGGGATTAGTCTTTTCTTTTTTTAGTATAATGTTGAGTAGGCAAGTGAATAATGTTTCAAAAGGATAAAAGATTTAATTATAATATGTATAGGGAGAGGCTTATGAGAGAGTTCATATTTTTTTCTGATTTTGATAAAACTCTTACTGGCAAGGATTTTTATAATATAGTTATAGAGAAACATCTTGGGGAAAAAGGTGTGCAGCTTTATAATGATTGGAAAGCCAACAAAATGAAGGATATTGATTTTCTTAATATAATATTTTCATCAATGAACTGCTCGGAAGAAGAAGCAATTAAAGATATTCTAACCATTCCGTTTGATATGGATGCGCATTCATTCATGAAAAAGACGGAAGAAGCTGGCGGAGAATTTATTGTACTTAGTGCAGGTGCAGATTATTATATAAAAAAAATATTTGAGCATTATGGTATTAAAGGGGTTAAAATTATTACAAACCCAAGCGAATATCGCGATGGGGGAATCCATATCCTACCGGATTATAACAGCCCTTATTATTCAGAAGTCTATGGAGTTGACAAGGCTCTTGTTGTTAAAAGCTTTAAGAATGAAGCAAAAAAGATTTTTTATGCCGGAGACAGCGGACCTGATCTTAAAGCGGCAGAGCAAGCAGATATTATTTTTGCAAAGGGAGAGCTTCAGAAGCTTTTGAAAGACGAGGGTTATTCTTTTATTCCCGTTAATTCGTTTAAAGAAATAGAAGATTATTTTGTCAAAACGGGGGTGATAAAATGAGAGTACCTTCACATAGGATTTCAATTCCAGCTCTCCTTGAAACCGGTGCCGGTACATTAGCTCACATAGGTACAATGCTTAAAAAAGCAGGCATTTCAAATGTTGTATTAGTGTTTGGAGAAGGTATAAAAGAGCTTTTTGGAGATATTATTATCAATTCTTTAAATAAAAGTTCAATAAACACATTAAGTGCATTTGAGAATAATGACATTAACATAGAAAATGTAACTCATATTGCTTTTCAAGTTCCTGCGGGGACCCAGGCCGTAATAGGCGTTGGCGGCGGCAAAGCTCTTGATACGGCAAAATATATGAGCTTCTTAAATAATATTCAGTTTATAAGCATTCCTACATCTGCTTCAAATGATGGGTTTTCAAGCTCAACATGTTCATTTCTTATTAATGGTAAGAGAAAATCTGTTCCGGCCAAAATGCCGTACGGAATTATCGTTGATTTTGATGTTATAAAGAGCTCTCCTGAAAAGTTCATTTATTCAGGTGTTGGCGATTTGCTTTCAAAAATTACTGCATTACATGACTGGGAGCTTGAGGAAGAAAAAGGCATAACTGTGATGGACGGGTTTGCAGCAATGATTGCCAGAAAATCAGTTAACAGTTTTATACGCATGGAAGGTTACTCTATAAGAAATGAATTGTTTTTGGAGGAGCTTATCGAATCACTTGTCATGAGCGGTGTCTCAATGGAGATTGCCGGAAATAGTGCACCGGCAAGTGGAAGTGAACATCTTATATCACATGCTCTTGATGAGGTATTGGATTTGCCACAGCTTCATGGAGTACAGGTTGGAATAGCTACATATATCATGAGTTTAGTTCAGGAAAATGATCATGAGAAAATAAAAAAGATTTTTCATGATACAGGATTCTTAAGCTATGTCAAGGAGCTGGGTATGAAAAAAGACGATTTCCAACGGGCAATAGAGAGAGCACCTTTTATAAAGCCTGACAGGTGCACATATATCCATATTCCTGAGAATAGAGAGAAAGCAAGAAAATTTTTAGAAGAAGATGACTTGTTAAAAGAAATACTTGTGTAAGGAATATATTTATTTAGCAAATAATAAGAAGCCTCAAAAGGCTTCTTATTAACTTAACTTGATTATATGACTTCAACCTTGCAGTATGATTTCTTGCCTTTCCTTACAAGAATTATACCATCCTTTATATCTTTAGCCGTAACGGTATAGTTAACGTCACTGATTGTATTATCGTTTAAGATAGCACCGCCCTGCTGGACTACTCTTCTGGCTTCACTTTTTGAAGGTACAAGACCTGTTTTAACGAATAAATCCAAAACAGATATTCCGGCAGAGAGTTCACTTTTGGTTATCTGTATGCCAGGAACATCAGACATGCTTGCTCCGCCGCTGAAAAGTGCTGCTGAAGCTTCTTGGGCTTTTAATGCTTCGGCTTCTCCATGAATCAGCTTTGTAAGCTCAAAAGCAAGAACCTTTTTTGCTTGATTTATTCTTTCATCTTTAACCGCGCAAAGCTTTCTTACTTCGTCCATCGGAACCGTAGTTAAAAGGGAAAGGCATTTTTCAACATCATCATCCCCAACGTTTCGCCAGTATTGGTAAAAATCATATGGCGAGGTTTTTTCGGGGTCGAGCCATACAGCACCGCTTTCGGTTTTGCCCATCTTTTTACCTTCGCTGGTTGTGAGAAGGGTAATTGTCAAACCGAAGGCTTCTTTAGCCTCAACTCTTCTTATTAGGTCGCTTCCACCGAGGATGTTAGCCCATTGATCATCTCCTCCTAATTGCAGTAAACAATTGTGGTTCTGAAAAAGGTGTAAAAAGTCATAGCTCTGCATAAGCATATAATTGAATTCAATAAATGATAATCCTTTTTCAAGCCTTGTCTTAAAGCATTCATAAGTAAGCATTTTGTTAACAGAAAAATACTTTCCAATGTCTCTTAGAAAATCAATGTATTTTACATTTCCAAGCCAGTCATAATTGTCAAGCATCAGAGCCTTGCCATCACTAAAATCAAGGAATTTTGAAAACTGCTTGCGGAAGTTTTCGGTATTATGCTGTATTTGTTCTCTGGTAAGCATTTTTCTCATGTCTGTTTTCCCTGTCGGGTCGCCAACCATTGCTGTTCCGCCCCCAAGGATTACTATAGGTCGATGTCCTGCTTTTTGAAGATGGGACATAACAGTAAGTGCCATAAAATGGCCAACGTGAAGGCTGTCGGCGGTGGGATCAAAGCCTGTATAAAATGTAATCTGTTCATTTCCAAGAATTCGTCTGATTTCGTCTTCGTTTGTTGTCTGTTGAAGCAAGCCTCTTTCAACCAGTGTGTCAAAGACATTTGCCATAAATATCACTCCTTTTTTAAACTAAAAAATCCCGGCTCGTTCTTATTCTGGATAAGGACGAACTGGAATCCGTGGTACCACCTTAATTTACACATAAGTGCCTCTAATCTGATATAACGGTCAGCGCCGCCTCTTAAGGACTCCGGAGTGTATTTCACGGTAACTGTGTGCTGCAGATTTTTCACCGACCAATCTGCTCTCTGAATGTAACCACAAGCCGCTACTGCTTCTCCTTCATAGCTTTATATTTATTAGTGTTATTATAAAGACATAATTTTTATAAGTCAATAGGAAACAAAAAATAAGTATAATCTGGATAATTGTGTAAAATTTATTTTTCACATCAATTACTAATGTGATATAATAATATTAGAATGGTTATCAGAAAATTATGTGAGGAGGGGCTGAAAAAATGGATGATAATAATAAAGTTAATAATGGCCCTGAGCTTAAAGATGCTGGTGATTTAATGAATGCTGTTAAAGATACAATAGATTTATATAGAGCAAAAGAAAGTCTTACCAAAAAAGAAAAGGAACAAATGAAGATTGCGTTACATCTTTACGGATACATAAAAGGCAAACTGGAAGAAGAACCTGAAAAAGCAGAAAGAGAGTTAAAGCCCAGATATTTCAGAAGTGAAGAGCCGATATATTTTGTTAAAACAGGCGTGCGTGAGGGAAAAGATTTTGATGTTGTTGCTGTGACTTTAAAAAATGACAATCATTTATCAATGGACCGTTTTAATGCTTGTAATGCAGCTCTTGGAAGGATGTTGAAAAGCACTACTCCTTATCCTGTAAAAGCGCAAGGGAGAGAGGATAGAGAATAAGCTGCATGTACTAAAGCAATATTTTCTCACAAATAAGGAATAATTTTCATATATTATGATTGACTTAAAATAGGTTGACTGTTATAATAGCTCAAAATAAGATAAAACGATGATAGGGAAAAGTAAGCTGTTTTGATTCATTCAGCGAGTGGAGGGCAGTGCAAGCTCCATAGATAGGAATAGTTGAAGTTCTCCCTTGAGCTGCAGGTTGAAAACAAAGTAGACTGTGCCGGATGTTCCCCGTTAAAAGAACAGTGTATCGGATTTATCCTGTACATGCGGCTTTGCCTTTAGCTAAAGGTGGTATCGGAGAATAACTCTTGGTCCTTTATGGACCCGGAGTTTTTTTATTTATATTCCCTTTCTAGCTTTCCCTCAAATCAAGGGAAAGGATTAGAAGGGCAAAACAAGGGGAAAGTTAATAAGAGAAAGGAGAAAAAAAGAATGATAATTGTAATGAAAAATTATGCAACTGAGAAGCAGATTCAGGAAGTGGAAAGTAAGCTTATAGAGCTGGGATTTAAAACGCATCCTATATATGGTGAAATTAAAACGGTTATAGGAGCAGTTGGAGATAAGAGACTCATAGACACAAGAGCTCTTATTGATATGGCAGGGGTTGACTCGGTTATTCCGATAATGAAGCCTTATAAGCTTGCAAGCAGGGAATACAAACAGGAAGATTCCATTGTGGATATTGGAGGAGTCGGAGTTGGTGGGAATGAAGTAATTGTTTTTGCTGGACCTTGTGCTGTTGAAAATAAGGAATATTTTTTTGAAACTGCCAGATATGTAAAAAATGCTGGGGCAAAAATTCTTAGAGGAGGAGCTTTTAAGCCAAGGACTTCTCCGTATGCTTTTCAGGGATTGCAGGAAGATGGTCTGAAAATGCTTGCTGAAGCCAGAGAGATGACCGGGATGAAAATTGTTACCGAGGTAATGGACCCTAGAGATGTTGAGCTTGTTTCGGAGTATGCAGATATAATCCAGATTGGTGCAAGAAATATGCAAAATTTCAGGCTTCTTCAAGAAATAGGCGCCAGTATGAAGCCTGTACTGCTAAAAAGAGGGATTGCTTCTACAATTGAAGAATGGCTTATGGCAGCAGAATATATAATGCTTGAAGGAAACCCTAAGGTAATTCTTTGTGAAAGAGGAATAAGAACCTATGAAACATCAACACGGAATACCCTTGATATAAGTGCAATTCCTGTAGTTAAGGAAGTATCTCATCTGCCGGTAATAGTTGACCCAAGTCATGCATCAGGAACATGGAAATATGTGAGCCCAATGGCAAAGGCGGCTGTAGCGGCTGGAGCAGATGGACTTATAGTTGAGGTTCATGCAAACCCTGAAAAGGCACTCTGCGATGGACCACAGTCATTAAAGCCGGATACCTTTGGTCAATTAATGAATGATTTGAAAATTATTGCGAATGCAGTTGGAAGAAGCATATAAATATTTCGCTAATCCATTTGTCGAATATTGACATGGGAGGAGCTAAATGATAGACTGTTGTGGTGTTCGAAAAGTTTTAATATTTTACGCAGCTGCAATTGCAGATAAAGTAGTGTTTTGGTAGTTGCCGGAACGAAAGGACCTAATGAAAAAAGAAGTGGAAGAAAGGGGATGTTAATCATGACGGAAGAAAACAAAAATGCAGTTATGGGAGGACAGGAAGAATTTGAGGATGTAATTGTTTTTGTTGCCCAGGACGGAACGGAGTCTTACTTTGAGGTGCTTTGTGAAATGGAATGCGGCAGCGGGGCGTATGTGATTGCTCAGTCATTCAATGGAGCCGAAGGTGACATCGAAATCTTCCAAATCATTGACGGCGAGGAGATTGTCGAGGTTACAAATGACATTGAATGGTCTTATGTCGCTGAAGAATGGGTTGAACTGCAGAACTGCTTCAAAATTTTTGTGAATGAGGACGGCTCTGAAATTCTTTTCTTTGTGCTGGAAGAGCTGAAAATCAGAGAAAGTACCTATCTGCTTGCGGTTCTGGCCGAAGAAGATTCGGACGAAGAAGAACTGGACGAAGAGGAACCGTTCTTTATCTTCAAGGTCATTATCGAGGATGGAAAAGAGGTGCTGAAGATGGTTGAGGACGATCTGGAAGAGGAACTGGTGCTGGTGGCCTTTGAGGCTCTTTATGAATAGGAACGGTTAGACAACGCGGGGACCTGAAACTATTATAGTTTCAGGTCCTTTTTTCATGTTTTAATTTACATATTCTTGATTAAGCTATTCTCAGGTTTCTCCGCAGAGCTTATTTTCATAACATTCTTTTTAAAAAATTAAATTTTCTATTTACAAATAGAAGAATATGGAATAAAATAAATACGAACAAACGTTCGACTAAAAACATTATAATATTTACTAGGAGGAATGGAATATGTCGGAAATTAGCTATGACATTGTCAAAAAAATAGGTGTAATAGGAGAATCCACCAAGGGATGGAAAAAGGAATTTAACCTTGTGAGCTGGAATGGAAGGGAGGCAAAATACGATATCAGAGATTGGTCTGAAGGAAATGAAAAAATGGGGAAGGGTGTTACTTTGTCAAAGGATGAACTTGGTGAGTTAAAGGAGCTGCTTAATGCAATAGATATATAAGTTTCTGATTTCCTCCCTAAAAGTATGACTTTTGGGGAGGAAATTATTTTTTATGAAGTTGTGCTGATGTTATTCAAACTTACAAAAAAGGCTCATTAAAAAGCAAAGCATGAATTATTGACATGATAAAAGTAAAATGGTAATTTATAAATATTGTTTAAGTATATAAAAAACTCAAATGCAAGTGCAAATGGGGGTATGTTGATTATTGTTAGACGACCTTTTTAGGTTGTGTGAAAGGAGGAAGAAGATTGAAAGGAGACAAACCTTCTCCGGGCATGCCAAAAATTTCCCAAATAATTGGGGGGATGAAAGCTCCGTATGATTACCGAGAAACTGCGCGAGGATTGGATGAAGCTACTGCAAAAGCCATGCAAAGGTTTTCCGAAGACATGGAAGAAGACGCTGTAATTATTGTGGATGAGCAAGGGAACGAAAAAAAATATCACAAAATCTGTATTACATTTTGTATTGAGGAAGAAAGAAACCCTGACTGGGAATGTGAAGTCCGATTTCCGTATGACGGTAATGATGCTGCTGATTTTTTCAGAGTGACCAGGGATTCCGTGGGCAATTGCGTTTATTCAAGGGTTGTTGACTCGGAAGATGAAAAGAAGGTTCGAGAGAAAATACAACTTTATAGAGAAGATTTAATGGAAGGATAAAAGAAAAAGCTTGGGGCTGTAATAGTTCCAAGCTTTTTTTCTCATATAGTGTGTTAACAATTAAAACCTAAGGAAAGATTAAATATCGTATGCTATAATAATAAAGAGTCAAATACCTTGAAGGGAATGAAAATCCTTATGAAAATCAAAAAACTGATTATGTTTGTAATCCTTATATCAATCTTGGGATGTATAGGCTTTTATTTTATAAACCCAAATATAAAAAATGTATTTAATCAAAAGCATGAATTCAATCTTCAAATAGCAGCCCCCATTTTATCCGGAACACCTCAGATAGATTTAAAGCCTCTTCCGGAAGTGCATATTCAGGCAGATGCAAATGCATTGGACAAGCAGAGAACATTTTTGGCAGAAAAACTTTCCGAAGGCAAATTTAAAGAATTTAGTAAAAATATTTCTTCTGCTGCATCTATTCCGTTTGCGGGATTTAATATTGATGCAAGAATGACTAATTCAGAAATGTTTCATAAGCAAATTTCTGTTGGTTTTGATTTAGAAAAATTAAACCTTCCTAAAAATCTTTGGGACAAGGTACGGGTAGTACATATGGAATCTCCGGTAAAATATCGAATCATGGAGACTACAATAAAAGATAATGAGGCAAAATGTTACGTGCGGCACAATGGAGCCTTTGTTCTTATTGTTGCATTGGGAATAGTTGCTGATTATGCTTATGAAAATGAACAGGCAATAAAGAGCAAAGATCAGAATTATTCAGGGATTGAAATACCTGGGTACAGAATTCTTTGGAATCAGAAAATGGAACCCGCAAAAAAGAAAAATGCAGATGAAATCAAAGAAAAAATTATATCCATAATGCTCAAATATGGTTATAATACGTTGACAAAGACTTGGGAAACAGGAGTTAGCGGTGCAGAAAAGTTTGCAAAAGATTCCGAATACTTAAAATTGAGTAATATGACTAGTAATCAGGAATGGGTAAAGGAAAATCTTTGGCCTGTCGAAGTTACTTATGCTGTAGAAGCTATAAAGCGTGCAGATGAATATTTGTTTACACAAAGAGGATTCAGGAAGCCCGGATATTTGATTGATGTTTACATTACAAATGATTGGAGTAAGGAAGAGAATCAGGATGCTATGGCTTATGCAGGAGATTTGGCATTTAGCAATCCGTATTTAAAAATAAATGTATCTGACAGCGCAATTCCTAATATTGAAGACTGGCAAAGCAAGCCTGAAAAAATGCGGAAAGTGTATCAATCAGGCTTGGACAAGCTGAATATGGTTGTTGCTCATGAGCTTTTTCATATAATTGAAAATGAGTATCATCCGATAGACCTAAAGAAATATATTTGGTTTGATGAAGCTTGTGCTGTCGCAATGGAGACGGAAGCTTCGAAATACTATTTGTCAAAAGGTTGGATAAAAAATTCATATGTTACAGATAGAGAGTATTGGGCAAATCTTGAGGATTCTTTAGTTCCTTCTGATGCCGGGTCAGACATGAATGCATCAAGGCTCCATGGTTATACGGTTTCTTTTTTCTTCGAATTTTTAAGAGACAACTATTATAAAGGTCAGACAAACAAGTTTTTGACAAATGTATTAGATGATTTTGCCACTTTATTTAGTTCTCCAAAGAAAGCATTATACCGCCAAACAAGCAGCTCTTCCGAAAAGCTGGGAGAAGATTACCTATACTTTTGTATTGAAAAATCAAAAATGATGATTAGCGAATTAAATAAAAAAATAAACAATGAATTATCAAATTTAAATAATGGTGAAGAAAAATACGTAAAAAATATTAAAAATTCTTTGACAAAGAAAAATCCGTATTTTAGATGGAGTTATGCAGATTCGCTTCCAATGTCATGTGGGTTTAGGAAGCTGAATATAGAACAAGAGAAGGATAAAAATCCTGTAGTGGTATTTAGAAACAACCTTAATTTTACAGGTTCAGGCGGCTCAATAGATATTATTTCTTCTTTTAGTGAGGACGAAGGCAGTAAGTGGGTTAATATTTCACAGAATGGAGAATCCGGTTCAAAAAGCAGTTCCGTATGGATTAGAAGGATAAATTGCTGCTCTGAGGAGCAAATAAATATTAATCAGAATGAAAGCGCAGCAGAAGTATTTGCTATGTATGCACCTGTATCACCGTCGGTATATGTTGATGGAAACAAGCTGAAAATTTCCTGGAAGCCAGGCACATTATCAGATAAAAAACTTATCAAAGGGTATAGGGTTAGCGTAAAGCCTAATGATGGAAGCAAAGAGATTATTATTGATGCAGCAAATACAAGTATCGAAACAAATTATCCGGCAAAGGGCTGCAAGGTAAGCTATTGTGAGATTGCTAATACAAAAAATGAGATATTAGGACCGTACAGTTCGTTTGTTGATGTAGGAGAAGGAAAAGGAAGCAAATTCGATTTATCTGGTACATGGAGCGGTTATTATACTATAGATTCATTTATGAGTGAATTCGCAAAAAATGGTGCAGTACAAAAAGGAATTGGGTTCAATACAAAAAATCCTGTAAGTATAAGAATTGTAAAGAATGAAGAAGGAACGTACAGCATTTTGAGCAAAGGTGCAAAAGCGACCTCTTCGGTAGCGGCAAATGGAAACAAGGTGTCGATTGTTCTTAGTCATTCAACACCGTATCCTAAATATCCTTCTAGGACATACACATCTATAACAACTGTAGAAGGTACTTTAAGTGAAGATGGAAATACCATAAATGGGAGTATGCTTGTAGAGGATAATCTTATTGGTAAGGCTTATACAGCTAACATTGTTTTGAGTAGATAGCATGCATTGAAAAACTGCCGACAACCGTCGGCAGTTTTGGGTTTACACGATACTAACCTCATTCAGTCTTTCGTAAAAAAGTGTGAAGAAAGTCAAATCAGAGAGTATTTCATTTTTCTTTTCAAGAGGAAGATTATTAGCCTTTTGCATAAGCTTAAGTTTTTGGGCTTCAAACAGGGCGGCATTTGCCTTAATGTTTTGGGCGAGCTCACTTAGTTCCTGATTACATTTCATAAGTCTGCCCGAGTTGTATTCGTACTCTTGTTCATCGTCTGCAGCCTTGTTTTTCTCTAACAGGCTTTCTAAACCAGACCTATTATCGAGCAAAATCTTTGCATTTTCTAAATGCTCAAAGAGAGCATCCACCAAAGAATCCAGGAAAAGGTCCAAAGCTACTAATCTTGCCCACCTTTCTGTAAACTCTTTCGAAGTTCCGATAGCAATAAAACTATTTTCCATAATTTTTCCTCCTTTTACATCCTTGTTTATCAACAGACCCTAATTGATACTATATCAATTACCTCGATACAATAAAAAAAATTTATACATATAATGGTATTTTATCATGCTTGATTAAAGTCATCAACAAAATATTGGAATAAATTTAGGAAATTTCATTAGCCAAAAAGCGTTTAGGATTTAGGGTCAATGAAATTTTTTAAAAAGTCACAGCCTTTGTCTATACTTTCGCAGACAAGCTGCTTGGCGGGTCCGCCAAAGCTTTTTCTCATATTTACACAATTTTCTATTGAAATAATATTAAAAATATCATCCTCAATGATAGCAGAAAAGCTTTTTAACTCGGCTAACGAAAGATTTAAAATTTCTTTTTTATTTTCTAAGCAAAAAGCTACAAGCTTCCCCGAAACCTCATGAGCATCCCTGAAAGGCATTCCCTTTTTTACAAGGTAATCTGCCAAATCAGTTGCGTTTAAAAAGCCTCTACTTGCAGCATTGAGCATATTATCTGCATTAATCTTGGCTGTTTCAAGCATTTTACTGAAAATAGGCAGACACATTTTCACTGTGTCAATTGTATCAAATACAGCTTCCTTATCTTCCTGCATATCCTTGTTGTATGCTAAAGGCAAAGCTTTCATAATGGTCAGAAGTGCAACCAGGTTTCCATACACTCTTCCGGTTTTTCCCCTGACAAGCTCAGCGATGTCAGGGTTTTTCTTTTGAGGCATTATGCTGCTGCCTGTGCTAAAAGCATCATCAAGCTCAATAAAATTAAATTCACTGGAGGACCAAAGAATAATTTCTTCACTGAACCTGCTTAAATGCATCATTATTAGTGATAATACAAAATTCAGTTCAAGTACAAAATCCCTGTCACTCACTGCATCAATGCTGTTTTGGCAGACCTCAGAGAATCCAAGCTCCTGAGCTGTATAAAACCTGTCGATAGGGTAGGTTGTACCTGCAAGAGCCCCGGCCCCTAAAGGCATAACATCGATTCTCTTATAAGCATCTTTTAATCGGCCAAGGTCTCTTTTGAACATTTCAAAATAACACATTATATGATGCGCAAAGGTAATAGGTTGAGCCCGTTGGAGATGCGTATAGCCAGGCATAATAGTATGTGTATTTGCTTTGGCAATATTTAAAAGAACATTTTCAAAATCCAAAAGGATTTTGATGATGTTATCAACTTCTTCCTTCAGGTACATTCTGATATCCAAAGCTACTTGATCATTTCTGCTTCTTGCGGTATGAAGTTTTTTGCCCACATCACCAATTCTTTGGATAAGAATTTTTTCAATATTCATATGAATATCTTCTGCATCAACCTCAAAAGCAACCTTTCCGGCCTCAATATCCAAAAGAATTTCCTGCAAGGCTTTTATTATTAATTCGGACTCTCTTTTTTCAATAATTCCAGAATGAGCAAGCATCTTTGCATGTGCAATACTGCCTGTGATATCTTGTTTATAAAGTCTGTAGTCAAAGCTAATGGATGAATTAAAATCATCAACAGCTTTATCTGTATTGGACTTGAACCGACCTGACCATAATTTCATTACTTTTTCTCCTTCATTGATAATGCTTTAACCTTTAATGGCAGTCCGAATAAATTTATGAAACCTTCTGCATCCTTTTGATTATATATCTCGTCTTCACCAAAGGTTGAAAGCTCTTGATTATATAGTGAATAATCAGATTTTGTGCCGGCTGAAATAATATTGCCTTTATAAAGCTTTAGCTTAACCGTTCCTGTTACTGTCTTTTGTGTTGATGTCACAAATGCACTTATTGCTTCTCTAAGAGGAGTGTACCACTGTCCAAAATACACTAATTCTGAAAATTTGTTTGCAACAATTTGTTTGTAATGCAAGGTTTCTCTGTCTAAACAAAGAAGCTCAAGCTCATGATGTGCGTAATAAAGGATTGCACCGCCCGGAGTTTCATATACGCCCCTTGATTTCATACCTACAAGCCTGTTTTCAACCATGTCAACTATGCCGATTCCATTTTCGCCTCCGATTTTGTTCAGATAACTGATAAGCTCAAAAGGCGGCATTGCATTTCCATTAATCTTTTTTGGAATACCCTCTTCAAAATATATTTCTACATATGAAGGATTGTCTGGAGCTTTTTCAGGAGTAACAGACATTTGAAGCATTCCATCATAATTTGGGCTGTTCCATGGGTCTTCAAGTTCACCGCCTTCATGGCTTAAATGCCAGAGATTGCGGTCTCTGCTATAGATTTTCTCTTTTGTAGCGGTTATAGGGATATTTCTTTTTGAAGCAAAATCAATAGCATCCTCACGTGATTTTATATCCCAAATTCTCCATGGCGCAATTATCTTAAGCTCCGGGGCAAGCGCTTTAACGGTTAGCTCAAACCTCACCTGGTCGTTTCCTTTGCCGGTTGCGCCATGTGCTATTGCTGAAGCTTGTTCTTTTTTTGCTATTTCAACCAATTTTTTTGCTATTACCGGTCTTGCAAAGGAGGTTCCAAGAAGGTATTTCCCTTCATAAACTGCTCCGGCCTGAAGTGTTGGAAAAATAAAGTCCTTTATGAATTCATCTTTTAAATCCTCAATATAAAGCTTGCTTGCGCCAGTCTTTATTGCCTTTTCATTCAGCCCTTCAAGCTCTTCTCCTTGACCAAGATCAGCAGCTACAGCTATGACCTCGCAGTCATAGTTCTCTTTCAGCCATGGAATTATTATTGAGGTATCCAAACCTCCGGAATATGCTAAAATTATTTTTTCTTTACTCATAATTATCATTCCTTTCTTAATCAAATTAGCCACTTCACATACAAATTCCGCGGTAAATTTATATATAAAAAAGCCCAATCTCTGATAAAGAGACGGGGCTTCCGTGGTACCACTCTAATTAGTATATTATCAATATACTCACTTTAAACCTTTAACGCAGGCATACGTTCTCCATACTTAATTTCAAGAGACTTCTCCCCAGCTCTCTTCATCGAAGTTTAATTATCAGGCTCACACCAGTACCTGACTCGCTGAAATCATTTACAACAATTACTCTCTGGTTCATAGAAATGTTATGTTTTTTATTAGATATATTATACTGCGAATAAAAAATTATGCAACATAAATTTTACCTAGTTTTTGCATATATGCCTCATTCTTGTTAAAATATCCATTTGCTGATATAATTATAATATGACTACATTCTAAAAATAGCCCAATCTATATATTTCCAATAAAGGGAGTAAGTGAGAATGAGTTCACAGGAGTATATTTTCCCATCAGAACCCAGAATGGATAAACCTAATATGGCAAAAGCTTTTAAGGCAGAGGCAGCTCTAAGAAAAGCCGTAAAAGAAAATCAGGAAAAAGGCTGCTTGCATAGGGGAATATCCAAGGAGGAAGCAGAAACAGTACTCCAATGGGTTGTTTTTAATGCAAGGAACGCTCTTGATAAAGAAGCACAACTACATGGCAAGGATATATTTTCATCTTCATTGAGGGGGGCATGTGGTTTTGGTCAGAGTCTTACAGGATTTCCTTTAGAATCTATGGGATTAGACGTAAGATTACCAAATGTTAGAGAAGCTGTATCTCCAAAGAGTCGTTCTCATGCATTTTTAGTGGTTGGAATACCAACAAAGGGGCAGGAGATTGAAGAAACGTTTTACTTAGTTGACACAACATTTAAACAGTTTTGTTTGTCAGAAAACTGCAATGATAAACACTACTTTTCGCAGGATGAAAGATTCAAAGGTGAGTGTACTCCTGATCCGGGATTTTTTATGAATTTTTCCGAGAAAGGTAAAGAAGTTGCAGAACATATTATGAGAGAAGGTTTTATTGAGCTAACACCTGAAAATGCAAAGACTTATGGAGATGCATTTAGATTTTGCGAGAGAGGTCTTAATTATTATGAAAGAAAAAAAGAAGCAAAAGACCTTTCGACGGATGAGTTTAGAGAATTTTCAGGAGAAGAATATATTGAAAGATTTACTTCGATTACAGAAGAATACGATTGCGATAAAGAAGAATTCAACGAGTGGGGATATAATATCGAAACGCCGTACGAAAAAATGAAAGAAAACTTTAAGGAAACTGTAAGATCTGGAGCAACAGAATTCTTAAAAGCTTCAATTGGGAAGGTGAAAGGAGCTAAAGATTTCCTTCATAGAGGAAAAACATGTGAGGGAAGAGACATATAGTAAAAAATAAACTGATTAGTCAGATGAGTATACTTATGAAAAATTTACTTATTACTCTTGGCAGTAAGAGAGGGGCATAAATGTATGTTTAAAATAGAAGGATATACATTAAAAGAAAAAATATTCGAAAGTTCAAATTCCGTTGTTTGTACTGCCGAACGTGCTCTGGATAAAAAATTAGTCGTTGCCAAGATATTGGCGAAAACACATCCCACAAATGAAGAAATTGCAAAATTCTGCTCGGAGTTTAAGCTTTGTGCAGGGTTTAGCTCTGAAAATATTATCAAAATGTATGATGTAGAAAAATGTGATAATACATATGCGATTATTATGGAATACTTTGAAGGCGAATCGCTGAATACATTTATATCTAGAAATGAACTGGATATCAAGGAATTTCTGGAAGTTGCAATTAAAATAACTGAAGTTTTAGGTGAAGTTCATAATAAAAATGTAATCCATAAGGATATTAATCCCTCAAATATTCTTTTCAATCAGAATACAAAAAAACTAATTATTATTGATTTTGGAATAGCTACCCAGCTGTCCAGAGAAACACAATGGTCAATAACACCTACAACGTTAGAAGGTACAATAACATATATATCGCCTGAGCAAACGGGTAGAATGAACAGGGTCATAGATTACAGATCCGATTATTATTCTTTGGGCATGACCTTGTATGAATTAATAACCAGAAAAAAGGCTTTTGAGGTTGAAGATCCGGTTCAAATGATTCATTATCATATCGCTAAAATGCCAACTCCGCCACATGAAATCGATAAAAATATCCCTCAACCTATATCAAATATCATACAAAAATTAATATCAAAAAATGCTGAGGACAGATACCAGAGTAATTATGGAATTCTGGCAGATTTGCAGGAATGCTATGACCAATTAAAAAGCAAAGGTGAAATAGGTTTATTTGATATTGGTAAATATGATGTTTTTGACAGATTTGAGCTTTCTCAGAAGTTATATGGAAGAGAAAATGAAATAAAGATACTCTTGGAAGGATTCAAATTCTGTATTGATAACAAAACATCCAGAATGATTCTGGTTTCAGGGTATTCTGGAATTGGTAAATCATCTTTAGTTAATGAGATTCAAAAACCTATTGTTGAAAAAAGAGGTTATTTTATTTCAGGAAAATTTGACCAGTTGAATAAGGATGTACCATATTTTTCAATTATACAGGCATTCAAGTCTTTTATTAATCAAATAATAATAGAAAGCAGTGATATGGTCAGCTATTGGAAAAATAGAATATTAGACGCGGTTGGTACTAACGGAAAAATACTGATAGATATAATACCAGAAATCAAACTGTTAATTGGCGAGCAGCCAAATCTTACTGAATTGCAAGGTCTGGAAGCTCAAAACCGTTTCAATCTGGTTTTTAATAATTTTGTGTGCTCATTAGCATCAAAAGAGCATCCTCTTGTAATTTTTCTGGATGACCTTCAATGGGCAGATTCTTCTACACTTAAAATTATTGAGCAATTTTTCGAAAATCCAGCTATGACGTATATTTATTTTATAGGTGCATATAGGGATAATGAGGTGGATTCAACCCATCCACTGATGCTTACAATTGAGGAACTAATTAAGAAAGACAAAATATATCATAATCTTGTTTTAAATCCGTTGGATATTAAAAATGTAAATCTGTTATTATCTGATACATTAAAATGTAAATCTGAAAAATCATTGCCGTTAGCAAAATTATGTATCCAAAAAACACTTGGAAATCCATTCTTTTTAAATCACTTTTTAAAAACGCTTTATAATGAAAATGCAATATATTTCGAACAGAAAACCGGTACTTGGGAGTGGGATTTGGACAATATAATTAAAATTGGATTATCAGATAATGTTGTAGATTTACTTGTTAAAAAGATTGAAACCTTTTCAGAGGATAGTAAAAAAATATTAACAATAGCAGCTTGCTGCGGTAATCAATTTGATTTAAAAACGCTAGCATACTTAAATGATAAATCAATTTTTGAGACTTCCAAGGATTTAGAAGAGGCTCTTTCCGAAGGACTTATAATTCCGAACAATAATAATTATAAGTATATTTCAGAAGAATTCGAAAGCTTTGCGGTAACATTCAGATTTTTACATGATAAGGTGCAGCAAGCAGCTTATTCAATTATTGATAACCAAAGAATAAAATTTATTTCCATCAAGCTTGGAAGGTTTTTGCTTAGTAATACTCCGGATATCGAAACAGATGAACGGCTTTTTGACACAGTAAACAGCCTTAATGAGGCGTATGAACTAATTACGGATAAAAAAGAAATGGAAAGATTGGTTGAGCTAAATCTGATTGCGGGTAAAAGGGCAATCGGAGCTGTTGCATATGAGCTTGCACTACGTTATTTCACAAATGGAATCAAGCTGATAGGAGAAGAGGGTTGGAAAACAAACTATGGCACTACTCTTAATTTATATACGGGTGCAGTGGAAGCGGCGGGTTATTGTACGGATTTTGTATTAATGGACAGCCTTGTTGATAAGGTTATTGTTGAAGCTAAAACAGTTCTTGATAAAGTGAAGGTATACGAGTCAAGGATTTTCGCTTATATTTCATTAAACAAATCCTTTGAAGCTGTAAAAGTGGCGTTTGAATTATTTGAAAATTTGGGAATAAAAGTTCCTAAAAAGGTTACAAATCTGGCTGTACTGAAAGAATTGGCAGCGGTATCGATGCTGCTTAAAGGGAAAAGTAAAGAAGATATATTAAACATGCCTCTTGTAGAAGATCCTAAAATAATTGCAATAATGAATATTTTATCAAGCCTCATAACTCCTGTTTTTGTAAGCTTACCGGAATATATTCCAATGATTGCATGTGGCTTAGCCAGGCTGTCCTTAAAATATGGAAATTCAAATGTATCTGGTGCAGGATATACATATTATGGTGTCATATTGAGCTCTCTGGGATATATCAATAAGGCATATATGATTGGTCAGACGGGAACTGAATTAGTAGAAAAATTAAATGCCAAAGAGTTTCATGCAAGAGCGTATTATATTTATTATAATTTCATACATTTCTGGAAGCACAATTTTGCTGACATATTACCGGATTTTATTAACAATTATAAAATAGCTCTTGAAAATGGAGACTATGAGATGGCGGCAGATTCGCTTTTTATGTACTGCTATGGAGCGTATAATACCGGCAAAAACCTTGAAAAACTAAAGCCTGAAATATATGAATTTAATCAAACAATAAAAAAGCTAAAACAGGATTTGATTGTTCATATGAATACTGTATACCTTCAAGCAGCAGATAATTTGCTTGGCAACGCAAGCAATCCCTGCTTTTTGATAGGCGAATATTTTAACGATGAGAAGGAGCTTAATTTTTATTTAGAAACAAATAATTATTCATCCTTGTGCCATATCTATTCTAATAGAATGATTCTTAATTATATTTTTAATAATTATGAAGACGCTGTTGAAAACGCCGTAAAATTTGAGAAATATCAAGACGGAGTCCGGTCCTCACTATCTATAATATTATTAAGGTATTATGATTCCCTGTGTCATATTGCAATTTATAATGAATCACCATTTTTAAAGAAAAAAGCTATAATAAAAAAGGTTAATGCCAATTTAAAGAAATTAAAAGAATGGTCGGAATTAGGTTCTAAAAATAGCTTGCATAAATATTACTTGGTTTTGGCAGAGAAGTACAGAATATTAGAAAAGGCATCTTTGGCAGAAAAATACTATGATAAAGCTATTGAGTATGCATCAAAATATGAATTCCTTCATGAAGAGGCAATTGCAAACGAGTGTGCAGCGGCACATTATTTCAATAAAAGCCAGGAAAAAATTGCATTTATGTATTTGAGCGAGGCAAGATATTGTTATGGAAAATGGGGGGCATTGGCGAAAGTTAAACAGCTTGATGAAAAATATCCTAGCCTTAAGCCGCTTAATTCTGGCGGCAGTAACATGAGCTTATCAGTTAAATATACGACAGCCTTAACCTTTTCTCAGCCTTCAGAATCACTTGATTTTAAATCTTTAATAAAGGCCTCGCAAACAATTTCAGAAGAAATCTCCTATAAAAAAGCTATTGATAAGCTTATCCAGATAGTGACTGAAAGCGCGGGTGCAGGAAAGGTAGTTTTAATTAAGACAAACGGCAGTAATTATATACCCGAAGCATATTATTCGCTGGGTGACTCTGAAGTAAGCATAATTGACCAGAGCATATCCGGTGACAGCGCAGACCAGATTATTGATGAACAAGCATCAAGAGCGGTTATTAATTATGTAATTAGAAAGGGTCAAACATTAGTGTTGTTTGATGCCAGTCAAAAACATGAATTTAAAGCTGATAAATATATAACCGAAAATCAGACCAAATCTGTACTTTGCCTACCTCTTTTGCATCATGGTGAAATTAAAAGAGTGCTTTACCTGGAAAATAATCTTACTAAAGGCGCCTTTACTGCTGAAAGGGTAAATATACTTGAGATGTTATCTGCTCAAATTGTAATTTCAATGGAAAATGCAGCCATGTATTCCCAATTGGAGGAATTAGTTGAGGCTAGAACATTGCAGCTAAAAGGGGAAATCGAAGAGCGTAAAAAGGCTCAAAAAATGCTGGAAGAAATGGCAACTCATGATAATCTTACAGGGCTTCCAAACAGACGGTTGTTTTTGGAGCATTCACTCCATGCTTTGGATTTTGCCAAAAGACACAACTCAATATTGGCAATTCTATTTATTGACTTGGACGGTTTCAAAAAAATTAATGATACATTAGGACATGATTGCGGAGACATGGTTTTACAAACCGTAGCGCAGAGACTATCAGGCTGTGTAAGAGAATGCGACACGGTTTCCAGATTAGGAGGAGATGAATTTACTATAGTCTTGGAAAAAGTAAATGATGCAATAAACATCAAAGAGGTTTGTCAGAGAATAATAGAAGAAATCGGAAAGCCGATATCTTTTGGAAATGTTAAAGAACATGTAACACCGAGTATAGGAATAAGTATTTATCCATATGATGGTGATGATAAGGAGGAATTGATTAAAAAGGCAGATAATGCAATGTATAAGGCTAAAAATTCAGGAAAGAATAAGTTCTTGTTTCACAACGAAGAATTGAACAAATAGAAATTCATATATTTCAATCACCAATGGTTATCCAAGGTTATAGCGTTGCTTATTCCAGCATAAAATATCTAAAGGATTAGTGACGGTTGACATCGGATAATTATTTTTGAGGTGGTTGATTTGTTTTTGAAAAGCAAAAAAGTACAGCTTTTATTTATTTTTTTAGCAGCAGCTATCATCTTATCATTAAATCTTTCGGATTTGTTTCCTCTTACCCAAAATCGTGAAACCTCAACAAAGTTGAAATCAAAATACATGATACTTATTGATGTTGAAGCGCATAGACTATATTTATTTGAAAATAAGATTTGTATAAAGCAATATCTTGTTGCAACAGGGAAATACGATACGCCAACTCCTATAGGCTTTTTCAAAATAGTACATAAGGATACATGGGGAGAGGGATTTGGGGGGAGATGGATGGGATTTAACGTACCCTGGGGAAAGTATGGTATCCACGGTACAATTTTTCCAAATTCAATAGGCGGCGCAACTTCTCATGGCTGTATCCGAATGTGGAATAAGGATGTAAAAGAGGTGTACAAAAGAGTAAATGTCGGAACGCCGATACTTATAATTAACGGTCCATATGGACCATATGGGCAGGGGCTAAGGACTTTAAAGCCAGGTGATTATGGAGCTGATGTAAAGGCAGTACAGAAAAGATTAACGGAGCTTGGCTTTTACAAATACAGTGCGGATGGAAAATTCGGAGGGGGATTGACATACAGCCTGAACAAGTTTCAGGAAAGCAAGAAATTACCCAAAAGAAGTATAATAGGAAAACCGGAATATGATGCAATGGGAATAGTTGCATGTGAATAGTTTAAATGTGCTGTATATTGCTTGTCTATATTGTGGAAATACCTTATAATATTACTATAAATTACTAAACACACGAGAAAAAGTCGGGATTTTATATTATTTTAATGTTTTATAGACAAATAAAAGAAAAAAGATAATAATTCCCGAGGAAGGTACATGTATGACCAAGCCAAATGAGAAAAATGCATCAACTCATATAAATAAATCTATTCAATATTATCCATTAACACATCCTCAAAAAGCTATTTGGAATATTGAAAAAGTATTTCCTGATACTTCTATTGGCAATGTTGCCGCAACCATACGATTTAAAGAGAACATAGACTTCGAGCTGTTCGAAAAAGCAGTTAATATATATATAGAACAAAATGATGCAATGCGGTTGAGGGTAATTGAAAAGGAAGGAATGCCCTATCAATACATATCTGAGTATAAATACTATAAACTTGACATATTCGATTTCACCCAAAAAACTATAGAAGAACTTTACGAATGGGATGAAAAGGTAACCCAAATACCGTTAGCGTTAATAGATAATGATTTGTTTTATTTTGCTTTTATTAAAATTAGCGAACAGGAATGTGGAGTATATTCTAAACTACATCACTGGATATCAGATGCTTGGACAATGACTCTGATGGGAGACCAAGTAGTTGAGATTTACATAAAATTAAAAGAAAACGTTGAAATATTAAACGAGAAGAAACCTTCTTATATTGAGTATGTCTTAAGTGAAGAAGAGTACGAGAAATCTGAAAGATGCCAAAAAGACAAAGAATATTGGAATAGCAAGTTTGAAACAATTACTGAACAAAAGCCTCTAAAAGTTTATGACTCAAAAATGATGGATACAAGAGCAAGACGAAAGACTTTGCTAGTGCCTAAAAAGCTAACCACAAAAATGCATGAATATTGCAAAGAAAACAAATCTTCTGTTTTTGCTTTGTTTATAGCAGCATTATCTATGTATATAAACCGTATAACCGAAAACGAGCATATAAATTTAGGAACTACCACATTAAACAGAGCAAATAGAAGAGAAAAAGACACTGTAGGTATGTTTTCAAATATATCATCCATGCAAATTGACTTAGATGATAATATGGATTTTAAAACTTTGACAGGAAATGTAGCAAAAGAAAGCCTATCCTTGTTAAGACATCAAAAGTATCCTTACTACTTAGTTCTTAAGGACTTAAGAGAAAGGCATAAAATAGCACATGACTTATTTGATATTGTATTAAACTATCAGAATTCTAAATTAAATAAAGATATAAACTCCGAAACATATACAACCAGATGGCATTTTAACGGTCATCAAAGCAACAACCTCATTATTCATATAAATGACAGAGAAGATGAAGGGCACCTCATAATAGACTATGACTATCTAACCTATTTATTCCATGCAAAAGAAATAGAATTCATGCATCAGCATATTATAAATCTCTTATGGCATGCACTTGATGACTCATCAAAAAACATATCTAAATTGGAAATGCTTTCTGAGAAGGAAAAGCATAAGATTCTTTATGAATTCGATAACAAGAAAATCATATACCCCGAAAACAAAGTAATTGGCGTCCTTTCTGAAGAAATAGGTGCTGGCAAGAGATATATTCTTGATAAAAACCTTAACCTGATGCCTATTGGAATCACGGGTGAGCTTTATGTGCCTATATCAGAGGATAGCTTAACAACAGCAAAAGAAGTCATTGAGAATCCATTTGAACCTGGTAAAAAGCTTTACAAAACAGAACATATGGCGAGATGGTTTCCAGAGGGAGATATTGAGTATAAACATAGAAAAGAAAAGAAGAAGCAAGCAAAAGAGACTCCTGTCAAAGTAGTCTCAACCTTTACGGCAGAGCCAATACAAGACTATATACAATGGTGGGGCAAAAAATTCGGACATAATTTAAAAGTAGAATTTGCCGGGTATAATCAGGTGTTTCAGGAGCTATTAGACCCAAATAGCATTCTCTCAAAAAACAAAGATGGCATAAATATAATCTTAATAAGGTTTGAAGATTTCATAAGGAATGATAACGGAACAGAAGAAACGAAAATAGCCAAGCTGGAACAGGCATTTGAAGAATTAAAAGAAGCAATAAACGAATTTGCTAATCCAGCACCTCTTATAGCAGCCATATTTCCTGTTTCAACCCATTTAGGGCTTAGTAATGCAATCTGGAGCAAAATAGAAGAATTAAATTCAAGTTTTGAAGAAATGCTCTTGGAACGCAGCAATATCTATACTTTAGACTTAGCAGAAACACAAAAGCTATACAGTATACGAGATGTGTTTGATGGTATAAAAGATAAAGAAGCCCACATGCCATTTACAGAAGTGTATTATGCTGCAAGCGGGACTCAAATAGCCAGAAAAATATGTGCAATAAAAAAGCAGCACTTTAAAGTAATAGTACTTGACTGTGACAATACTCTATGGAAAGGGGTTTGCGGAGAGCAAGGTGCATTAGGAGTAAAAGTAAAAGGAGCATATAAAGAGCTTCAGGAGTTTATGCTTCAAAAATATAATGAAGGCATGCTTCTTGCAATATGCACTAAAAATAATCAAAAAGATGTACTTAGGGTATTTGATAAAAATCCAGAGATGGTATTGAATAGAAATCATATAGTTAACTGGAAGATAAGCTGGCAGGAAAAAAGCCAAAATATAAAGGAAATAGCGAATGAATTGAATCTTGGTTTGGATAGTTTTATTTATATAGACGATAACCCCATAGAATGCTCAAAAATGGTAGAAAAATGTCCAGAGGTATTAACGCTTCAACTGCCTTCGCAGGAGGAGCTTATACCTATATTTTTAAAACACGTTTGGGCCTTTGACAAAGTAAATGTTACAACAGAAGATATGCTAAGAAGCAGTATGTACCAGGCAGAACAAAAAAGAAAAGAGATACAAGAATCAGGTATTTCACTGGATGACTATATAAAGAATCTCGATTTTAAAATAAGCATGAGGGTAATAAAAGATGAAGCAATAGAGAGAGTAGCACAATTAACCCAAAGAACAAATCAGTTCAACTTAAGTACAATAAGAAGAACGAAAAAAGAAATAAAAGAACTCATGCAAGAGGAGAAAACAACCTGCTTTGTTATTGAAGCCTCAGATAAATTCGGGGATTATGGAATAATAGGTCTGATAGTATTAAAAGAAGAAAATAATAAGCTATTAATAGATACTTTCTTACTAAGCTGTAGAATACTAGGAAGAAAAGCAGAGTATGCAGTACTATCTGGTATCAGGAAATATGCACAAGAACAGGGTAAAAAAGAGCTGGAAGCTGTGTTCATATCAACCGCAAAGAATAAACCAATGCAGGAGTTTATAGAAGGTATAAAATGGACTGCACTAAAAACAAATGGCAAGAGTATTTTGTACAATATTGCGGTAAATGACTTACCAGAAAGAGTTGAGCATATAGAGTTTTACTATAATGAAATGTATAAAAAGAACTCAGAAACAATCGAGTTGCTAAAAGAAGAAGAGATATTCGCACTTGATCATCTGGCAATAGCAGTAAAAGATATAAAAGGAGCAGAGGAATACTATAAGACACTCGGATATACTATTTCAAGCTCCGTATATGATTCATTGCAAAGCTCGTATTTAAGTATGTGCAACAGCAGTAAATACCTGCCTATCGAACTTGTTGCACCTGTTGATCAAAAATCACCATCATACAATATAATAGAAATACGGGGAGAAGCGCCATACCATTTATGCTATAGGGTATCAAGCATAAAAAGATTTTTAGAAAAAATTAAGGATGTAGAATATGAGATAATCAGCGATGCGAAGCCGGCAATATTGTTTGGTAATCGAAAAGTAGCATTCATAATGATAAAAAAGGTTGGCCTTATAGAACTGGTAGAAACAGAAAATCAGCCTGAAAGCAAAAACAATACAAGTAAATTCAAGAATAATACAATAAAAATAGTTGTAAACGATTTAGAAAGAGCGCAAGCTTTTTATAAATCGTTAGGATATGTTCAAGAGAAGAACGTAAAAGACATAAAAAACAATTTAATAATAACTGGATTGGTTGGAGTCTGCGGAGAAAAGATAGAGCTCATAACACCACTAGATAAAGAAACAATTGAGTATGAATTTTTGAAGAAAAACGGAGCAGGAATATCTGAAATACACTATAGAATTTCAGAAAAAGAAATGCAGAAACAATTTAATAACACAAGCTATAATGTTTTTTACAAATCAGAGCAAAACAAAAAAACAACTGTAACAGAATTTGAATTATGCGATATAGAAATGCTCAATAAAACGAAGCACAAAGACTACCTTTTACCAATAAGCAATTTCACAGGAAAGAAACTGCTTAGATTGCCAATATATGAAGGTATAAACAATCAAATAACCGAATACCAAGCTCCAACAAATGAAACAGAAGAAAAGCTGGCAAGAATATGGAGAAAAGTATTAAGAACCACAAAAATAGGAACAAACAATAATTTCTTCGAGCTGGGCGGAGATTCATTAAGTGCAGTAGAAATAATAGCTAGGGTACATAAAGAGTTTAATATAGAGCTTAGTTTAATAGACATTTTTCAAGCTAATACCATAAAAAAGCTTGCGGAAAAAATAGCTGGTTTAAATCAAAGTCAATATGAACACATAAAGGTTATAGATAAGCAACATTACTACGAATTGTCATCTGCTCAAAAAAGGATGTACATTTTAAGTCAAATTGAAGAAGAAGTAGTGTACAATGAATGCTACAAAATTCAAATAGAAGGGAATCTGGATAAAAATAGGCTTGAAAAAGCATTTAAAGAATTTATAAAGAGGCATGAAACATTAAGGACAGGTTTTGAAATACTGCATGGAAAGCCAGTGCAGAAAATATATGACCAAGTTGAATTTGAGATATTAAGATTTAAAGCAAAAGAAGAAGAAATAGAAGAAATAGCTAAAGGCTTTGTTAAAGTATTTGATTTATCAAATCCTCCGTTACTGAGAGTAAAGTTAATAGATATATCAGAAGGAAAGTATGTGCTTTTAGTTGATATACATCACATAATAATTGATGGAACCTCTTTCGGTATATTGATAAAAGAGATACTGTCATTATATGAAGGGAATCAATTAGAACCATTAAAAATTCAATATAAAGATTTTGCATATTGGCAAAATGAATTATTCGAATCAGATAAAATCAAAAAGCAGGAAGAATACTGGATAAAGCAGTTTAACGATGAAATACCTGTATTAAATATGCCTACAGATTATCCAAGACCTGCAAGGCAAAGCTTTAATGGATATAAAAAATACTTTACGCTTAGAAAGAATACAGTAGAAAAATTGAAAGCAATATGTGATAAAACACAGACCACTTTGTTTATGCTATTGCTTTCAGCATATAATGTACTGCTTGGCAGATATACAGGGCAGGAAGACATAGTAGTCGGAACGCCTATTTCTGGCAGGAGACATGCTGATATAAAAGATGTTGTAGGAGTATTTATAAATACCTTGCCAATAAGGACATATCCTAATGCTAAGAATAGCTTTACTGAATATTTAAGCAAAGTAAAAGAAGCAGTACTAATGGGATTGGAAAACCAGGATTTTCAATACGAGCACTTAATAGATAAACTTAGTATTCCTCGTGATTTAAGTAGGAATCCATTGTTTGATGTTATGTTTATACTGCAAAATACAGATGTCTCTCAAATGAGAACGAAAGATTTAAAATTTGCTCAATCTAAAATAGAGAACAACAAAACCAAATTTGATATGTGCTTATCTGCGATAGACAAGAATGAGCAATTAGAATTTGAAATCGAGTACTGTACTGAACTTTTTGAAGAAAGCACAATTGAGAGACTGCAAGGACACTTTTTAAATATATTAGAGGACATATCAAATCAGCCTGATAAACTAATTTCAGATATAGAGATATTAAGTAAAGAAGAAAAAAATAGAATCCTCTATCAATTTAATGATACTTATGCAGAATATCCAAAGGACAAAACCATTCATCAGTTGTTTCAAGAACAGGTAGAAAGAACGCCAGATAATATTGCGCTTGTATTTGAATATAAGCAGTTAACCTATAGGGAGCTTAATGCAAGGGCTAACCAATTGGCAAGCCTTCTAAGAAGCAAGGGTATAAAACCTGACACTATAGTTGGCATAATGGTTGAACGCTCTATTGAGATGATAATAGGGATACTGGCTATACTTAAGTCAGGAGGCTGCTATCTTCCGATAGATCCGGAATACCCTCAAGAAAGAATAGAGTATATGCTCCAAGATAGTGCAGCGAAAATTCTATTAACTCAAAAAGACCTTGCTGGAAAAGTTCAATTCAGGGGAGAAGTTATTGAAATTGATAATAATAATTTATATCAGGGAGACGATAGTAATCTAGAAAATCTTAATAAACCAAATGATTTGATATATGTAATTTATACATCAGGGTCTACTGGCAATCCCAAAGGGGTTATGCTTGAACACAGAAATATAAGTAACTTTATAACTGGAATAACTAATCGAATTAGCTTTAATGATAAAGATGTTATACTTTGCATTACAACAATATCTTTTGACATATTTGTTCTTGAAACATGGCTTCCTTTATCCAAGGGTATTAAAATCGTTTTAACCAGCGAATCCCAACAAATAGATATGGGAGAGCTTTCAAAGGTAATAGCAGAAAACGAAGTATCTATGATTCAAATGACTCCATCAAGGATGAAACTATTGTTAGAAGACCCAAGGGCTGAAAAAGTCTTTGATAGCTTAAGAACTATAATGCTGGGTGGAGAAGCTTTACCGCAGCCTCTTTTTGAAGCTTTAAAGAATAAAACAAAAGCTAGAATTTATAATATGTATGGACCAACTGAAACAGCAGTTTGGTCATCAGTAAAGGATTTGACGGACGAAACTAACATAACATTAGGAGAGCCTATTGCTAATACCCAATTTTATATATTGAATAAAAATGTTAAAAGCCAGCCTTTTAATATCGATGGTGAGTTGTGCATTTCAGGAGAAGGATTAGCAAGGGGGTATTTTAACAGACCAGAGCTTACGGCAGAAAAGTATGTTCAAAATCCATTTATAGATAGACAAAAGATATATAAAACTGGTGATTTAGTAAGAAGGCTGCCTGATGGAAGCATTAAGTTTATTGGCAGAATTGATGACCAAGTAAAAATAAGAGGGTTTAGAATTGAACTATCCGAAATTAAAAGCTGTCTGATGGTATACCAATATATAAAAGATGCAGTTGTATTAGCTAGCAAAGAGTCAGATTCACCTAATACATTGTATTCTTACTATATATCTGATTCTGAGATAGACATTGATAAGTTAAGAGAGTATTTGTTAAAGAAACTCCCAAATTATATGGTGCCTTCTTTCTTTGTACAAGTAGATAGCTTCCCTCAAACACCTAACGGAAAACTTGACAAGAAAGCTTTGCTGTCTAGCCTCAATGTTCCTAAAGTTGGGTATGATGATAATCCGTCAAATGACACGGAAGAAATCATATTAAACTGCTGGAAAAGACAGCTAAGAAATAATAATATTGGTGTTAATGATAGCTTTTTCACAGTTGGAGGAGATTCTCTAAGCATCATTACAATAATTTCTGAATTATTAAATCATAAATGGGACTTGAAGATGCAGGATTTTTATGATTATCCGACAGTCAGGGAGATTGCAAACAAGATTATTGGTGCAAATACACAAGAAAAAGAATTGCATGCAACAGATTTTCCAATTATAAAAAACAAAGGTGTTCAGATTATTTTAGATAAAAATATTTTGTGCGAAAATGTTTTATTAACAGGCGCAACAGGCTTTGTAGGAATACATATACTTTTAGAATTAATAAAACAAACAAATGTTAATATTTATTGCTTGCTGCGCGGCGAGTATAACAAATCAAAAAGTAGGCTTGCTGACTTGCTTCACTTTTACTTTGGACATGAATATGACAGATATATAGATAAAAGGATTTTTTGTATAAGTGGTGACGTTTCGTTAGAAAAGTTAGGATTATCCAATGAAGAATATAATAAACTTGGAGAAAAGATTGACCTTGTTATACATACAGCAGCACTTGTAAAGCATCAAGGCAATTATTCGGAATTTGAAAGGATAAATGTATTTGGAACACAGCGAGTTGTAGATTTCGCAAAACTATTTAACATAAAGCTTGGATATATGTCTACAGAAAGTGTATCTGGAGACCTAGTAGTAAAGCAAAAATACCCAAGACCTACTTTCACTGAAAATGATTTATACATAGGGCAGAACTATCTTGAAAACGTATATATAAGAAGTAAATTTGAAGCAGAGAGCTTGGTTATTAGAGAAATGCAAAACGGTCTGGATGCTGTTATATTTAGATTGGGATTTATTACCGGTAGATATTCAGATGGTCAATTCCAAATAAATATGAATGATAATAACTTTTACAATATATTGAAATCAATCATCCAAGTTGGAGTAATCCCCAAAGAAATATTTAAAGAAAACATTGAATTCACTCCCGTGGACTGCTGTGCGGATGGCATTGTAAAATTAATAATGAAAGAAGAGATGTATGGCAATGTGCTGCATTTATATAATCATAATTATATAAAAGCAGAAGATTTGTATTTGATGATTAATAACATGTTTAATCTGAATGTAAAAACTATTCAAACGCCTCGCTTTGATGAATATTTAAAATATATTAAACACAAAAGTAGCAATAATGAAGCGGCTGATTATATCGCTAATAATTTTAATTATGAAAAAACCATGATAAATAACTATTACAGGGTAAACTTGTCTAGCCATGCAACGCAGAATTATATAAAACAGGTAAACTTTAAATGGCCACAAGTTGATGAAGAATACATAAAGAAAACCTTAGATTATCTAATTCATAAAGGTTTTTTAAAAACAAAGTAGGTTTTTATAGGAGGTGATGTTATGGGAATAAAAATATATATTTTTTTATTGTGTATATCTATTTTTTGCTTATTATTATTAGGTTTTTACATTTTAAAAATGAAAACTAAAAAGCAAATAAACTATATATTTAGTTTGTTAGTATTGTCTGCGGTTATATGTAATATTGGCTTTATGATTGCAATTTTATATGGAGCATTTTGGGGAGATAATAATATAAAGTTATCATTTATATCATTTTTAGGGCAAACCTTTATACCTGTTGCATTTCTATTTGTAGGAGTAATATTTGCAAAAAGCAAGATAAAGTTTAATTATAAGTACTTAGCTTTTTTAGTAATACCTATTCTTTCAAATGTATTGATATGGACTAATGATTACCATAGATTATTTTTTAAGGAGTATTCTTCTTTCGCAGATATAAATTTTGGAAGCTACTTTTATTTCATATTTTTACCTTGGAATTATGGATGCATAATATTTGGATTATATTACCTTATAAAATTTTCTATAAAAAACTCGGGCTTTTTTTCAAAGCAAGCACTCCTCATTGTATTAGGAAGCGTAATTCCTTTTATAACTAATATCCTATGGACTATAGGTAATTCTATCAATAACTATTCGCTAAAGTTATATTCTGTATATGATCCTTATCCGGTTTTATTTGCATTTCCTATAATATGTTTAGCATTTGCTATATTCAAATTTGACTTTCTCAATATAGTTCCTGTAGCCTTGCAAAATGTTGTTGACCAGATATCTGATAGCTATGTTATTATAAATGAAGAATTAGAAGTAATTGACTATAATAAAACCTTTGTGGATATATTCTCCGAAATATTTCAAATTAGAAGGAAAGAAACGCTTGCCAGCATATTAAAGCCCGAAGGGAAAAGCAATAATTTTGATTTGGACAAGCTTGTAGAATCAATAAAAGAAGCAATAAAAGAGAAAAAGGCAGTTAGTTTTGAAAGCCAGATAATATCAGGGGAGTTTGACAAGTTCTTTACTGTAGAAATCACGCCAATCATTAAGAAAGACAATCACTTAGGTACAATTATACTTTTAAAAGACATAACACAGCATAAAAAAGACATGGAGTTAGTTCAACAAACACAAGGTCAGCTTATGCAGCGTGACCGTCTCGCATCCTTGGGCGAGCTTGCAGGAGGGGTTGCACATGATATCAACAGCCCTTTGTCAGTAATACAGGGGGGATTGATGTTTGTCGAGAGACTTTTTATCAAATATCGTGATTCCCTTAATGATGAGAGTATAACACCTGAAAAACGCAAGGAAATGGAAGAGGAATTATTGCACCAGATAGCCAACAGTTCAAATGCAAGTCAAAAGATTGTGAAAATTGTAAATAGTATCAGGAATCATACTAGAAATCTTAGCGGTGAAAACATACAGGATTTCTATGTATCAACCGTATTTGAAGACATAAAAATACTGCTTAATCACCAATTGAAGGGTGCGGGATGCGAGATAGAGATAGAAGCGGAAGACAAAACTCTTGTGACTGGAGATACTGGAAAGCTTGGGCAGGTAATAACCAACCTGGTTGTAAATGCGATACAGGCATATAATGGAGTACCGGGGAAGATTCTGTTGAAAAGCCGGAAGGAAGAAGATAATATAATAATAGTAGTACAGGATTTTGCCGGAGGAATCCCTGAAACATATAGGGAAGGCATATTTTCAAAAATGCTTACAACAAAAGGTACACAAGGGACTGGGCTAGGCTTGTATTTATCCTACTCAATCATAACAGGACATTTTAGCGGCAGTATGTGGTTTGATACAGAAGAAGGGAAGGGAACTGAATTTTATATTTCAATACCAATAAAAAAAGTTAAAAAAGAAAATTAATTGTGAGGTGCCTAAATGTCAAATGAAAAAAAGGTTATTAAAAAGGAAGAATACAGGATTTTAGTTGTTGATGACCAGGAAGAGGTTATAGAATTAGTAGTCCCGATGCTCAAAAGCGAGGGTTATGAAGTTCTTGGTACACAAAGTGGGAAAGAAGCAATTGAAATTGTCAGAAACCAGCAAATAGACATTATACTTCTTGATTACTTTATGCCGGAGATTACAGGAGAACAGGTTGTTAAGGAGATAAGGAAGTTTAACAGCGAGGTGGTTATTGTTCTCCAAACAGGCTATGCAGGAGAAAAGCCGCCGCTTGATATGCTTGAAATGCTTGATATTCAAGGTTATCATGATAAGACTGAGGGTATGGAAAAGCTGCTGCTTTGGGTTACCTCGGCAGTAAAAGCATGTTCTCTGATTCGTGAGAACAAGCGTATATTTGAAGAGGTTGTACTTGCTAATCAGACTATAAAAGCAATAAAAGAAAATCAGGCTGTACTTATTGAACAGGAAAGACTTGCATCGCTAGGAGAACTGCTGGGAGGAATAGCTGAAAGCGTAACAAACAAGCTGGTTTGCATAGCAAACAGTGCAATTATAGAAGAGCGTGCTGTAAATAAGTATGCAGATGTTATTTCCGAAGAAATTGAGTTGAAGCAGGAGTATTATGAATTAACAAAAGAAATGCTTGAACAAATTGAGAAAATAAAAGGCTACTGCCGCAGCATGGGGGAAATTTTAAATGCTGTGAACAAACAGGCACTACTAATTAAATCTTCGAATGACTCAAAAAGATTTCCTCTGAAAGTTATTGAAGCTGAGATTGATATAATGCTGGAAGGGGAGCTGGTGGTTAAAAATTGCTTGCTGAACAAAGACTTCCAAGTGGACAAGGATATAGAGTTGAATGGCAGGGTTGAAGATTTAACACATGTCCTTTTAAACCTTATAAAAAATGCCATAGAAGCATATGAAGGCAAAGGTGGGCAGATAGACTTCAAAGTTACAAAAAGAGATAATAACATAGAATTTAGTGTTAAAGACTATGGAAAAGGAATCCCTGAGCAGGTTAAGGATAAAATATTTAAGCAGATGGTTTCAACAAAAGATTTTAAAGGGACTGGGTTGGGCTTATATGTATCAGCTTCCATTATAAAAGGCAGATTTGGAGGCAAGATATGGGTTGAATCGGAAGAAGGGCAAGGCACTACATTTTTTGTATCAATTCCTGTTGAATAACCTTGAAAAGTTAAGAAGAAAATAAAAGCAAATCACAAATTCGCTAATGCTCGAACAAGTGATTTGCTTTTTATTCCGCTTCATTAAGATGTTCTATGCCCTCTCCACAACGTTCTTCAAATTTCTTGTTAGACAGTAATATGCATTAAAAACTGCACGGGTGAGCATACTTTCCTTGATTTAATCAATTTATTCAGATATTATATTACTAGGTGATTTTTGATGACTTTAAAAATAGATGACAAGATACTTATGAGCGTAGAGAAACCTTCCAGATATACCGGAGGGGAATGGAACAGCGTGATAAAAGACCCGGCAGGAGTTAAAATAAGATTTGCTTTTTGTTTCCCTGATGTTTATGAAGTGGGCATGTCCAATCTGGGCATGAAAATTCTCTATCATGTGCTGAATCAAAGAGGAGATACTTACTGCGAAAGGGTTTTTGCACCTTGGACAGATATGGAAGAAAAAATGAGACGCAACGGTATTCCTCTGTTCGCAATTGAAACCGGGGATGCACTTAATAGGTTTGATTTTATCGGGTTTACATTGCAGTATGAAATGAGCTATTCAAACATTCTTAATATGATTAATCTTGCCGGACTTCCAATAAAAAGGGATGAAAGAAATAAAAGCCATCCCTTTATTTGTGCTGGAGGACCATGTGCATATAATCCTGAACCGCTTGCAGACATAATAGATTTTTTTGTTTTGGGCGAGGGAGAAGAGGTTATTAATGAAATAATGGATGCATATGCCAAATGGAAGGATTCATGTGGAGAAAGAGATGATTTTTTAAGAAGAGCCGCAGAAATACCGGGGGTTTATGTTCCGGCTTTATATAAAATAGAATACAATTCCGATGGAACCCTAAAAGCATTTGAGCCAATGGATAAATCGGTTCCGGCAAAGGTAAGAAAAAGGATAATTAAAGATTTTGATAATGTGTATTATCCGGAAAAGGTTGTTGTACCATATAACCAGATTGTACATGATAGGATTATGCTGGAGCTGTTCAGAGGTTGTATCAGAGGATGCAGATTCTGTCAGGCCGGATATATTTACAGACCGGTAAGAGAAAAATCTGTAGAAAGGTTAACCAAGCTTGCAGAGAGTTTAGTTAATAATACAGGCTATGAGGAAATTTCTTTGGCATCGTTGAGCACAAGCGATTATACTAATTTTCAGGAATTAACAAATAAAATTTTTGAGATGTCTGAAGGGAAGAAGGTTAATCTTTCACTTCCTTCATTAAGAATAGATTCAGTATCACTTGCTTTGCTGGAAAAGGCTCAAAAGGTTCGTAAAAGCGGGCTGACTCTTGCCCCTGAAGCAGGGTCGCAAAGACTGCGTGATGTTATAAACAAGGGAATAAACCGTGATAATATAATTGATTCAGTGGCATTGGCTTTCAAATCGGGATGGAGCAGTATTAAGCTTTACTTTATGATTGGGCTTCCAACAGAAACCTATGAAGACCTTGACGGCATAGCAGAGCTTGCATATGCTATTGTTGATGAGTACTACAAGATTCCAAAGCAGGAAAGAGCAAAAGGATTAAATGTAACGGTAAGTGTTTCAAATTTTGTTCCTAAGCCGTTTACTCCATTTCAATGGGAAGCTCAGGATACAATACAAGCTTTGATTGAAAAACAAAAATATCTCAAAGAAAAGTTAAAACACAAAAACATTACTTTTAATTGGCATGATGCCAAGCTAAGCTTTCTTGAAGCAATAATTGCACGTGGGGATAGAAGGTTGGGTGCAGTTTTTATAAAAGCATGGGAAAAGGGATGCAAGTTTGATGGATGGAATGAGTACTTTGATTTTGAAAAATGGATGGAAGCATTTAAAGATACAGGTGTTGAGACAATGTTTTATGCTAATAGAAAAAGAAGTATAGACGAAATTCTTCCGTGGGAGCCTATTGATATTGGAATATCAAAAACCTTCTTTGAAAAAGAGCTTGAAAATGCACTTGAAGGAAAAGTTACGCCTAATTGCAGGCAGTCATGTGCAGGGTGTGGAGCGGCTTTGTTTGAAGGGGGAATATGCGTTGAATAGACTGAGGGCAAAATTTTCAAAAGGGGAAACAGTAAAATATATTTCTCATCTTGATACGTTAAGAACCTTTGAAAGAGCAATCAGACGTGCAGGAATCCCAATTACACATTCGCAAGGTTTCAATCCAAGACCGCAGATGTCGTTTGGACTTCCTCTTTCCGTTGGAGTTACAAGCGATTCAGAGCTTGTTGATTTAGAGATGGATGAAAAGATTAAACCGGAAGAGTTTAAAGAAAGAATGAATAGCAATATGCCGGAAGGATTCAGAATTATTGAGGCTGGCTATATAGATTCGAAGGAGAGTCTTATGTCAAGCATTAATGTGGCTTCATATAAAGTCTGGACGAATTTTGGTATTGAAATAAGCAAAGACAATTTAAGAAAAAATATTGATGTTTTTCTCAAAAAAGATTCTATTAGAGTTGAAAAGGAATCTAAGGGCAAGATTAAAGATATTGATATTAGAGCTGATATTTTTGAGCTTGCGTTAATAGATTATAATGAAAAAGAAGGCGGCTTTTTAATGACCTTGAGTGCCGGCAGCATCTCAAACCTCAAGCCGGAGCTGGTTATTAAAGCGTTTAATGCTGAAAGCAAGATGGAGCTTGATATATTGAGAATCCATAGAACAGCATTGTATGGGAAGGATTGTACTGAGTTAATACAGAAAGACCCTCCTGTCCTCCCTGAAAAAGGGAGAGAATAGTAGAGCGTTGGAAGTAAATGTTGTAAAAGTCAATGAACTTAGGTTTTTTTACAAAGGCTTGCTGTTCGCCTCTTTTTAGGAGGGATAGGGAGGTCAACTGAGTTAATTAAGGGGGAAGCCCTTTAATATAGAGTTTATAATTTTTGTTCTTTCTTCATTTGTAATTGGGGAGGGAGCGTAGGGGGTGTATGAATGGTTACTGAAATCATCATTGATGTTGGTATTGATGAAACAAGGGTTGCAATAACCGAGGACAGAGAGCTTGCGGAGCTGTACATTGAAAGACCGGAGAATGAGGGGATGGCAGGTAATATATACAGAGGGAAGGTTTCCAGTGTACTTCCGGGGATGCAGGCTGCTTTTGTAGATATTGGCTTTGAGAAAAATGCTTTTCTTTATGTGGGAGATATTATTTCTGCAAAAGGTATATATTCAGAAGAGGAAGAAACAGAAGAAGAGAAACCCAGAGACGCAAGAATTGATGATATATTAAGCCAGGGTGAAGAAATAACCATACAAGTAATAAAAGAACCTATTGGAACTAAAGGTCCAAGGGTATCCACTCATTTAACCCTTCCCGGAAGATATCTGGTTTTACTTCCCAAGGATGAGCATGTTGGGATTTCCAGAAGAATTGAAGACGAAAAAGAACGAGAGAGACTAAAAGCAATTGCAGAAAAATATAAACCTGAAGGTATGGGGCTTATTGTAAGAACTGCAGCAGAAGGACTTGAAGAGGATGAGTTTGCTCAGGATATAAATTTCTTGATAAGATTATGGGAGAGAATAAGTATACGTGAAAACTCAGGACCTGTTCCAAGGGTACTGCATAAAGATCTTAATCTTACTTATAGAGTAGCAAGGGATTTATTCACCAGAAATATTGATAAACTTGTAATAAACGATAGGCAAGAATATTTGAAGGTCATGGAGCTTGTTGAAGCCTTGGCGCCAGCTCTCAAAGCAAGGGTTGAATATTTTAATAAAAATTATGATATTTTTGAGTATTATCAAATTGAATCAAAGATTCAAAAGGCATTAAGTCAGAAGGTTTGGTTAAAATGCGGCGGATATCTGATCATTGATAAAACAGAGGCACTTACGGTCATTGATGTAAATACAGGGAAGTTTGTAGGAAGTAATGACCTTGAGGAAACTGTTTTAAAGGCAAATCTTGAAGCTGCAAAGGAAATTGCTAAACAATTAAGATTGAGAGATATTGGAGGCATAATAGTTATTGATTTCATAGATATGTATTCTACTGACCATCAACAGCAGGTTCTTGACGTGCTGAAAAATGCTTTAAAGAAAGACAGAACTAAAACAATGGTGTCCGGAATAACTTCTTTAGGATTGGTTGAGATGACAAGGAAAAAAATCAGACAGAAGCTCTCATCGGTTTTGAATGTGGAATGTCCGTACTGCTCAGGAACAGGAGAGATTCTGTCGCCACATACTGTTGCAAGGAATGCTGAACGAGAAATCGGAAAAATATTTACACAATCGCTTGCAAATGCAGTGCAGGTAGAAGCTCATCCTGAGGTTGCAAGGGTTTTGGCCGGAGAAAACAATCAGAATGTTGAAAAATTAGAGAATAAATATTGTAAGCGGATAGTAGTAAAGGAATTAGGGAATTTCAAGCATGAAGAATTTAGAATAAGAGAGATTGACAGCGACACACTTCTATGCTAAAATAATTCAGCGTGTAGCCGCATAACAAAGGTTTGAAAAAACTTGATTAATGGTTGAGGGTTTATAGTTCATGGATAAAACCTAAAATATAAGAAGTCAACCAATGAGAATGTTCAGAAGCAAGTAGTACAAGGCGTGCGAGGCGAAAAGCGCGGAGCGTACACAAAGTACGTGAGCACTTTGAGACCGAAGCACAACGCAGTAATACGTAGCTTATCGACATTCGACAAGTGCCTTGGGTTAGCGAGTTTGTATATAGGAGGTGCGTTATGTACGCTGTTTTAGAAACTGGAGGTAAGCAGTACAGGGTTCAGGAGGGAGACATAGTATTTGTTGAGAAACTGAATGCTGAAGAAGGTCAGGAGGTTAACTTCGAAACTGTCCTAGCTGTATCAACTGACAAGGGTCTTGAAGTCGGAACACCTTATGTAAAAGCTGCAAGTGTTTCAGCAAAGGTTTTGAAGCAAGGCAGAGGTGAAAAAATTATAGTATTCAAGTATAAAGCGAAGAAGAACTATAAGAAAAAGCAAGGACACAGACAAGCATATACAAAAATTCAAATAGCAAAAATAAGTGTATGATTGTAGTTTCAATTAAAAGAAGCAAAGACGGTACAATAAAAGATTTTGCCATCGATGGGCATGCCGGATTTGATAAGGCTGGAAAAGATATTGTATGTGCGGGTGTCTCTGCGGTTTCAGGAACTGCAATAATAGGTCTGGAAAGACTTTTGGATATAAATCCTGTTATTACAATTGATTCAGAAAAGGGCTATTTAAAATGTAGTATCCCTGATGATATTAGCGCAGAAAAATCAGAATATGCCCAGGTTATATTGGAAACAATGGTTCTTGGGATTAGGGATATAAGCGAAAAGTATAAAAAATTTATTAGATTGTCAGATAAGGAGGTGTAATCTATGTTTAGAATAAATCTTCAATTATTCGCTCACAAAAAAGGAATGGGTAGTACCAGAAACGGACGTGACAGCGAATCAAAGAGACTCGGAGTAAAAAGAGCTGATGGGCAGTATGTTTTAGCAGGAAACATTCTTGTTAGACAGAGGGGAACAAAAATTTATCCGGGAACAAACGTAGATATTGGTAGTGATGATACACTGTTTGCGACAGCTTCAGGTGTTGTCAGATTCACACATAAAGGTAAGGACAAAAAACAAGTGAATGTAGTTCCAGTAGCTAACTAAAAAAAACCCGGGCGACCGGGTTTTTTAGTGTAAAATTTAAAGTGTAAAATGTAAAGTTAAAAACACAAAAAATATTTAAAAGTTAATTGTGTAAAAAAACAGTTTAAAGCAATAATAAATTATAAGCTGAATGTAGTGTAAAATTAAAGTATTAGTTGGTTGAAAGCAGGATACTACTTTACACTGACCCGTAAAAGTTACTCTATAGTTAAGAGGAGGTGCAATTTTGTTCGTAGATGTAGCAAAAATATATGTAAAAGCTGGCAAGGGCGGTAATGGGATAGTTTCATTCAGGAGAGAAAAATACATTGCTGCAGGGGGCCCTGATGGTGGAGATGGTGGCAAAGGTGCAGATGTAATTTTTAGAGTTGATGGCTCCATGAGTACACTTATGGATTTTAGATATAAAAAGCGTTATAATGCAAAACCAGGTGAAAACGGAGGACCAAGTGACCGTACTGGCAGAGGTGCGGAAGACCTTGTAATAAAGGTGCCGCCTGGAACTGTGATTAAGGATATTAATACAGGCAAGGTGATTGCTGACTTAACTGAAGATGGTCAAAGATTTGTTGTTGTAAAGGGCGGAAGAGGTGGACGCGGTAATGCAAGATTTACTACATCAACAAGGCAGATTCCGCGATTTGCAGAACAGGGTGAAGAAGGAGAGGAACGCGAGATACTCCTTGAACTGAAGCTTCTTGCAGATGTTGGGCTTGTGGGTTATCCCAATGTTGGAAAATCAACCATACTTTCAATTATGACCTCGGCAAAACCCAAAATAGCTGATTATCATTTTACAACTCTTGAACCAAACCTGGGGGTTGTAATGCTGGATGATGGAGTCAGTTTTGTTCTTGCTGATATACCAGGGTTGATTGAAGGAGCACATGAGGGTGTTGGATTAGGTCATCAGTTTCTTAGGCATGTTGAAAGAACCAGAGTGCTTGTTCATGTTTTGGATGTCTCAGGTGTTGAAGGCAGAAACCCAATAGAGGATTTTGAAAAGATAAATTCTGAGTTAAAGCAATTTAATCAAAAGCTTGCAACCAGAAAGCAGATTGTTGCTGCAAACAAGATGGATCTTCCGGAGGCAGAAGAGAATTTTAAAAAGCTAAAAGATAAGCTGGCAGCAGAAGGATATGAGGTATTCCCAATCTGTGCTGCTATCGGCGAAGGTTTAAAGGAGGTTTTCTACAGGGTTAGCGAACTGCTCAAAGAAATACCTGTTGAAGAAGAAACTATTATTGAAGAAGAATTGGTTTATGAAGTTAAAGATGATGGTTGGAATATAAGACGTGAAGGCGAAATCTTTGTGATTGAAGGGGAGGTTATGAAGAGAGTTTTAAGAAAGGTTAACTTTGATGACACAGAATCTCTTCAATATTTCCAGAGAGCAATGAATAAGCTTGGGATTTCTAAGGAACTTGAAAAAATGGGAATAGAAGAAGGCGATACAGTACAAATTTATGATATAGAATTTGAATATGTAAGATAACTCACCACTAGCCCCCTCTTTTGAGAAAGACGGGGGTTTTTATAATATAGGAAAGTTCGCTTCAAAGCCTTACTGTAACTATATTTCATCAAAAGTTTCATATATGAACTTGGGAGCGAAGCGACCTAAAGTGTGAAAATCAATGAATTTTGGTTTTCAAATTTATTGATTTTTACTTTTGTTCTTTTAAGAATAAAAAAGGAAAAATTTGACTATAATATTAAGGAAATTTTTCAGGGGGTGAGAAAATGGACCTTAATATTATTGATGAAATTAAATTAAAAGGACAGGATACGTTTGTTGCTTTTGTGGACAAATTATCCAGACAAAGAAACATAATAAAAAGAAATAAAAAAGATAAAGAAGAAATTGAAGAGGTTGTTGAAAATCTTAAAAGGGCTAGAAATGAATGGGTCATTGCTACAATGAATTACGAATTTGCTCAAGAGGACGAGCTTATAGATTATTACATATATTTGATGAAGGCTTCTCAGCTAAAATATGATTATCTTCTCAAAAAGGCCAAAGAAAGAGGAATTAAATGGGGATTTGAAGATGTATTTGAAATAAAACTTGAAAATCAGCAAGCCCCAAAGGGATTTTAAGGAATATTTATAGTTCATGCTCTATATAATGTAACATGGACAAAGTTTTCTAGGGGTTGATTATATGGGGATTGAAACTAATACTCTTCTTGCATATGTTTTTGGATTGATAGTACTTTACGTAATAGGCAAGATTTTGATTGTTCCGCTGAAATTTCTTGTAAAATTGTTTATTAATGCAGCCTTGGGGGGGATTGTATTATGGCTGTTAAATGTATTTGGAGGCTCTGTTGGAATTAATATAGGCATTAATGTTATAACAGCGATAGTTGTTGGAGTACTGGGAATTCCAGGAGTTATATTGCTGGTAATTTTGAATTATTTTAAGTAAGAAAATTATTGTTGAGGAAAAAGCAATCTTTTGATAAAATAAGAATCATTTATCATAATATTGTTTTTTAGATGTCTTTTGATGTAAGAGAGGATGGTTGAAAACGCAATTTGTGCCTAATGGCAAGCTGTCGGACGTTGTTAAAGTGGGAAGTTAAAAAAGGAGGAAAAATAATGCAAAGCTACATGAGTAAACGTGCGGTAAAGATTGGCATGTATATTGTTGCTAATGATGCTACCGTAAGAAAAGCCGGAGAAAGTTTTGGGATTAGCAAAAGTACAGTTCATAACGACGTAGTAAGAATATTACCCAAAGTTAATAGTAGATTGGCGAGGCAGGTAAGGGCTGTGCTGAATAAGAACAAAGAAGAAAGCCATATTCGTGGAGGAGAGGCAACGCGCCTTAAATATGCAAAAAGAATAAAATAAGTTATATAAATGGGTTGGAAATTATTTTCCAATCTATTTTTTTCTTCATATTTACAAAATATATCAATAATAGTAAAATTATGTTAATATTAAATGTGAACTTACAGAATTGGAGGTAAAATGGCTAACATAAATACGATTGAAAATAAAAATAACAAACAAGACCAGGATGCTTCCTCGAAAAAGCAAGAGCTTCCAAAATCGTTATTTGGACTTTTTATCTACATACTTAAAAATATATTCTCGCCAAAACATCTGATAAGAAGGATAATAATAGCATTAATTACTGGGGTTCTAATTCTTATTCTGCACACGTATATGCTGGTTGTTTTGAATGAGGGATTTGGAGCAGGCACTAATAAGTTCCTTAATTATATAATTGCTGTTGACGTAGGAGGAGAAACCCCGGCTCAAAGAAATTTGAGAATGTTAAATGTTAACCTTTTTTGGGGGCTGCTTTCCTGCTTATTTTGGGGCACAATTGCACGTCTGAGACTTTCGGGATTAAAGCTCTATATATTATCAGTATTAAATGGTATTATGAGATTAATACAAGATTTCTTTGAAAAGCCAGGCTCTTTTGGGTTATCAGTATTTTTGGGGGGTATAATCTTTGGCTTTGCTGTGGGAGTCTTTGTTCTGAATCCATTTACTGCTATATTGCTGGCAGTATTGATATTTTTGTCTGTAACTGCAAGGCAGGGGAGTTTTGTTATACTTGTTACATATCTGGCTTGGGGGGATTATCAAAGGTTTTTCAATATCAATCCCCGGAAAGCTTTTTATATAGACCTTGTTTCTTGTGCCTTGCGAGGTGGTTCTTTAGGTCTTATCCTTTATTCTGTTTTTCCTTTAGCAACAAAGGGGGACTTTGCTAAATATGCTTGTTTATTCTTTATTGTTTGTCTGTTAATATTAAATATGAGAATAAAGACTTCAAAAACAGCATCAGCAATCTTTTTTGCATTATCTTCCGTAATGCTTTTTTCTGCTGTGAAGGCATATGCTGATGATGGAGGATGGAGCGAATCTGGCGGCAACTTAAATGGATGGTTAAAGAGCGGCGGAGCAGATGAAGCAGTCAAGAGAGGAAATGGACCTTTAAGCTGGTGGGTTTCAATGGCGTTAGGTTTCGTTCCGTGGGTTGGCGATGCAAAGGATTATCAGGAAATGTCAACAGGAGTTGATTTGATTACCGGTGAAAAGCTGGCGCCTTGGGAAAGAATGATAACGGCAGGGGCAACAATAGTACCTATAGTAAGCGGTAAGCTGGTAAGAGAGGGAGTTAAGGGAACAGGAAAAGCCATACATGGTATTGGCGAAGCTCTTGGGATTTTAGGTAAGCATGAAGATGAGGTTAAGAAGGTAATCAAGGAAGGTGCCGAAGTTATTGAAAAGGTTGATGATGTCTCGGATGCCAGCAAAAAAGCATCTCAAGTGCTTGAAAATAAGGCTAAAGGGGATGCATTTGAAAAGGTTGTAAAACAAGAAATAGAGAAGACACAAAGGGATGTAGTTGAGCAGATAACAGTTAAAACTGAAAGTGGTGTTAAAACCAAGTTGGATCTTTTGGGAATTGATAAAAAAGCCGGGGATGTAAAAATAACAGAGTCTAAGTCATCTTTAACAGCTCCTTTGACAAAAAATCAAAAAAAGGCATTTCCGGAGATTGAACAAAAAGGTGCAACTGTAGTGGGAAAAGGCAAGCCGCCTTTTAAAGGGGGTACGAAGATACCTCCGACTAAAGTAGATATTGTAAGACCTAAAGAATAAATAATCGGAGGACTGATTTTTATGTCGTTAGAAAAAATTAATGAAGTAGATGCAATTGGTATTGATAATCAAACGGAGGCTGTTGTTTTATCAATTATTGATGACCTGGATTGGGAAGAAGAAAAAAATCATTTAATATTACTGCAAGAAAAGATAAATGTGTATCTAAGTTTTATTGAAAGTGGAGAGATATTCGAAGTATACCCGGATGCTAAAGATCGAAATATTGAAATAAAGATTTTTACAGGCTATGAATTTCCTGAGATTGGAATTGAATTCCTGAATAAAGCCTTGGAAATAGTTGAAGAGGCAGGATTCAAACTTAGCTGGAAAGTGTTAGGCTAATAGTCTGTTAATATTAGAAGAATAAAGGCACGCTCATTAGATGAGAGTGCCTTTGCTTGCCACAATTGGTTTTTTATAAAACCTTTTTGATATTAAATAAATCTTCAAGCAGCAGCCAGTTTTGCGGGAAATCTGAGCCAAGAACCCAATAGCTTACACCACGCAAGCCATAATCCTTAACCAGCTTGAATTTAGCCAAAACACTTTTGGCATCTTCAAACCATACAACATGCCGGTTCCCATTTCCATCATAATAGTAATAATAGGGAGATTGGGATTCGCTGTCAAATTGGATTTTGGAGCCATATCTGACTGCCCGTTCCACCGCCTGAACAGGGCTGAGCCTTCTTGCAAAGCCGCCTTTGGGTATATAAGGCAGGGTCCAATCATAACCGTATAAAGGTATGCCCATCATGATTTTTTTTCTTGGAATTACAGTGACGGCATAGTTGAGTACCTTTTTTACCTGATCGATAGGGGCGACTGCAAGTGGAGGACCACCTGACCAACCCCATTCATAAGTCATAAGAATTACAAAATCAGCGATTGAACCAATGGCCCCATAATCATGTGCTTCATACCATGCACCAATTTGAGATGCAGATTGCTTAGGTGCCAGGGCAACAGAAAGAGAATAGCCAAGTGGATGTAATCTGTCACGAAGCTTTTTTAAAAACTCTGTATACAAATCTCTTGATGAAGGTGAAACCCTTTCGAAGTCTACGTTCAAACCAAAAAAGTTTTTTTCTTGGAGAGTTCTTATTACATTATTTATTAATGCTTCCTGTAATTGCGGATTTTTAAGTATCGCATCGGCCAGCTCGGTATCAAATGTTCCTCCTCTAAAATTGGTCAAAACCATGAGAGGAGCTACACCGCCTCTTCTTGCGGCATCAACCAGAACCTTATCATTTTTTAATGGAATTATGGTTCCGTCTTCTTGAATCCTATAACTGAAAAGGCTTAAATAGGTAAGATAATCATTAACATCATTTATGATTTTAAGCTCCTGGCCTGTAGGACCGTATGGTTCTAAATATCCGTTAACTTCAATTGTTCCCAATGTATTTGATTCTGCTGGGATTATAAGAACCTGACCGGGATAGATTATTTGTGAAGGACCTATTTTATTTACATCCATCAAGGTATCAATTGAAACATCATAAAGCTGGGATATTGACCATAAGGATTCACCCGGTCTGACAATATGCCTTTTCTGCACCGAAGGAATATAGAGATTTTCTCCTGGTACAAGATTATAAGGCGGATTTATTCCGTTGGCCTGTGCAATGCTTTCATATGGTATATTATGTTCTCTGGAGATTTCCCAAAGAGATTCTCCAGGCTGAACGGTATGAATAATTGGCAAAAAGAAACACCTCACTAATAAATTATGTTTACTAATAGTTTATTAGTAAGATGTTTTTTTTGTTACAAAGTACCAATTTGCATATAATCTTAAACGTAATTTGATACTTATTTCATCTGATTTAAGGTCTTTAAAACTGCTGAGCAAAGTGCTTCGGCTGATTTTTGTTTAAAAGAAGAATCTCTTATGCGATTTCTTTCGCTTTTATTAGTCATATAGCCTATTTCTGCAATTATTGAAGGCATTTTACTGTGCCGCAGTACAGCTAATTTTGGACGGGATATAATCCCTCTGTTAATTGTACCAAGTCTTTTAACCAGTTCGCTTTGTATAATGCTTGCAAACTTTTTGCTGTTCATACCCTTTAAGGTAATTTTTGAAGGGCTAAAAAGTGTTTCGGTTCCTTTATACGACCTATTATTAGGCAAAGCATTATGATGTACACTAACGAAAAGAGAGGCTTTTACTGAGTTGGCATAGTTATATCGTTGAGCTAAAGTCATAGTAGAATCGGTTTTTCTTGTCATATAAACCTTTACACCCTTGCCTTTTAGCAGTGAATAAAGCCTTAAAGAAACATCAAGGTTCATATCCTTTTCCTTTAGGCCGCCGTATTTTGCACCTGCTGTTTTGCCGCCGTGACCGGGGTCAATCACCACAATTTTGTTTGAATACTTTAAAGAAGGTTTGGATTTTGATGAAGCTTTTGCATCAACAAACCCATAAGAAGAAAAAAATATAAATAAAATAAGCAAAAAAGATGCTGATTTTTTCATATGTACCTCCAATTACATTCCATATTTATTATTTCGACAAAAAGAAACAGTTATCCTGCCTGAATTACAAAAAAGTAATATTCAATATCTGGAAATTAGCTTATAAATAAAATTTATATAATTTAGAATTAACTTTAACGTTAATGTTCGTTATAAGAAAAGAATTAATGAGAACACTAATATTATCAAAACTTTAAGGAGAATAATTTTGGATGTGGTAAAAAAAACAAAAAAGTTTAAAAAAGCACATGGATACCTGCAAAAGCGGGTAGGGTATGTGTATCTTTTGTTGATGTTTTTTACTTCCGGAATAACAACTGTTTTAACCAAACATCTTATGTCAGGAGGATTGAATCCTTTCCATATATTAACCTATACGTCATTTATTGGATTGATTGTTCTAACTGCTATAAGCTCAAAAAAAGACTTTAAAGGTATTATTCATTCCAGAATAGGCTTTAATGCACTTTTTCTTGCTGCATTTACAGGATTTTCGCTATATGAGCTAACCTTTAATATTGCTCTGCAGTACATGACTGTAAGTCAGACAATAATTATTTATTATTCACATCCAATATTCTTATATTTTGCAGGCTTGTTTTTTTTAACAAGAAACTCCAAAATAATCATTGATAAAAAGGTTTTGCTGGGAATAATTATAAGCTTTGCAGGGATATATTTTGTAATGACCGGAGGCAAGTTTCTTTCGTTTACTTTTAATGAAGGATTATTTTATATAATCATATCTATTATATCGATAACTATTTTTACAATTTTGGGGAAGAAAAAAGAAATTCCGGAAAAGCCTTTTCTGTTTATCGGGCAAGCTATTTCTCTTGTTTCCGGAGTAATTGTACTTACATTAAAAGGCTGGTGGGTTGTTCCTAGTGAGAGAGAAATGATATATTTGCTTTTTATAGCTGTTGTTTATAACTTAATAAACATGCTTTTTTATATGAAAACAATTCAACATCTTTCTGTAGAAAAGCTTTCAACCTTAACCTATCTTTCTCCGATTATAACCAGTATACTTGCGGTTATAATACTAAAAGAACCCATCCTTGCTACTACAGCAGTCGGATTGGTTCTTGTTATTCTCGGAAATTTAATATCAAATATGAAAGAAAATTGATTTATTAAGATACTTGTGGAGTTGAAGGCTTATCAATTTTTTCACTCTTTGCTGGTTCATAGGCTGGAGGATTTATTTTTAAAGATTCTATTACGAAAACAAAAAGTGGAAGACCAAAGATTAATCCCCATGGACCTAATAAATGTTCGGAAACGAGAAGAACCAGCAGGGTAACAAAAACAGGTAGTCTGGTAAAGTTCGAAGAGATTTTAGGGAACAGAACATATGCTTCTAATGCATGAATCACAGCTATTAAAATAAGAATGTAGATGATATATGCAATTCCGCCGATTCTAAAACCTATAAGAACCAGAGGTATTGTTGATAAAATAGCACCTGCAACAGGAATCAGCCCGAGGAGAAATACCATTATGCCTAAGGCAAAAAGATTTGTAAAGCCTAGCAAGGTTATTGCTATCACTGTTATGGATGTATTAATTGTAGATATTATAAGCTGGGTTTTTATCATAAAGCCAAAAATATTATAAAAACGAACTAATTTGGGTTTAAGTTCGTGATAAACAAAACTGACTTTGCTTTCTCTGAATATATCAACAAAGTTTTTCATCTTATTTTTTTCCATTAAAAAGAAAAGACTTAATATTATAAGAAGGAATATATTAAAAAGCCAGCTGCCAATGCTTTTTATTAAATTGTATGAAAAATTGGTTATAGCTCCTGAAAATTGATTAAGCTTTTCAGTAGGATTAAAGTTGTAATAAGTAAAAAGCTTATTCAGATAGGGATGTATGGAAGTAAGCATATCGCTGATATGCTTGTTTATATTAGCATTTGAACCTTCTGAAGGGTCAAATATTTTTATTAAGGATTTGGTTTGTTCGAATGCAACCGGAGAATATCTTATAACACAGCCAATCATAATTATTATTATGATACTGTAAGTAATAAATATAACGGTAGTTTCGGGGACTTTTATTATTTTTGAAACATGAAAATGAAAAAATTTGCAAAGTTCGTTCATTATATATGTTACGAAAAAAATCATAAGAAATAAATTCCAAAAGCCTCTTAATTGGAAAATTACAAGGATAATGAAGGTGTACAAAATAAGTCTTTTAAAGAATACTGTTTTTAAAAAAGCATTTATCTTTTCATCCATTATAAAACCTCAAGCTGAAATTTTAAGACTAATATATATATTCTATAAAATAAAAATAAATCCTTTAAAAAAATTTTGTTTTTATAATAATAAATGACTGTATTATGGATATAATCCCATAAATTTACTTGCTAAAAAATATAAAAGTATTTAAAATTATATATGTGTAAAGTTTTATATTTGTCACATTAGAAGAACTAAATAATTTAATATTCAACATCTCTAAATAAAAAAATGATTGTGTATTTCTTTGTTACCCCATAAAAAACAAAAGAATAAAGGAGCGATGGATATGAAAAGAAAAGTAATATCTATAATAGTTATTGCTGCTGTACTGTTAAGCATGACAATTGCTATTGCAGAGGTTAACCGCGCTGATTTTGCTGATATTCCCAATAATTGGTCAAAAACAGCTCTTGAAGCTGCAATTTCAAATGGGTTGATAGTTGGCTGTAACGGAAAAATTATGCCCGATTTAAATATTAAGCGCTCAGAAATTGCTGCAATTATAAACCGGGCATTTGGTGCCACCCAAAAGGGTGATATATCAAAATTCACTGATATTCCTTCGGATAGCTGGTATGCAAATGATATGGCCAAAGCTGTAAAAATGCAGACCTTTGTTGGAAGCAACGGCAAGATGAGTCCTGACAAGTTTATTACAAGAGAGGAAGCGTTTGTAGTACTTGCTCGTTCATTAAAGCTTACAACAACAAACTATGCTTCTCTTGACAAATTTACTGATAAAGCGGAAATAAGCGGTTGGGCAAAGTCTGAAATAGCAGCGCTTGTACAGGTTGGATATATAAATGGTTGTGGAAATAAAATTAATCCTGCAGAAAATATAACACGAAGCGAATTTGCGCAGGTTATGCATAACATAATAAAGACGTACATAAATAAAGCTGGAACCTATACTAATGCTGTTGAAGGTAATGTTATGATAAATGTACCGGATGTTATTTTAAAAGGGGTTTCTATTAACGGGGACTTAATAATTGGAGATGGAGTAGGTACCGGCAATGTCACTCTTGATGCTGTTAAGATTAGTGGACGTACTATAATCCGTGGAGGCGGAAAAAACTCAATACATGTCATTAATGGTTCTACAATAACCGGTACTGTAGTGATTGATAATGTTAATAATGAAGTTCGTATTGTAACTGATCAGACTACAACTGTTCAGAAGATTGAAGTTGGCTCGCAGATAGTTCTTGAAGGCAGCTTCGGAGAAGTAAAAATGGTTGGAGAGGCAGCTAATAGTAATGCAAGCATTGAAGTTAAAGGAAATATACAGAGCCTGATGATTGAAACAAAAGCAGAAGTTACAGTTACAAGTGGTACGATTGCAAAGTTGGATATTGCTAAAACAGCAAGTGGGGCGACAATTAATGCACAGCAGGGTACAAAAATTGAAACAGTTATTGTAAATGCACAGGCTAATATAAGCGGAAGCGGAACTGTAACCAGTGTACAAGCTAATGCTGATGGCATAAAGGTTGATACAGCAGGAACAAAGGTTACAGTAGAACAAGGAGCAACTGGTGTTACTGTCGGAGGGAAGGAAGTAAAAGAAGGCTCGGCAACTGTTAGTACAACTGGCAGCAGTGGAAGCAGCGGCTCCCATACATCTAATCCTTTGGAAAACGGGTATAATGGTAATTATACGATATCTGCAGCAGGAACCTATGGGCCTGATTCAGGGACAGCTACTGTAAGTGGAAGCGTATATATAAATACAGCAGGTGTAATTCTTAGAAACCTCATAATTACAAGCAATCTAGTATTTGGAGCAGATATTGCTAATGGTGATGCATATATAACAAGTGTTACTGTACAAGGAAGAACCGTAGTGAACGGCGGCGGCAGTAACAGTATACATATTCAAGGCACATCAACATTAGGAATAGTCACTGTTGATGACCAAAGAAACAGCCAGTCGGAACCAATAAATATTTCAGCAGAAGGAACAGGCACAATCACGGCTGTTAATGTTACAAGCCAGTCACCTGTTAAAGTAACTGCAGTTACTGATACGATTGGATTTGTAGCAGCAGTTGATGGAAGTATAATAACTTATGCGGATACTTCTTGCAAGCAAGCCTTGTTAGATAAGATTTTGAGTAATGCAAATGCTGTACTGGATGCTTCCATATTAGGGAGTACAGATGCAACTATTTACCTGAATCCGGAGTTAGCTGAGCTAACAGAGGGAATTGTTGATGTGAGTGGAGAATATGGAATATGGGGTCTGAAATATTATATAAATCCTCTGGACGGAGTTGACGGATATCAAGATGAGTACAATGCGCTTGAACAAAAGCTTCAGTCAAAGGGCTTGGATACTGATATTATTAAACTGCGTCAGAATCCGGGAAGCTTTACTGCGACTATGTATGATAGGTGGTTTCCGGGTCAGCCGGGGACTCCGTGCCTGAATTTGAACCAGGGAATGCTTAATGGACTATGGGATACTCTTAATAGGTATATCACACTTAAAAAGTACAAAATCAATGGTTCAGAGCAAGTTGAAGCTGATATTGGAAATACGGATGATGCTCAAACAGTAACGGATTTTGTTTATTCGGCACAATCTTTATATGATAATTTGGAGCTGCTTCAGAATTATTCTGTGGTAAATGATGTATATATTGTTGATACTAATGCGGTGGGGCCTACGGCCGGAGATAAAATTGTAACAATATTTACAAGAAGATTAAAGTCAGGTGATATTAATGCAGGAAAAGATAAAATTGCTTCTTTGATAACCGGTGATGCAAGATTTGGAGCTTCTCCGACTGTTGTCTGGAGTGATAATACAATGCTGGATTTCTATGGAGAACAATTTGCAGTAACAAAATGTGAAATTACTTTAGGTACTGCTCCTGATGCAAATTTATTTAATGATATATTAATAATACCAAAGACGCAGCTGGGTTCTTATGTACCGAATGGATTTGTTGAGGTCGGAGGACAATATGGAGCGTATATAACAAATCTATCTCCAATATTTGATATAACTGTAAGCTTTAATTAAACAGCATTATTACTGCCGATAGGGTCTGTACAAAACCTATCGGCTTTTTTGTTTGGCGAATATTCGAGGTAGCTTTTTACTGGCTTTTATAATATAATATCCGTGATTTGTTAGACAAAACTTAATTCTTGGGAGGAAATCGGCAAATGGAACAAACAACAGGTTTGGATTCACAGAATGAAAACGAAAACAATAAATCTGAACAAGAGGATATGAAAAAAAAATCTGAAGCAGATGAATGGATAAATAGTTTCTTTATTGCAGTTATTGCTGCAGTAATTATTAGAATATTTATTTTTGCACCTACCATAGTTAAAGGTCCTTCGATGGAGGGAACACTTATTGATGGGGACAGACTGATAACGGAAAGAGTAAGCTATTTTCTCAACTTAAAGCCATCCAAGGGAGATATTATTACCTTCACTGAGCCACATAGTGCATTCTATTATGAAACAGACACTCTGGGAAAGATTTATCAGTTTTTTCTAAAAAGGGATTACATCAAGAGAGTTATTGGTGTAGAAGGAGACCATGTTCAATTAAAGAGTGACAGCATACTTATTGATGATATTGAATATAAAAATTTTGAAATAAGGAATAAGCAGATTTTTATTAACGGGGAGCTTTTGACAGGAAATCATTATGCTGTTATGGATGATGCCAAGGTATATGTAAATGATAAGAAGGTTGAAGAGGATTATATCAAGGAGCCTTGGAGCATCAGCCTGAATATAGTTGACGGGGTAATAAAGCAAACCCCTTATTCAAGTGATAAGGATTTGAATATTGATGTCAAGGTTGAAAAAGGATACGTTTACGTTATGGGGGACAACCGGAACAACAGCAGTGACAGCAGGAAGTTTTCTGAAAATAGAGGGGATATTGCTGCCAAAAATGGCTGCGTAAGCCTTAAAGAAATAAGCGGAAGAGTTTTGTTCAGGTTTTGGCCTTTTGATAAGTTTGGTGGAATAAGAAAATAATGGGGGTGTTGTTTTGAAGGGATATTTCATTACAGCCGAAGGTCTTGACGGATGTGGTAAAACAACCCAGCTAAGCAATATTGCAAGCTATTTTGAACAAAATGGCAGAGAAGTTATACTGACAAGAGAACCTGGTGGTACAAAGCTTGGAGAGAAAATAAGAGAGCTTTTACTTGATGTTGATAATATGGGAATGAATTCTGTTGCTGAGCTTATGTTATATGCAGCTGCCAGAGCGCAAATTGTTTCTGAGTTGATTGTACCTGCTGTAAACCAAGGAAAAATTGTAATATGTGATAGATTTTTAGATTCTAGCATTGCTTATCAGGCTTATGGCAGAAGGCTTGGTGTCGAAACAGTTGAAGGAATAAATGCATATGCTTTACAAGGATGCAAGCCTGACATTACCTTCTTTTTTGATATTTCTCCCCAAGAAATTGCAAAAAGAAAAACAAGAAAGGAAAAGCTGGATAGAGTAGAATTGGAGAATATTGATTTCCATGAAAGGGTATATAATGGTTATTTAGAGCTGGCTAAGGCTCAAAGAGAACGTATTGTTGTAATAGATTCAAGGCGGGGAATAGGAGAAGTATTTGAAGATGTAAAAAGCTATTTGAGCTCACTGCTGGAGGGAAAATCATGAAAATTAGGCACTCCTTTGAATTGGCAGCTAGTAAGATTGAGTCTGAGAAAAAGGATTCTAAAAAAATTAGAAATTCAAAAGAATCTTCTTTTCAGTCACAATATAAGAAAAATATGGAAGAGACAGTTCAGGAGAAAATAACAAGACTTCTTAATGATATAGACGATCAGGGTAAAACACTTGGAACAAGGATTGATATAAGAGAGCTCAAGGTTTACAAGCAGTTGATTTCTGAATTTTTATATGAAGTAGTTAACAACTCTCATGTATTTTCCAAGGAAAGCAAAGTGGATAGAAGAGGAAGACACCGCGTTTGGGCGGTAATAAAGCTGGTGAATGAAGAGCTTGAGAATCTTACAAAGGAAGTGCTTAAGGAAGAGACGGACAATATAAAGATACTTAAGTCGATGGAGGATATAAGGGGGCTGCTGCTCGACATTACAATGTGATAAAGAGAATCGTGATAAGCAGCGCATAACTGTGTTGCTTATCACGATTGTCGATAAACTAATTCTTAAAAACAAAAGGTGAAAGCTTTGAACTTTAACGATTTTGTAGGTCAGGAAAAAATAAAAAGTACTTTAAAGGATATAATCCAAAGCGGTAAGCTTTCTCATGCATATATGTTCGAAGGAGCAGATGGCATGGGGAAATCTACTCTTGCAAGGATTTTTGCGCAGGCTGCTTTATGTCGGAATTTTGAAAAGGCACCATGCGGAGAGTGTTCTTCCTGTACAAAGCTTTCCAATAGTAATCATCCTGATTTTTATACTATTTCTCCAAAAGGTTTGAGTATTGGGGTGGATGAGGTAAGAAAATTACAGGAAAATATTATAATCAAGCCTATTGAATCTGAAAAAAAAGTATATATAATTGAGCAGGCTGATAAAATGACAGAGCAGGCACAAAATTGCTTGTTAAAAACTCTTGAAGAGCCTCCTGGCGATTCGCTGTTGATATTATGTGTGCAAAGCACTGCTAATATGCTCAAGACTATTAAATCAAGGTGCGTAAGTCTTAAGTTTGATATTTATAAAGATGAAGAAATTAAAGCAGTGTTAAGGATGCATGATATTGATAACGAAGAATCCCTTGAGCTTGCCAGCGTATTTTCTCAGGGAATTTTAAGCAAGGCATTTTTGGTGGTTTCAGAGGAGTTTATGCGGGTTAGAGAAGAAATAATTTGTTTTTTAAGTAATCTTCATGGAAGCAGAATAGAAGACTTGCTAAAAACTGCGTCATACTTGGATTCAAAAAAGGAATTCATTCAACATATTTTTGACATAATCTCATCATGGTACAGAGATTTGGCAGTATACAAGGTTTGTGGGAATGACAGGCTATTGATAAATCTTGATAAAAAGGATATTATATTAAAAAACATCAAGAACTACTCAGAGCGAGACATTGTTCAAATTATAAAAAAAGTAGAAGAATCAAGAAGAGATATTAGAAGAAACGTTAATTTACCTATAGTTATAGATAACATGCTTATAGGTTTTTGGGAGGTTGTAAATGATAAAAGTTGTAGGAGTGCGGTTTAAAAAGGCCGGTAAGATATATTACTTTGATCCGGATGATTTGGATATTCAGATAGGAACAAGCGTAATTGTAGAAACTGCAAGGGGAGTAGAATACGGCAGTGCTGTAATTGCAAACAGGGAAGTTCCGGAAGAGGCTATAGTAGCACCTTTAAAAAAGGTGCTTAGAATTGCAACTGAAAAGGATGAGCAACAAGTTATAGAGAATCAGAAAAAAGAAAAGCAGGCCTTTGATGTTTGCATGCAAAAAATCGTAGAACATAAGCTTAATATGAAGTTAATTAATGTTGAGTGTACTTTTGATAATAATAAAATTCTTTTCTACTTTACAGCGGAGGGGAGAATAGATTTCAGAGAGCTTGTAAAGGATTTGGCTACTGTATTTAAAACCAGAATTGAGCTTAGGCAGATTGGTGTAAGGGACGAAACTAAAATGATGGGAGGAATAGGCTTCTGTGGTAAAGAACTTTGCTGCTCCCAATACCTCGGAGAGTTTGAGCCGGTTTCAATTAAAATGGCTAAAGAGCAGAGCCTTTCAATTAATCCTGCTAAAATATCCGGTACCTGCGGAAGATTGATGTGCTGTTTGAAGTATGAGCATGAGGTTTATGAGGATAAATTAAAAAGGGTGCCAAAGGTTGGGGCTATTGTTGAAACTCCGGATGGGCAGGGAGTGGTTATACAAGCTAATCTTCTTAAGGAATTTGTAAAAGTAAAGCTTGATAGAGACGAACAGTCAGATTTAAAAACTTATAAGGCAGATGATTTAAAGATTATGAAGGATGCAGTTATTATTGAAACAGTTGATGAAGATATTGAGGAATTAAAACAGCTGGAAGATTTTTAGTTTAGAAAATGAAATATTGTCTTTAAATATAATAAAAGTAGTGTTAAAATATAAGACAAATATATTAAGGAGGTGTACCCAATAATGGCATACGTAATAGAGGATGCTTGCATCAGCTGCGGAGCTTGCCAATCGGAGTGCCCTGTTCAATGCATTTCACAAGGAGACGATAGTTTTGTGATTGATCCTGAAAAATGTATAGAATGCGGTGCATGTGCCAATGTTTGCCCTGTAGATGCCCCAAAACAGCAGTGAGGTTTATCATGACATCTAGGGGGACAAGAATTATTGTGTCACAAGGTACTGCATATGCATAGTATATATATTGACAAAAGCATACCAAAAGTCATACAATAATAATATAATCAAATAATTAATCCTGTGAAGAGAAAGAGTAATTAAGATTTTAAGTTTCAGCAAGCTGGGGATGATGTGAGCCCGGTACTGATATTCTTAATGAATGGGTCTTGGAGGAGCAGTGCGAAATAGTAGTAGCATTTGACGTAGGTTCGACGTTACACGAACAGGATATAAACCTTATAGGGTTAGTATCTGTAAAGAGTAATAGCTAGCAGTAGCTAATTTAGGTGGTACCACGGGGTTATAACACTTCGTCCTGAACAAGGATGAAGTGTTTTTATTTTAAAGTGGAAATTGGCTAAAGCAGGCTGTAAATTGGGTGGCACCACGGAGGTACTTCGTCCCATATAGGGATAGGAGTGCCTTTTTTTATTACAAAAAACTTGATAAGCGGCGGATTACTGCGTCAGATTTTATCGCTCGGTGCTCACGTACTTTAAAGTACGCTCCGCGCCTTGCTCTTCATCTTTCTTGTACTCCTTGCTTCTAAAGTTTTTCGGGATTAATTGTACTTGATAAGCGGCGGATTACTGTCGCAAATATAAAGCTATGAAAGGAGAGATTAAAAATGTTTTATCCAGGGATTGAAGAAGTAAAAGAATTAGCAAAAGACTACAACGTAATTCCGGTTTCCATGGAGGTTTATGCAGATATGGAAACACCAATAAGCATATTCAGAAGATTCGGAGGAACGGATAGTTTCTTATTGGAAAGTGTTGAGGGCGGAGAAAAGTGGGCAAGGTATTCATTTGTCGGGCGCAATCCATATATGCAGATAATTGGAATAGATAACGTGGTAGAGGTTAAAGCAAATAATCAAAAAACAAGATTTGAGGGGAATCCGGTAAAAATTTTAAAAGAAACAATTAAGCAGTATAAGGCACCAAAATTAAAAAATATACCAAGGTTTTCTGGAGGAGCAGTAGGATTCATAGGCTATGATGTTGTACGGTTTTACGAAAAACTTCCGGACATCAAAGAAAATGATACTGGAATACCTGATTTTCAATTTATGCTGACAGATGAAATTATTGCTTATGATCATTTAACTCAGAAAATTCACATTATAGTGAATCTTCATGTAAATGAACAGCTGGAGAGAGAATATCTTTCTGTGACACAAAGGATCAGAGAAATATACTCGGAAATAAAGCTTGGCCGTTCAAAGCTTGAAGCTGAGCTAAAGGCAGAGGGATTAAAAGAAGAGTTTGTTTTAAAAGGAAGTTTATCAAAAGAGGAATACTGTATCGGCGTTGAAAAAGCTAAAGAGCACATAAAAAGCGGGGATATATTCCAGGTTGTATTGTCGCAAAGGTTTGAAATTGAAACTAAGCAAGAACCATTAAATATTTATAGGGCACTTAGGGTTATTAACCCTTCTCCGTACATGTATTTCTTAAACTTTGGAGGCTACAGCATTATTGGTTCTTCGCCGGAAAGATTAGTAAGGGTAGAAGATGGAATTGTCGAAACATGCCCAATTGCTGGAACAAGAAGAAGAGGAATCAGTGAGCAAGAAGACAAGGCATTGGAAGATGAACTACTTGCAGACAAAAAAGAACTAGCAGAGCACACAATGCTTGTTGACCTGGGAAGAAACGATGTTGGGAAGGTTTCCGAATTTGGAACTGTGAAGGTTAAGAATTTTATGCATATTGAAAGGTATTCACATGTAATGCACATTGTAACTGATGTGGAAGGCAAGTTGAGAAAGGATAAAGATTGCTTTGATGCTTTGACTGCGATTATGCCGGCAGGAACTCTCTCGGGTGCTCCAAAGGTAATGGCAATGACAATTATTGACGAAATCGAAAAAACGAGAAGGGGAGCATATGGGGGCGCAATTGGCTATGTAGGCTTTGATGGAACTATGGATACATGTATAACCATAAGAACACTGATATATGAGAAGGGCAAGGCATATTTGCAAGCTGGTGCAGGTATAGTCGCAGATTCAGTGCCGGAGAAAGAGTACGATGAAACATGCAGAAAAGCAGAGGCTTTATTAAAAGCAATAAGGGAGGCAGGGGAGATAATATGATTTTAATAATCGATAATTATGATTCGTTTACCTATAATCTTTATCAGTATATTGGAGAGATTAATCAGGATATTCAGGTGTACAGAAACGACAAAATTACCATAGAGGAAATAAGAAAGCTCAATCCATCGCATATAGTTATTTCGCCCGGACCAGGGCATCCAAAGGATGCAGGGATAACTGGACAGCTAATAAAGGATTTTTATAAAATGATTCCTATTTTAGGAGTTTGCTTAGGACACCAGGCAATCGGAGAGGTTTTTGGAGGTAAAATCATCCGCGCAGAGGAGCTTGTACATGGAAAGGCTTCAGAGGTAAGACTCGGTGAGTGTGAACTGTTCAAAAATTTGCCAAAAACTATAAAGGCTGGAAGGTACCATTCTCTGGTAATTGACAGAAAAACTCTTCCGAAAGAGCTGATAATTACAGCTGAAACTGATGATGAATGCATAATGGGAATTAAGCATAAGGATTATCCTTTGTTTGGAATACAGTTTCATCCTGAGTCGATTTTGACTGAAAACGGTATGGAGATTCTGAGAAATTTTTTAAGCTGACCCTCCTATCCTCCCTGAAAAGGGAGCGATTAGTAGGATTCTGAAAGTAATCTTTATGAAAGACGATAAATACGTTTTTGCAAAAGTTGCTGTTCGCCTCCTTTTAGGAGGGATAGGGAGGTCTGAATTTAACATTAGCAAGTTGAATAAATTTTAAATTTAAAGGGAGTGAGGGATATGTTGAAAGCATTTATTGCAAAAGTGGTTGAGAGAGTAAATCTTACAGAAAATGAAGCAGAGCAGGCTATGGATATAATAATGGATGGAAGTGCTGCGCAGGCACAAATCGGAAGCTTTCTTACAGCATTAAGAATGAAGGGTGAAACGGTTGAAGAAATAACAGGGTTTGTAAAAACCATGAGAAAAAAAGCTGAATGCATTTACCCAAAGGTTGATTTCTCAGTTGATACATGTGGAACAGGTGGAGATTGCGCACATACCATCAATATTTCTACAGGGGCAGCGTTTGTTGTTTCGGCAGCAGGGATTCCGGTTGCAAAACATGGAAACAGGTCAGTTTCGAGTAAATGCGGAAGTGCTGACGTGCTTGAAGAGCTTGGAATAATTATTGATTTACAGCCTGCTGAAGTTGAAAAGTGCATAGAGGAAATTGGAATAGGCTTTATGTTCGCACCTAATTTCCATAAATCTATGAAAAATGTCGGCGGAGCAAGAAAAGAGCTTGGAATTAGAACTGTATTCAATATTTTAGGTCCTTTAACCAATCCTGCTAATGCTTCGGGTCAGCTTATCGGAGTATTTAAAAAGGAACTTGCAGATACTATGGCAGAGGTTCTTTTGAGATTAGGAACCCAAAGAGCTATGATTGTTCACGGAAGTGACGGATTGGACGAAATTACTGTCAGCGGTTCTACCTTTATTACCCAAATAAATGAAGGGGAAATTATAAATTACACGCTGACGCCGGATGATTTTGGTATTAAAAAGTCAAGCGTTGAGGAGCTGCGAGGCGGGGAAAAGGCTGAAAATGCTTTGATTATAAAGGAGATATTGAACGGACGGAAAAAAGGGGCAGCAAGGGATGCGATTATATTAAACAGCGCAGCAGCATTGTATATTGGAAATAAAGCTAAAGATATTTATGAAGGGGTAATCCTTGCCAATGATATTATTGATTCAGGTAAGGCGGCGAGAAAGCTGGAAGAGTTTGTAGAGTACACAAGGAGAGTGGAATTATGATACTGGACGAAATTGTCGGAAGAAAGAGAAAAACCATACAAGAAGAATTTGGCAGCATTTCAAGTGAAACCATGAAGCAAAAGTTATTAAGGTCTAAGGTTAGTCCTGCCTTAGATGTTACAAGGGTACTCAAAAAAAGTGATGGTCTGGCAGTAATTGCTGAAATAAAGCCTGCATCACCTTCAAAGGGAATTATTATGGAATCTGTTGATCCTCCCTTGATGGGCAAGGAATATTTTGAAGGTGGAGCTGATATGATTTCTGTTCTTACAGAAGAGCATTACTTCAAAGGAAGCATAAATAATTTGATAAAGGTCAGGCAGAGGATTCCACTTCCTATATTGAGAAAAGATTTTATAATCGATTTAAGGCAGATTTATCAGTCAAGAATGGCTGGTGCAGATGCAATACTCTTGATTGTTTCAATACTTTCAGATGATGAATTAAAGACATTCCAGATAGTTTCAAAAATCCTTGGAATGGCTTGTATTATTGAAGTTCATGATGAAGAGGAATTAAAACGGGCATTGGAAACAAATGCTGAAATAATTGGTATTAATAACAGGAACTTAAAAACATTTGAAGTAAAGCTTGATACAACAGAAAGATTGATTGGAATGATACCTAAAAGCCGAATAGTTGTTAGTGAAAGCGGGATAAAAACAAGAAGTGATATGGAATATCTCAAGGGTTTGGGAGTTGACGCTGTGCTGGTTGGAGAGGTGCTCATGAAGGCTGATTCACCCAAGGAGAAATTGAAGGAATTAACTCACCCCTAACCCCTCTCTTAAAATAGAGGGGAGATAAAACGACTTCGTCCAATTATTTATGGGCAATAGTCATTGGATAGATGGAAGAGTTAACTGGCATTTGTTATTAATTAAAGGGAGGAGATAAATATGGAAAATGTAAAGAGGGGAAGATTTGGGGATTTTGGAGGGCAGTATGTGCCTGAAACATTGATGAATGCATTGGCAGAGCTTGAAGAAGCTCATGTAAGGTATATTAATGACCCGGAATTTATTAAGGAATATCAGTATTATCTTAAAAATTATGCCGGAAGACCATCGCCCTTGTACTTTGCCGAAAGAATGACAAAAGAGCTGGGAGGAGCTAAGGTTTATCTTAAAAGAGAGGATTTGAACCATACAGGCTCACATAAAATAAATAATGTTCTTGGCCAGGCTTTATTAGCTAAAAGAATGGGAAAGAAAAGGGTTATTGCTGAAACGGGCGCTGGTCAGCATGGAGTCGCAACAGCTACGGCTGCAGCACTTTTTGACATGGAATGCAAAGTTTTTATGGGAATTGAAGATATTGAAAGGCAAGCGTTGAATGTTTTCAGGATGAGGCTTCTAGGCGCGGAGGTTATTCCGGTCAAAGCAGGAACCGGCACCTTAAAAGATGCAACAAGTGAAGCCATGAGAAGCTGGGCAGGGAGCGTCGAGGATACGTTTTATGTTCTTGGCTCAGTAATGGGACCGCATCCTTACCCGACAATCGTACGCGACTTTCAGAGAATAATTGGAGATGAAGTAAAAAAAGAAATGATGCAGGTTGAAGGACGGCTTCCCGATGTTCTGATAGCTTGCGTTGGCGGTGGAAGTAATGCTATGGGTTTGTTCTATCCGTTTATTGAAGATAAAAATGTCAGACTGATTGGTGTTGAAGCGGCTGGATTAGGGATTGAAACAGAAAAACATGCTGCGACACTAACTAAAGGAAGTATCGGGGTTTTCCATGGAATGAAATCATATTTCCTACAAAATGAAGAAGGGCAGATAATGCCTGTTCATTCAATCTCTGCCGGTCTGGATTATCCCGGTATAGGACCTGAGCATGCTAATCTTTTTAAAAAAAATAGGGCAGAATACTATCCTATAACTGATGACCAAGCGGTTGAAGCCTTTAAATATCTTACAAGAATTGAAGGAATAATACCTGCAATTGAGAGCGCGCATGCAGTTGCATATGCTTTAAAGATTATTCCTGATATGCAAAAAAGCCGGATTGTTGTAATAAATATTTCAGGAAGAGGAGATAAGGATGTAACGTCTATTGCTAAGTATATGAACTCACCCTTCTAGCTTCCCTCTCTTATAAAACAGAGGGAAAAACTAGATATTCAGGGAGAGATAATTTTTCAAATTATAATAAAATAAAAGCTAGTTCCCCTCTTTTAAAAAGAGAGGGGCTAGGGGTAAGTTATAGGAGGAGTGATTATATGAATAGAATTGATGATAAATTTAAAACATTAAATGAGAAAGGGAAGAAAGCACTAATAACCTTTGTAACTGCTGGAGACCCTAGTCTGGAAGCGACTATTGAGCTTATTGAAGCTATGGAGAATGCAGGAGCGGATATAATTGAATTAGGTGTTCCTTTTTCAGACCCGCTTGCTGAAGGACCGGTTATTCAGGCTGCATCTGAACGCGCATTAAAAAACGGTATGAAAATTGAGGATGTTTTTGCTGTTGTAAGTAGAGCAAGGGAAAAAACAGAGATACCACTGATTTTACTAATATATTTTAATTGCATATTTAAATATGGATTGGATGATTTCTTCAAAAAATGTGAGGAAACAGGAGTTGATGGAGTAATAGTTCCGGACCTGCCTTTTGAAGAGAAGGAAGAGATAAATTCTACAGCACAGGAATTTGGTATAAATGTTATAACCTTAATTGCACCAACCTCAAAAGAGAGAATGAAAAGAATAGCAAAAGACGCAAAAGGATTTGTTTACTGCGTTTCTTCTTTGGGTGTAACAGGTGTAAGAGAAGAATTTCATAAAAATCTTGCTGAATTTGTTAAAGAAATACATAGCTATACAGATATACCCAGGGCTGTCGGATTTGGTATTTCTACGCCGGAGCAGGTGAGAAGCATAAAGGAATTCAGTGAAGGTGTTATTGTTGGAAGTGCGATTGTGAAAAAAATCGAAGAGGTAGACGCGATAAATAAAGCAATTGAAGGTGTAAGAAGATTAGTAGAGGAATTGAGGAAGGCATTGGATGAATAAAAATACCGGCAGCTGCAATTGCAGCTGCCGGTATTTTTATTCTAATATTTTTTCTAATACCTTTTTCATTTCATCCTTTTCGCAAACTGTATTATGCAAAACCGGTTTTGAAGCTAAATGTTTTAAAGGCTTTGGAACCAAGGTTTTAGTTGTGGCTGAAAGAATATTAAGCAGTTCAAATTCATCCTTGTTCTCAAAAGATTGAGCTTTTTTATTAAGGGCATTAATTACACTGCGGTTAAATTTGTAAGGACTAGCAGTGCTTGCAATAATAGTAAGCGTATGGTCTTCGGTCTTTTTTACATATTTGTTGTAAACATGCAGCCCTACTGCTGTATGTGGGTCAACAACATATTTATAATTCCTGAACACATTCTTTATGGATTTTAAAGTGCTCTTTTCTGTTGCGTAATCTGCATAAAAATCTTCTCTTATAAAAGAAAATATTTCTTTATCAACCTTATAGCTGCGGTTTTGTTTAAGGCTGTTCATAAGCTCTAAAACTTTTTCTGAATCATGTCCTGAAGCTTCAAATAATAATCTTTCAAGATTACTTGAAACCAGTATATCCATTGATGGCGAGATGGTTGTTTTTAAATCCTTGCTTGCATCGTATACTCCTGTTTTAACAAATCTGGCAAGCACATCGTTTTGATTTGTTGCGATTATCAGCTTGTTTATTGGCAAGCCCATTTTTTTGGCATAATAACCAGCCATTATATTGCCAAAATTTCCGGTTGGTATGCATACATTTATTTTATCACCAAATTTTATATGCGATGATTTTAATAGAGCCATATACGAAGAAAAATAATATACTATTTGCGGCAGAAGTCTTCCCCAATTAATTGAATTTGCCGATGAAAGCTTCATGTTTTTTGCAGCTAGGGTATTTAAAAGCTCTTTATCTGCAAAAATTTCTTTAACACCGCTCTGCGCATGGTCGAAATTCCCATTAACGCCAATGACATGTACATTGTTACCCTCTTGAGTAACCATCTGGCTTTTTTGGATATCACTTACACCGTCCTGAGGGAAAAACACCACAACTTTTGTTTTAGGTACATCCTTAAAGCCTTCAAGTGCAGCTTTGCCTGTATCGCCTGAGGTTGCAGCAAGTATTACAAAAGTGCTTTCGTCTCCAAGGTTTTTAGCAGATACAGTAAGTAATCTCGGAAGAAGCTGAAGTGCTATATCTTTAAAAGCGCAGGTAGGTCCATGCCATAACTCAAGCATTAAAATGGAATCAGTAAGGGGTCTTAAAGGACAAATCAAAGGATTATCAAAGCTTTTGGAATTATATGCTTGTGATATGCATTTTTTTAAATCTTCATTTTCAATATCAGGTATAAACTTCTTAATTATAAAAAAAGCAATATCCTGAAAGTTCTTTTTGTATAATCCTATTATTTCATTTTGTGATAATACCGGAATGCATCTGGGAACGAATAAACCACCATCAGGAGCAATTCCTGAAACAATTGCAGATGAGGCAGTTATATGATTTTTGTATCCTCTGGTACTAATGTATTCCATGTTTTTCTCCTCTATTGAATAAAACGATTTGTATAATATTTATTACTAAGGCAACTATAGATTTCACAATGAATTATATCATAATCATACCCTCCGGAAAACTATTTTAGCGAAGAACTACTGGTATACATATTGTATTAAAACAACAAAAATTGACAAAACATGGCAAAAAAGCCCATATAGCTGTTTGTTAAGAAGGTTGAAATTAAATGTAAACAAAAGTATAATAAAGTATAATTTGGACAAGCAAAACATGCAAGACGATATTTCTATAAATTCCCATCGGTATTTTAAAAATATCTAATATTTTACCCTCTGTTTCAAGCAGTTGTAATTTTCTTTAGTTATAATTTTCAATTACCAAGTCAACGAAAAATTAGAAGATAAGATTATCTTTGAAAGGGGTTAATCATGAATTTTAAGAGCATAAAAACGAAAGTACTTGTTCCTGTGTTAAACGTATTTTTAATTGGAATGGCTATAATTGCAGCTTTTACAACCTTAATGATAACTAAGCAGGTAAATAATGATGTACAAGAAATATGTTATGCTAAAGTTGATAAAATGGAAAGGTATTGTCAGGGTAGATTAGATCAATGGGAAAGTCAAGTCGAAATTAATGCTAAAACTGATGAGGTAAGGAATGCTATATTAACTGGTAATAGCTCAATGCTAAAAAATTATATTTCTGAGATAAAAGACATTTGTAAAGAGACAGTGGCGTTTACTGTTATTGATTTAAACGGAAGATTTCAAACTAACACTGGTATAACAGGAAGTGTTGCACAAGAAGAATATTTTAAAAGAGCTATGAAGGGACAAACGGTTATTTCAGATCCGGTAATTTCTAAGGCTACAGGTAACCCAGCTATTATTGCTGTTTCACCGGTTAAAAAAAATGGAGTAATTATAGGAGCTTTTGCGCAAACCATAAGCATGGAAGAGTTTTCAAAGCAGATTAACAAAGAAAAATTCGCAAAAACAGGATATGCTTTTATAATGAATAAAGAGGCTACAGTTATTGCACATCCTGATGCAAAGAGTATTTTAAAAGTGAATTTTTTACAGAACCAGGAAAAAACAATAACTGAATTTGCAAAAAAAGCTATAGCCGGAGAAAGAGGATTTTATAGATCTATTAAACATAATAACATAAATAAGGTTTTATCTTTTGGACCTATAGGTTCTACTGGTTGGAGCATGGTCTTAATAGCGCCCCGGAATGAGGTTTATGGAGATATTGATTCTTATGCAGTTGTTTCCTCTTTGCTTTCTCTAATTATAATAATAGCTATTTGCTTTGTAATCATATTTAATATTAGTCAAATCATAAAGCCTATAAACAAAATGGTTAAAACGACTGAAGAGGTTTCTGGCGGAAACCTTACTGTAGCAGCTGAAGTAAAAGGCAGAGACGAGATGGCGCAAATGGCGCAGTCATTAAACAAAATGGTTGAACGTCTAAGGCATATGTTAACAGCAATATTGGATTCATCCTCAATGGTTTCATCTGCGGCAGAACAGACAAGTGCTATTACCCAGCAGATAGCCTCCAGCAGCGAGAACCAGTCTTTGGCATCAGAACATACATTTAGTTCTATGGAGCAGTTGGATGCAAGCATACAGGATATATCAATGAATATACAGGAAGTAACCGCCAATGTTAGCTCAGTTATTGTATTAATAAGTGAGATAGATAAATTAACTGATGAAATTACAAAAAGCGCCGGAGAAGTTACAGCTCAATCCCAAAACAGCATAACGGCAGCCGAAACAGGTAAAATTTCTGTCGAAAAGACTAAAAATGGGATGGATGAAATAAATAAAGCTGTCGGTGATTTGGTAATTGCTATAAGGGGATTGGGGAAATCTGCCATTGATATTGGAGAAATAGTGGATGTTATTGACGATATAGCGGAGCAGACAAATTTATTGGCACTGAATGCTGCAATTGAAGCTGCAAGAGCTGGCGAGCATGGAAAAGGCTTTGCGGTTGTTGCGGGTGCGGTAAGGAGTTTGGCAGAAAAGAGCGGCGAGGCAACCAAAGAGATTACAAAGCTGATAAGGGGAATTCAGGAGGAGGTAGGAGCGGCAGTTGATACTGCCAAGAACGGAGCACAGCAGGTTGAAATAGGAGTTCAATTAGCAAAGGAAACAGAAAGCGCATTGGGACAAATTAAGTATGCAGTTGAAGAAACGGCCAGACAAGTTAAAAATGTTGAAATGGTTATAGAGAGTCAGGAAAAAATGATTAAAGAGGTTAGCAAAGCTGCATATAATGTAAATGATTTGGCAAATACTATAGCGGCTGCCATCGAAGAACAAACTGCAGCAAGTGCAGAAGTAGTACTAGCTGTTAAAAATATGAATGAATCGGCAAGCCAGATTGCTGGAGGAACGAACGAAATCGCTTCTTCAAATGATTCCCTCGCAAAGGAAGCAAGCAATCTTTTGAAGGCAGTGTCAGAATTTAAATTAAGCTAAAGCTATTATGTGTGTATAGTAAAATATGTACTGTCATCATCCTCCTGGTTTGAAAAAATCAGGAGGTCTTTATTTATGGTCCTTTTTAGTTTCCAATCCTTTTGATTTAATTCAATAAATAACGAAAGTATTGTTTCATTAAAATCAGGATATTTTTCTCTAAAATTTTCTAAAAGATTATTTATATATAGTTCTTCGGAGCTTTGATAGAGTAAAGGGCTACCTAACGGTTTATCCGCATCACTAAGATTCTCAGGCAGAATTGTTCTGGGAATAAGGCATTCGGGATTGCGATATGTTCCGAAGATATAATCCTTTGGCGGAATAATGGTTTTGGAGTAGAGCTCCTTCAGGTCTTTGTTGCCATATAAGGACTTGTCTGCAATGTAACAGCTTTCAGAGCTGACGTCTATTCTCAAGCACGAAAAAGCAGATGATTTATACTTTTTTATATCATCTCTGGGATTCAGCAGTGCTGATATACACTGGGTAGGATAGCCCTTTATCTCAACGGTTTTATCAGCTTTTGATGATAGCTTTATGCCGCACATTAAAGCGTCAGTTTTTTCATTGGAAGGTATATATAGGTATGCATCCATTTCTATTACTCCATAAAAAGATTCTGATATAGATTATAAAACAAAATCTTATTTTCCGATAGAGTGCAAAAGAAAAAACCCGCAGGCAGTATTAACTGCATATGCGGGTTTGAGGTATTTTATTTATCTTCTAATTCATCCAAAAGAAGTACCGAAATCAAATGTGTTGCGCCGTACCCAGTTTGTACCAATACTTGCTGGTCATTATCAAAAACTGCTATCACTTTTCCTTCAAAGTATTTAACATCAAGGAAAGATACAGCCAGATTGTTTGTACAAACCTTCATTCCAACGTAAGCAGATGTCTTAACGAGAGAAAATAATGAACCTTCAATTTCTCCTAAGATGTCTTGGGATAAAGTATTTCTGGCATCGTCTTTGGCTTTGCCAATATTTTTCTCCAAATCAGAGATTATTTTTATCGCTTCATTGACTACACGCAAAATACGTATCGCATGAATCAATAAAAATACCAGAATAATAACCACACCAATTAATATTAATTTCATACTAAGACCTCCCTAAAATTATTCAGGTAGAAAATACGAATTAAGAATACCTCCCTTCAAAAAACTCCTAAGGCAAATAGCTTGTCTAAGGTTACAATATTATAAAAATATAAAATTAGATTGATTATATCACAGAGAATTAATTTTTGTAAACCTATAAATTGGTAATATTGGTAGTATCAGTTCAATAAAAAACCCTCTCATTCAGAGAGGGTTAAGCCATCTAGCATTCTTTAGATTCTAATGTTTGAAGCTCAGACCACCTATGGTCTACTTCTGCCTGTATATCCTCGATCATCCATTCATTGCCTGGCTTGAATAAATGCTTGAATCTTGTTTGCACCTTCAGAAATTCTTCAACAGGCAATTTATTTTTTGGCTTATACGTAATCGTATATTTTCCATTCACAACCTCATACATTGGCCAGAAGCATGTGTCAACAGCCAGCTTGGTTATATCCATAAGATTCGGGGTATCATATCCCCAGCCTCTGGGACATGGAGCTAAGACATTCAGAAAAGCCGGACCTTTTGTGTAGATAGCCTTCTCTGCTTTTTCATACAAATCCTTAAGATTACCAACTGGTGCTGTTTGTGCAACATATGGCAAATGATGATTTGCCATAACCATAGTCAAATCTTTTCTATACTGCATTTTTCCGGGAATCTTCTTTCCTGCAGGAGAAGTTGTGGTATCTGCAAATTTGGGTGTTGCGGATGAACGTTGAATACCTGTATTCATATATGCTTCATTATCATAGCATACATATACCATGTCGTGCCCGCGTTCCATTGCTCCGGATAGTGACTGTAAGCCTATATCGTATGTTCCGCCGTCGCCGCCAAAAGCGATGAATTTAGTTTCTTGTTCGGTAGGAATTTTTCCTTTTCTTTTCATTGCATTGTATGCTGCCTCTGCTCCGGAAACTGTTGCACCAGCATTTTCAAATGCATTATGAATGAAGGAATCCTTCCATGCTGTGTATGGATAAAGAAATGTTGATACTTCAAGACAACCGGTTGCTGAGCCAACTACAAGATGGTCTTCAGGTTTAAGAGCTCTTAATATTCCTCTAACAACCACTGGAGCTCCACAGCCTGCACACATTGTGTGACCTCCGCTAAGCCGTTCGGGCTTTTTTGCTGCTTCTTTCAAATTATATGCCATATTATTCACCGCCTATTCTCTAACGCCAAGGTAATTGAATGTCGATTCAACCTTGCCTTGGCCAGCTATTTTTGATAAGTCATTATAAACCTTTTCAATATCATCTGTCTTGACATCTCTTCCGCCAAGTCCATAAATATAATTAACAGTTTTAACATTTGTAATTCCATTTACAAGCATTGCACTTGTTACCTCTGTAAACAGTGGGCCACCGGCGGCGTTGAAGCTGTCGGCTTTATCCATAACAGCTAAGGCTTTACAATTTTTAACTGCATCAGCTATTTCGTCAACTGGGAATGGGCGGAAAATTCTTGGCTTGATTAAGCCAGCCTTTATTCCTTTTTCTCTAAGCTGATCAACTACATACTTGGCTGTTCCGGCGGTTGAATTAAGAATAATCGCTGCAACCTCTGCATCATCCATTCTGTATGCTTCAAAGGTTCCATATTCTCTTCCCGAAATTCTGGCAAAATCATTAGTTACATCGGCAATAACCTTTCTTGCATTGTACATTGCCTGTGATTGCTGTTTTTTATGTTCAAAGCAGTAAAACTGCAAATCAAGTGGGCCAACTGATATCGGATTATTTTTATCAAGTAAAAAATGCTTTGGATTATACTCTCCAACAAAGTTTTTCACTATATCATCTTCTAACAGTTCGATATTTTCAAGTGAATGGCTTGTTATAAAGCCGTCAAGACAGACCATTACCGGAAGGTTTACGTCTGGATGCTCTGCGATTTTTACAGCCATTATCATGTTATCGTAAGCTTCCTGATTGCTTTCCGAGTAAAGCTGAATCCAACCGGAATCTCTAGCTCCCATTGAGTCGCTGTGGTCATTGTGTATATTCAGTGGCCCTGACAGTGTTCTGTTTACGCAAGCCATAACTATTGGCAATCTTGATGCTGCAGCTATATAAAGCTCTTCCCACATAAGCGCAAGTCCGTTTGCTGATGTCGCGGTCATAGCTCTTCCACCTGCAGCCGAAGCACCTACGCAAGCACTCATTGCGCTGTGTTCACTTTCAACGGCAACGAATTCGGTATCAACACTTCCGTTCGCTACAAAGGTTGAAAAATACTGGGGAACTTCTGTTGATGGTGTTATAGGAAAAGCAGCAACAACGTCGGGATTTATTTGCTTCATAGCAGTTGCAACTGCCTCGTTACCACTTAATCTTTCTCTAATAGACATTTGTTTTATCATTCCTTTCTAGTTAAACTAATCTTTCTCTATCTTTCCTCTGCGAAGTCTATTGCTTTAAAGGGACAAACCTTGAAGCATACTCCACATCCCTTGCAATGATTATAATCAAAATCTATTCTTTTTCCTTCTTCATCAATAAGAATTGATGTGTCAGGGCATACAGGGTAACAAAGAAGACATTGCTTGCAGTTTTCTTTTATCCAGATAGGCTTCATTGAACGCCAATCGCCGGTTTTAACATTTTCTGAATTGCCAGGAGTATATATTGTTCCTCCTTCGGTCAGTTCTCTCCAAGGAGTGCTTCTGGTTATATTATTATTGCTCATAGCCCCTTCACCTCCTGCATTGCTCTCTTGAGAGCATTTATATTACCTTGTACCATTTCAGGCTTCTTGGCAAATTTGTGTTTAAATGAATCTTCCATATCATTAAGAAATCTGTTTTCATCCATAACCTTGCTAACCTTTACTACAGCGGCAAGCATTGGAGTGTTAGGAAAATACTTACCTAATGTTTCCATTGAAATTGTTCTTGCATCTATTGTGCAAACCTTTCCGGAGTACCCCTTTAAAAGAGGTTTTATTTCTTCTGGTGATTTTGTTGTGTTGATTATTATTGCTCCCTCTGAATTTAATCCTGCAGTTACATCAACTGAAGTTAAAAGTGTGTCATCAACAACTACCACATAATCAGGCTCGTAAATATTGCTGTGAACAGTGATTTTCTCATCACTTATACGGTTGTATGCCGTGATTGGTGCACCCATTCTTTCAGGACCATATTCAGGGAATCCTTGAATATATTTTCCGGTATTGAAGGCTGCATCGGCAAGAAGTAAGGATGCTGTTTTTGCACCTTGACCGCCTCTTCCATGCCATCTGATTTCGACGACCTTATTCATTTAATATACCTCCTATTCTAAGCTATTATTATAGTATTATAAAATCAAATAAAACATATTACAAAACTCAAAGCATAAATCTCAAAAGTTAATTATGTTCAATATAATAATTTAAAATGCATCGTAATCTTTATGATGAACAAGCTTCTTTATAGATATAAAATAAGATTCCATAAGACCAATTATTCCTGATTTATGAAGTGCTTCCTGAGAATGTTGGAGCTTTAATTTTATTTTATTTATTTGCTCATCTGAAAGGGAGCCTGAATTTTTCTTCATATAATTTATTACTTCTTTTAATTCGCCATCATCCAGCCATGTCCCATTGCATGCTGGACATATGTCAATATTAGTATCAGCGTTAAATAAACTGTTGGTACTTATCATTTGAGAGCTGCAATTTGGACATTTTATTATTTTATTTTCTGTTACATCTATTTGTTTATCTTTATCTAGTGTGGAAGCTATTTCTGATTTTTTTAGTAAATTAAAATCAAAATCAACTATTTTTGCTAACTCAATTTTATCTAACCATAAACCATCACATGATGGACATATTTCTACAGATATATTCTCGATTTCTGCTGTTTTAAGACTGGAATTACATTTTGGACACTTCATTTGGCACCTCCATATACTGATTATTATTATTCACTATAAATATAATCAATAATATCTCCTAATTCACCATCATCTACCCAAATTCCGTTGCATATCTTGCAAGTTTCCAAAAAGATATCACTTTCATATGAATAATTAAATTTTACGAGGCTTGCGTTACAGCTTGGACAAAGGAGTAAGGATTTGTTTGGCTTATTAGTGCTTTGAATACCCTCCTCAATGCTTTTGGATATTGGAGAACTTGCCAGATAGTCTTTGCCAAGCATTGCGACTTTTTCAAGCTCATCCTTATCGCACCAAAATCCTTGACATTGCTCACAGTAATCAATTTCAACATTTTTAATTGAGGCATGCTTCATCTCAACATCACATACAGGACATTTCATAGCTTTCCTCCTTAGTAATATTTTGGACATAATAATTATATCTTAAAGAATGCTATTTGTCAGTATACTCAGCAAATTAACAAAAAAACAACATTACTTTATAAAAATTATTATTTTCCATTTAATAGAAAAGAAATGGCATGTTTATTTTTTTTATTTAATAAGTTATAATAATTAGCACCAGATACCAAATGCTTGTACAAATTTTGAAAGGAAGATTAAATGAATAATTTAAAGTTGTATAAGAAGCCACTTAATAAAGTAAGACCAATCTCAAATCTTAAAGAGATGCTGGTGCAAAGTTGTACTATTTTTGGGGAAAAGCCAGCCTTCCTTGTTTATTCACAGGAAATCGAAAATTATATGCCTGTATCTTACAGCCAATATGGTAAAGATGTTAATTCATTAGGGACAGCTTTATTACAAAGCGGTTTAAAAGGGAAAAGGGTTGCCGTGATAGGAGAAAACAGATACGAGTGGGCAGTTACATATTTGGCTGTGGTAAATGGTGTGGGAGTAATTGTTCCTATTGACAAGGAACTGCCGGAGAATGAAATAGAAAACCTCCTTATAAGGTCTGAGGCTGAAGCAGTAATTTTTTCAGGCAAGCTGCAGGCTGTCTTTGACAATATCATTCAAAAAGTTGATTCAGTAAAAAAATATATTTCTATGGACTTAGAAGATGATAAGGATAACTTCTACTCCTATAAAAAGCTTGTCAAAGAGGGCGAAAAGCTTATAGAAGAAGGCATAAAAGACTATGTTGATGCTGTAATAGATTCAGAAGAAATGGGAATGATGCTTTTTACTTCAGGGACAACAGATTCTTCAAAAGCAGTAATGCTATCACATAGAAATATCTCTTCAAACATAATGGATATGGGAAGCATGGTGTTGTTTACAGAGAAAGATGTCTTGCTATCTGTACTTCCGATACACCATACCTATGAATGTACAGGAGGCTTCCTGCTGCAAATATATTCCGGCTCAACAATAGCTTTTTGTCAGGGATTAAGGCACATAGTCAAGAATCTTCAGCAGTCAAAAGCGACGATTATGCTGACGGTGCCATTGATTGCTGAAAATATTTACAAAAGAATATGGGAGCAAGCGGCAAAAGAACCGGGTAAAATGAGGAAGCTTAAAATTGCAATTGCTTTAAGTAATTTTCTTTTAATGTTTGGTATTGATATAAGAAAAAGACTTTTTAAGCCTATTCACGACATGATGGGAGGCAGCATGTCACTATTAATCAGCGGTGCGGCTGCAATTGACCCCGCAGTATCAAAAGGCTATCGCGAATTTGGGATATTAGCGATTCAGGGGTATGGGCTGACTGAGTGTTCACCGCTTGTAGCAGTTAATATGGTGGGGTATAGTAAAGATGCTTCGGCTGGTCTTCCTACGCCAAATGTTGAGGTGAAAATTGAAGATAAGAATGATGAGGGAATAGGGGAAATCGTTGTAAGAGGTCCGAATATAATGATTGGGTACTACAATAATGAAGAGGCTACTAATAATGTATTGAAAGATGGATGGTATTATACTGGAGATTTGGGATACATTGATAAAAATGGCTTTATATATATAACAGGAAGAAAAAAATACCTGATAGTAACGAAAAATGGTAAAAATATATATCCGGAAGAACTGGAAACCCTTATAAACAGAGCATTGTTTGTCAAGGAGTCCATGGTCTATGGGAAGCCGGATGAAGATGGAGATACCTTGGTATGTGCCGAAATTGTAATTAACAGGGAATATCTTGAAGAAAAATGCGGAGATTCTCTTACGGAAGAAATGGTTAACTTTATTGTTGGCGAAGAAATCAAGAAAATCAATCATTCGATCTTGCCGTATAAGCACATTAAGCAATACAGTATAAGAGAAGAGGAATTCCAAAAGACAACAACGAAAAAAATAAAAAGGTATTTGGAAACCTCGAAATAATATTATTGTATTTACTATAAAATTATTATTTTACAAATTAAAATATATACTGTATAAAAGAGTTAATGCATTAGTAGATTATGTCCAATGATATTGAAGTCAGAGAGGATATTTTATGGGAGTCAATACGAAGTACAAACCATTTTATCAATCAGTAAAAATTAATAATTTAAAAGAAATGCTTAATTCCAGCTGTAATGATTATGCTTCGAAATCTGCTTTTCTTGTTAAAGATAAAGAAAGCCATGAGTATGTTCCGATTCTTTATTCCCAATTGAAGCATGACGTGGATGCTTTGGGGACAGTGCTTATTAATTTGGGCTTAAAAGGAAAAAGGATAGTAATAATAGGGGAAAACAGGTATGAATGGGCTGTTTCATATCTGGCAGTAGTTAACGGCGTCGGTATTTCTGTTCCACTTGATAAGGAGCTTCCGGAAAATGAGATAGAAAGTCTTATTAAAAGGTCAGAAGCAAATGCTATTATTTTTTCAGGTAAATATGAGCATGTAATAACAAAAGTTGTAGAAAAGAATGAAGATATAAAGATTATGGTTTGTATGGATTCAAAAGAGGGAGAGAAAACCTTCCATACATTTCAGGAGCTTATTTCTGAAGGTAAAAAGCTATTGGCAGATGGTGATGATAGATTTATCAATGCGGAAATTGACAATGAAGCTATGAGTATAATGCTTTTTACGTCAGGTACTACTGCTGCAGCAAAGGCTGTAATGCTTTCACATAAAAATATTTGTACAAACATAATGGATATGACAAAAATGCTTTATTTTGATTCGAATGATACGGTTTTGTCCTTTCTGCCGCTGAATCATACATATGAATGCAGCTGCGGTTTTCTTACACCTTTGGCTAAAGGTTTGACAATTGCTTACTGCGAAGGCTTAAGGCATATAGCAAAAAACTTGAAGGAATCAAAAGCTACAATAATGCTTTCAGTTCCACTAATAGTCGAAACTATGTACAGAAAAATATGGGAACAGTCTTCAAAAAGGCCCGGATTGGTTACCAAAATGAAAATTGCTTTATTAGTAAGTAATCTATTAAAGTTTTTTGGTATAGATATATCAAGGAAAATTTTTAAAGATTTGCATGAAACCTTTGGCGGTAAGCTAAGGCTTATAATAAGCGGAGCAGCAGCTCTTGACCCACGTGTCGCAAAAGGGTTTCGCGATTTTGGAATTCACTTTATACAGGGTTATGGCTTAACCGAATGTTCTCCAATAATTGCATTGAATATGGATAAATACTTTAAGGATTCTGCAGCAGGACTTCCAATGCCAAGCAATGAAATCAAAATAGAAAAAGATAGCGGTAATAAATATGGAGAGATTTTAGCAAAGGGTCCTAATTTAATGCTTGGTTACTATGAAAACCCTGAGGCAACAGCTGAGGTTATAAAGGACGGTTGGTTTTATACCGGTGACCTTGGTTATTTTGACAGAAAAGGATTCCTTCATATTACGGGTAGAAAGAAAGATTTGATAGTTACTAAAAATGGCAAGAATATATTTCCTGAAGAATTAGAGATAATTATAAATCGCAGTCCATTGATCAAAGAGTCCATGATTTTCGGAAAGCCTGACAATGATGGTGATACAGTTGTTTGTGCTACTATAGTAATTAATAAGGAATATATTAATGAAAAATTTGGGGATGAAGTTTCTGACGGACTTATAAAATCACTGATAGATAAAGAAGTTAGGGTTGTAAACAAAAGAATTCCCCTTTATAAACATATTAGAGAATATAATATAAGAGAAGAAGAATTTAAGAAAACTACAACCAATAAAATAAAACGTTATATTGAGATGGCTGGTGAGATGGCAAGTAAATTTATTAATAGCGGACACCACAACTAGAGAGAAAACTCTATAGAAGGGATGCAAGGCCCTTCCTATAGAGTAATTTTCAAAGCATCTTTTTATATGGTAATGAATTTTTTAAATATATTGCTTTTCTTCTTTAAAAATAATATACAAATTAAAAACATATTTGAAAAGGAGCAAGTAGTAGGATGGATAATACAATAATCTTTACAAAAATGCAGGGAATTGGCAATGATTATGTATACATAGATTGTTTTAAACAGAAAATCGAAGGGGATTTGAATCAGATGGCAAGAAAAATCAGCGACAGGCACTTCGGAGTAGGCTCTGATGGGTTGGTATTGATTATGCCTTCAGAAAAAGCTGATTTTAGAATGAGGATGTTCAATTCTGACGGTTCTGAAGCAGAGATGTGCGGAAATGCTGTAAGATGCGTCGGAAAATATGTTTATGAAAAAGGTCTAACTGACAAAACTGCTATTGATGTTGAGACACTTGCAGGAATTAAGGCTATTGAGCTAAATATTCAAAATAGATTAGTAGAATCGGTTAAGGTTGATATGGGAGAGCCTATCCTTGAGGCTGACGGGATTCCTGTAATAAGCAGCAAGAATGGAATTGTAAAAGAGATTTTGGAGATACAGAAGGATTTAGTTCAAATTACTTGTGTTTCAATGGGAAATCCTCATGCGGTTACATTTGTTGATAATGTTGATGGAATTGTAATAGAAAGAATAGGGCTGGAGATAGAAAATAACGAGATTTTTCCGAAGAGGACTAATGCTGAGTTTGTTAAGGTAATAAACAGAGAGCTTTTAGAAATGAGAGTATGGGAAAGAGGAGCAGGAGAAACTCTCGCGTGTGGAACGGGAGCTTGTGCAGTATTGGTTGCAGCAGTACTGAATGGCTTGGCTGAAAGGAAATCGGTTGTCAGGCTCAGAGGTGGAGATTTGTTGATAGAGTGGAAGGAAGAAAACAACAGGGTTTATATGACCGGAGCGGCAGAGTTTGTTTTCGAAGGAGAAATTACCCCCTAGCTCCCTCTCTTGAAATAGAGGAGAAATAGAAGATTAAAAAGAAACCGCATTCCAAATTAGGAAGACGGTTTCTTTTGGTGTAAAGGACTGGTTAATTATTAAGGTAGTTGATTGCAAAGGTGCATATTGCTGAGCAGCCCACCGATAAACAACTTTCATCAATATCGAAAAGGTTGCTGTGAAGCGGGTGCGCAATGCCCTTCTCTTCATTCCGGCATCCAAGCCTGAAATATAAGCTTGGAACATGCTGTGAGAAAAAAGCAAAATCTTCACCTGTGAAGGGAGGGTGTTCAATTTCTTTTAAATCAATCCCTATTTCCTGAATACTCAATCGGAAAAGTCGATTTAAGGCTGTGTGATTATTACTAAGAACTGGGCACCCTTCCTTGAAAGCAACCGAAGCTGTTCCACCATTCTTTTCGGCAATTTTCTGAGCTGTTTGCTGAATCTTTTTTTGGTAAAACGAGCGGGCTTCACTGCTGAAGATTCGAAGACTCCCTTTTAAAACAGCCTCCTCTGCGATTGCATTCCTAACAGTTCCGGCAGACATTGTTCCAATCTTGGCAACAACATTTTCCTTGCCATAAAAATAGGTGTCTAAGGAACAAAGGATTTTGGCTGCAATTAAGGCGGCATCAATGCCTTCCTGATGGTTGGCGATATGAACAGACTTTCCTTTGATTCTGATATCAAAAGGGCTTGTTCCGGCAAAGACAGTTCCATTCTTCATGCCTACGCAGCCTGCTTCCATAGAAGGGTCAACATGCAGACCAATAATTGCATTTACGTAATGCAAGCAGCCGGCAGCAATCATTTGGTTCGCTCCTAAGGCTGTTTCCTCTGCTGGCTGGAAGATGAACCTTACAATACCATTAAGATCATTCTCTGTTTCTTTCAGAGTTTTAGCAGCACCCATTACAATTGCCATGTGGGCATCGTGTCCACATGCATGCATGATACCTTCGTGCCGGGATTTAAAGGGGTTCCCAGCTCCTTCGTAGATTTGCAGACCGTCCATATCTGCCCGTATGGCAAGTACCTTTTGGCCCTTTTTCCCTATTTCGGCGATTATGCCATTGTTGGATAAACGGCGATATGGAATCTTCCATCGAGAAAGGTACTTTTCAATAATGTCGGCGGTTTCAGAGACCTCAAAGCCTAATCCGGGGCATTGGTGAAGGGTATTGCGGATGCCTGTCATTGCAGCTTGGTTTTGTGCAACCTTTTGAAGAATACGACTGTACATTTAAGCACTTCCTTTCTAATTTACGTCTGTAAGGTATTAACGTCTTTTTGCTAAAGGTTATCCTAACAATTATCAGGAGAAACAAAATTCCAAAGTGGAGGAATTTATATTTATAAGAAGACAATAATTGAAACAATTATACCATAATTTTCATAAAAATAATAGAGGTTAAACACAGTTGTAAAATATACTGAATCACGGTAGAATATTAAACACAAAGGTATTATGGGAGGCAGGCTAATGAGTTATATACAAAACCTTTTTGCAGATAGAATAGGCGGCTCTGAATTTGGAAAAGGAGAGGCTATATATAAATTTGAAAGAATCAGGCAGGCAAAAGCGGCAGCGCAAAAGCTTCATCCGGAAATGAAGCTTATAGATCTGGGCGTTGGCGAACCTGATGAAATGGCGGATATGGGTTGTGTTGAGATTCTTGGCAAAGAAGCTGCTAAACACGAAAACCGCAGTTATTCAGGACATGGACCGCAGGATTTTAAAGATTCGGCTGTAAAATATCTGGAAGAGGTTTATGGAATAAAGGGTCTAAATTCATCTACAGAAGTATTTCACGGGATAGGCTCAAAAATTGTTCTTGCAATGATTCCTCTTGTATTTATAAATCCTGGTGACATTACGCTTATGACGATTCCATGTTATCCTACCCTGGGGATTTCAAGTGAATGGTATGGGGGAAAGGTTTATAATCTTCCTTTGAGAAAAGAAAATAATTTTTTTCCAGACCTTGATTCAATACCTCAGGATGTTCGCAAGAAGGCAAAGCTGCTTTATATAAATTATCCAAATAATCCTACGGGTGCATGTGCAACCAGAGAATTTTTTGAAAAGGTTGTAAGCTTTGCTAAGCAGAATGACATTGTAGTTATTCATGATGCAGCATACTCAAGTCTTGTATTTGATAATGAAAAACCGCTGGCATTTCTTTCGGTTGATGGCGCAAAGGATGTTGGAATAGAAATATTTTCTCTTTCAAAAGCCTTCAATATGGCAGGCTGGAGAATAGCAGTCATTGCAGGAAATGAGCTGGCAATGAAAGGCTTGGCCGAGATTAAGGGTAGCTGCGATGCCGGGCAGTTTATACCAATCCTAAAAGCTGCAATGCATGCTTTTAAGCATCCCGAAATTACCCGAAAAACAAGTGAAAAGTACTCAAGAAGATATGATCTTATGATTGAGGTTCTGAAGGGAAAGGGTTTTACTGTGGAAAAGCCCAAAGGGGCGTTCTTTTTGTATGTTGAGACTCCCAAAGGTATAAAGGGTGGAAGAAGCTTTAAAAATGCAGAAGAGTTCTCACAATTTCTGATAATGGAGAAATTGATATCCACGGTTCCTTGGGATGATGCAGGACATTTTGTAAGACTTTCAATGACATATGCAGCAAATAGCATTCAGGAAGAAAAACAGGTTATGGATGAAATTAAAAAAAGGCTGCAAGGGATTGATTTTGAATTTTAACTTTTATGGATAGGTTCAATTATCATTTTGTGTTCTTCAATAATTTTCTGAACACGCCCCACGATTCCGCTTGTCAGTCTGACCTTGATTCCTCTTGGGTGAAATGCGGAATTTGTAAGAAGGTCTGCAACAATTCCTTCTGTTAGCTGCCCTGTTGGCTGATGCTGCTTCTGAACAACCATTACTCTTGTTCCTGGAGGAACATCTGCTCTGTTTCGTGGATCCTTCATGAAAATACTCCTTTAATTGATGAATTTATATTTGAATTATATCTTAAAATAAATGAAAAAGGAATCTCTTTATATGTAGAGCCCAAATTCATTGCTAAAAAAAAAGGAGCGATTATTCGCTCCTTTATAAAAAATTGGATATCACACAGATGGAATATTTGGCGAATAATAGGAAGGGAAAAAGAATTCATTTATTAGATACCCATTTTCTTCACCTTGCTTGAAGCCCATTGTTAACACCAGGCTTTTCCCTGTAGATTCCTTAAAAAAAGCTCCGATTTCCCATTTGGCAGCTTTCTTGAACAAATCACTAATGCTGCAGCAGTTGTACTTCACAATAAGCCAATCAATTGCTTCTTTTACTGTCTGACCCATCCCCAATTCCTCCTTCAAAAAATGAAAAAGCATCCTTGTCCGCGCAGATTTGCAGGCATCCATTTGAATATAAACCATTTCAATAAATTTAATTTTATCACGATTATAACAAATTTTCTACACTTTTTAAATAAAAAATATAAAAAATAAGGCTTTGTTTTATGTCAATTATTGAACAAATAATATATTGTTAAAGGAGTTTTCTTAAATAAATAGAATATTATATTTATCAAAAAAAGTATATTAGTGGAGGCATCATTTTTGATATCTAAAAAGAAATTATTTTTTGCTTTTTTATTGTGCGTTTTTTTAATACTTATTTGGATGGCTACTTATTCAATCTCAATAAATAATATTTTAAAAATATCCATGGAAAGCAAACCAGCAGTTTATTTTACAGGTGAGCTGCTCGGATTTAATTTTCTGGTATATAGGCAAAACCCGCGGGCGCTTTTTAGTCTTAAGGTGCTTAATATATCAAAGGAAAATATACAAAATATTTGGTTTTTCAATGCAGGGGGAAAATACATAGTATTGATAAATGAAAAGGGAATCAAGGTTTTTGATAGAAATGGAAAAGAGGCAGCAAGATATGCAATAGAAGATAATAATAGAATCGTAAGCAGCTTTACAGCTGATATGGACAAAATTGGGGAAGATTATATAATCCTTGTTACCGGAAAAGAAGGTGAACAATATGGCAGAAAAATATTAATGCTTTCTTTTGATAATGCTTCAGCAAACAAATTAAAAGTAAAATATTCATACCAATTTAAAGGGTTTGATGTTTGGAAGGTTCAAGCTGCGGATGTTGATGGAGACAAAAAGAAGGATATATCCTTTGGAGCATACAAAAAAACACCTTTGCATCAGATATATGCAAAAAGACCATTTGTATATAACTGGGAGAATGGAGGCATATCGCCTAAATGGTTGGGGTCAAGGCTTTCAATGCCATTTGAAGACTATATATTTCAAGATATTAATTGCGATGGAATGGATGAGCTGATTTCGATTGAAGTTAACAGGCAAGGGCAAAAGCTTATCAGCTTATATAGATGGAAAGGATTCGGATTTGAAGGAATTGCATCAAGCAAAGGTTTTGAAGATATTTCAGATATAAAAAGAGGAACATTAATTACAGGAAACCCGAGAGAAATTGTTGCGCGTATAAAAGAAAATAATATTTGGAAATGGACTGTTATGATTAACAGCACCAATAGAATGGTTTCAAAAAAATTCGCCCGGGATAGTAATTTACTTGGTATATTTAATTAATAACTGGAGGGATTAGAAATGTTGAAAAAGAAGATATGGGTTATTGCTTCTGTACTTCTTATATGTGGGATTGCGGCAGGATGTATAAATTCGAAAAAGGAACCGGTAAGGGTGGAAATTCAGCAGGTAAATAAACAATCGGAAGGAGTAAAGGAGACTACGAGTAATCCACAGAAAACAGAAACAATTGTTACAAGGAATGATATTGGGAAAAGAGATGGATTAATTAATGTTGAGTGGAAAGCACCAGCATTTGAAAAAAAAGTTCCTGAATATAAGATAAAGGCTGATTTATCAAATGTAGTAAATATTGAACAATTTGGTACATTTACAAAAGAACAGAAAACTCTTTTGGTGAAAAACGGATTTGTTGTATTACCAACCAATGAAGAGCAGCTATTTTATATTTATGAAAGAAATGAATATCTAAAAATCCCAAGCTTTATTTCAACTGATTCAGTGCTGCAGGTTTATCATTTGTTCTTTGATTATTCTTTAAGAAAGGTGGAAGAACAAAAACTAACTCCTGTTTTAGGACAATTAACAAGCAATATGCTTTTGGAATCTATTAAGCAATACAAAAATATAAAAAATCCATTTGTCAAGGAAGCTGCTGCTAAGAATGTGGCGTATTTTGCAGTAGCTCAAAAGCTTCTTGGGAAAAGCCTTCCTAAAAACATGCCCCAAAACGCAGCCAAGCTTGCTGAAGAAGAATTACTTCTTATTTCAAGGAATGAAAGCTTTACAGATTCAAATATTTTTCCATACAAGGTTGATTACAGCCAGTTTGCACCAAGAGGGCATTATACAAAGAATGAAACCTTGAAAAAATACTTTAAGGCGATGATGTGGTATGGATTGATTTCTTTCCCGATAGATGATAAACAGGAATATAAACAGCAGGTTATACAAGGGTTACTTATGACACAAGCTGTGTTTTCATCAAAGGAAAATGAAAGTCTGTGGGAAAAAATTTATGATCCAACTTCACTTTACGTAGGTGCAGCAGATGATATAACAATACATCATTTTAAGGATATGCTTGCAGAAGTATATGGGAAAAATCCTAATTTAGAAGAATTAGATAATACAAAAAAGGTATCTGAGTTTTATAAGCTTGCTAAAGCATTGCCAGAGCCCAAAATAAAAGCAAAGGTTGATACTGGCAGGATTAATATTCCTGTTGGTAAACAATTTAAGTTTATGGGTCAAAGATATATTGCAGACTCTGAGGTTCTTCAAGAGCTTACAGACATTAAAAAACGTCCTATGCCGAAAGGACTTGACGTTATGGCTGTATTTGGTTCTGAAAGAGCAAAAAATATTTTAAACAATCAATACAAAGAAAAAGATAATTGGAATAAATATTCTGAGATTTTTGATAATTTAGAAGCTAAGTTCTCAGCTGCTTCGGACGAGACATGGAGGTCTAATATTTACTATGGATGGCTTTGGACGCTTAAATCATTACTTGCTAGCTTTGAAGAGGGATATCCTTCATTCATGAGAAATACTGCTTGGCAGGATAAGTCACTTAGTACTGCTCTTTCAAGCTGGTCAGAATTAAGGCATGATACGGTACTATATGGGAAACAAAGCATGACGGCTGAATGTGGTGGCTTTGAAGAACCGCCGCCACCAAAGGGTTATGTTGAACCAAACATAGAGATGTATCAGAGATTAAAGTGGTTGACTGAATATACAAAGACAAATTTAAAGAATAAGGACATAATGACAGGGGAAGTTGAAAGTGGAATGGAGAATTTTGCAAATCTTTTGGATTTCCTTATTACATGCTCTACTAAGGAATTAAAAAATGAAGAGCTTACTCAGGAGGAATATTATTCTATAAGGATATATGGAGGCACCTTGGAAGGTCTTACATTAAGCTGTACAGATGTTGAAAAATGGTATCAGATTGAGTCAGAAACAGAGAAAAATATTGCAATGATAACCGATATCCATACTTATAATGATCAATACCTCGAAGCGGGAATTGGTAATGCAGATGAAATTTATACCATTGTTCCAATAAAAGGGAAGCTTTACTTAACCAGAGGTGCAGTTTTTAGCTATTATGAATTTAAAAACAATAAAAGGCTTACAGATGAAGAATGGCTCAAAATTATTAAAAATGGGAAGCCAAACCAGCAGGAATGGATTAAATCCTTTAAGAATCAAAAAGGTATACACCACGTTCCTGTTCCGGCAGAACCTTTTGTTTCGGGCTGTTAAAAAGAATTAGTGTGCTATAAATTTATTGAATTGGGTTTGGTGTTAAAGCTAAACCCAATTTAATTCTTGGTGACTTTAGAAGTGAGGTGCCTATACTAATGTTTAAGAACCGCGCAGGTATAATAATTTTGTTTTGTACCCTATTGATATTAAGCTTTTTAGGACTGTATGTTCAAAAAAATTTTAGCAATAAAAGTGCTAGAATTTCAATCGTTGGGGATATTCTTCTCGACAGAGGAGTGAAAAAGCAAATTCAAAGTAAAGGTGAAAAATATCCTTATTCAGAAATCCAGGATGTTTTGAAAAAATCAGATGTTGTTATTGGAAATCTGGAATGTCCAATAACCCAAAAAGGTACTCCAGTTCTTAAAGATAGGAAGCTTATATTCAAAGCTGATGTTTCAAATGCTGCAGCACTGAAAGCTGCAGGCTTTAGTATACTAAACCTTGCGAACAATCATTCTATGGATCAAGGCCAAGAAGGATTAAAAAACACAATGAATAATTTGAGTAAGGCAGGAATTATAACAGTAGGTGCTGGTCTAAACAGAGATAATGCAAGCCAAGCTAAATTTGTAAAAGTGTCAAATACTACATTAGGAGTACTCGGATATTCACATTTTCCTTCTGAAGGTTATTTCTTTAGTGAAAATGAACCCGACGTGGCTCAAGTAAACGAAAATATAGAAAAAAATGTAGCCGAAGCAAAAAGAAAATGCGATTTCCTTATAGTTTCGATTCATTGGGGCAAAGAGTTTAACAATTATCCTTCTGATTATCAGATAAAGCTGGCACATGTACTTATTGAAAATGGGGCAGATATGATTATAGGCCATCATCCGCATGTCCTGCAAGGTGTGGAAAAATATAAAGATAAATTTATTTTCTACAGTGTAGGTAATTTTGTATTTGATAAGCAAATTCCAAAAGGAACAGATGAAACTATAATATTAAATCTATCACTGGATAAAAGTCTGCTTAAACAGGTAGAAATTCTACCTATAAGAATTATACAAGCCCAGCCGAGAAAACTGCTGGGGAAAGATGCACAAGAATTGATTAACAAGCTTAAAAAGTATTCAAAAGATAAAAATGCAACAATACTTTTTGAACAAGGCTGCTTTAATGTGAAATGATAAAAGTATTATCTTGTTATACATAAAATGCCACCCAAGCCTTGTTTTACCTAATAATTGAATTGTTTTGAGGAATGCTTTAAAATGAAAGAAGGTTAATACTTACCCAAACGAGGTCAGAAAATGGATAAACAGAAAAAAATCCTTATTGCAGATGATGATAAAAATATTTGCGAAATACTTGATATGTACCTTTCAAATGAAGGTTATTCCTTAACCTTTTGTCATGATGGAAGCTGTGCGCTTGATGAGATTAAAAGCAACGAATATGATTTGGTTATGCTTGACGTTATGATGCCAATAATAAATGGCTGGGAGGTCTGCAAAATAATCCGCAAAACCAGCAGTGTTCCGGTCATAATGATAACAGCCCGAGATATGATTGATGATAAGGTGCAGGGGTTTGAGCTTGGGGCAGATGACTATATAGTAAAACCATTTGAGCCAAGAGAGGTTGTTGCCAGGGTTAAGGCACGCCTTAGACAACATGTAGGTACATCTTGTAAGAATGATAATCTAATAGTCATAGGTAATCTGTCGGTTGATTTAAGTAAATATGAGGCATGTATAAGTGGAAAGAAAGTTGAGCTAAAGCCTAAAGAGCTTCAATTGCTGTTTTTTTTAGTTAATAATAAGAATATTGTTTTTTCGAGAGATCAACTGCTTGAAAAGGTTTGGGGCTATGATTTTACAGGCGATACCCGGACCGTTGACGTTCATGTAAAAAGCCTAAGACAAAAAATTGAAAGCCCTGATTCGGGTTGGGAGCTTGTTACAATCTGGGGCGTAGGTTACAAATTCGAGGTAAAATAATGTTTAAAAATATTTTCTCACGGTTAATGTTCACATATCTGATGATTATTACTGCGGTCATATTGACTGCGTCTATAGCACTTTCTATCGGCTATTCGGATTATATCTTTACCGATAAGGAACAAGAACAATTAAAATCTGCAAAAAAAGTTGGGAGGTTGGCTGAAAGTTATCTTAGCGGATTGCTTAATAAGCAGGAGCTTGATTCATCAATAAATTCTATTGGTTATGTTACTGATTCAAGTATTTATGTTATAAATGCAAATGTAGATGCAATAAAAGATAAAAAAAGCATCAACATCGGAGAAGGGTTGGATGAAGCTTTTCTGCTTAATGACCTGGAACAGATTCTTGAGGGCAAAACTGTTTTCCGTAAAACTCAATATTCTTCAAAGTTTAATATGGATGTAGTCTTTACAGGTTATCCTCTGAAAAATAGGAATCAGATTTCAGGGGCTATATTGATTTTTTCTCCTGTTAATGTAATGGAGGCTGATATAAAAAAGATTAACCTGATAATCTGGATATGTGCACTGATTCTTGCAATAATCAGTGCAGGCATAATCTATTTTATTTCACGAAGAATTTCAAGACCGATTGTACAAATGACCGATGCAGCTATGAAGCTTGCAGGAGGAGAAAAGGTTGAAGAAATCAAAGCGAAAACCAGTGATGAGATTGAAAAGCTGGCTGATGCTTTTAATACAATGAATAAACAGCTTGAGATTACTGAAAATGTTAGGCGTGAATTTATTGCAAATGTTTCTCATGACCTTAGAACTCCCTTGACTTCAATTAATGGCTTCGTACAGGGAATGATTGACGGTCTTATTAAGCCCGAAAATTATCCCAAATATTTAGCAATTATGAAAGAAGAGATTAACCGGCTTATAAAGCTTACCGGAGATATTCTTGAAATTGCAAAGATTCAGGGTGGAGCAATCAAACTAAATATTGTTGACGTAAAAACGGTTGATGTAATAAATGAAATTATAAGAAGCTTGGAAATAACAGCACATCAAAAACAGGTTCAAATAGTTTCTGAATGTCCTGTCGAATTTTATGTTAAGGCAGATTCGGACAGGCTTAAACAGATTCTCTCAAATCTGATAACAAATGCAGTCAAGTATTCGGGAGAGGGTTCTCAAGTCAGAATTTCGGTAAAACAAGAAGATGATTTTATAAAATTTGCTGTGAGAGATAATGGACAGGGAATTCCGGAAGAAGATTTAGCGCATGTGTTTGATAAGTTTTATAGGGGAGACAGAACAAGACAAAACGATGGAGGAACCGGATTAGGGCTTAATATTGCTAAAAGCCTAGTGGAGCTTCATGGAGGCAAGATTTGGGTAGAAAGTAAAAGAGGAGAAGGAACTTCCTTTTATCTAACAATTCCGACTCCCCAACTATCTTCCCCCCTTCAATAGGGAGGAACGAAATGTATTCCGAAATGTATTTGACTATCAGAATTTACCCAAAAGATAAAATATGTTTACACTTTTTTTATAATGCCAGGAAATATAAGTTTATTCCTTTAAAAAATATTTCCGGCAAGGCATTTCAAAAAAAGTTACCGAAATGCATTTGACTGTCAGAATTTACTCGAAAGATAAAATATGTTTACACTTTTTTTACAATTACCCTAATTTTAGTTCACAATCAGGGGCTAATATAAGAATATAGGGTGCGAAACAGAAAACAAAATATGAGGAGGAATAAAATGAAAAAATTATTTTTACCTACTTTATTGTTAATATTAACAGTTACCCTTACAGCCTGCGGAGGCGCAGTAAATAATACCGAAGGAAGCAAATCAGCCGTAAAACCTGAATCACTTCAAAATCAGGTGGCAAATCAGCCGGCTTCACCTGAAAAAGCTGAAGAGCTTAAAACAAATCCGGATGCTAAAACATCTGATGGAAACCTCGCAGACAAGTCGACAGTCAGCGGGAACAAGCTTCCAAAAGGAGAAAAGGCTCCAACAAAACAGAATAACATAAGCGTAATAACCAAATCTGACAATGCAGTATCCAGTGCAGAAAAGGAAAAGGTACTTAAAGATCTTGATAGTGAAATCAGTGTAATGTTAAAAGATGTTGAAAAGCTAGATGAAGTGAGCGATACAGATTTAGCAGAATAGTTCAAATAATGAAAGGAGATTAATTACTATGAAAAAATTATTATCGATTATTATAACATTTTGCATATTAATCAGCTCAGCTGCAGTATTTGCAGAGACTGAAACACAAGCATCAGCAAATACTTCTACAGATGCAGTGGTTAGCAGCACGCCAGTAGCAGATGAAGATTCAGCTCCTGTTGCCAAAGAAAAAGATAAGAAAGCATCTCGGATTCAAAAACAAGCTGAAAAGGCTAAAAGAGTTGAAGCGAAAGAAGCTATTAAGGTACAGAAACAAGAAGCTAAAGCTAAAAAAGATGCATTAAAGGCTGATTTCAAAGCAATTAAAGACCAAATAAAAGCAAATAGAGAAACAATAAAAGGTTTGAAAATTAAAATCAAAGACCTTCATACCAAGGCAAAAGCAAGAATCAAAGAAATAGTAAAGGATAAAGAGAACCTCACTCAAGAAACAGTTGATGAACTTAAGGATTTACTTGCACAGCTTAGGGACGACAGGGTTGAAATAGCTGAAACAACTGGAAAGGTTAAAGAGGAATGCCTGGATATGGCTATGGCAAAAAAGAATAAAGACAGTGAAAAAATGAAAAATGGACTTAACAATGTACTTGAAGTCCAAAAAACCAGAATAGATAAGCTTAACGGAATAATTGAAGCATTAAATAAAATTATTGAATATAAGGCACAATAGCTTCCTTTAAAGCTGGTTCTCTAAATATGAAGTGGTGGGTATTTTATACCCACCACTTTAATAACTAATGTATTGTTGAATCAATAAGCCTAATATCGTTATTGCCTACTTTAAGATTTTTAACCCAGCTTTTTAAAAGCATCAGATTATGGTCAATGTTTTTATTTGTGACAACATTCTTCCCTTCTGCTAGAGAATCAATTATTATTTTATTTACTTTATTATTGTGGTGTGACTGATCTGTATAATAATCAAGATTGAAAATAATTTCTTTTGTACTCTGAAAATCATATATTTTTACGTTTTTAAGGGCTTCACACTGCTTGACGATATACTTTTTGGATTTAAGCTCGTTCTCAAAAATATCTGGTGATAATTCATTAAAGTATTTATGGGCTAGTATGGAGGAAGGAGTAAAAAACACATAAAATTTCACTTCAGGATGGCTTTTCACCATGCTGATAAAATTATTATCAATGTTTTTCTTTAAATTATTCCACTCAAAACCTATTCTTTTTTCTTTAGTTATATTTTTTACTATATCTTTATATCCATTTATTGCATTCTTTTTACTGAATGTGCAGTTAATATCCCACCGCCTATAGTTTTCAAGCATTTGATTTATATCAAGTTGTTTGTGTGTGAGGTTGGCTTGCAGGATATTGATAAGCTGTTCGGTTGTATTGCAATTAACCAGATATTTATAATCATTTAACAGGTCATCATCATAAAGAAAGTACGGAAAGGCTACATCTTCGTCTCTCACAGTGCCGGGAGTGCCTTTGAAGCTGGAAAAGTCAAGACCCCATATGGCATTCTTTACTTTTCCGGTTTTTACAGCTACATTTAAAATCATATTCTGTTCTTTTATGGTTGAACCTGCGATGGGCAGCTTTATGCAATTCAAACCCATTTTCTGCTTTATATATTTGGGAGAAATATTTTCAGTCATTGAAGTTCCGATGATTACCGTATCATATGGATAATTTTTAGCAAGTCCCGGATTCTGATAGCGTTCCTGGTCATAGAGAATTGGCTTCATTATTGTCATCTTTCTATAAAACTGAAGAGGATCAACAGTGTAATTTATAAAAACAACAATTGGCAGACTTAACGATAATAATAATACCTTCAATACAAATTCTATTACTGATTTTCTCTGCATGTATAATTTCGCTCCCTTTGTTAAAACTGGAAATATATAAAATTCTGGTTAGAAAAATAACCAAACATCCATATGCTGAACATCAGAAGGAAGTATCCGCTCCATCTCACTACAGCAGGTAATTGGGATATTCTATTACGTATGCTTCCTCTTCTTTGTATAAAATGTATTGTCTCCATTGCAATAATCGAAATCACGGCTATCTTAAAAGTCATTTCTGTTTGCAGCCATAATAGTTGACCTGTGATTGGGGTGAAATCGACTAGCATTTTTCCCGACTGAAAGCTGAGGTATATTGAATGCGCAAAGGCTGCCAAATCGTTTGCTAAATTTACGTGTAGGTGTGTAACTATATACATGGCACTTGATATGCTTGTTGCCCTGAAGAATATCCAGGCAAAGCATACAAGAGAAAAAGTTATTGCTACTTGAATAAATTTATGTACGGCAGGCACTTTCTTGAGCTTGAAAATATTCACCATAAAGTCTCTGATTTTTTGGGTCCATATTGAAAATACAAGATAGAAACCATGAAGTGCTCCCCAAATTACATAGGTCCAATTTGCTCCATGCCACAATCCACTAACTAGAAATACGATAAAGAGGTTTAGCTGCCATCTCCATTTTGCTACTCTGTTGCCTCCAAGAGGAATGTAAAGATAATCCCTGAACCAGGTTGACAGGGAGATATGCCATCTTTTCCAGAACTCGGATATTGATTTTGAATAATATGGTCTGTTGAAGTTTGTCATCAGTTTGAAGCCCATGACCTGAGCTGAGCCAATAGCAACATCTGAATAGCCTGAAAAATCAGCGTATATCTGGAAAGCAAAGAAAATAGTAGCAATGATTAAGGATATGCCGTCAAAGGCTGAAGGGTTTTTATAAACAATATCTACATATACTGCAAGTCTGTCAGCCACTACAACCTTTTTAAACATACCCCAGGCCATAAGCTTAAGCCCATCGGTAACCCTTTTATAATCAAAATAATGCTCTTCATAAAATTGATGCAGAAGATTTTGCGGTCTTTCGATAGGTCCTGCAACAAGCTGAGGGTAGAACATAACATATAATGCGTAAATTCCGAAATTCTTTTCTGCTTTTTGATTTCCCCGGTAAACTTCTATAACATAGCTTAAGCTTTGGAAAGTATGAAACGAAAGCCCTATAGGAAGTATAAGAGATAAAGAGCCTATTGAATAATTCCAGTGTAAAAATTCAGCAAGCTTTTGCATATTTGCATTAAAGAAATTAAAATATTTGAAAATGAATAAAACAAGACAGGTAGAAAGAATGCTGATAATAAGATAAAGTTTTTTCTTTTTACCTGCTTCTTTCTCTATAAGTATGCCTGCAAAATAGTCAATTAATATTGTGACTGCTAATATTAGTATATATATTGGAATGAAAGTCATATAAAAAATACAGCTTGCTGTCAGTAATAAAAACCACCTGTATTTATGCGGAATAAAAAAATATAATATAGTAACAATTGGAAAAAAAATCAAAAAAGATATAGAATTAAATAGCAACCCAGACCCTCCATATTTATCTGCCAATTTTATTAGATTTACATTTATAATCAATTCAAAACTGCTGCATTATAATAGTAGAAACCTTAATCAAGATTACCATAATTTTAACATAGCGTCAATTAAAGTGATGATGGCGGGCGATATTCTCTGTATGTAACCATATATGGTATAAAAAGACCCTCCTTTCCTCCCTTCAAAAGGGAGCGAAAAGTAGCTCTATACAGAAAATCCAATACAAGCTTCATTTATCTTTTTTTCAATTAATTCTCTTTTCTTCAAGTCATTATTATTCATTCCTATATCCCTTCAGATACAAGCTTTTCGTCCCCTTTTAAAGGGGAGATAGAGGGGTCTTGAGCTACTTGGATTTTACGTTAGTAAGTATAACTTGTTTTCACAATGCATTGGAATAATATTCTTCAAATTTAGAAAGTGCGTTCTGGTTGCCTGTAATATGGATTTAATTTTACATAATATGAAGTTTATGCTAATATATATTTCAGCGAAAATATATGTGTATGCTACAGCTTTTGTTTGGGGTTTGATTTGATAAAATTTTGGAGGGAAGAACTAAATTATTATTAAAATAGAAAACTTAAAAAGCATTTTGAAGAGTCTGGCATATATGTCAGACTTTTTTGATTCAAAGAAAGGAGTGAAAAAATGATAGCAAATTTAATAATTATATTTCTGCTTAATGCTGTAAGCAACTGCCTGGGTACGCTAAAAACGTTATTTATCTCAAAGCAGATGATAAGGCCTACATATTTTGTAGTATTTAGCGATGCATTATTGTTTTCATATACGGTTAAAATGGTTAGTGATTCATCGGATATTTCTTACATTCTGGCATTTGCACTTGGAAAGGTTTTTGGTATATATCTTGCAGATGCGATAGAAAAAAAGATGGCAATAGGTCTTTTGGAGATAACGGTATATGCAGGAAGGGAAAAAGGCAAGGAAATTGCTGACTGCTTAAGAAGCCAAGGCTATTCTGTAACAACCTATATTGGTTATGGTATGAAGGGAAAGGGAAGATTGGTTATAAATATTATAATTAAAAGAAAAGACTATGAAAAACTAAATGGAATTCTTACTGAATTCAATACAAATATAACCATGTCTGTAAGCGAGATAAGAGAAGTAACCGGAAAGCTGATGCAAAACAAATCGCATTCTGTATATAAAGAAAAGGTGGGCTAATAATAAAAAATTTTCAACTTTTTTTATTTATATACGTTTAAAATAATAGAGAGGAAGGGAGGTGCTGTTTTGACCGATGAGAAATTAGTTGAGTTATGTAAGCAGGGAGAAGAATATGCTTTTGAGATTCTTATTCAAAGGTATCATCAGCACCTTCATAATTTTATTTTTAATTATGTTGAAAACCAGCAATTAACTGAGGATATAGTACAGGAAACCTTTATAAAAATGATAAAAAATATAAATACATATAAGCTGCAGTCAAACTCTAAATTTTCAACATGGTTGTTTACAATTGCAAGGAATACCATAACCGATGAGATAAGAAAAGGAAGAATAAGAGAAACGGTATCAATAGATGATGAAGAAATTTCGGTTCCCGATAGTGATGACAGAGTTGAAGATATAGTATTAAAAAATGAAGCAGTAAATAGTATTAATACAGCAATTGATGCTTTGAGTCCGGAATTAAAATCAATTGTCATTTTAAAATATTATATGGATTTTAGCTACAAGGAGATTTCTGAAATTGTTAAAAGTACGCCGGAGAAGGTTAAAGGAAAGCTGCATTATGCAATAGAAAAAATAAGAAAGAAACTTGGGGCGAAGGGAGTGAATTTTAATGAACAATGATGAAATGGAAGAAATGATAAAAAATCATTTTCATAGTACGGAGACTGTTAACACTGAATTACTTATACAAAAATTAAAACCGGTAATCCTACACAAATGCGAAGAAATAAAAAGACGTCAGAATAATATTACGCAAATGATTATATTTATTATTGGTTGTGTTATTACATTGTTCATTGGGGGAGTAATTCTGTTTCCTGATTATATTGATTACAGCAGTGAGATAGTAGAATTTGCAGGCATAGGCTTAACGATAGCAATATTTTCGGCACTGGTATGGGTAATTTTTAAAGCAATTCTAGCTAATGGTTCTAACAGCCATGAAATAGAATTAAGAGAGAGGATTATATAAATAAGGCAATTTAAAATCAATATTGATTATTAAGAAGGGGTGGGAACAATGCTAAAAAACTTTAAGAGGTATTTTTCATTAACCAATATATTAAAGTTTGTTGGAATTTTAATTATTATTTTATTTCTAAGTGGATTTTTAGCCGGGTTTATTAACATACAGCAAGCCAAAAAAGAGAAAAAAGATATTGCAGAAATAAATTCAATAATACAGGCAAAGGGATTATCTAATGAAGCTAAAACAGCTATTGCTAGCTTCATGAAGGACTATCCTAGAACTAAAAATATAATTTTGTGTGATGAAAAAGGAAATATTGTCTATAAGGCAAATGAGCAATATGTTCAGGGAGAAAGCATATTCGATATTTTAAAGGATGAGCAGCAGCCCGGTATGTACCGCATGAAAAAAGGACCGGGAAGATTTATGCCAATTCCAAAAAGAGAAATCTTTTCATTGATCCCTCCCTCGGATTCGCAGGCTGAAAGAGGCTTTGAGAATAGCCCGAACAGAAGAAATTCTATAGAGCCGTTTGATGACATGCATAGAGGCGCAAAGAGAAATCCTGATTTCATTAGCAGCTTTGATATATCTGGCAAATCCATGAAAATTTACTTTATTAGCGGACGTTTTGAGGAAAATAAAATGATAGATATGTTCTTTGTATCACATCAGGTATTAAGATTGTTAATATTGATTTTCTGGGTACTTCTTGCAGTCTGGGTATATGATGACAGCAAAAAAAGAGGATTGCAGCAAATAGTATGGGGATTGATTACCTTATTTACAGGTTTGATTGGGTTTATAATTTATTTAATAGTAAGAAAAAGATTAAGCTTTTGCAGTAATTGTAAAGCTGAGGTTACAAAGGAAGCAAATTACTGCTATCAATGCGGTAATGCTTTAAAAATTAAGTGCGATTCGTGTGAAAGTATGATGAATTTTGAATGGAATTATTGTGTAAATTGCGGTAAAAAGAGAGAATAAGGGGAGGCAGCAGCCGGTGAAACAATTTTTTAAAAAGCATAAAAAGAAAATCATTATTGGTATTATAGTGCTCTTAATTGGAGCACTTACATATAACTTCTTCTTTAGAGGCAAATCCAAAGCAGCATCAAACTTTGCTCAATTTAAGGTTGTAAAAAAAGATATTGCTGTAACTATTTCAGGAGGTGGGACTGTTGCTTCCTCATACAGGCAGGAAATATCCTCAAAGGTTGACGGGACTGTGACAAAGCTCAACTTCAAAGAAGGAGATAAGGTTAAAAAAGGCGATTTGATGATTGAGCTTGATAATCAGGATATTGTAAAAGAAGTAGAAAGAACAAGGTTGAGTATAAAACAGGCTCAATCTGATTTGGAATCGGCTCAAAAGAATATTTCTGATTTATCTGAAAAGGCTCCGATTAAAGGGCAGGTAATAAACTTTACTGTAAAAAAAGGTGATCAAATAAATAAAGGCGCAGAGATATGCACAATAAATGACAATACTCAGCTTTTGGCAGTACTTCCTTTTACAAGTAATCAAGCAAAAAAGCTAAGTGCAGGACAAAAAGCAGAGGTTTATTTGCAGGATTACATGCAGGCTGTAGAAGGTAAGGTTACCTATGTTGATAAATTAGGAAGAGCAGTTGAGGGCGGAGGCAAAGTATATGACGTTGAAATAATAATTAAAAATCCTGGAACTATAGCAGAGGGAATAAAGGTTAGTGCAAGAATTAACGGACAAATGTCTATGGATTCTTCAGCTTTAGAATATGTCAACTCAAGAAAAGTTAAAGCTGATGTCAGCGGGACAGTAATCGGTGTAGAAATAAAAAATAACCAAACCGTAAGTGAGGGGCAAGTTTTATTCAAAATGGAGAACAGCGATTTATATGACCAGCTTCTTTCAGCCCAGATAAAAATGGCTGATTTGCAGGTGCAGTTGAATTCCAAGCTTGAAGCGCAGGAGAACTATAAAGTTTATGCTCCTGTGACGGGAACCATAGTGACTCAAGATATTAAGGTTGGAGACAACGTTGAGACCAAAGCTGACAAACTTGCTGTTGTTGCGGATTATACGCAAATGGAATTCCAAATAGATGTTGACGAGCTTGATATTGCGAAGATATCAGTAGGCATGGAGGTTAATGTTACAATAGATGCTTTGGAAAATCAGACCTTTAAAGGAGAGGTTGCAAAGGTTGCGAACGAGGGTACTTCTACAAACGGAGTTGCAACATATCCGGTCATTATAAAAATTTCTGATCCGCAGAATATCAAGGGTGGTATGAATGCTAATGCAGAAATAGTAATACAGAAAAAAGAGGGCGTGCTGGCTCTTCCTGAATCTGCAATACAAAAGATGGGAAGACGAAGCTTTGTATATACTAAGAAAAAAGCTGGTGAAAAAAATGTTGATACTTCTGTATTTAAACAAAATCAACCTTTTGGACAGATGGCGGGCTCAACCTCAAAATCCTCCAGCAGCAGTACTGCTTCCAGAAAGAGCTCAAATTCAAAAGCTGGCACTTCATCAATAACTAAAAACATGACTTCTGATATGACAATTAAGATTATTGAAACTGGGATAACGGCTGATGATTATATTGAAATCACAAGTGGGCTTAGTGAAGGAGATATTGTCTATATTCCTGTGACCAAAAGCTCAACAAACTCTCGTAATTCTATGATGCCTATGGGTGGAGGACCAATGGATGGCGGCGGACCTCCAAGCGGGTTTAGAAACAGAAATGACAGCGGCAGTAAGACAGGTGGTGGAACAAGTGGAAGCAAATAAACCGCTAATTGAAATGATTAACATTTCCAAGGTCTACAAAATGGGTGATGTTGAGGTTAATGCCCTGAAAGATATCAATATTTCAATAGCAAAAAAAGAATTTGTATCAATAATTGGTCCATCAGGTTCAGGAAAATCAACGCTGATGAATATTATAGGATGCCTTGATGTCCCAACATTCGGAGAATACTATCTTGATGGCAATGAAATAGGAAGCTTGGATGAAGACAGGCAGGCAGAGATAAGAAATTATACAATAGGTTTTATTTTTCAGGGATTTAATCTGCTTCCCAAAATGACTGCTGTTGAAAATGTTGAACTGCCTTTAGTCTATCAAGGGCGGGATAAGAAAGAAAGATATGAAAAAGCACTAAAAGCATTGGAGAGAGTGGGATTGGGAGAAAGATTGCATCATAGACCGGCACAGCTTTCTGGTGGACAGCAGCAGAGAGTGGCGATAGCAAGAGCATTAGCGGGTGATCCAACTCTTATTCTGGCTGATGAGCCTACCGGCAATCTGGATTCGAAATCAGGCAAAGAGGTTATGAAAATGCTTCATGAATTGCATGACCAAGGACAGACAATAGTACTGATTACCCATGATAATAATATCGCTCTTGAGGCGAAGCGTATTATACGTGTGCATGATGGTCAAATTGTTGAAGACAGTGAAAGCAGTGTAAAGTGTAAAATGTAAAGTGTAAAGTAAAGACGAGACTTTGGCTTGCCCAGATCAAGGGATTTGAAAGGAAATAATCAGATGGATATACTGCAAACCTTAAGAATGGCTCTTAAAAGTATACTTAGCAATAAAGTACGTACCTCTCTGACAATGCTGGGGGTAATAATTGGTGTTGCTACATTTATAACCTTGGTATCGCTTGGGCAAGGTACTCAAAAAACCATAACTGACAAGATTGAAAGTATGGGAACAAATCTGATTACAATTTCTATCACGGGAAGGAATAGTAATAGAAACGTTACATATGAGCAGGTAAAAAAGCTGGCAAGTGAAAATAGTAATGAGATTAAAGCAGTTGCACCTTCTATAACCGGCAGTGTTACCTTGAAATATAGCAATAACAGCTGGGATACTTCTCTAATAGGTTCCACGCCAGAGTATGAATCTGTTAAGAATGTTACCGTTCAATCTGGCAGTTTCATAGAGCAGAGTGATGTTGATTCCAAAAAACGGGTTGTGCTATTGGGAACAGCGGTTGTTAAAAACCTTTTTGGCTTAGGCTATAATCCGGTAGGAGAAAAAATAAAGATAAATGGTCAGATATTCAAAGTGACAGGGGTTCTTGAAGAAAAGGCTGAAGCAGAAAATTATTCTACTGATGACAGAATAATAATACCTATTACTGTTGCGCAAAGATTTCTGTCCTCCAAAATAAGAACTTTCTATGTTCAAGCTGCCTCGTCGGATATGGTAAACAGTGCAATGTTAAAAATTGAAAGTTTTATGCTTGATATTTTTAATGATGAAGATTCCTACAGGGTTCAGAATCAGGCTGAAATGCTTTCTCAGGTAAGCAGCGTAACAGGAACCTTGACACTGTTTCTTGGCTTTATCGCAGGAATTTCGCTTTTGATTGGCGGCATTGGAATAATGAATATCATGTTGGTATCTGTTACCGAAAGAACGCGTGAAATTGGGATAAGAAAGGCAATTGGTGCTAAGAGAAGATATATCCTTTCACAGTTTTTAATTGAATCCATGATGATTAGCTGTATAGGAGGAGTAATCGGAATACTTCTTGGAATGCTTGCTGCGTTTGTAGTTTCCAAAATAAGCTCTTTGACACCGGCTGTTACTTTAACCTCTGTAATTACATCATTTACGGTTTCAGCAGCAATCGGAATATTTTTTGGAATGTATCCTGCAAATAAGGCTTCAAAGCTGAATCCGATTGAGGCATTGAGGTTTGAATAAATAGTGTAAAGTGTAAAATGTTAAAGTTTAAAGTTAAAATTAAGAACAAAAAGCTAAAAGCTAAAAGCCAACAGGCAAGGGGGCATATAAATGTTTAAAAGAAAGTTATTAGTGATTTTAATTGCAATAGTACTATTATTAATATTCAATTTTTCTGCTTCTGCACAATACGTGGATGTGCCGGAAAATTCGGCTTGCTACTATGCAATAGCCAGTCTTTCAAAAGCAGGAATAATTGGAGGCTACAGTGACGGAACATTCAAGCCTAACGGAAATGTAACAAGAGCTGAATTTGCCAAGATGGCGGTTGCTGCTATAGGGAAAAAAGACCAAGCTGAATTGGTTAAAAACTCCAGTGCATTTTTTGATGTTCCCCAGAAACATTGGGCAGCAGGTTACATAAATATTGCAGTTAAAAATAAAATTATAACAGGGTATGCGGATGGAAGCTTCAAGCCTGAAGAAAAGATAAACTTTGCGCAGGTTACTACTATATTGCTTAGAATGTTGGGATACAGCTCATCTGAAATGGTAGGGGTCTGGCCTCAGAATTATATAGAAAAAGCCAAGAGCCTGGAAATTACAAAAGATATAAAATTGAATCCTAATGATAAGGTATCCAGAGCAAATATAGCAGTGATGTTTGAAAGAACATTAAATACCAAGAAGAACGCTTCAAATCAGACTCTTGGAGAGCAAAGCAGTTTAGGTACACAAAAGACCTGCATAATTACTAATTCATGGGATCTTGACAGCAGTGTTACCAAAGGATTTATAAAAACAGACATAGGAGATTTTAAAGCGGAAAGCATAAATGGAGCTTTATATTTAGGAAAAAAAGTCAATCTGCTGGTTGACTCGGATAATGAAGTACTATCAGCTCAGAGTGTAGAGCAGGATAGTCATATAGTAATGGTCGAAAGCATTTCGGGAAATAAAGTGGTCTATATTGATAAAAATGGCAGCGGCAGTGTAGATATACCTGATGATATGGTTTTCTATTATGGAGGAGGAAAAAGTACATTTAAAAACGTAAAGAAAAATATTTATATAGGTTCGGTTATAGCGCTAGCTTTTACAGAAGGAAGCAGCAGTATTTATGAATATGGAGTATTGATCGATCCTCCGACTAATGAGCCTGTAGTGGTTAAGGATACTGTAAGTTCTAATGGTGTTAAAATAGGAAACATTAATATTTCTGACAAAAATTATTATACCGTAATTAAAAATGGAGAAAAAGTAAGTTTTGCAGATATACAAAGTTACGATGTTGTTTATCAGGTTAAGTATTTATTCAAAACCGGCAAGGGAATATTATTGGTGTATGATGATAAAATTACCGGCACATATGATAATGCTTACCCCAGTAAAGCATCAGTCAGCAGTATAGAGATTCTTGGTGAGGAAAAGCAAATCGAAACTTCTTATGCCGCAGCAAAACTAAATGAATCAGAAGGAGCTTTTAAAATAGGGGATGATATAACAGTATTAACCGGAAAAAGCGGAAAGATTGTTGATGTAATTACCCCATGTGCAAGTGATATTTCAAATTATGCAATAATCTTGAGTACGCGCAGTGGTATTTCAACAGATACTGACTCAAAGGGAGAAACGGTGTTTTATGTAAAGCTTTACAGAGTTGACGGAACAATAAAAGAATATGAAACCGATGATGACCAATCTTATCGGAATGGAAGTCTGGTAACCCTTGATATAAGGGACGAAAAGGCACACTTGACAACAGTTGTTTGTTCGCCGGTTTCAGGCAGAATTAATCTGTCGGATAAAATGGTTGGAAGCCTGAAATTAAGTCAGGACGCGGTTATTTTAGATGTACAAAATAATCATAGCTCAGATGATATTCAGGTAACCCGGGTTAAGTGGCAGGATATGCCTTCCGGAGAATTGACCAAAGATAAAGTTATTCATGCTGTAATGGGCGGAGGATTTGATGACATTCAGCTATTGGTATTGAATAAGTATACCGAGTATGGTCAATATGGAATATTGGTCAGTCAGACAAAAAGAGAAACGGCATCAAGCTATACCGTGCTTATAAATGGGCAGCAGGTTTCCTTCAACAACTCAGATGCTATATTTAATAGTCTTGTAAAGGATGTTGTTTATTTGGAAAAAGACCAAAATGGGCTGCAGAAAATGGTCACGATTAATTCAAAGACATATTCAAATGAAATACAGGCACTTGATTCAAGGAGAATAAAGGTAAATGACACAATTTATAAGCTGGCAAGCGATGTCCAGGTTTATGATGTGTCAGGAAGTACTCCGTTGGCAGTTTCACTAAATACCTTAATAAGCGGATATTCCATAAAAGGCATGTCACTTTACGCAGGTACGAAGGAGAGTTCTAAAGACCTTATAAAGATAATTACAATCACGAAATAACAGGGGGAATGATTATGAAAAGAATATCATTGGTACTAACTTTAATGGCAGTTCTTATTTTCGCAGCAGGCTGTGGAAGCCTGAAAGGTTCTCAATCTACAGATGTGGAGCAAGGGCAGGATAATTTTCAGCAAGCAAGAGGCGGCTGGCAAAATCAAGTGGTAATGCCTGAAGGGAAGCTTCGTATGGAAATATCAACACTTGGACGCATTGAGAGAAGCGAATCTCCTTTGACCAAGGAGCAAAAAGATAAGCTGGTTCCGATACTAAAAGAAATTAGTACTAAAACAACAATAGACGAAAAATATTCATCAGAAAAAATTAAACAAATTGATGGAATTTTAACAGATGCTCAAAAGAATATTTCATTTAAAAAACCGGATGGGAATATAAATCAGGAGAGAAAAGGACCCGGGAATGATACAAATATGAATCAACAAAAGCAAGAAAGGCAGACAGACCCAAATATGAGACCTGGAAGACAAGGGCCGCCTGATGGGATTAATCCAAATGGTGGAGGAAGCAGAGATGGCCAAGGCTTTGGCGGTGGCGGAAATACTTTAAAGATGGTTTGTGATAGAGTAATCAGTCAGCTGGAAGGAAAACAGATTGAAAAACCGCAGCAGCAAAAGCAAAATTCGGAACAAAGCCAGAAATCATCAGGTGAGAAATTATAAAAGTAATATACATAGACTTTTTACTCCCTTTTTATTTGTACCTTTCCAAAATGTTAGGTAAGACAGAAAGGGAGTTTCATTTGTAGATTGACTATATATTTAATGAGTGTTACCATCAATGCTGAAAGAGTATACTCAGAAAATTTTGGAGAGATTTCTATGAAAAGATTATTTAAATATTTGAAGCCTTACTGGAAAGCGGTTGCTCTTGCACCTCTTTTCATGCTTTTGGAAGTAATAACCGATCTTTTACAGCCAGCACTTATGGCAGATATTGTTGATAAAGGAATAAAAAGCGGAAATATTTCTTACATCATAAATGTCGGACTGGTAATGATAGGTGTTGCACTTCTAGGTATTTTGGGCGGTGTAGGGTGTACAATATTTGCAAGTAAGGCTGCCCTGAATTTTAGTGCCGACTTAAGAATGGATTTGTTTAAGAAAATACAATCATTTTCATTTGACAGTCTGGATAAGTTTAGCACCGCTTCCCTTATAACAAGGCTTACAAATGATGTTGTCCAGATTCAGAATTTCATACTTGCAATGCTAAGAATAATGGTTCGTTCACCATTATTGTGTATAGGCGGAATAATAATGGCACTTTTAATAAATGCACACCTTGCATTGATTCTGCTGGTGACCATACCGATACTTTCGGTTGCACTTGCGTATATTATAAAAAAGGGATTTTCACTGTTTTCTTCAGTACAGAAAAAGCTTGATAAGGTTAATGATGTAGTTAGAGAAAATTTAACAGGGATTAGAGTTGTGAAATCTTTTGTAAGAGCTGATTATGAAAACAATAGATTTAATATGGCAAATACTAATCTGAAGGAAGTGACGGTTAAAGCATCTAGGATTATTGGCTTGACCATGCCTCTTATGATCCTTGTTATGAACATCAGCATAATTGCAGTAATTTGGTTCGGAGGAATCAAGGTCAATGCTGGCAGTATGAAGGTTGGTCAGGTAATGGCATTTATAAATTACATGACGCAGATTTTGTTTTCGCTTATGATGATTGCTTTTATTCTTATGATGGTATCAAGAGCGAAGGCATCTGCTGACAGATTAGCAGATATAATAAATTCTGATACAGATATTAAAGATTTACCTGAAGCCTCAATTGAGCCAATAAAAGAAGGAAGAATAGTTTTTGATGATGTATCCTTCCGTTATGCCAATGCTGTGGGAGAACCTGTTCTTAAAAATATTACCTTTAGTGCAATGCCCGGAGAAACTGTTGCTATCTTGGGTTCTACGGGTTCAGGCAAATCAACACTGGTAAATCTGATTCCAAGATTTTATGATGCTATTAGTGGTAAAATTCTTATTGATGATAAGAATATTAAAGACATAAAGCTTAAAACTCTGAGAAGTAATATAAGCATGGTATTGCAAGAATCTATTCTTTTTAGCGGAACTGTTATGGATAATCTGCGCTGGGGAAAGGAAGATGCAGCTGAGGAAGAAGTTTTTGAAGCCGCAAGAGTTGCTCAAGCCCATGATTTTATTATTAACTTACCTGAGGGGTATAACTCAATTCTTGGTCAGAGAGGGGTTAATGTTTCAGGGGGTCAAAAGCAAAGATTGGCAATTGCCAGAGCTCTGCTCAAAAAGCCGGTAATATTAATTTTGGATGATAGCACAAGCTCTGTTGATATGGGTACAGAAGCAAAGATTCAAAAGGCTTTGAAGAATTTTATGAAGAATACAACCTGTTTTGTAATAGCGCAAAGAATAAGTACTGTGCTTGAAGCAGATAAAATTATTGTCCTGGAAAACGGAGAAATTGTTGATATGGGAACCCATAAGGAGCTGCTGGAAAGATGCAGCGTTTATCAGGATATATATAATTCACAAATTGGCGAGGAAGGAAATTTATAATGGCTAATGATGATACAACTAACAAAACTCAAGTGCGTTCCAGGGCATTTGGCCGGGGACCTGGGCATATGGCAGGTATGATGGGACCTAAGGTAAAAGCAAAGGATTCAAAAGGAACCTTGAAAAGACTTTGGGGATACCTAAAGAGACAAAAGACCATGCTTGTTTTTGTTTTTATATTGGTTTTTGTAAGTACAGTCTTAAGCTTGATTGGTCCGCTGCTTATCGGATATGCAATAGACTCAATGGTAAGCGGTAAAGGATTAGTGGATTTTAAGAAATTAATAACCATAGTAATATCTTTGACCGCGGTATATATGCTAAGTGCATTAATGACTTGGTTCCAAACCTATTATATGGTTGGAGTGGCGCAGGATACTGTGTGGGAAATCAGAAAGGATTTATTTGCGAAGGTGCAGACCTTATCGCTGAAATTCTTTGACAGTCGTCCTCATGGAGAGCTAATGAGCAGATTAACCAACGATGTTGAAAATATAAATTCTACCCTTACACAAAGTACGACACAGGTATTTTCTAGTTTGATAACAGTAGTTGGTGCTATCGGAATGATGCTGTATTTAAGTCCGCTTCTAACCCTGCTGAGCCTTGTAAGTATTCCAATAGGGATGCTTGCTACTGCAAAAATTGCAGGGCATACAAGAAAATACTTTGGCGAGCAGCAAAAAGAGCTTGGGGAGCTAAACGGATATATTGAAGAAATAATATCCGGACAGAGGGTTGTTAAAGCTTTTTGCAGAGAGGAAAAGGCTTTAGAGGAGTTTTCCGAAACTAATAAAAGACTTAGCAATGTTGGCATCAAAGCGCAGATTTTTTCAGGAATCATTATGCCGGTGATGAATGCAATAAATAATCTTAGCTTTGCTATTGTTGCGACTGCAGGGGGATTTATGGCAGTCAGAGGAATGATAACAATTGGAGTTATTGCAAGCTTCCTTAACTACTCGAAGCAGTTTGCCAGACCAATAAATGAAATTGCAAATCAGTTTAATATGATTCAATCCGCTCTGGCTGGTGCTGAACGTGTATTTGAAATAATGGACGAACAGCCTGAGTTTGAAGATAATGAAAATTCAGAGGTACTTAAAGAAATTGCTGGAGATGTAATTTTTAAAGATGTTAATTTCAGTTATTCTAAAGGTTTTCCAATCTTAAAGAATATAAACCTCAGAGCCCAATCAGGGCAAATAATTGCACTTGTTGGTCCTACCGGAGCCGGTAAAACAACAATAGTTAATCTGTTGACACGATTCTATGATATTGACGGTGGTGCCATATTTGTCGACAGCAAGGATATAAGAAAACTGCAAAAAGACAGCCTGAGAAAATCCTTGGGTATTGTTCTCCAAGACACATATCTGTTTTCAGATACGGTTAGAGAGAATATTCGTTATGGAAGACTGGAGGCAACTGATGAGGAGGTTGAAGCTGCTGCAAAGCTGGCGAATGCTCATCCATTTATTACACGTTTACATGATGGCTATGATACGGTTCTTTCAGAAGAAGGGGGAAATCTTAGTCAGGGACAGAGGCAGCTTTTAGCTATAGCAAGGACGATTTTGGCAAATCCATCTATTCTGGTGCTTGATGAAGCAACCAGCAGCGTTGATACGCGTACTGAAATGCACATACAGGAAGCAATGCTTTCATTAATGAAAGGAAGAACAAGTTTTGTAATTGCTCATCGTTTAAGTACAATTAGAGATGCAAATCAAATAATGGTTATAAACGGAGGAGAGATTATTGAGAGGGGTACGCATCAGCAATTGTTGGAGGCAAAAGGTTTTTATTACGACTTATATGTAAGTCAGTTTAAAAGGCAGGCTTCATAATGTTTGGCAAAAGGAGGAAATAGATGGAGACCGAAAGGCTTGAAAAACAAATAAGGTTTTTGCTTGAAACTGATAAATTAAAGCAGATTTTCCGCCAGAATTATCTTGCAGATGGCTCGAGAAAAGAAAATGATGCCGAGCATTCATGGCATCTTGCTTTAATGGCTGTATTGCTTGCAGAGCACATTAACAATAAGGAAGCTGATAAATTTAAGGTTGTAAAAATGGTATTAATCCATGACCTTGTAGAAGTTTACGCAGGAGATACCTATTGCTATGGAGATACTGACAAGGCAGAAAAGCTGAAAGCAGAACAGGAAGCTGCAAAGAGAATATTTGGCATGCTTCCGGAAGATCAGGCTGAGGAGTTCAAGCTTCTTTGGAAAGAGTTTGAAGATTGTGAAACACCGGAAGCAAAATATGCGGCTCTACTTGACAGATTTCAGCCTCTGCTTTTAAACCATTCGTCGGAAGGTAAATCGTGGATAGAACATAAGGTGGAAAGCCAAAAGGTTATTGACAGGAACAAACGGGTAGGGGAGAGCTCAAAAGCAATAGCAGAATATACGCAAAAGGTTATAGAAGACTCTGTGAAAAAGGGATATTTGGCTTAATTTTATAATATAAAAATTGACAACAAAGACTAAAACATGATAATAATATTATTATCATGTTTTAGTCTTTGTTGTGTACTGGTAAGAAAGTTTTCTTTCAGGGTTGGCAAAATGTAATAGATGATTTTCCGTAAAGGGATGTTGATGAGTCGGTATAGTTAGTATCGGGATGTTAAAAAGGGGGGAAAAGATGATGTATGATACTCTTGTTGTAAACTTAATAGGGGGACCGGGCTTGCTGAAGAGTGCCTTGGCAGCGCATGCTTTTGCCGAATTAAAATACCTCGGCATTGAGGCTGAGCTTGTGCTGGAACCTGCGAAAGAGCATGTATGGGAAGGTACTTTGACAAAGCTGGAAAACAAAGTAGTCCTATTGGGTGAGCAGGTTAAAAGAATTGACAGATGCCATAGGCAGGTGCAGGTTATTGTAACTGATGGACCAATAATTGATTGCGCATATTACAAACCTGAGCATTATTCAGAAAATTACGTAAATTTCGTAATAGAGCAATTCAGGAGGTACCGCAATTTGAACTTTTTGGTTAAAAGAATTGAAGGAGGACCTTACAGCAGTAACGGGAGAACCCAAATTAATGTCGAAAAAGCAAAGATTGTTGATCCGAAAGCACTAGAAGTTCTAAAAAGATTTGATATACCCTACGAGGAAATTGAAGCTTCAAGAAAAAGCATTGATTTTATTGTAGAAAAGATTCTCGAAGAGTTAGAAACAATAAAAACCTGATTTTTATCAGGTTTTTTATTGTTAGAAGGAAATACTCGAAAATACTCGAAAAAAATTATATTATTATTTACATGAAATTTCCATTATGATAAAATCACGTCAATGAGCTATTGTTAAAAATAGTATTTATTATCTACAAATAAATTAAGGCGAGGTGGAATAATGAATCAGATAATTGATAACATTACTGCTTTTTTCAAAAATTCCAATTTAGGTCAAATTCTTAAAACAGAAAAGATAAAAAGACCTAATTTCGAAAAAAAAGCCCCGCCTGGTGATGGAAACATAATATGTTATACAGTACATGTTTTAATTAATAATAAAAATATCTTCGGAGAAAAGGGTTCTTTTTTAAATGATGTTTTTCCAAGGTATAAACGCTTGTGTGCTATGCTTGCAGATTACTTAAATGATACTGGCATTATTGTAAATACAAGTGAATCACAAATTTCAGTAAATATAATACCATATCCAAATCCACAAGGAACAGCGGCAGAACCGCTCCAACCATTAGAAAGATACAGCAGAGGGATGTTTGTTATTCCAATTGATGAGTTAAAAAAATCTGAATACTATAATTCAATTCATGAAAATTATAAAGTTGAATATGGGGTTATGACTAACAATGGCACGGTAATTGGACCAGACGGAGGAATATTGGCTTCGGCAAATATAATAACCAATATATTGGAAAAACAGGTAGAGGTTGTTGAGTTGGGTACCGGAGCAGCTGCAACTCCGTGGTCATTAATGAAGGCAAGCAAGCTTAAGATATACTCGGGTAATGATTTCAGCCCTGAAATGGAAAGCTTTTTTAAGAACGAGATTGTTCCGCGCCTTGATGAATGCAGAATCGAAAACACTTTTTTCAGGGGGACATGCTATGAAGCTCCATTAGTTGAAAAAGCGGATATTCTTATTGTTGGCGTTTATTATGAAGGGCAGCCCGATTTATTTGCGCTAAGAGGTAACGAAATTTGTAAATGTCTTGGGGATGATGGCTTTCTGATTATTCAGTCAGGAATGCTTGAGAATCCATTTGTGACACAGCTGTTATTTGAAGAAAATTCCGACCATAAATTCTGGCCGTGGTATAAAGAGGAATTCTGTGTAAAGAAGTATTTTAAATATTTATCTGAGCAAGTTATGGAATCTGAAACAATGTTGATTGCGACCAATGATTTAGAGAATTTTCGTAGATTTAAGGAAAAAGTATCTTCTTTAGAACCTTTAAAAATGAGCATTTAAAAGGGAGGAAGAAAAATGAGTCTTTTATGCCAGGTGCCATATAATTTTAGCTATGATGAAGGAATAATGGACTATCTTTATAGTTACAAAGACATAATCGAGTCAGTTTACGCAGGCTTTTCAAAAGGAAGCAGACCAATTAAAAATGATAATAAAACAATAACGCAGCACTTAAAACGGCTTTGTGAAATCAAGGAAGCTTTGGATGTAAGGATTATATACGTAATGAACAGTGTCATTCCAACAGATTTGGATGATATAGATAAAACCTTTCTAACTTCAGGAATAGTTGATTGTATCAATCTTGCCAGGGATGATATTTTCGAGGAAGTATATGGATTTGCACAAAAAAATAAATTGAAATTTTCCTATGAAGTTAGTAGATTTTATGATTTAATTCAAGATAATAACGATATATTAAAAAAAAGTGCTGACTATATATTATTCGGATTTAAACATGAAATCGAAGCTTTTCAATCCGTAAGAAGCAAATTCCCAGCTTTTAAAATAGGGTATATTGCTAATGAGAACTGTTTTCCATTCTGTGATAAAAAGCTTGACCATAATAGAAATGTTATTTTAAGAAACCTTGGGAAGGAGAAAAAGAAGTTTTCGTGTCCTTACAAGGAATACAGAAAATTATATACAACTGAAGAAATTACTGATATATGTGATAAGAATAATATTGATTTCCTTAAAATATGTGATAGAACAATGACAGATGAAGAGCTTTTAAATGTGCTCTTAAAATGGATTCCCATTGTTGAAACAATTAACAAGAATAAAAACCTCATTAATGTTTAGCAAATATAATGCATTTCAGGTGATAAATATGTGTGAAAAAATAATACCGTTCCCATGTAGAGGTTTTGAGTATTCAGATTTGTCAATTATACCAAGAACGTCTGATATAAGACCTAAAGATGTTGACATCTCAAGTTATATTACCAGAACGATGCCTTCTGAACTTCCGTTTATTGCTTCGCCGATGGACTCTGTTATAGGGTTCAGCCTTGCTGAATGCTTACTTAAAGCAGGAGGTGTTCCAATTCTTCATGCACATTACAATCAGATAAATACACTTAAAGAAAATGTTGATAAACTTAAACCAATTATTGAAAATGCGGATGGTAAAATTGGTTTGCTTATTTCTCCTGATAAGGCCTACATAGACAGTGTTAAAGATATCATTAGAAATAATATTGATATTGTAGCAATTGATACTCTTCACAGACAGCCGCATTTACATTTTGAGGCTGTTGCCAGAGTAAAAGAAGCTTTTCCAAATGTAGAAATCATTTGTGGAAATGTTGTAACAGGTGAAGATTGCGAGAAACTTATAGAATTAGGTGCTGATGCTGTTAGGGTTGGCATGACATCTGCGTCAGTAAATACAGGGCAGGATATAACGGGCTGCGGTCGTTGTCAGGGGAGTGCGGTCTATGAATGTTTCAATGTATGCCAAAAATATAATGTGCCAATGATTGCTGATGGAAGTATTTCAAATATTTCTCAGGTGGTAATCGCTTTGGCACTTGGAGCAAGTATGGTAATGATGGGGAAAATGTTTGCAAGCTTGAAGGAAAGCAATGCAAAGCTGATAAAGGAAGGGATTTTGTCATATAAACTCTACCAGGGTATGAGCAGAAAAAATATAATAAGTGAGGAGCTTATACCTGAAGGTATAGAAATTAAACTACCTATAAGTGGTACCTTCAAAAGTGAAATAGATAAATGGACCAACATACTCAGAATAGCTATTTCACGGGCAGGCTGCAGAACCATTAGGGAGCTAAACCAGAAATCGATTCTGGAATACCATTAAAAGGGGAGGTAATATGAGTGTAAAGGGTCTAATATTTGATTTTGACTATACATTAGCTGATTCATCAAAGGGTGCGGTTGAATGTATTAATTATGCTTTACAAGAACTTGGTCTTAAAAAAAGAAGTGAAAAAGAAATATGTAAAACTATAGGAATGTCATTAAGTAATACCTTTATCTCACTTTCGGGTTTGCAAGATCCTGACTTGATAGAGGAGTTCAGGAAAAACTTTATAAAAAGAGCTGATCAGGTCATGGCTGATTTGACGGTTATATTTGAAGATGTGCCGGAAACATTAGAATATCTACATTCAAAAGAAGTGAAAATGGCAATTGTATCAACAAAATTCAGATACAGAATTGAAACAATACTCCAAAGAGAAAACCTTTTAGATGTATTTGATGTTATAATTGGCGGCGAAGATGTTTCAAAAAACAAGCCGGATCCGGAAGGTATTATTAAAGCTTTCGAAAAAATCGAACTGCCTGGAGAACAATGTATATATATTGGAGATAGCCTGGTTGATGCAGAAACAGCAAGGGCGGCAGATTTAGCTTTCGTGGCAGTGCTTTCGGGGGAAACGACACGGGAGGATTTTGAAAAGGCAGATGTTACCGGAATAATTAATAAGTTTAGTGATTTAATAAGAATTGTATTCTAATAATAAAAACAGGACCCTTCATACTTCATAGTGAAGGGTCCCCTCTTTTAGTTCTATTTCAATTCATTGGTGCAATTCGGACAATATTCCCAATCCTCTTCGATTTTGCAGCTGCACTTCAGACAAGTGTTGTGAAGCTTTTCTTTGCAATATGGACAATTGTTGAATTTTTTCTCGATAATTTTATTGCAGCCAGGGCATTTTCTTTTGCCGATTCGGGTTACAATAAGATAAATAATAAGTGAAGAAGGAACATTCAGCAATCCGAATATTGCCCATAGGATAGCATTTTCTCCTCTTTTTCTGGCATCTACATATATCCATGTCGCCTGGGCTGTAAGCAAAACGACTAACAAAGCAATTAATGGTGCATTTATCATTTAAAGCAGCTCCTTTCTTTTTAAAATTACTGGCAGCAGTAAGATAGGAAGATTTATAAAAATAATAAGATAAAAAATCAAAGCAGCCATGTAGTTAATAGTAATCATTGCCCAATATAGTCCACCCAGAAAAACAAGACCAAACAGTGAAAAAAGTACGGCTTCACGAATAATCCTTTTTTTCTGCTTTCTTGCTAAATGTATGTTTACAATTTTTTTAACCGCAAAAGTATCAGTATAATTATCAGCCATATTCAAAGTGTTCATTTTTTCGCCTGCCGCAACCAAATCCTGATAATATTTTGAACATTCCTCGCAGGAGTTAATATGCTTCAGGGCATCATGATTGGTTGATTGAGCATAATAAGCCTCAACTATTTTTTCTTTTGAACAATCATTATTTTTCAATTGCTTCACTCCTTTCAAGCCGGGATTTTATTATTTCAATTGCATTGAATATCCTTGATTTTACTGTTCCAATTGGGCATTTAACCATCTTGGAAATCTCTTCATAGCTGTATCCATAATAATGCTTTAAAACAAAGGCGATTCGTTTATCATAAGGCAATTCACAAATAAGCTTAACCACCTCTTTGAATTCAGAATTATCCATTAAAGCAGCCTGACTGTGTGGGTTTTCCATATCGGTATCCAGTCCCAACGTAATCCGCTTGTTTTTTCTCAAGTAATCATAGTAAAGGTTATTGGCAATTGTTATTAACCAGGTTGAGAATTTTTTGTCAGGGACAAACTTATAAAGGTTGTTTAGGGCCTTAAGAAAACATTCCTGAGTAAGGTCTTCTGAAAGATAGTTATTAAGAGTAACCTTTAGGAGGTAACCCTTAACTACCGGATAGTTCTCGCTGACAAGCTGTTCGAGAGCTTCTCTATTGCCTTGCTTGCATAGATTGATAAGCGCTGCTTCTTTCATAATGACCCCTGATTCCTTATATTTTTCTGCTCTTCTGTTTATTAAACGTTTCAAGATATGATAAAGTTCATTTATAATATATAAAATTTATTATAATTAATACTCAAATAAAAGAACAGTCAAATATTTGACTGTTCTTTTATGATTCCGATAGAACTTATTTAATATGCAGCTGTATTTATGACTGGGCGCGGGGCAATTGCTGCAAATGCCTCTTGTATATCTCTGTCGATACCTTCTTTCAGTAGCCAGCACTTTTCTGGAATAGGGCAAGAACAAGTGCATCTTGTAGGTTTGTAATCCGAAAGTTGGATTATCCCTGAAAAGTGTAAGTCTTGGGCCGCAGAAACGGGAATTATCCCTTGACCGTTTTTGTGGAAGGCACGCCCTTTCTTTGCTATTTCAAGGCATCTTAGGACTTCCGGGGGATAGTCTGGTTTTTCGACTACGTTGCCAGTTCCGACAGAGGGGTCATTTTTGACCAATTTTACCATCTCCTTTTTAATTATACGTCTGCAACAGTTTCCCTATAAAAGGGATAAACATTTTGTTCGTCCTGTCGAGAAAGTTTTCAAGACAAACATACAACATTGGAAACAAAATATTTATACTAATTTTATATTATAATATGTTAAATTTCAACAAAATATTCCAATAAATATTCAATATAAAAAGTAGAACTTAATAAACAAGAGCCAGAAAGTATTCCGGCTCTTGTTCATTATACAACCATTATCGATAACTAATATTCCTTTCGGCTATTTCAATTGCCTTTTTAACTATATTTCCGCAATCTCTTGAGCTAACAGCTCCCCATCCATCGGATTTAACTGTGTTATAAACACCAAGTTCCTTTGCAATTCCATCCTTTAAGGTTTCAGACATTTTAGCCACAGTCACAACCTCCCCTCAGAAATAGAATGATAATTATCATTCTTAGTATTATAAAAATTGAGCAAAAATATTTTTGAAATATTTATTGCAGACAACTAAAAATAGCCATTAAAAAAACCAAGCTTCATATTTTTTCTAAAACTATAAATAGATAATTCATATATGTGAATACTTTTACCAACTATGGTAAAAACTACTTTAAAATAAGAAGGGAAGGGATTATGTATGGCGTTATTGGGAAATCCGTTTGTTGCAAATGTACCGAGGCAAATGTCTGAGGCAGAATTGGTACAAGCACTTCGTGTAGATATTACCGGGGAGCTTGAAGCGATTATTACTTATGAAGCACATGCAATGGCTACTACTGATGAAAGAGTAAAAATGGTTCTTCAACGTATTGCAGACGAAGAAAGAACACATGTAGGAGAGCTTCAGCAGGTTCTTTATATGCTAAGTCCAAATGAGGCTAATTATACTGAAAAAGGAAAGCAAGCAGTTCAACAGCAACAAAATCAGAATTTCCAAGTCCCATTGCAGTAAAAAATATGAAAAAGAAAGGGCATATGCCCTTTCTTTTTCATATAGGAGGAGTTTCTTAAAATGTTACTGTATAACTTGCTTATTATTTCGGTGGAAGCTGGGTTTTATAATTACTGAATACAGTATAAGTTTCAGTAATCTGAGAACCCCCAGCAATTTCTGCTTGATATTCACCTAAATTAAATAATTCATTAAAAAAATTTATCTGCATATTCTGAAGATTGTTTCTGTTATCAATTACTACTTTTCTTAAATCATCATTAATTATTTCATTTATTCCATTCTGATAGCTTACAAGATTATGCTTTTCAGTTAAGAGGGCATCGTTTATCCTATCCCTTAAGTTAACATTGGAATCTTTAACCTTGGGGAGCTCGGTACTAACAGGCTTCCCAATCATTTGTATTCCTGTTTTTGTTGTTACGGTTGATTGTGTATCCATTAATGCAACTGACCTCCTGTCGTCTTATTTACCTGCTCAACATAATTGAGCAAATTAGTATAGTTTTGCTGATGGGTATTTGCTGCTTCAAAAAATACCTGCTTATGAGTTGTGTTGGCTTCTTGGTTGGCATATTGATAGCATTTTTTACATGAAAGAAGCTCCCATGATAAGAAATCATTTATATAGCTTAGTTCCTTTGTTGATAAATTCTTCATTTATAATCCTCCTTTTTAATATTCCGAAATTATTATTTGCATAAGTAGGAATTATATAAAAATAATAACTAGAAATTTAAGTAATATTTACAATAATAATTATATGTCTAAATGGATATGTTATCATTTGTGCAATACTTTTAAATTAAAGCAAGAGGGCTTATAAATGAAATTATTTTTTATTATATTAATAGCCTTAACTATTTTAATTGCAGTATTATTTTTTACTGTAATTAAAGTTATACTAACCGTTAATTCCAATAAGGAAGAATTAAATCTAGAGCTGCTGTGGCTTTATCCTTTTTTAAAGGTAATAGTTGTGGTACATAACTATATTCCACAGCTAATAGTATATATTTTCAATCACAATATAATTGAGAAAGAAATAAAAAATAAAAGAAAAAATATGATAAAACCAAATCAAATAATGAAGCTAAGGTTCAAAGATATTAATATAGATACATCTTATGGATTTAAGGACCCTTCCACAACAGGAATTACTTGTGGCGCGATAAATGCAGCTTCAAATTTGATTAATTTAAATTCCTTATACAATAAACCCGATTTTGCTGCTGATAATGATTATATTAATATCAATGCAAATGCAAGTTTAAATGTAGGAATGACTTTAGTCAGCCTATTTAAATCATATAAATAGTAAATAAAATTATTAACTTGAGGAGGAAAACTATGGATCAGAATTTATCTTTTACACAAAATCTGGATGCCCTTTTTACTAACTTAGAAGATTTTACAAAAAAAGAATCAGTTTTAGGTTCTCCGGTAGTTTTTGGAGATAAGACTCTTATACCGGTGGTTTCAGTAACGCTTGGTTATGGAAGTGGTCTTACACCTTCTACTAATCAACAGAATGGCACTAATATTAACTCCGGTGGTGGGCTGGGACTAGGTGCAAGAATTAGTACTGAAGCGGTAGTAGTTATTGATCAGAATAACGTCAATATGCTTCAAGTTAACCAAAAGAGCAATCTAGGCTCAATGATGGATAAAATACCACAGGCAATTGCAAGTATGAATCAGAATAATCAGAATCAATCTCAAAATCAGAACCAACAGCAGAATCAGCAAAATTCAAGCTCTTAATTTAAGCTATAAGTTATAAGTTAGTAAAGCCGTCGTATGGCGGCTTTTTACATAGATGGAGGATAATTAAATGAGAGCATTACCAGATTATCTTGATTATAATTTAAAAATAATTTTTGTAGGATATAATCCTGGAGAAAGATCTGCTTTTTTAAAGCATCATTATGCAGGCTATAATAATCACTTTTGGAAACTGCTTTACGAATCCGGCTTAACCACCAGACTTTATAATAATTACGAGGATTCTCTTTTATTGGAAGAAGGATACGGCTTAACAAATATTGTGGATCGACCCAGCAAAAGTAGTTCAGATTTATCAATAAAAGAATTAAAAGCAGGAGCTAATGTTTTAAGGGAAAAAATAAAAAGATATCATCCAAATACAGTCTGCTTCCTTGGAAAAGAAATCTATAGATTATATGCAGGATTGAAATCAGGAAGCAAAATACCTTATGGATTAGTTTATCAAAGGCAAACCTCGTCACAAACACAGGAGTTTGTAGCTTATAACCCTAGTGGCAGAAGCTATGTGACATATGAAGAGAAATTAAAAACATTTTATATGTTAAAACAAATTATTTCTTAATAAGCTCATAACATTAATTTTTTATGCGATGTAAAACACACTTTACATCGCTTTCTTTTTGCGTTATAATGTAAATGTAGCTTTACAAAAAGGAGGTGTAATTTTGGATAACAAGGTAAGAGATTTAAGGAACAAATTAAATATGACACAAGAGAGTTTTGCGGAAAGGCTAGGAGTCTCAAGACAAACAATAATATCAATAGAAAATGGAAGGTATAATCCTTCATTAATACTGGGCTATAAGATATCCAAAATTCTTAATCTGCCAATCGAAGAAATATTTGATTTTTCAAAAATTGAGGAGGAATAGTTATGAACAACAGCTTTTACAAGACAGTTTTAACTGTAAATTATATTTTTATAGGTCTTTTTATCGCATCCATACTTTTTGCAAATCTTTATTACAGAACCACAGCAACGGTTATAATTGCTGTAATAATAGCCTTGGTTCTGGTTTATAAGCTCAAAAGAATAGAAAGAGCAAAAAAGGATTTTGATGAAAGAAGTGAAGTAATCTACTACAAGTCATTGGGAATAGGAATGTACTGTCTGCTTATTGTAATCTTTTTTTTCTATGCAATGGAGCTTACAAAAAATAATGGGATTATTTCAGCAAGAACAACCGTGGAATTATTTGCGGTTTTAGGTGGATATATTGGAAGCAATTTTTATTATAGAAGAAAATATTAGTCAGATTTTATCATTGCGCTATATATTTTTTTGCTATATAATTTAGTGTATATGTATTTACCATATTAATCTAAATGTTTTCTGCAAACTGCAGAAGTCAAGAAGCCCAAAAGATTTGGAGGGGGGAAGTTTTTCAATTATAAATAAAACAAATTGGATTAGAAAGCAATAAAAAGGAGGACGTAAAAATGGGATTTGGAAGCGGTGCAGGAGTTGAAGGTGTTGCAGGATTGATGTCAGGTGCAGGCAAAAATATGGATGTTGTTCTTTTTACCTTCAAGGGAGATTTGCGCCAGATGGCCGAACAGCAAAGAGCATTGCAAGATGCGGGTATTCAGGTCTTAAGAAGGGATGTATACCCTGGAGTCAAGACAGAAGAGGATTTTATTAAAGCCCTGACAATCATCTGGACCCAGAGAGTAGAAGGCTGGTGGCATTATAAAGAAAGGTATGCACAATACGGCATATGCACGAAAAATCAGTATAACCGCAGGCTGTGGAAGTGTATTCCTTTGCCGGTAGTGATAATGACAGACGAAAGACTCGTTTCGGATTGGAAAGAGTTCTGGAGTTTGTTAGAGCAAGAGGGAATAAGTATCAATGATGCCCCATTAACATACCAGCAGGGAGCCTGTGTCGATGGAGGAAGAGAGCCGAACAAAATATTCTTGGACGGAACGGCGTATACTGAGCCCATGAAGGTGCCGGTATCAATCGGTGATGTTATAAAGGTAAAGGATAAAGAAATAATCGTTTCCGAATAATTATGAAAAGCGTGGCTGGCGTAAAAACCAGTCACGCTTTCTATTTAAACTGATTTTTCAATTAAACTCCGGAAAGCTCTTTCAAAGCTTTCATCATCATATTTTGTCCGCTTTCTTGGTCCTGATGTTCTTCCACCGCCTTGACGAACCTTTTTACCAATGTGCCTTTCAAATAAAAGTTTATCAATGTTTTCATCTGAGTATACAAGACCATTCTGATTTATTGCCCTGGCACCTTTGGGTAGAGCCATTGCAGCTACTCCATAATCCTGAGTGACTACTATGTCTCCTTTTGACACCTGATTTGCAAGTGCGATATCGACAGAATCTCTGGATTTATCTAATATTTTTACCTCGGAATAACCATCGTTAATAATATGGCTGGTATCAATGAACATTATGACAGGGATGTTGTGTTCTTTTGCTATTTTTATAATTATTTGCTTTACAGGACATGCATCAGCATCAACTAATATTTTCATTAATAATATATCCTTTTTTCTTTTATTATATCTGATTTAAGAGGTGCTTTCAAAGTGTTAATATGCGCGCATGTTCATAAAGAAATAAAAAACAATAAAAATTTATTGTTAAACGATAAAAATATATTGATAAATGAATAAATCTTGAATATAATTAAAAAAGAACCACGTATTAAGGGGGAATATTAATGCACGTTTTTGGAGAAAAGGGTTTAATTCGAATAGCAAAATACTTATTGGATTTAGTATTTCTTGGAGGCTTGCTGATTTTTATTGGATTGCCCAAAATATTAGAATTGTATATTGATGTGTTGAGAATGACTGGATACGAAAACTATTGGTTTTTATTAGGCTTTTTATACATAACCGGATTTATTTGTCTGGCAATGGTGCGTGAAATGAAGAAAATATTCAAAAATCTTGATAAGAATAATCCTTTTATAATTGAAAACGTGAAGAGTTTAAACAGAATTGCCGCCGGTTCATTTTTATTGGCAATTTCATATATAGTAAAAATATTTTGCTATAACTCTTTCTTTACAATAATAATTGCAATGATATTTATTATATTCGGACTTTTTATGTATGTTCTTGCACAAGTATTTTATCAGGCAGTAATGGTAAAAGAAGAAAATGACCTAACAATATAGAGGAGAAATACTATGGCGATAATAGTTAATCTGGATGTGATGATGGCAAAAAGAAAGGTTGGTTTATCAGAACTAGCCTCTAAAATGGATATTACTTTGGCAAATTTATCAATATTAAAAAATAATAAAGCTAAAGCCATTCGATTTTCTACACTTGAAGCTATTTGCAAGGCTTTAGACTGCCAGCCGGGAGATATTCTTGAATTTGTTCCTGAAGAATGTAAGGATACTGAAAAAACAAATAACTAGAATTGCTCATTGCTTATTGCTAATTATAATAATAAGGGGGATTAAGAAGATGGTTCAAAATGTTATTGACAATAATCAAAATAAAGAAAGCATTGCAATCAAAGAAAATATTATTTTATTTATAGGCTGTCTTATACTTGGAATTTTAGTTGATGTCTTATTTTATAAAAAAGCGCTTGGGATATCATATCCGTTGTCTATACTGGCTTTTTACGGAATATTACTCTGGAAGCTTAGAAATAATATAACTTTTGAACTGGATTTTGCGTGGTTTTTAAGCATTCCTATTATAGCGCTGTCTTTTACGTATTTCATATACTCTAATATAATCTTTAGGATTCTGAATTTTTTTGTGGTTCCAATACTGATTTTTAGTCAGACCACACTTATTTCGAAAAGAAACCGATATCAGTGGTATTCTATAAAATTTCTAAAAGATTTATCGAGCAGTGTCTTTGGCAAACCGTTTAAAAATATTCAAATTCCGTTTCTGATGATGAAAGAAATTCTGTCAAAAAAGGTAAAGGATAAAAAAACAACTGCTGCTGTTAAGGTGCTTATAGGTTTGCTAATATCTGTTCCATTGGTAATTATGGTTGTGACCTTGCTAGCATCTGCAGACCAAGTGTTTCAGCATTTTACATCAAACATTTTTAATTTTTTCAGCAATCTGAAGTCTGATGAAGTCATTATAAGGACAGCAATAATTTTGTTTTTCTCTTTTACGATTTTCAGTTATATTTGGAGCCTGGCTTATTACAAGGGATGGGAAAATGAAGATGGCAATACTAGCATGCCTATGACGGATAAAATAATTATGATAACTGTCCTTTCAGTCATAAATCTCATTTATATTTTCTTTGTGTTTATTCAATTTGCATACTTATTCGGAGGAGCAAATTATGCCGTAGTTCCAGGCTTTTCTCATTCAGAATATGCACGTAGAGGCTTCTTTGAATTGGTTGCAGTAACACTGATAAATTTAAGTATTCTGTTGATTAGCCTGAATTTTACAAAGCAAGGCGAAAAAATGATTGAGCGTATTTCAAAGGTGCTGAATTCTTTATTGGTAGTATGTACTGCAATAATGCTGTATTCAGCTCATTTTAGAATGTCTTTATATGAGAAGGAGTACGGATATACATATTTGAGGATACTTACTCATGCGTTTATGATTCTTATATTTGTGCTGCTTTTACTGGCTCTTTATAAAATATGGATGGAAAAATTTTCGTTGGTTAAAGCATATATAGTGGTTTCAATTATAGCTTACGTTATTGTAAATTATGCAAATGTTGATGTTATAATTGCACAAAAGAATTTTGAGCGTTTTATAAAAACCAAGCAGATAGATGTTGGATATTTGAGTATTTTATCTTATGATGCGGTGCCCTGGCTGATTAAGCTGGCAGATGATAAAAATAAGGATATTGCTGTTGAAGCACAAAATTGCTTGTATAATAAAAAGAAAGAGCTTTCGAACAAGAATGATTGGCAGTCATTTAATATTTCAGAATTTGGAGCCAAACTTGAGTTATCAAAGCTGAATCTAAAATATCAGGAGGTAAACTTAGAAAGATAAAAAGGGTGCTCGTAATGCGGCTGATATAGGTCGAGCGTTGACAATAAAGCTCCTTATGCTATAATATTTTTTGAATTGGAATAATATGTCGAATTTGATATAGGAATTAGTTCTTAAATAGCAAGGAGACAAAAAAATGCTTGATATTGCAATTAGCAATAGGAAACAGAGTCTTAAATCGGTGTGGAACATAATTGATAATAGATTCTTGATTTTATCTGTATTCCATTGGCTACTTTCTTTTATTACGGATAAATCAATATTTAGATTCAATGTAATTAAAGCATTAAATTGTGGAGCTTATTTAGCTGTTTGTAAATATGTTTTTATAAAATTAATGTACCTGCTCATGATAGTATTATTATGGCAGATAATTGGATTTTGCATTAAGGGAGTAAAAAACGGTAATCAAAATATAAAAAAGTATTTGCACTTTACGTTAATATATTTTTCAATAATGTTTGTTCTTCTGATTTTGACATGGCCAGGCATATGGAGATGGGATGAGTTTAATTTGCTAAAAGCAGCCCAGAACCTTGAAATGTTTTACTGGTTTACTTATATATCATCCTTTGTATATATTTTTTCTTTAATGATAATTCCATTTCCGGCAGGTATCGTTTTTGTACAAATATGTATTATTTCATTGATTGTTGGCTATATAATATTTAAGTTGGACAATTATTTACTGGGTTCAAAGTTTACATATCTTATGTATCTGCCATTCCTGCTTTTGCCCATTATTGATCACAATCTATTTCCTCTAAGGCATACCTTGTATTCTTATGTTGAATTATTATTTATTGTGAAACTATTATTCTTAAGACTTGATAAAAGAGATATAAAAGCTGCTGATATAATATTTTTATCATTTCTTACAGCGGTGCTTTCCATTTGGAGGGCTGACGGAATTTATTATTTATTCTTAGCCCCCATTCTCTTTATAATTTTCTTTAATAAAATCTATAAATTCAAAACAATAGCTGTACTTTGTATCATAACAATAGCTTTTACTATTATCTTATATATTCCGCAATATATCGGTAATTCAAAGAAATCTCTTGGATATAAATATAAGCTGATAAGCATAGCAGGACCTCTTGCAGATTTAGTCAAGGCGGAATATGATTCTCCGGAAGCACAGAAGGATTTGAAAAATATTGATAGGGTTATATCAATAAAAGCTTTAAAAGAAAGCGAAAGAGGGTTATATGCAGTAAATTCTAAAAATGCGGATTATTCAAAGGATGACTATAAAAAATTTTTAAGAAGCTATATTAATTTAATCATAAAAAATCCCCGGGTCTTTTTAAAGAACAGGCTGAATTATTTTTTGGAAACGCATGATTTGACTGAAAATTCGGCTGTTATTTTTGATTCTTCTACACTTAAATTGCCCAGATATAGTTTTATTCTGCCGTATTTAAATGATAGTAATATGATTTTCAGTCCTATAAACATTGAACTACGAAAAAAAGTAATTCAGTTTTTGGAATGCTCATACCCTTCTCTAGAACGGAATAATATAAAGCTATCTGATAAAATTTACAGCTGTCTGCCTGGAATTGCAGCCTTGCTGATAGTTTTAATCATAGTGGCATTTAAAAAGAAGATTGCTTCTTTAGCTTTGTTTTTAATTGTATTAGTAAGAGTTCCACTTGTTTTTATCACCGCACCGGAAACACATTTTATGTATTATATGCCTGTCTATCTTTGCGGATTCTTTTTTATGTTTCTGCTGCTGGCTCAATGGTTGTTTAACAAAAATTCTGAAAGGAAGATAGATTTATTTGTATAAGCTTTTTAAGCAGGGGATTTCTTTTGTTATAATTTCAGGGATGGGTTGGATTATTGATTTTTCCTGCTATTTAATAATTATAAATTTTTTCTTTTTAAATATATTTCAAGCAAATATGCTTAGTGCAATTCCTGCTGTCACATTCGTGTTTTTTACATCAACCCGTAGAACCTTTGTTCAGAAAAAAAGCAGATTAAAGCTTGGGCATAAATATATTATTTATTTTGTATATCAGGTACTGCTGGTGCTTTTTGTTTCATGGATAGGACAATTAATGTATTATTGGTTCATGCAAAGCGAATTGGTGAGATATACACTAATTCTGAATTATATAAAAATTATCATCAAGCTGATAATTACATGCTTTACTGTAATAATTAACTTTATTACTATGAAACTGTTAATAGAAAAGCTATAATAAATTATATTGAGGTGGGTTTATTGAAAGAGAAGTTTCTACTTTTTATACCAGGTTATAACTGTGAAAAGCAAATCATAAGAGTGCTGAATCAAATTGATAATGAGGTTTTGTCTTATATATCAGAAATAATAGTTGTAAATAATCGTAGTACTGATAATACGGAAAAAGTAATAACGGAGTTTATTGCAGCCAAGCCGGATTTGCCGATAAAGCTGCTAAGAAACGATGAGAATTATGGATTGGGCGGCTCCCATAAAGTAGCATTTGCTTATGCAATAGAGAATAATTTTGACTATGTTATTGTATTACATGGAGATGATCAAGGGGATATTCGCGATTTGTTGCCTGTGCTAAAATCAGAAAAATATATAAACTATGATTGCTGTTTAGGGGCAAGGTTTCAAAAGGGTTCAAAATTAAAAGGCTATTCTGCTTTTAGAACATTCGGAAATAGAGTATATAATTTTCTCTTCTCTATTGCTGCAGGGAAAAGAATATATGACTTGGGTTCAGGACTTAATTTATATAATGTGAATATGCTTAAAAATAAATTCTATTTTAAATTTCCTGATAATTTGACCTTTAACTATTGTATGATATTGGCATCTGATTATTATAATCAAAACATTATGTTCTTTCCTATTTCATGGAGGGAGGATGATCAGGTTTCAAATGTAAAAATGTTTAATCAAGCTTTAAATGTATTAAAGATGCTGTTTAAATATTTTTTTAATAAAGGCTACTTTATAAAAAAAGAATTACGTGAAGTTAAGAGAGATGATTATACAGCACAAATTATTTTTGAAAGTCCAAAGAGTAAAAAATTATGAAAAAGAAGCTCTATATTATTGTAAATTTAATTTTCATATTTACTGCATTTTATTTTCTAACAAAGATGATTACAAGCTCCTCTGCCTTACATTTAATGGCAAGAAGAGAGAGCATTACTTATATAATCATTGCTGTTTTAGTAATAATGCTTGTCCATTGTTTAAAGGCGTTAAGATTTTATTTGATTTTATTTGAACAGAAGATACCTTTTCGGCGCTTTATAAAGCTATACATAAAAACCACTTTTATAAACATAACATTACCTTTCAAATCATTTGAGATTTTTCGAATTTATTGCTATGGTAGAGAGATAAAAAATTATGAAATCGGAATATTAGGAGTATTAATTGATAGATTTTTTGATACCTGCGTTTTGATTGTTATTCTTATCCCTTATGAAATACTGAAGTATAAATCACTATCCATCTTATCCTTTGTCATTTTGGCATTTGTGCTGTTTTTTACAACAATATATTTCCTTTTCCCAACCACATACAGATACTTTAATAAATTCTTGGTGCTGAATGTCTGGTCAAAAAATGTAATTCCAATGCTTGAACATTTTGAGAGAGCAAGCAAATGGGATGCATATTCTAAGCAATTGCTAAAAGGACGAGCATCGACAATTTTATTGCTGTCATGCTTGGCATGGGGAGTGGAGTGCTTTGCTTTATTTGATTTATCGAAAATGTGCGGATTCTCATTTACTATGAATGATTTTATAATCTATTTGAATTCTGCATTTACAATCGGAAAAAATGAATTGTTAATTATTTATGTCTGCTTGAGCAGCATTGTTTTTGCGTTGATTACAGTAATAATATATACTGCTTCATATATAAAAACGGAGGTCAAAAAAAATGAACAAAGTATTATGCGTATATGATAATACTCGTAAACCTGATGATAAAATACAAGATATAATTGGAGAGAAATCATTTGGAGACATAATATTAAAGAGAAAAAGTCTAAAAAGCTACTGCTTTGAAAATATAACAAAATTTGATTTCATAACTGAATTTTATGATTTGTCCAGATGTGAGCAGATTTCCTTATTGATAAGAAATATGGAGGGTTTATCTGTAAATACGCCTATTATCCATCTTTATTCTTGTTTTATGATAAATGATACTGATGAGTTTAATATATTAATTCAAAAATCAAAGTATATAAAGCAAAATGTTCTGGTTATGTCACCATTGCCTGCAATGATTATGTTTTATAATGTTGAAGATTATATAAAATATTTAAAATTATGCTTATCAATTGAAGCTACCAATTGCATACCCGAAAACCTTGATTTTGATAAAATGAATACCAGAGCTTTAACGGATATTTCAACACATGACAGTTTTTTGAAATACATATCGGGCGGGTTTGAAGCAAGATTTTTCAACTCAATTCAAGGCAATGACTATATCGTAACCAAAACATCTACGGAAAAAACAAAAATAAAGAGCGAGTATAGTTTATACCACATGCTGCCGGAAGAAATGAAAATGTGGTTTGTTCTGCCATTTAATTATAGAGAGAACGAGAATACTGCGTCTTATTCCATGGAACGTTATCAAATGGCTGATTTGGGAATAAGGTGGGTACACGGAGCAATTAGTATTGAAGAATTTGAAAGCATATTAAAAAGAACATTGTGTTTTATCAACAGCCGTCATAAAAAGAATGTATCAGCAATGGAATACAAGACTATCGCAGATGATTTGTATATTGATAAATTAGAAAAAAGAGTGTTGGGATTTAAAGAACACAAGTTGTATGGAACATTTGAAAGCTATATACAGGCTGGAACTGATTATTCAAAATTTGATGATATAATTTTAGATTATAAAAATTTGTATGAGTTAGTTAATAAGAAAATAAAGTTTGAACCAATTAGCGTAATTGGTCATGGAGATTTGTGCTTTTCAAATATGCTGTACAACAAAGAAGCTTCGATATTGAAATTGATTGACCCTAAAGGTGCCCTGGAGGAAGAGCAGCTATGGACAAATCCTTATTATGATATGGCGAAGCTTTCACATTCTATATGCGGCAGGTATGATTTTTTTAACAGGGGATTGTATGAGATAACTCTGGATGAGAGCTTCAAGTTAAATCTTAAAATTGATTTTGATAACACAAAGTTTGTAAATATATTCAAAAATTATTTGGAGGAAAATGGTTACAGCTATGCTTGCGTAAGGTTGTTTGAAGCATCCTTGTTTTTGTCAATGCTGCCATTGCATATGGATTATCCTCAAAAAGTACTTGGTCTTTTGCTGAATGCAATTGAAATATTAAAAGAGGTGAAACTATGTATGAAAAAGTAACCCTTATATTTGATGTTGATGGAACCCTTTGTCCTATAAAAGAGAAAGGGGAAAAGTATGAAGATTTAGTACCTTATTCAAATATGGTGAATAAGCTTCGTGAATATAAGCAGCAAGGTGCCAGGATTGTTTTATTTACATCCAGAAATGTAAATTCTTATAATGGAAATATCGGACTAATAAATGCTAATACAGCAAAGATTATGCTGGCATGGCTTGATAAGTGGGAAATCCCTTATGATGAAATAATTTATGGAAAGCCTTGGGCGGGATTTAGAGGTATATATGTTGATGATAGGGCTGTTAGACCAGATGAATTATTAAATTACAGCTTTGAAGAATTGGAAATACTGTGCGAAAAATCAAGGGAGGATTTGAAGTAAATGAATATTGTTATTACTATGGCAGGGCTAGGTTCAAGGTTTAAAAAAGCAGGGTTTGCACAGCCTAAATATATGATTGAAGCACATGGAAAAACTTTATTTGAATGGTCGATGAGCAGTCTTTTTGGTTTTAATCAAGGCTCAACAAAATATATATTTATTGTTAGAACCGAAGATAACGCATCTGAATTTATAGCTGATAAGTGCAAAAATTTTGGTTTGAATGAGTACAAAATTATTGAAATTGATTATTTAACAGACGGGCAAGCTGCAACTGCAATGATAGCTTCAAAATATTGGGCTGCTGAAGAGCCTCTGCTTATATATAATATAGATACGTTTGTTGAACCAAACGAAATGAACTCTTCCCAGATAAAAGGCGACGGGTTTATTCCATGCTTCAACGTACCGGGAGAGCATTGGAGTTTTGTTAAGCTTGATGAAACCGGCAAAGCAATTGAAGTCAGAGAAAAACAGAAAATATCTGATAATTGTACTTTAGGTGCTTATTACTTCAAATCTTGTAAGATGTATCAAGATTTATATAATGAATATTACTCGAAAAATGATAATATGGAGAAAGGCGAGAAATATGTAGCGCCATTGTATAATCTCCTGATACAAAAAGGGGGAAGTGTATACATTTCTCATGTTAGTCCTGATAAAGTATATGTTTTAGGTACCCCTGAAGAGCTGCAGACTTTCAAGTCAAAGGCAATATATTGAAGAGGAACTTATTTGGTAGATTAGAAGTGGATAGGGAAAACGCACGAAGCAAAATATTGAAAAAATCAAAAAATAAATACTCCCTAAAAATGTCTTAGACCCCTCTTTCTCCCCTAAAAGGGGACGAAAAGTATTTTTTTACAGAAAAATCTTCATCGAATTTGCTGTTCGCTCCCTTGTCAGGAAGGGTAGGAGGGTCTGGAGTTGAAAATATTTATGACGCAATGTAAAATAAATATATGTTAATAAGTAATAAAAGACAAATTTCAGATCTGAAGGGATGAGATTAACATGAGTCTTTCACCCAAAAAACTTGCCGGCAAAGTCCAATATACCAAATCAGCAAAAAATAAAAAAGCAGTAGAACCAAAATCGAAAAAGCTTGGAGAGCTTTTCGCAACCAGTATATGCGGAAATGATATCAGTTCAAGCTGTTTATATGTTGCAGGCATTTCTATTTTTTATGCAGGGATTTTGGCCCCGGTTGCTTTACTGATAATTGTTTTGGTTTTGTATTTATATAAAAAGGTTTATTCTGAAGTTGTAACGGCGCTGCCTTTGAACGGAGGAGCTTATAACTGTCTTTTGAATACAACATCAAAGTTTAGAGCCAGTACTGCGGCATGTATGTCAATACTGGCGTATATTGCGACAGCAGTTGTATCAGCAATGACGGCGGTATATTATTTTTCTTCAATAGTTCCGTCTGTTAAGTCCTTTATAATACCCGGAACTATTCTTGTTTTATTTACATTCGCTGTTCTGACTATAATCGGCATTGGAGAATCGGCAGTAGTTGCAACAGTATTTTTTGTATTTCACCTACTGACATTAACTGCTTTCGTATTGTTTGGTCTGTTCTACATTCCGGGGCATTTAAATATATTTCAAGCTAACTTAAACACATTTGACCCGCACAACCTTGCGGTTGGGTTGTTTTTTGGATTCTCGGCAGCTCTTTTGGGTATTTCAGGATTTGAAACATCAGCAAATTTTGTTGAAGAACAAAAGCCGGGTGTTTTCGTTAAAACATTAAGAAATATGTTGATTACCGTATCAATATTTAATCCTTTGATTTCAGTAATTGCTCTGGGAGTGCTTCCGATTGATGCTGCAAGGGCTAATAAGGATTTTGTGTTATCTGCAGCAGCGGGCTCTATGGGAATAGGGTGGCTCAAATACTTGATTTCGATAGATGCTGCACTTGTACTTTCAGGAGCAGTATTAACATCTTATGTTGGTGTTGGTGGATTGATAAAAAGAATGACTTTGGATAGATGCTTGCCACAATTTTTGCTTAAAACAGGGAAGAGAAAAACAAATTTTATAATAATAATTCTGTTTTTCTTACTTTGTACATCAATTATACTTCTTACAAATGGTAATACGCTAACTATTGCTGCTGTATATACAATATCTTTTCTTGGAGTTATGAGCCTATTTGCCCTTGGAAATATACTGCTTAAGATAAGAAGAGGCAAGCTTAAAAGAAAATATGTTGCAAGCGGGCTTACGGTAGTTCTGGCGCTTATGTCTACGGTTTTGGGCATGGTAGGGAATATACTGCTTGACCCCAAAAATCTACTGTACTTTTTAATTTATTTCTTGCCAACCATAGCCATAGTGGGAATTATGTTTGTAAGAATTGATGTCCTAAAGGCATTACTGCATATGGTAAAATACGTATTCGAGATTGTGGATAAAAATGAGCATAAGATTGCAAGGCTTATTATCCACAAGATTAGAAAAATAAAAGAGTTAAAGTTGATTTATTTTACAAGAGGGGACAGCAGGGCAAACCTTTTGGAAGTAATGCTTTACGTTAGAAAAAATGAACAGGCAAAGAGAATAAAATTTGTGCATCTCTATAAGGATGAATCAGAAATTCCTCCAAAGCTTAAAGATGATATAAGATGGATAGACGAGGCTTTCCCTGATATCAAGATTGATTTTGAGATGATAAAGGGAGAATTTTGTCCGAAAACTATAGAAGAATTATCTGAAAAGTTTGGGGTTGCCAAGAACTATATGTTTATTGGTACACCGGGAGAGCACATGAAATATACCATTGAAGACTTTGGGGAAGTAAGACTGATTATATGATTAATTATAAAAAATGATTTATGAGTGTAAATTCATGACCATTAAGGAATACAACTAAGTTGGATGTTTCGAGAAATACTTTTTAGAAGGGTCCTCAGAAATATCCAGCGTTGCTATCTGAATTGAAACGAATAAATCTATTTTTTATAATATAAAAAATAGATTTATTAAAACTAATATATAGAAAAAGGTTTTGTTAAAAAAATTTTTAAAATAATCCTACTATTCTTCCATCTTCAAGGATATCTATTCGTTCTGCGGCAGGTTCTTTAGGAAGTCCCGGCATGGTAACCATTGTGCCTGTGAGTGCAACAATGAATCCGGCGCCGGAGCTTACCTTTACTTCTCGTACTGTGAGAGTCCAACCTCTAGGTGCACCTTTTAAGGCTGCATCATCTGAAAATGACATTTGTGTTTTTGCAATACATATTGGAAGGGAACCAAAGCCCATTTCTGTTAACAGCTTGATTTCCTTGCTTGCTTGTGCAGTAAATATAACATCGTCAGCACGGTAAACCTCTTTTGCTATGGTTTTGATTTTATCCTGAATGGATGCTTCAAGCTCATAAATAGGCTTGAAATTATTTTTATCTTTTTCCAGGGCTTCAAGAACCTGATTTGCGAGGTGAATTCCGCCTTCTCCGCCTCTGGCAACAACTTCAGACAGTGCATGCCGTACACCAATCTGCTTGCAGTGGTTCTGAATAAGACTTATTTCATTTTGAGTATCGCTTGGGAATCTGTTGATAGCGACTATAACAGGCAGGCCGAATTTTGCTGAGAGGTTGTCTATATGTTGATCAAGATTTGCAAATCCTATCTCAAGGGCTTTTAAATTTTCATTGTTCAAATCCTGCTTTGCTACTCCGCCATGGGATTTCAAGGCCCTGATTGATGCTACAAGAACTGCAACATCAGGCTTCATTCCACTTGATCTTGTAACAATATCAAAGAATTTTTCAGCCCCTAAATCAGCAGCAAAGCCTCCTTCGGTTACTACATAATCTGCGAGCTTTAACCCCATTTTTGTTGCTATGACAGAGTTATTACCATGAGCAACATTTGCAAAAGGTCCTCCGTGAATCAAGGTAGGCTGACCTTCAATGGTTTGAACAAGGTTTGGTTTGAGAGCTTCTTTTAACAGAGCTGTCATAACTCCAACTGCTTTAAGGTCTTTAGCATATACCGGCTTGTTTTCATATGTATAAGCAACAATTATGTTTGAAAGTCTTTTTCTCAAATCATTCATATCATTTGCCAAACAAAGTATTGCCATAATCTCTGATGCCACAGTAATGTCAAATCCGGATTGCAAAGGAAGCCCATTGGCTTTTCCGCCAAGACCGACAACAATGTTTCTAAGCTGGCGGTCACATATATCAATAACTCTTTTCCAAACAATACGGGTTGGGTCAATTCCAAGGGTATTTCCTTTAACTATATGGTTTTCAAGCATTGCAGAAAGAAGATTGTGTGCTGCACCTACAGCGTGTATATCGCCAGTAAAGTGCAGATTTATTTCTTCCATAGGCAGCACTTGTGAATATCCTCCTCCTGCGGCGCCGCCTTTAACTCCAAAGGTTGGACCTAGCGAAGGCTCACGCAAGCAAAGCATAACCTTTTTATCAAGCTTGCCAAAGGCTTGTGCCAAGCCTACTGCAGTAGTGGTTTTCCCTTCTCCTGCAGGGGTTGGGGTAATTGCAGTAACATAAATCAGCTTACCGATTGGGTTGGCTTTTAATTTATCGAAGAATCCCAAATCTATCTTGGCTTTATATTTTCCATAAGGTTCGATATATTCGTCTGGTATCCCAGCTGTTTCGGCAATTTCAGAAATGGGCTTCATTTTAACGCCCTGAGCTATTTCAATATCACTTTTCATGCAGTTTCTCCTCCTGTTTTGATTATAAATCTAAAGAACACTTTCAAATAATATCAAATTAAATTACATTTTTGCAAGTAAAAAATTGGGCATAAATTGATTGAACTGCTTCCAGATACATGGTATAATTGTAATATTATTGTTCTATTTTATTTGAATACCTTTGAAACCTTTGGTTCACTTAGTGAGGTAGGTCGGAAGCAAAAAAAATAATAAAAAAAGACGTTAATAATATGGAGGTTGATAGGATGTTTAAAAGAATGGTAAAAAGTGTTTTTGACAAAATAGCTTTTTGGGAGGATTGGCAAGTACAAATATTTTTCTATAGCGTTGTTCTAATTGTATGTATTGGTATAAGCTTCTCATTCGGGAATAGATTACTTATTATCCCATCAGGTAATGAAAAGGTTATCAAGCAAAGTGATGTGGTACAAGTCGCGCCCATAAGCAAAAAACTCTTTATCTTATATAAATGGGATAATGAGGAATATGAAATAGTCTTCCACATTTCAGACCCATTTCAAATTCAGATTCCCAAAGAG
>JBLMYQ010000050.1:0-3106 GCA_050258375.1 Deltaproteobacteria bacterium | reverse complement strand
ATATCTTTATTTGCAATCTTTTCTTCCTTAGGAGGAGATGTAACAATTACATCAACATCTTTAACACCTAAAGAATCTAAGATTTCAAGAGCTTTAGAAAGTTTCATACCAACAAGGTCAGGCATCAACAATTTATACCTCCATTATTTCCTTTTCCTTACCGGCAGTTACCTTATCAATTTCTTCAATATTCTTATCTGTTAATTTTTGGATATCATTTTCGATATCTTTTAAATCATCCTCAGTAATTTCAGAATTCTTTTTTTGCACTTTAAATTCTTCTATCGCATCTCTTCTGATTGAACGAATTGCTACTTTTGTATCTTCCCCTTTTTTCTTTATGCCTTTTACAAGCTCTTTTCTTCTCTCTTCAGACAATTCCGGAAATGTCAAACGAATAACTTTTCCATCGTTATTCGGATTTATTCCTATCTCTGATTTTTGAATCTCTTTTTCAATATCTTTTAGCATTTTTGCTTCCCAAGGTTGAATCAACAATACTCGTGCTTCTGGAACAGAAACATTTCCAAGCTGAGTTATCTTTGTAGGTACACCATAATAATCAACCATTATTTTATCAAGTATTGCAGGATTTGCTCTCCCAGCTCTAACTGTTGCAAGCTCTTCCTTTAAAACACTTAGTGTTTTCTTCATTTTTTCCTCAATAGGGCTATAAATTGCTTTATCCATAATATTCTCTCCTCCATCTAAAATTCATTTTAAGCTGCCAGCTATTAGTAATATAGTTTCCAGTTTTTTTAATAATCTTTCTTTTTGTATTGTTTTAAAGTTTAATATGCCTTCTAAATATTTTTATGTTTTAACTTTACACTTTACCTTTTACATTTTACACTATTACTCGTTTACTATTGTACCAATTTTTTCACCTAATACAACCTTAACTATGCTATCGGGATCATCAAGTCCAAAAACAATTAGAGGTATTTTATTATCCATACATAGAGAAGTTGCTGTAGAATCCATAACTCCCAATCCTCTATTCAGCACCTCAAGATATTTCAGATGATCAAACTTTTTAGCCTCCGGGTTATTTGCTGGATCACTATCATATACACCATCAACCTTTTTAGCCAAAAGTATTACCTGGGCATCTATTTCTGCTGCTCTTAATGCTGCAGTAGTATCTGTTGAAAAATACGGATTTCCAGTTCCGCATGCAAATATAACAACACGCCCTTTTTCCAAATGCCTAATTGCTTTCCTTCTAATATATGGCTCAGCAATTTGTCTCATTTCTATAGCAGTCTGTACTCTGGTTTGAATACCCCTTGCTTCAAGTGCATCAAGCAATGCAAGTGAATTTATTACTGTTGCCAGCATACCCATATGGTCAGAAACTGTTCTGTCCATGCCCTTTCCTTGTCTTCCTCTCCAGAAGTTTCCTCCGCCTACAACAACAGCCACTTGAACACCCATTTTGGATATTTCTACAATTTTATCAGCAATGCTTCCAAGTGTATCAAAATCAACACCTTTGCCTTCTCGCCCTCCAAGTGCTTCTCCACTAATTTTTAATAGTATTCTGGTGTATTTTGGTTCTGGCATAATTTTTACCCCCGCAATTATTGATTATTTCTATATGCACTTTTAAAATCCTTCAATTTTTTCCACAATAATTTTAATACAAAATCTTTGTTTTTAAAAGAAAAAAGGAACACTTTATGTTCCTTTTTTTATTATTTTATTTGTTTCATTACTTCATCAACAAAACTTTCTTCTTTTTTCTGTATACCTTCGCCCTTTTCAAATCTGGCAAATCTTCTAATGCTTATATTTTCACCAATTGAAGCTACCTTTTCTGTTACAATCTCTTGAACAGTCTTATCAGGATCTTTTATAAATGGCTGTTCAAGCAGGCAAACTTCCTTATAAAACTTTGCAATTCTACCTTCAACCATTTTATCTACTATCTGCGCAGGTTTTCCTTCATTAAGCGCTTGTGCTCTTAATATTTCTTTTTCCTTTTCAATAACTTCCGGCTCTACTTCTTCACGTCTAATATATTCTGGTTTGCTTGCTGCAATCTGCATGCATATATCTTTAACCAAAGCTTTGAATTCTTCATTTTGAGCAACAAAATCGGTTTCACAGTTTACTTCAACAAGCACACCAATTCTTCCACCGCCATGTATATATGACTCAACAACACCTTCTGCTGCAATTCTTGTAGCTTTTTTTGCAGCTGCTGCCAATCCTTTTTCTCTTAATAATTCAACTGCTTTTTCCATATCTCCATTTGCTTCAGCAAGAACTTTTTTGCAGTCCATCATTCCTGCACCAGTTCTCTCTCTGAGCTGCTTTACCATTTCAGCTGTAACCATTTTCTATTCCTCCAATTTATCTTTATATTTAAAATAAGCCTAATAATACTAACACGAAGCTAGCATAATTAGGCTATAATTACATTAGTCTTCGTTTGTGAGCTCTTCTACTGTTTCTTTAACAGCTTCTACATTTTCTTCAGCATTTTCAACCTTAGCATCTGCTTTTGGTACAACCTTTTTGCTTTGCGAAGCAGGTACATTTTGCTCTCCCTGTCTTCCTTCTATAATTGCATCTGCAATTTTTTCTGCAATTAATTTTACAGCTCTAATTGCATCATCATTTCCAGGAATAACATAATCAACTTCATCAGGGTCACAGTTTGTATCAACAATTGCTACAACCGGTATACCCAGTTTCTTTGCTTCAAGTATTGCTATGTGTTCTTTCTTAGGATCAACTACAAATAAAGCTCCAGGAACCTTTCTCATATCTTTGATTCCACCAAGATATTTTTCCAGCTTTTCCATTTCACCCTTGAGTTTGATAACTTCTTTTTTAGGGAGAAGCTTAAATGTTCCATCAGCTTCCATGTTTTTAATCTGATTCAATTTCTCAATTCTTTTTCTTATTGTTTTAAAGTTTGTAAGCATTCCGCCCAACCATCTTTGGTTAACAAAATACATACTACTTCTTTCAGCTTCTTCTTTAATTGAATCTTGCGCCTGTTTTTTTGTTCCAACGAACAAAACCTCCTGGTTGTTTTCGGAAACCTGTCTGATAAAGTTATAAGCTTCCTCAACCTTTTTTACTGTTTTCTGAA
>JBLMYQ010000049.1:0-28614 GCA_050258375.1 Deltaproteobacteria bacterium | reverse complement strand
TCATAAGCAGCTGTATTAAGATGTTCCGGATTTGCAGCAAGCTCTTGTGCAGTTCCATTGGTTTGATAAGAAACTGACAATGATACTGCCGGATTAGCATGCTTCATTACAAGCAGTTCAAGTCTTTCAAGTACCAAGTCCACATAAGGCATTGGTGTATTTGTATTTTTACAGGTTAACTCAATATTTAAAAGATCCGGTCTTCTTCTCTTTAGTTCTTTAAAAACATCAACAGGCGCGCGTTTTTGTAAAAAGTTCAGGATATCAACATAATATGCAGAAGGACTGTATACAGTACGGCATTCCTCACAATCACACTGTTCCAAACTCCCGAACATTGTTCTCAAGGTAGGATCTGCAATATCCAGGTCAATTGGCGAAGGTGTTACATGCATACCTGTATGTATGTTTGGATTTAGCTGCATATAAACCTCAAGTGTATTCATATAAGCTTTTTGTGCCATCTGGTACGAAGCCCTTGCATCATCCTTACTGCCAATTTTTATTGCATATCTTTCGGCAAATTCGCTTTCCGGTATTTGAATAATTCTATATGCGGCATCCAGATTATCCTTTTTTAATTCAAGGACAGCCTGATATTTCGGAGTGAATTTGAAAATACGCTGTATGGACTGCAGTTCTTTTATTGTTTTACTCCTATTTTTTATTCCATTGAATTTAAACCTCGACTTTTCATCTTCCAAATTAGCAGTAGAATGCTTCAGAAAATCGAACTGCGGGTTATTATTGAAAAACCTTTGCAAATCTTTTTTGGTATCAAAAAGAATGTTTTTGCTATTATCTTTCTCAAGTCTCCCGCAAAATGCAATAGTAGGGAAAGCTCTTTCAAGTATTCCGGTTAATTTCTTTGCATAGCTTTTGATTCTCTGTGAGTCATTCACGCCTTCTATTACTTGTGGAACGCAAAGCTTATGTGTATTCAAAGATATTTCTTGAATATGCTTCTCCCAATCGCTTTCATCCCATTTTGCAAATGCTGCAACAGTTCCGTAAGCTTTTGCTGCTTCTGCCTTTTTTATTAATGAATCAACCATTGCAGGCTGATTTCCTGTAATTGCAGCAAGCTGAAACGCATATTGCACTTTTTCTACTAACAACTTGTTTTCAGTACCAAGTTCATCTTTGACTTTCTTCCAATAGTCTTCAATCTTTCCCTCAAACAAGTTATACGAATCAAATAGCTTTCGGTGAATTTCTTTATCATCAGTAACAATATTTACTACGTCAATTATTGAAGCATCGGCGTTTTGGGGTTTTTGGGTCAAAACCTTATTTATTGCAGCAGCGCTGATTTTTTTCATAATCTGCTCTTTGTTCTTTACTACATCAGCATTTACAAGGTTTAGTGCCACAGCCTTATCAATAGCCTGCGCTATTGTAGCGCTGTTCTGCGATAGAATCACATCTAAATCAGCAGCAATGTTCTGTTTAAAAAGCACATAAAAAACTTCTGCGTCTATACCTGTTTCTTCAAAAAGCCTTTTTGCTTTTACATACACCTTTACTTCCTGTAACGACATTCCCGCCTGATTTTTCAAGTAATGTACATCAACACTGTCTTCGTCCTCATACAGCTCTGAAAATCTTATATCCTCCATATGTGGATCGACACTTCTTGAGATTTTATCAAACAACGGAATATCCTTATAGTTTTCATTATCAATAACAAAATTAATCTCATTTACATCAACCAAATCAAATATTGTTTCTGAAGCAGCAAGAATAAGCCCTTCGTCATTTCTTACTTCCAGTTGGATATTTGGTTTTTTGGAATTCAATACAAATTGCTTGGGGTGTATTACCACCTCGTAATAACCCTTTCCATCTGTACTAGTGCTAATAATCTTGGCACTCCTTCTTAAACCCTTTTCAAGTACGCAAACATTTATCCAGCCAATAGCACTTTTATCTATATGATATACATACCCTTTTATTTTAATAGACTTACTCATACTATCCTTTTGCGTATAGTTCTTACTCATTTCTTTATTCCTCTCTTTCACTTAAATTTGTTAATAAAATATATAATTATAAGAATCTCATATACTTAAGTTAGTGCCTTCTTTGTCTTTGTGCAGGAGCTGTTCCTCTTCTTTGACTCCGTGGCTGTCTTCTTTGTCTAGGTTGTTGCCTCCTTTGCCTTGGTGGCGTTGAAGGTCTTCCTGGTGCAGGCTGTCTTCTTGTGGGCTGTCGAGCAGGTGTTGGTGCCTGCGGTCTTGGGCGAGGTGCTGCAGGTGCACGGGCAGGAACCGCTGTTGGATTATAATCAATTCTTCTATGCCCTTCTTCTCTGTATTCATCAACAAAATTTGTAGGTGATGGATTTACTACCCAAGGTCTGCTTACACTGGGGTCTTGTCCGATAACATCATGTGCAAACGTACCGCAGTTATTACTGCTTAGGCTGTAAGGGGTTCTAGCCGGATCTGAATTTTGCGCCATTCTCCTTCTTGCATAATTATCCATTGCTGTAAATTGAGTGCTTTCCACATATGCACCTTCAATTCTGCCTCCATGCCCTGCCGCTCTTGAAATATGTGCAAGAACATTGTTAAGAGATGCAGGTGTAGGTCTGCCGTCAGCGCCAATTACGACATTAGGAACTCCTCCTCGAATGGTTTGTACAAGCCCCAATTGAGCAGGATCATATCTTCCGTATTCATAGTATCTTGTAAGTCCGGTTCTGTTATCTATTAGAAGTACTCCTGCATGCCCCAATGCAAGAGGTCGATATCCATAAATCTCAGGTCTGAAATCAGGGAATGCTATATACACTGCATCACGTCCATCAGGATCAATCAAAGTAATAGGATTGCAGTTACAATACACATAGCTTGACTGCTTATAATTCTTTTCAAGCAGCGCATCAGGCGAAGTCCATCTAATAATCCATGGAGCATAATAACGCTCACCGATATAATAGAAACCGCTTTCGCTGTCACGTTCCTTCCCAACAAATCTATAGCGTTTTTCAGGTGTCTGCCCCTGCTCATTTCTAATAGCCTGATATGAAGTACTTCCATAAGGATAGTATTCTTCATATGAAATCAATTCTGCAGAACTATCAAGCTCAATACACGCAGTACCCAGCTGATTATCAAGCTGGTACCTTACAAAAGGCAAAGCGTCAGTAACCTCATGCCCATTTTCTATTGTGTCTGTTTCAACTATTGCTATATGTCTTCTGTCATCTTCTACGTGCAAGGTTTCTCTTTCAAGAATTGTGCTTTCCCCATCAATTTCTCTGTATATTTCAAAGCCATCAAAATATAACCTTTCTTTTATTAGATTTTCAGGATAAATAGCTATTTTGCGGCATCTTTCTCCTTCATAATCATAAACATAGATTTCCTTTAAAAGCTCTGTTTCATTGTTACTTTCACTTGGTTCTACTGCCCTGAGGCGGTATTCATAATCCCATTCCAAAATATCGAGATGAGGCATTCTGGTTATATTTCCGTTAGAATCATAGGAGTATTCCCCTATTACATCACCTGTCCGGATGGATAGTAAATGATTGTTATCAGCTTTATAGCTGAAACTTCTTATCCAGTTAATAGCTTCAGAATTTTGCGGACTGTGAACTATTCTTTGGATATTGCCGACAGAATCGTAGACATACTGCTGGGCATAATTGCTCAAGCTGTTTGGACTATTTGTACACGAATTGAGTTTTCTGGCATTGTCATATTCATCAAATGGAATACTGTCCTGTTCATACTCTCTCCCTGTAGCACTGATTAATCTGTATAAAGCATCGTAGGTATAGCTGTTTTGTGGAGGAATAGTGTCTCCGGTATAAAAATTATTCTGATTGGCTAAGTCCTCAATATTGGTAATATTTCCTACAGGGTCATAGGTATAATTTAGATTCTGCAATACTCTGGGCTCGGCTGTTTTCTCGGTTAGTAACTGTACAAGCTTGAAAGTATTTTTATCGTAAGTGTATATTGTGCTTGTGTTATTACCGTATTGAATTTTTACCCGCTGTCCCTTTTCATTATAGTCAATATTAGTTACATAAGCCTCTTCTGCTCCGTCTTTTACCTTCACACGTATTTCATTCAACAAAGATGCTTGATTATAGATATTTTTGATAGCACTATGGTCAGGCTTAACTATCCGTGTTTGCCTGTTAAGTGCATCATAATTTATTGATGTGGTATACTTGGAATCAACTAACTCAACCACGTCTATGTCTGTCCAGTCTATAACATCCTCGTACTTTTTACATATCTCACGGCTGAAGCTTTTTAGATTGCCTTTGAAATCATAGCTTTCATTTGTTAGAACGCCAAATCCATCATACTTTTTATATATCTCTCCTCTAAGGTTGTAATTCTTGGCATCTGTAATACCTTCTCCATAAATAAGCCTTTTTGGTGTAAATGTTTTGCCGTTTCGTGTAACCAAAAGCTCTGTATTTCTATGGAGGCTGTCATATTTGTAGTTTAACAAAGTATTATCTGAGTCCCACTTATAAATTATTTTCTCCAAAGCATTCTTAATAACCCATTGCTCTCCTGCATCCATGCTCTTTTTATAAACATGGTCATTTAACATATTATATTTATATTCAATAACACTGTTATTTCTGGCATCTTTTATAAGGCATATATTGCCTAAAATATCAAGCTTGATAATTGTAGGATACTTTTCATCAACAACCAAATCAGCTGAAGTGTCTTTATACTTATTATGCAGTAAAGAGTAAATACTCCTTCCTAAGGAATCAAAATACTCGATTAAAGGAGTATCGTTATGATAACCGGTTTTGACAGCAGAGCTGTTTTCGTTTACATTTGCAGCAAGACTTCCACTCGTACGTTTTATGTACCATTGGCTATCTTCTACTGTATCATTTGCATCATAGGTTTTTTGCAGCCAGGTATCAAATACTACTTTGCTGTACGTACCATTGGGATACTCTGTTTTTACAAGACGTCCGATTGCATCATAGTACATCACAGGAGAAACTCCGATTTCCACAAGCTTTGCCGCAGCTTCATACTTATGCGTTATGCTAAAATAAGGCTCATACTGTTTCACAGGCTTATTTTTATTGTTATATACAGTACGTCCGCTTCCAACCCAGCGAAGATTTGTACCTGTATCAACCTCCACAACATTACTATTATTGTCCAGATACCTTGCTACTCCAGGCTCTGCCTGCGCCTTCTTCATGGCAGCAGTGCCCAACCCGTTAAAGTATTCAAAGCCATAATAAAGCTGTACTGTATTTCCAGGCAAAAGACCATCCTGATAATGGGTATCCCTTGCAATAACAGCTGTCCATGAAGGTATGACGTCAAAATTGTATATGAACCTTGTAGAAGCATGCTTTAATAAATTTATTCCGTTAGCTGAAGGATAATTAAAAAACTCCTCGATTTCAGATTCATCTAAATCGACTTTAAACTCAGAAAAATCATCTCCTTGACTGCCCTTTCCTTTCACTACGGTTGCTGCTACAAATCCCAGCAGGTCATAGCGCACCTCAGAAATATTGTCATTAATATCCTTTATTCTTTCAGGTTGAAGCACTCTGAAATCAAAGCTTTCAACCATGGCTTTATTTCCTGCTGCATCTTCTGTTTCACTAATAAATAAATTATAGTCATCATAATATTTAACTTTTGTGATAAATCCATAAGGGTCAATATATCTGTCGGGCAAATAGAAGTGCTGGTCTGAATCCAAAGGATATCCATGAGTATCTGACGGAACCCACCATTGATTATTATCATCACTCTCTGGGAAAATCCCCTCAGCTTTCAAATCCTCCGACAAACAGCAGCATCCTTCAGATAACATGCTGTCAACATTTCTGTTATAAATAAAATCAAGCATAGGCTTTGTATAAGCCATCTTATAAGTCTTATATACCAAACCAAGGTGTTGCATTTGTTTCAGTGGCAGTGTCCCACTTAAATCATTCTTTAAAAACAATGTTCGTGCTTTATCAAGAATTCTTCTTTCAGTTATACCTTCAGAAGAATTCATATGATTTTGAGCAAACTGCGCATTTTCAAAATATTGATTAAGTTCTCTGACTCTATAATATTCGTTAAGAGGCTGAGTCCCTGTCAGTTCATATGAGCTTTTTTCGCAGTGAAGACGAAGACGGTAATGTGAGTCGTTTATGATATCATTTGTAAAATCATTTTGAGTAATTGTAATATGCTGCTTGCTTTGTTCTGCCTGTACCTCAGCCGGAAGCAAAATATCAGCAACCTGTCTTGGATATCCAATACTTGCTGATTTAAGGATATTCCCCTGTTTATCAATTTCAAGGTTCAAAGAATGAGTAATCCTTGGATCTTTAGTATCACGCTCATAATTGTAAGAAATAGATTCTCTCTCCAGCATGAGAAATACCGCATGCTTATTTGTAAGCATAGGCTGTAAAAGCTTTATATAATAGCTGTGCTCAGCAGTTAAATAAGGCTTTTTGTCATTTTCGCTGTCATCCAACGCATATATTTCTTGCCTTAAAACTATTGATTTGCAGGCTCTTAATGCTTCTTTTATTTCTTTCGCACTAATTTCTGTTACGCCTTCATAATCAATATATGCATCAGGAAGATGATATTCACTAAACTCCTGGTTTTTATAATACTCATTCTGATAATGTAAAAGGATATTCTTCTTTTCAATAAATGCACCTGTATGATACCAGGTTTTTGTTAAAACAGGTGCTTGATGCAGATGCTCATCAATAATATTAGAAGCACCCGCTTTTACATAATTCTCGTATGCATCGGTATCCAACTGCTCAACCATTCCAAAGCCCCTGAATTCACGTTCATTACTGTCATAAAATCCGTGATGATAGAAAAACTGATTAATAAAATGAGAATTTGTAACTTTTTCAATTGTCTCAAGCCTGCTTACACATTGCACAGGAAAAGGAAGCTTGGTTACCCACGGATTGCCTTCCTTTTTATCCTTCAGGTAATAAAAGATTGAGCTTTTATATTGTATATTTGTTTCTTTTCCGAGGTTGTTTTTATATCTGCACATTATATATGGCTTTTTCCCGCCCATCAGGTCAATATACCTCATAGGGGTATTTATATAATGAGGCAGCGGCGAAGACCAAACAATACAGGCTGTTCCATTTCCTAAAAAGTCCAATACCGAAAGCTGATTGGGCTTTGAAGTATCAAAAAACGGCTCTATCTCCTTAACATTACTCCATGAATTTCCGCATAGATTTATCCACGCTCTGAATCTATCCTGACCAAGGTATAGAATATCTGTGGCTCCTGTACCGCTGATATCAGCTAAATAAAGATATTCAGGATTAAACATATCAGGTATATCAAACAAAGGAGAATTATTCATGGTTATCTTTGCACCAAACCGCCCGTAACCCATATTGGGCCAATAACATATCTCTCCATTCCTTATTCTCACTATGTCTATCAATCCGTCACCTGACATATCTGCGAGAAAAATAGTCTGAAAAGAATCTTCAAAAACAACCACCGGCCCTCTTTCTTCATCAAAGCCTTTTCTCGAAATATTAGGAGTCTCATATCCTTTGATGCCTTTTGACTGATACCAGATAAAAACGTCATCCTCAGTGATGATAATATCAGGAATACCATCTCCACTTAAATCTATAAACCTTACATTAGGGTCTTTAAAATCAATATTGGGGATGCTTTCAAAGCATTTGAATTTCAACCATTCTCCATTGTCCTTCTGCTCAAAATATCCGGGCATATTAATATCATTACTGACTATATACTTTTTACCATTTGCCTCAATATCAAGAAGCTGTAAGCCTCCTTTTGCCATTCCATTAAATGAAGGTCTAGGCGAAATCAGCTTGGGGAAAGAAAAGTTACCATCTCCAAGGTTACTCTTGTAATACCATCCTTCATTCTGCTCAGTTAGTATTCCGTCAATCCCTTCACCATAAAAATCCACCCATTGGTAATTATCATTAAGACCCTCCGGCGCGCCCTTTATACTTTCTTGTGAAAGGCTCTGCGGCTCCGTATTCCATGAAAAAGTATTATACTCAAATTCCATCGGAGGTAAGCTTTTTTTATCATACCCGCCGGAGCCATTTCTACGGTATCCATATTCCTTTAATGAAACAAGCAAATCAGCTTCAATCTCCAAAGAAGAATCTGTACCATAAAAGCTTTTATAATTGAAGTTAAAAGAACGGACAAGATAAGGAGTTATTTCATGTTCAGAGCTTAATTCTTTAAAATAGTGAAAAAATAAAGCTCTCCGGCAAAGCCTGTAGGTACGGATCTCAAACCCTGACCTAAAATCTGAAAATGGGTCTAATCTGCATTGCCACTGTTTTTGTGGCACAGGAAGAGGATTTGTGTCATTATGGTCATCATAATCAAAAACTATTTCAAAGAAATATTCCAGGCTAGTTGGATTATCAATATTATAAGGATTATCTGTCCGGGGATAGTAAGCATTTTTATTTCCGTATCTTACACTTTTCAGATATTTGTTTGTAAATTTTAATAAGCTGTTATGTCTGTTTCTTTCATGACACTCATCAGGTACATTTGCTAAATTTTCTTCAATGTAAGAATATTGAATGCAATTACCTTTATTATCATAGCTTAGCTCCGGAAGCCATTTAAAAATCCGTGTATCATCATTTGGATCAAATATTCTTGCCTCAGAGGTTTTACCATAAAAAGTAACTATATTATCCTTTGTAGTTACCTTCCAGAAGGAATATCCTCCGCTACTTATTTTTTCAATCCTTGAAAAGCTTGCTTCAATTCTCGGTTTATACCTCTTAACCTTTATATTCGGATACAAATTCTCCGGCTCATCCTCAATCCACAAATTTTCCTCATTCAGCTTCATACTTGGAACAAGGTCATCTGCTCCCCATAAAATAAAGACATCACTTTCATCCTCATCCTTGTATTGAGGAAGCTGTTTGTCGGTCTTTCTCTGAATATATTGCAGGTCAAGATTCCAGCCCAGCCCAAAAGTACTGTTCCCACTGCCTGAGTTATAGCTCAAGCTCAATGGAGGAGAAAAGTCATTTCTGGCTTTAGAAATTGGAAAAGGAATTGTAATTGAAGTGGTGCCATTTGAGGCATTGACTGAAAATTTTTCATCAATGCCCTTAATTGCGCCTCCACCCTTTGGAAGTATTATCTGCGGAATATTGATATCGAATTCTGCTTTCTGGGTGTTATTTGGCGCTAGTTTCCCGGTGTCCCCCGAAAAGCTTTGGTGATTTTCTGCACTGCTAAATGTTTTTTTCATATAGCACCCACATATCCTTGATTGATTTATTTATTTGATGTTTTTATAGAAGATTATAGATTTTATAATAATTAGAAATGATGTAAATTTTTGTCACCAAAATGTTATAATACGTTAACTAAATTGTCAATAGATATATATTTTTACATTTTTAGGGTCAAAGCATCTTTTAATGTCTGGTCACAGAGTACTTTAAAGAGAATTCTTGTTGATTATAAATATGACAAGAAACTTTTTAACTTGACATAAATTTGTAAAAAAATAATTGACAATGTAAATAGCTGTTGATAGCATATAATAACAGTAATGGTATTTATTGTTATTATACCGAAAGGAGTTATTATGGTTATTAATGCTAGAAACAATCCAAATTACGGAGGAAACCTAATTAATCAGAAGTATTCGCCTCTCACCGACATAGTCATCCCAGATGACCAAGGTGCTGCTTACAAACAGCTTTTTACAAAAAGAGCACAGAAATTAACAGAAACGGGTTGTTACCCTCCTAACACTACTTTAAAATTATATGCTAATTGGCCAGCTGATACCAATCATGATGGAATACCGGATGTCAATCAGGATGAAATACCGATGGTGGTTGTCTCAAGCAATCGGGCAAACTGGATGCATACAATTTTAGATAACGCCAATTCAAGGGCTGACTTTGCAGATTATCTCGATTCGCATACTTTTGATGATGACATTGTACCCTGGTATGCCCCATTGCGTTCGGGAAGAACTCTATATGTTGTAGTCCATTGGAGCGAATATAATTACTATCATGATAGAATCGGCAACTTTGCAGATGTTAAGGTCATCGGTTACAAATTCACTCCAAATGAAAATTCGCTGGACATTGTTGGGTTTGGTGCAAGCAGGTTTGCTGCGCTTCAGGCAATGATAGACTTAGGCTACCATAAGATATGGGCTGTGGATGATAATGTAGTAAATATCAATGGCTTTCCTGCGGATTTAGCGGATATTGAAGGTAGAATGGGTGATGAAATCTGGGGTATAGGATTCAGAGCAGCTACCGAAAATATTCAGCGGGCTGCTTTATATGATGGAACAGTAACTTTTCATGCAAATGATATTAATTTCGACGCAGCAGAACCAGGTCTGCTGCAGCAGGCTACACTATGGAATCTTAATTTACTGCGGGACAACTACGTTAATTTCAGCCCTATTTTTGTTACATCTAATGAAGATGTTAGTTTGAGCAGCTTTCTGCAAAAAAAGGACTATGATGAAAGACTTATAACTGCTTTAAGCATAATTAAAATAGAGCCGGAGAATGACCCTTATAACCCTGAGGATATGAGTGGGAATAATAACTTAGGGGGTGCTGTTGAAGTACCGCAGCGTCGTAGGCGTATTTATAGTATGTTTAATTTGATTGAAGAAGATTTAGAAATAAATCCTGGAGACGGCGCAGTTAGATTGTCTGGTTACATAAGAAATGAAAGAGAAGATGTATTATTGACCCAATCCCGTGCAGTGGAGCAAGTCCTATCTGCATCTATTAATAAAGGCAGTGCTTATTATCCTTCTGAGATATTTGTTCACGGCAATGGCGAGCATTATACCCAATACCTTGATGCAGCTGATATATAAATTTTAAAGCACTATAATTGGACTGGCTTTACCAGTCCAATTATAGTGTTATCGTTATTTCTTTGCATATAACATTCTCAGAATCAAGACAGGATAAACGAAAGATTGCAGAATTGTTTAAAATTACATCCACAGAGCCACTTGCCGTTAGATAGCCATCTGAATAAGAAGGTTTACAATCAACCCGCCCTATGCCCTTGTTAATATAACAGTGGCATGTATTTTTCAAGGTAAAATTCAAGGTAAATTTATTGCTTGCATTTTCAGCTTTAGTATAACTAAAGTTACATATCTCAGGAGTATAAACATATATCGGGCAGTGTTCAATTGCAGTCTCCTTACCATTGGAAACACAAAGTGAAAAGTCCATGGTTTCAGTAACCGTACAGGTTGCAGAATCTACTGGCTTTAACTGCGAATCTTTACCTATTGTGTAATCAGGCAAAAGGAAAATCCCTGTTTTGCTGTCTTTTTGATTAGGATTGGTTATTCCCCCCATAGTTTCCCAGTTAAAAGTTATTTCATCAAGTATACCTATCATATTGTGGTCACAGGTAAATTTTTTTATGTGCACTGGCGCCTCAAGCATAAAAACCGGAAGCTGTATGCGCGAGTTAATGCCATTAGAGCTTTCAAAATCAATATTCAGACAGCTCATAGAACTTCGGTTCTTATCTGAAACGATATTACTGAAAACAATCACAATACTATCATTACTTTCAATACTCAAGCTGCTTTGGGGTGATATAATCCAGCTGCAATTACTTTCATCAAATTCCGACTTCCAATCATAAGGTGGAGTACAAGCAATCTGTTTAGCCAAATCTGTAGTAGTAAGATGATATTTTTCATCACCTACGGGAAAGCCAAGCCTAATATTGTCGTTCACCTCAGCACTTATTGTTTCACTGCTTATATTTACAAGACAAAGAACCAGCGAGTTATTTACATTATCTGCTGTGATTATGCTGTCTGTCTCCAGCCATTCTGCATAAATTGCAGTAGGTTCAATCTTATTACTCATAGTATTTACTCCTATTATATTGATATGTGTTGTGAATCTGATTACTTCCAGTTATCAGATTTATAAAGTTCAGTTTGGTTTGACGAGCTATCTTCAGCATAAATTCTTAGCTTGCCAAAGCTGTGGTCATATAAATACTCAAATTTTCCGGAACTTAAATCAGTTAACCTATTATTTGCAGGTTCCTGAATTACCAGCTTGAATTCTTTTGCTTTCTGGGAATCCCAGCTTAAGCGTATTACTGTATAGCCTTTGAATATTAAAAGCAGGCATTTTAGTCCAATCTGAGGGGTTAATGTATTGTATAGAATTTTTTGTGCATTATACAAATATCCTTCACATTTAATAACTGCCCTTTGTACGTCTGAAGCAAAGGTCTTGCTGCCGCTTGAAGCACATACCTCATCATTAATGGTGATTGACGACGCATAGTTAGTTTCCCAACAAGCGGTACGGGTTTGGAAATCACATTCAAAGTTTTTGATAATAGGAGGTGAAACATATACGGAGCAGGATTCATTACAGCTTTCATGTTCATTTTCTATTTGCAGAGTATAGGTTTTTGATGTTGACAAATTTTCCTTATACTCAAAAACATTACTGTCAATACTAAATTCATTTGGAATGATTTTACCCTTTGTTTTTCCTGCCGTTTTCCATGTAAGCTTTGCGCTGCCGCCTTTAGGAATTATTGAGTCAGCCGCGGTAAATTTTATAATATCCAAAGGAGTCGGCTTTTTAAGTAAATGAAAAGTTTTTAAAGCCTGAGAAGCATTTGCTACATTTTCCAGCTTTATCATTATATATGTCGCTCCTGGTACACAATACGAAATAATATTTCCTATTTCAACCGAAATACACTCATATTCTTTGAGAATCATTTTAGAGCTTTTTGATATTATTGAGCAGCTAACCGTATTATCCCAAGACTCCTCCCATTTTGAAATCTCCCATCCTACAGAATCAATGTTCATAGTAAAATCCTCATAAGCTGTATTGTTGACAAAAGCAGCAGGATTATCTCCAATGGGAATTTGCAAACGAATTGCTGATGTATTTTTGCTCAGCACCCTATCTTTGGAACATAGTATCTGATTGACTGCATCAGCTGTTAGAAGATCACTATTGTTAAAACTCAACTCATTATTGCAGGTATTCATTATATGCAGTGTTATTTCATCAGAAAATGTATTATCAGAAGCAATTGAGCTGCTTTCCTGAACATATATGTAATCCTTACTGAAGCGGCATATAGGAAATCTGGATTGGATGTCATAGCTATTTCTAAACATATAACTATCTCCTTACTGGTTTATTTTGTATCTTCATTCAGCTTAAGCTGAAGCCAGCCTTCCTCAGCACAGAAAGGTGCCTTCGGAAAGTAAGCTTGATTTGATGCCAGGGGTATGTCATCTCCTGTACTCTGGCTATAACGAAGCCATTTCCACTGCTTTCCGTCAAGTTTAGGGCATGGAACTGAAAATTCAGAAATATCACCTAATACAGGTGCTGAAAATATTGTAAAGTAGAGTTTGTTCAGACCCTCATTAACTATCTGGTCTTCGACCTTCACTGTTTTTATTGGTAAAATACCGCTTATAAAATCTACAGAAGCAGCAAAGTCCATAATCATTGTCAGCTTTGTTGGATAGGCATCGCCAATTGTAAGAGTTACGGTATTATCTTTAACAAAATAATCAATTTCTTCTTCATGCATTTTTTCTGATTCTTCCGGTGAATCTACAAATGATTCGTCTGACAATATTTGAAACTTACCATAATCATCATTGCAAAAGAAACCTATAAGCCCATCATTGTGGTTATTTCTTCTTCCGACATGAATAGAAAACTCTGCTTTCTTTACGTCAGGAGGGTCTGACTTGGACTTCATAAATTGTTTGTATTTATTTTGTATACCGCTTTGCTCAAGCTGCAGATTTGCATTTACAATTATCAGCGGCCGCCCAATATATTGTCCGAGAGAATTATATTGTTGTGCAGCTGTAGGATTTATGCTCCAGAGTGCAGAATCAATCAGGTTAAGAAATGGTGTCAGCATGTCGACTTTTTTACTTTCACTGATTTCTAAAAGCGGGGATATGATTTTGTATAGTGTTGGGTTCATATCTTTAGGAAGTGGAGCAGTTCCTCCTCCCTTCTCAGGAGGATTTTTCCAGACTACTGGTTTTTCAAGCTTTACTCTCTGCATACTGCCAAGCAAATTGCCACTTCCATCATATACCATTACCGAACAATCCGTATGATTAGGCAGAAACCAGCCGCATATAGGTGATTCGTGATTGTCTTCACCTTGAGGTGCATCACAGTTCGGATTAAGCCAGCAGAAATTTAACCTTGATGGCTGGATAAGTCTTGGCGTCAGCATAATGTTCTTTTGAAATACGCTTGCACTGCTTCGCATATTTTCTGCAGCTGCCATACCCTCCGGGGCAAGAATCTTAAGCTGACCAAAAGAATCTATTATACGTATTTCAGAAAATCTAAGAAAGCCTGCGCGCACAGGAGAAAAAAAGTTATCAAAATTTGAAATTTCCGGTTCATAATCTTTTATGAGCTCAAACACCTTATCTCTAAGCTCTTTATTCTTTGCGTTAACAAGATTGACCGGCAGCTTTATATCCGCTTTTTTCATGACAAAAAATCTATTAGTTCCATTAAGTGCCTGTGAAAGAACATCCATGTCCAATGCCTCATCAACCAATGAATCATTATTCAGATAACGTGAAGCACAGCTTGCTGTAATCGATGCACCATTTGGAGCAAGTATGCTTCTCCCTTCGATAACAGTAAATTGATCAGACTGTGGTAATTCTTTTTTATAGGCGTAGTCAGCACTTGACTCATTCAAATTCCAGTTATTTAGTGAAGGTTCGGACATTAGAACATCAGTATCATAATAAAATCTTGCAGACCATTCTATAAATAAGGGAATCCACGGCTGTATCCAATAAGAAACTGCATTCCTTTCCGGAAATACACCATTGAAACCTGATGCACCGCTTAAAGCCGTACGTTCCATCAAATTATTGAGAGTTGGATTTAACGGAGCACTTTGAAGCTTTTTAATAACATCTGTAAGCATTTCCATATTTTTATCAGTTTTGCATTGGAGTGAATCCAACATATACATAGCAAGCTTTGGGGCAAATGATGGAGTTATGATTAATGCTTCTGCTACAAATGGAGCAATTTTCTTTGGTATATCAGCCATATCCAAAATATTATTTGCATATACAGTATTTGGAGTGCTAAATATACCATCAAGTTTATCAATTGTAAGGGAATCTATAAGCTGTGCCGTATTTCTGCAAAACAAGTTACCATCATTGGAATACCTGCCATCCTCTCCATGGACACGGTCCCTTTGTATTCCACTTAAAAGAAGCACCGGCTCATTAGGCATCCAAAAAGCTTGTCCATTCTTCTTTATAGGTCTGCTGTTACTTTCAGGCTTTTTTGAAAGAGCTTCGATGTCTGAATCTATATTGCTTGCAAGCTCTTTAACTTGTTTTCTCTTTTCTATAATTTCTTTATCAAGATTATTAATCTGTTCGACTAGGCTTTGCTGAAGTTTATTTTTATCAACCGGAGCAAAAGGATCCTGTTCAATAAACATATATTTATACCAAAGATCATAGACTTCTTCCTGCATATCCTGAAGCTCTCCATTTTTGTTAAAAAGAGAAATATAATCAGAATTAATTTTATTAAGCATTTCATAGTCATCTGAAGCATTCTGATGTAAATCATTGTGACCTGCTTGCTTTTCGGAGGTTTCTTTTTCCTTGAATGCAACCTGAGTAATAGGAACCTCCTTGCCGAACCTATCCTCATGCAGCCTGTTTTCACTTATCAGCAAGCCATTCTTTTCATTTAAAAGAGCACCATTTCCACTGTAAAAGAGGTTAAGCATTCGCTCAGTCGTAAGTCCGCTTGGTTTTTTCCATTCTGCAAGTGCTGCAAGAGCTTCTGCCGTAGTATTGCCCACAGCAAGCTCCGGGTCAGGAATGGTGCGTGAATAATTCTTTTTATTGTTAGTCCAGTTAATCCCATAAATTGTGCCATGACAAAGTGATACTGCCGGAAAATTTAAATTCTCCGGCACTTTCCATTTAAGGTTTTCTGCACATTTTTCAACACTGTTGATATCTTTTAAAATATCCTCAGATTGGGTTTCATACCATCCGCATACCACATAAGTTATATCAGCATTTTCAAGCATTTTCCCATCTTCATCAAGAAGACTGTCATAAAATCCAAATACATTTCTACAGTCGGGATAGTATGCAGAAAACGCAGGAAGTCCCGGCGCAACCGCTGTAAGCTGCTCAAGATATTCCGTACATACGGCAGCAGTCTTGCTTGCAGGATAGCTTCTCCCAAGAAAGCGGTACTGCTGCTCAGAATCTTCAAGGGTCGGAATCATTGGACTGTTGGCATTATTGTTGTCTTCTCCGCATTCCCCTTGAAGAGCATCTGATTCTACCAACCAACTTACAGCATGTACTGCTGCGTTGCTATCACTGTTTATTGTCCATAGCCTGGTTATATACCATCTGTTTGGAACAGATGGATATTGGACAATCTCCCCGCCCTTATCATCTTCATCCTGCTTCCCTTGTTTCATTATATCAGGCAGTATCCAATGAAGATGGACACCTTGGTCTTCATAATCATGAGAGCTCAACATATTTGGCTCCAGCTTATTCCCCAGAGGAGATTCATCAAGAGATGAATATATGTATGCTCTATTAGCGAAATTTTTGCCTTTTGGCGGCAGTGCACCAACCGCCATAGCCTTAATTGATATAGGGATTAGAAGCTGCTCTGTATCCAACTCTTTTAGTTCACTCCTTTAAATATGACTTTACCTTTCAGGGGCATCTGCTTTCCAATTGAGCTTTATGGCAGGACAATTATCTGCAGATGGCTCCCATACAAAAGTACGCGTTCCTGTAAAAGGTGCTTCTTTTTTAGCAGCAGCCTCTACTGTAAGATTTAAAGAAACTTTAAAATCTTGCGCTTCATTATAATAAGTATCAATAGGCAAATTGTTTTTCCAATTTTCATTAAAAGAAATGGTAAAGTCGTTATCCGCCATTTTGATTTCATTCTGTTTGGGATTACCGCAGTGCATAAATATATTCCCATTTTTATCTGTGAGCAAAAGCAGTGCTACTGCACTAACAAATTTGTAATTCGTATCAAGCTTAAACATAATATTTACAGGCAAAACAATATCGATAGCATGTTTATTATTTTGATTGTAATAATCAGCATTTTGTGGAAATGAGTAATCAGCAGCCCCATTACTCATTTCATTATATGAAACAAGAATTGGGTCACTTGTATTATTTGTGCCTTTTTTGTGTACAGGCGCCTTAAACGTGCAGGTTATGAGCTTTTGGGAAGACTCAATAACTATGTCTTGTGACTTCTCAGCAATAGAAGTTTCACCATCAGAATATAAAATAGCAGAAACTTTATAATTTGTAGTTCTATTGGGTATTGTATTTTTTAGCTCATACTTAATATTGTTGTCTTTGTTTCCATCAAAGCTGATTGATTCGTTTAGAACCTCCATTTTCATTGTACTATCATAAAGAGTTACAGTAAGAATGCTTTCTCTATCTAGCTTTTCTGCCATTCCTGTAATTAAAATACTAAATTCATCTTTGTTAAGGTTCACAGGGGAGAAGATAATACTTCCATCAGAGTTATTTGATGTTCTAAACATTTTTTTCATCCTCCTTAGAAATTACTGATTTTCGCATGTCATCTGCAACAATTGCAGCAGAGAAAAGATAATCTGAATAAGCTGACTTTCCTAATTTTGTCTTTATATCATCCGCGCTATAGGAAAACTCAATATCTGGGCATTCTTTTTCCCAAGCCTCGTTAAGTTTATTAATATCAGTTTCACGAAAACTCAACATTTTTCTGAGAATAGGCTTATATGTACCTTCCCATACAGCTTCTTCCCCATCCGGCTTGCCTGTGATTTTTCTGAAAAAGTAATAAAGACATTTAGCCGCATCCATAAAGCTTTTAAGGTTGTCTGTCTGATGAGTTTCAACAGACGGACCATTTTTAACTTTTGGCTGGCTGAAGGTAACCTTGACAAAGGAGTCATCCATTGCAGTTTTCATGCGATAGCATCCAACCTTGCTTATTTTCGATTTTTCGGCATCATTAAGGATATAATTAGCAGTCAAATCAGTCCCTGCGACATCTCCGTTAATAACCTGAAGAGCCTCTGTGTCATTAATCCAGCTCACAAAACCATTTAGATAGGGATGCGCATAGTTGTCTGCAAGCATATGCGCAATTGCACCTATTCTTACTGCTGCTTCTATTTTGTCGTATTCAGTCTTAGCACTTTTATACATATTTACAGCATCATCTATAAGAGGTTTAAAAATTTCATGCTCATTAAAATTATAATTTTTTATTGAATGTATCTTATATCCCAAGCAGGATTCCTTTTCAGTACCGGACTGAGATTTAAGAGGAGAATCAGGAGTGTAATGAAAAGGAACAAGCCCAGTCCAGCAAATATTGTCCTTATTATCTATTTTAAAATCAGCAAAATCATCAAAGCTGCTGTGTATTGTTTTTGGAATATAAACTACAACATTATTCCCAGCATTAAAATCCAAACCGCGTTCCCTTATTTTTTCAGAAACATCGGATTCTGGAAATTCAACAGGTATTTGCTCTTTACTATCATCAATAAATTGTGACGTTTGCGCAATTAACCTGCTGTTTTTATCATCGAAACCTAATACACTTGATAAATAACGTACTATATAATAATGAAACTGTATATTCATAAATAACACTCCTTTATCTCATTTCCGCAAGCTTTTCTAATTCTAAAGCCACTGCGTTGGTTTCTTTCGACCAAATTATAGAAACCTTTTCTCTCTGAGGCTTAATACGCTGCTGCATATCATAATCACCAATAATAAAGCCATTTCCGATAATACCGGTTTCCTCTTCAAATTTAAGATTGTATACTATGTCATTATACTGTTCTTCTACTACATTCATTATGACTTCAATACCTTTTTCACATTCTACTTCCATACCCTCACTCAGCTCACCCGCAGTAATCCAGCCCGAAGGCGTTTTGATCGAATGGTCACTTGTCATAAGAATATTCCTTCCTGTTTCGGTTGTAACAGACAGAATCGTTTCATCCTTTCCGGTAATAATATCAACAACTTTTCTCTCTTCTCCGTTTACACTCATAATAGAGCTGCCAATATTAATTTCTGATATTTTTGCACTACTTCCATTAGCAAGCGTGATTAATGTATCTTTACCAAGACATCCCCACTGAATATAAATCGGAAGTGACTTGATATTACTCGGAGTCGGCTTAAAGCCTGAGGAAATACTTGTAAACGATGTACTCACGGAAAATAGATTACTGCTTCCCTTTGGAGAAACCAAAAAAGCAAATTGCCCATATATATCAAGATTGTCTGATATCTGATCCTCAAGAAGCTCAAGGGATACACCCCAAAATGCATCTATTTCTTTCTTAAGCTGCTCATCATAAACAGGAGCCAGGCTAACCGTAGCCTTTGCATGGTTTGATGGATCAATACTGATTTTTGCATTTGCAACTGAGTATTTAATTGACCCACCATCCGGATGCCGTATGTTCAGACGGTATCCGTAGTCAGTATCAAGTCCGACAATTTCAAAGCCGCCATTTACCTCCAAAGTTAGCGATACATCAAGTAAAAACCTTATATATTTTTTATTGTTATATTTAAAAGGCTCATTGTCATATGAATAATCAAATTCCCCAACCTGTGAATCTCTCTTATATGACACTTTGACCTGCTCATGTTTTTGATATTCTGGCTTTGGAACAGGAGCATTCAGGGTTAGCTTTTTTACAATATCCGTATTGATAACAACGCTTTGATTGGTTGTCAGGGTGGCATTCAGTTCTGTCTTTCCGCTGCAATTTTCGGCAACCTCTGTAAAAAGCCCACTAATGCTATATTTTCTTGGTTTACCGTCAAGCAGACTGCCAATATCTGCCTGGATTTCCGTACTTGGGTCTTTGCAGTCAGAAAACGGAACAGTGTCTGAGACTACATTTATCTTGTTGATTTCATCATATACTGTATAGTCTAATATTACACTTCTCTGTTCATTGATATAGCTGGCTTTTACTAAAGCAAACATGCTTGTCGGACTTTCATTATCAGACTTACTGCAAGTGCTTTGAACTGCATAGCAGTTTTTAATGTTTGGGGAGCTTCCTAAATAATAGGGTAATGTAATAAAAGCATCATCAACAGGGCCTGTAACAATATCTTCTTTATTCAATTCAACATTGAAATTAGCCTTATTTCTTTCAATCTCAATCAATTTCATCAGGTGTGGTGTTGTCTGCAAACTCGCACCGTTTTTCTCAAGCTTTGACATATAGTATTCATAATGTTCGTCATTTTTAAAATCCAGTTTTAAAGTTCCTCCATTTTTTTGTGCTTCCTTAAACAGCTTTTTTTCAAGAGCATTCATGTGTATTAACCCCTTTCATATTAATTTTGTTTTATTTTGAGCATATATGGATTTTGTATCATCTCCAGTGCAATATGTGCAGATGTCGCAGCCTCCTCGGAATTTGGAAAAAGCCCTTTCTTAATCTCCTTTGCAGCAGCAGAAAAGTTAATAACCCTTGTTTTCTTTTCCTTTTGCACTACAGACTCTCTTTCCTCTATTGGAATGTTTAAATCATCATAAAGCTTACCGCTGTCAAGTGTTCTAAGACGCTTACTCAGTTTTGTCTGCTTTCCGTCAGCTTCCTTATTAAAGCCATAATGGAAGCCCTCTGGCGGCTCTTTTATATCAAGCCGGATAATTTCCCCGCTGAAAATTCCGAGGAGTATTTCTGCTGACAAGGTTTCAAGGCGAAGTGTAGTCAGCTTTTGGGTTCCATCCAAATCAGCATATGCTATAAATTCCAGCCCTCTCCATCCCCCCACCAATGGCGAGCGAAGCAGAAAGCCGGTACAGCTATAATTATCATTTGCGGAGCTTTTTATAGGCTCCTTATTTTGAAGCATTCTCCGTATATTCATATTTTGCTTGATTGCCTCATTGAATATATTCTTAAGGAATACTGTATCATTTGTATAATCAATGGAAGCACTTCTGCCAAGACTGCATGCCCCATCCAGAAAAAGCCTTATCCAGTTAGAATCCAGCCAGAAAAAGCGTATCTCATTCATTCCCAGCATTTTTTCAGATGGAACAAGATAGGAAAATGGCACATCATACAGCAGCGATAAATGCATAAGCTTGCTGTGAAAGACAGCTTCATCACTCATATCCGGTTCATCTGCTTCATTTGCTCTCAGCTTTATTGGGAGTTCAAAAAAATCAGTAAAATCATGTTCTTGAGGTATCCAGCTTTTAGTCATATAGTAATCATTCCTTTGTTTCACTTTTTAAGAAATCCAAAATATCTTCCTGCTTTAACGGTATGTAATCTTTTAAACGGTTTTTCAGGCTTCCGGCTATATTTCTTTCAGCATCACTGCTTTTACAGTTACAAGCATCCAAGCTGCGACCGCCATCTGATTTGCCGCAAATATCCAGTAAATCTCTCACATTTGATTCCCAGGTTTGCCTGCATAATTCAGCGGCTGCTGCTTTTGTATTACTTACTTTTGCTTCAAATAATTCTGCACTGCACAGCTTATTATGAAGCAGCTTGTACATCTGGTTTTGAACAGCTTGATGTTTGTTTGAAAGTCTCCATGACAAAAGCTTTCTTGAAAAATCCCTGTCCTGCAATGCCATAAGCCTTCCAAGCTGCCATGCTGCACAGTAAGTTATATCAAACATACCATTTTGGGGGTCATATGCAAGAAGCTCATCAGCAAGAAAATGATACCGTACATTATCATTCCATTGAGGCTTCTGCGGTATAAATGGAGAGTGATACCATGATACTGATGAACTTCCCTCCCTGAAATAGTGATTCATCGGTACATACCCAATATTAAGAAGCTTCTTTAGAGGCTCATTCTCTTTTACAGAAGTAGAATCAGCTTGAAAAATGTCTGCTTTAAGCTGATTGGCAAGTGCATAAAAATCAAATGCTTCATTGCTCTTCACCTCAAAGCTCCAATAATACATGCAGTACATTCGCACAGAGCTGTATTTCTTTAAATCTTTGCTGCGATTTTCAGGTTCAAATATATAATCCTCAAACCCTTCCATTGAAACCAGATAAGCTTTATGCTTTATTCTGCCGTTAACAGTATCCGGTGTGAGCGGATACCGATTTGCAATTATACATGAAAACCATTCACCCTTTACCTCACTGTCAGTAACCTTATTATCCAGATTTACTCCTTTTGCATGAGCCAAATATGGTAAATCTTCTCCCGTAGGAAGAATATCTGCAAAAAGCTCATACGGAATAGTAATAGTCTGGCAAATCTGTTCAGGGTCTGGCTCTTCCTCTCCTGTAAATTTAGGAAAAAGTATATTATCAGGTCCGGTTTTGGCATCAGCGTATTTCATGGATTCACATACTGCATTTTCATCCTCAGAAATAATAAGAAGTGCCAGCCATGTAATTCCCTTTTCACCTATATTCCTCTCCCACGGAAGAGTATGTCTATGGAGAACAATATGCGGAAGGCAGTTTCCAAACGTGCCACAGCTATCCTTTGGGGGATAAACCGAATAAACTTCCCCCGAATTCATAGAAATTCTATCTGTCCTGACATCAAAATCCAAAGAAGCAGTCTGAAGCTTGCACCCTTCAATATTAGTTTCCTGCGATACCTCTATCGTATATTTGCCTGATTCAATGCGAGGTATGGCATTAGGCGCAAAAATCAAGTTTTCTTCATTCACTCTGCTCCCCCCCAATTTCATATTGCCCGCCTGTAGTTTTAAGTATGGGATATGCAAGAAAATAATTCTGCGGATTAAGTCCTATATCATTAATATTCAGACTTGTATTCAGCAGAAATTCGCCGGAAAGATTCTTGATAACATCACTTCGTTCTTGATTGTCCTTTATAGTCTCTCGAATCTTATCCATTATTGAGTTAAACTTGTATTCTGAATAATCGGCTGCTTCCGGCAGTTTTTCATTACTCCAGCAAAAGCTTTTAATTATAGGTTCATTTTCAAGAAGCTGCTTCATTTTATAAGAGCCTTCAGCCGGAAGAATATGGGTTATCTCCGGCTCTTTTACTGTTATACTCACACCCATCGGAGCTTTTATAGGAGTAGTATCATTTATATCAGGAGTTTCTTTGGGGTCTTGGTTTTTCCATATAGCCGGCGCAAAGCTTCCTTTTTCTTCAATAACATTAAAACAATCCAACTCTAACTTTTCCCCACCCTTTGCTATGCTAACCGTTATTGTCGAGCTGTAATCTTCTTTGCCCATGGGAATAACTCCAAGCTTTCCTTGGTATTTGGTAATGGATTTGGAAGCGTCACCACTGCAAAATATCAGCTCTGTACAAGGCATAACTGAGCTTGTTGTAATTTTAAGAGTACCGGCAGATACCCAGCTCATTTGGGTAGTTTTATCAATTTTTAAAAGCCCCTCAGCAATTTGAACAGCATTTACAGCTGCCCCCTCTGAATTGCTACTTAAGGCTGGTTTGCTCTCCTTTTTGGGAAGAAAGCTGTCTGAAAATTCATCCCATTTAATATAGCTTACACTCCTTGAACCACTGCCAAAGGAAACTGTAAATGAGATAATAAACCATTTTATCCTTACCTTGCCCGAAAAATCAGGTCCCCATAAGCTGAGATCAGCCCCCAGCTCAATAGTAAAAGTTTTTTTAACCCATAAAATTTTAAGAGTATATGATGCACCTATACTGACAGACACCTCTGCCGAATAGAAAAACGGCTTCCATTTAATCAAAAAGTCGGCTGATGCTTTAAGCCATGCCTTTAAATTGCCGGATTCAAAAGTAAGTGCCAAATTGGCACCCGCCATCATGCAGGCAGGTGTAACAGCAAAATAGCCTCCTGCCTCGAGCTTAAGATTATTGCTTATTTTCCAATTTATACCAACCTTATCAAGTTCCGGATAGCGATTATCATTCTTGAAATCATGATGATGACAGCCGCCAAGAGATACAAAAAAATCTCCGTTACGGTCTCCTTTAAACCAGACACAAAGCGCAAATCCACCTGTCAACTTACAGTTTTTATCCAAAATATACGATTCATTGCTTAGTACAGCAATTATTTCCAGAAAACCTGTTTCAGTATCAAGGGTTGCCTTTAGTTCAAGTCTTGCATAAGCAATAGGATTCACGTTTTTTCCACCGCTCTTTGGTGGAAGAGAAAGCTCGGATATTCCAAGAAGACTAAAGCGCAGCACATTTCCGAACTCAACCATCAAAATTGCAAAGCTGTCAATAAGTCCAAAGGAGTTGAATTTAACTCCCCCAGTCAAAAAGTTTTCTCCCTTTGAGGGATAAATCCAGACACTCAGTTCACCCAAAACACTGCCAATAGTACTTGTAGGGCTTAGCTTTCCAGTCCCCATTGCCGCAGCAACAAACGGAAATGTGTCAACAGCCTTTACATCCGGAAGCTTTATTCCTCTATTTACTCCCATTCCAAGTGCAAGCCCGTTTACAAAGAAAAAAGCAGGTCCGCCCAATGGGCAGGCAAGCATAAGATACATAAAAAAGCTAGGCTCACCCTCTTGTTCGCAAAATGAGCCTAGCGCTGAAAAAGTAAATTTTGATACTTTTAACAATATCTCTCCATTATAGATATCCTCATCGGGAATATGGTACAGACCACCTGAAATTGCTATAGGTGGTTTATCAAAAGTGACAGCAAGTCCATTAAGACCAAATCCGAATTTTGCATCGGGCGCAAGCGGAATTGACAGATATAATCCGTAAAAATCAACCTTAAGCACTGATATTGAAAACCCGGCATTCAAGTATACAGTAATATTATTGCCGTCAAAAGCCACTCCTACTTTATCAAAATGCAGCACTTTAAATGATTTATTTACATCAAACCATTTAATTTCATTGGATTTTTTCGGTTCGTCATTATTCGCCGCAAGTAGATTTTTAGGCTTGTAGTTATTTTCTGAAAGTAGATTTCTAGGTTCGTCGTCTCCAAATACGAATTCAAAATCGTCAATTATCAGTTTAAATTTAAGGTTAAACGATACTGGCTTTTCAGGATTATACGTGAAATCAAAACTATTAAGCTCAAAACGCTCATCGCCATGGACGAGTCTGCCAATGATAGGAAGCTGTGAAAGCTTAAAATTTACGTTCTTAAATATAAGCTTTAAAGTGCATGAACGGGTCTCGCCTATTTTTTCACTGGTTATAGAAATATCCCCATAGCTGCTGCAAATGGCAAAAGTGACACTATTCGATTCAGTCGCATATTCAAATGAAGCTTCAGTAAGCTTCAGCGCTCTGGCAAAATCAGGAATAGTAATACCAAAATGCTCTGCAATGCTTACTAAATCAAAGACTTCATCTACATTTATCCATGAACCCTTAATAATGTGCTCTGTTTTTTTCTCGTTTTTTCCAAATGCATAGAGTAAACAAAATACGGCTTTACCTATGGAAAATTTACTATGTAATGCGAACTTCAAATCACCTATGTAATCTTCGTTTTGTCCCACTAAATAATCACCTCAGAATTCACATCCTTGCCACAGACCTACAACATGGATTATTTTAAAAGATCGTCTATGCTTCCAAGCTGCATGCGCTCAAGTATTTTGGGCCTGTTAGTGTTCCAGATTGCAAGCGAAACGGATTTAATGTCAAAAAGATCATTTTTCATTATTTCGCTTGTAATCACTATATCAATAGCATATTCAAGAATTTTTGACTTTTCTGTAGTCGTTGTTGTACCATCATCATTCTTCTTATTTTCTGTCACATTTTTGATATACAAAAACACTTGGCGGAGCTCAATATTTATTTGGTCAAGTGCACTTGTTGAAAATGTTTTTAAATTCTCTTTAATTTTATCTCCGTCTACTTTTTCACCCTGTTTTCCGCTGAATTTATCAATTACCTTTTGTACCTCCTGAATTATCTCCTGAACCGACATCCCTCCCTTTGGTGAATCTACTGGGATTACAAGGGTTTCAGTTGTAACTGTTTCTGTTTTTTTGTCATCGCTTATTACAGATTTCCTCTCGAACACTCCGGTTAAATTTGTTTTCAGAATCTCAAGATTCACCATTGCTGAAACCGATGCTGGCGCAGCTGCTGGAGGGTCAGTTGGTTTTGGTCCATCATTTGCTCTCAATTCTCCTGGTTCTGCAGTAACAATACTTTTGCTCATAAAAATTACCCCTTCCTCTTTTATAAATTTTTTATGTAAAGATGTGAATGCCTATATTGCTAATTGTTATTACATTAAACTTGTTCCCAAAAGAAAATTAGACATTGTCATTCTTAATACGACAAAGAAATAATGTAATTTTATAATAATCAAAATTAGAAATAATATAGATGATTTCTGAATATATACGTGCTTATGATGAGTCAAAACAAAAATAACATATAATATACTTTTTGTCAATCTATGACATTTTATATATTATATGTTATTTTTTACAGTAACTTTGAAATTAATGAACTCTGCTCTATTTTCGACCAGTTACATTGATTTTGCTATATTTATTTCTTCAGAGACACTTTGCTCTAATGAAGTATTTTCTACATTTGCTTCAATTGCCGCTGACAGCTCTGCCTTCTGCTTTTCGGTTATAGATTTTGAATCTCCAAACAGAATAAAATCTACCAGCTTTGTGAATTTTGCCTTTACTTTGGCATCTCTAGCTTTCTGAGCTGCAAATCTTTTTTCAACAGCTAGAATAGCATTCTTTAAATCCGTACTATCCCCTGAATTTTCAATTGTCTTAATTACTTTCATCTCTGCTTTTAAATAGGCTTTTCTATTTGCAAAATACTTTTTGATATTTGCAAGTGCTGAATTGACTTTATTTGCATCATATGTACCGGGAAGATTATTTGCGATTTTGTTTTGTTCAGCTTCTGTCGCACTATAGCCACTGATAGCAATTATTTTATCTATTAAAGCAGCCTTTACCGGGGTCGTTGTTACAGTATTTGCATCTGCTGCTGCAGTAACAGTCGGAAGTGTATATTTTGTTTCATTAACCCCAGACTTGTATTTAGCTTTTAATGCTGCAATTTCCTGAGTTACTTGTTTTTGCAGCTTTAGGTTATTGGAATACGCTGTCATTATACTATTTACTGCCGTAAGCACAGCTTGCTTTTGTTCTTCTGTAGCCATATCCTGAATTTCATTTAAAAATCCTTTAAACCTCGTAAATGCAGTTATCATTTTGGCATCTCTTTTTTCTTGAGCCAGGAGTCTTTTATTAATTTTCTCAATAGCTTTCCTTGTAACCTCATTATTTCCCGCCTTTTTAACAGCAGCAGCTTTCGAAATCTCTGCTTTCAAATATGCTTCTTTGTTTGCGAGGTATTTTTTAATATCCTTTATTGTTGAAGCAACTGTAAGTATAGTAAATTCATTTCCCAAATCACTGACTATTCTGTTCTGTTCAGCCTCTGTTGCTGCATAGCCTCGGATTTCAATTAGTTTGTCCGCCGCAGTATCAGTTGACATAGTAACTACTGCTGGTTTTGCCGCTATCGGTTTAGTTGGTTTCGGTGCAGGCTTTGCGGCTGTGGATTTGGTTGACTTGGATGCAGGCTTAGCAACTGCCGATGTAGAGTTTGTTACCAGCTTCAGCTTGATTTTTAATGCATTTATTTCAGCCTTAATATTATTAACTAACGTCTTGTTTTGAGTATCCAAACTCTCAACCGTGCTTGCAATTTTTTGTAATGCTGCTTTTTGTTCAGCTGAGGCTAAACCTTCAATCTCTTTTATATAAGCCTTTAGCTTAGTGTATTTTGCCATAAGCTTTTGGTCTCTTTCATCCTGCGCCAGAACCCTTTTTTCAATCAATAAGACAGCTTTTTTTGCAACTGCTGTGTCTCCTGCTTTCTTAACAGCCTCAATCTTTTCCGTTTCTGATTTCAAGTAAGCTCCTTTATTGGTAAGATATTTTTGAACGGTTTCGATTGCTGATTCTGCTATAAGCGGATTATAGTTATTTATATATGTATCCTGCTGTTTCTCCATTTCCGCAAAACCTTCGATAGCAACCATCTGTTCTGCTGCAGAATCTTCAGTTCCGGCAGATACTGCTGATGTAGATGTATTTGTCAAAGCATTTATTTCTGTTTTAATACTATTTACTATTTTTTTATTTTCAGCGTCCATGCTCTCAATTGCAGTTACTGCTTTTTGCAGTGCTGCTTTTTGTTCAGCTGATGCTAAACCTTCAATCTCTTTTATATAAGCTTTTAGCTTAATATATTTTGCCATAAGCTTCTGGTCTCTTTCATCCTGCGCCAGAACCCTTTTTTCAATCAATAAGACAGCTTTTTTTGCAGCTGCGGTATCTCCGGCTTTCTTAACAATCTCAACCTTTCCGTTTCTGCTTTTAAGTAGGCTCCTTTGTTGGTAACGTATTTTATTAGGCTTTTCATTGTTGACTCTACTGTAAATGGGTTAAAGCTATCTCCAATTCCGTTTACGCATTCATCCTG
>JBLMYQ010000048.1:0-93714 GCA_050258375.1 Deltaproteobacteria bacterium | reverse complement strand
ATATTCTTCTTTTATTTCATGCTTTGACATCTTTAAGTTTCTCTCATAATCCCACCATTGAAAGAAATAATCAAATATAGCCAAAAGTCCAAGAACAATTATAATTGCTATTGAAACATTTATAGCTAAGTTACCAATATATATAAAAATATTCATTATATCCATATCTGCAAGCTTCAAAGCATTGTTTACTTCACCTTTGAGGTATACAAACGCTATGTAAATCGCAACACCAATTTTAATAAAGGATTTTATAAGCTCTACCAGCGCTTGCTTGGAAAAAATGTTTTTAAATCCTTTTATGGGATCCAACTTTTCGAGCTTAACCTTTAGAGGTTCCAAAGTAAATAAAAAGCCTACCTGAGCATACCCGCTTATCAATCCCGCCAGTACAGAAACCAAAAGTATAGGAAGCATTACCTTAGTAAATACACTAAGTGTATAGGTTACAAAATTCATTAACGTGCTAATCTCAACAATGTCACGTTTCATGTATTCATTAAAAACAACTTTAAAATATTGTGAAATCTCTTCATAAATCATAGGACAGCTGTACTTTATGGTTAAAAACATGGCTAGCAAAAGCACCGCTGAATTTACTTCCTTACTCTTAAAAACCTGCCCTTTTTGCCTTGCATCCTGACGCTTTTTAGGTGTAGCTTTTTCTGTCTTTTCATCATCAGCAAATAATTGGAGGTTGATACTATAAAAACAGCTTTTAGCTATTTGCTGCTGGCTGTTAGCTCTATTTATTAAGTTTGATATAAACCAACAATTATGTATTACCATTTTAACCCTCTTCCAATTATGTATGATAATATCAGCTAATAGCCCCCGGCCTTCTTTGAAGTCATCAGGTTCATTACTATATTTGTTTGCTCATTTATATTATCAATCGAAAACCCTACCAATGATATAAAGGCTGGAAGTGTAATCATTATAGCCGCCAGTCCCAACACAATTTTTAACGGCATACCAACAAAGAATATATTCATTTGCGGCATTGTTCTTGATAATATTCCTAATGCAACATCGCATATTAATGCTGCTGCTATTATTGGCGCACTTATTTTAAATGCAATTATAAAAACCATTCCCATTATCTGAACCAATTGCGGTATCATTTCTTGTGAAAAAACTGCCAATCCAATAGGAATCACGTCAAAGCTTCTTACTATAGCATCAATCAGCATATGATGACCGTTTATCGTAAGAAAAATAACAATTGTAAGACCATAATAGAGCGTTGCTGTAATGGGGACTTGAATGTTACTTATAGGGTCTATTACACTGACTATGCTAAAGCCTATTTGTGTATCAATCAGTTGACCTGCCAGATATATAGCTGATAGTATTACAAACCCTATATAACCAAGTATCAACCCTATTATAAATTCTTTAAAAATAGCTATTGAAAACTCATACATACCATATAAGTTAACTTCTAATGGCAATTTAACTACATTAATCAATATTATTGACACCATTAGTGCAAAACCAATTTTAAAAATAGTTGGAACATTTCTTCTTCCAAAAATCGGGGAGATAATAAAAAGAGAGCTCATTCTCACAAGCACCAACAAAAAAACTTCTATTTTTATCAGCATGCCCCCCATCAGTATATCCAATCCAGCCATCCCTCTCATAACTTCCTGTCAGTGTGCCTGCTTTATCTTACATACATGTTTATGTTTTGAAACAGATTCAGTGTAAAATCCTTTAAAACCTGTAACATCCATGGACCAAATATTAAAACTCCACCTAGTATCGCAATTAATTTGGGAACAAAGGTAAGAGTCTGCTCCTGAATCTGTGTGGTTGCTTGAAATATACTTACTGCCAAACCAACAACAAGCGCAAGCAGCATCATAGGACCTGACACATATAGTATCACTAGTAAAGCTCTAGTCGCAAGTTCTATAATCGCACCCTGTTCCATATGTGCCTTCTCCTTTCATTCCTTAATTCCCCCTCTATTGAAAAGAGAGGGGCTAAGGGTGAGTTATCGGAATCCCATAACAATAGTCTGGGTTATTAAGTTCCATCCATCAACCATAATAAAAAGTAATAATTTAAATGGAAGTGAAATCATTACCGGTGGAAGCATCATCATACCCATTGCCATAAGAGTGCTTGATACAACCATATCAATCACAAGAAAAGGTATAAAAAGAAGAAAACCTATTTGAAAAGCAACTTTCAATTCGTTTATCATAAATGCCGGAATAACAACAGTCAATGGCAATTTTGCTTTTTCTACTTTAGTTGGATCCATTTTTGCCATTTTAATAAATAAAAGCAAATCTTTGTCGCTTTTTATTTGCTTTAGCATAAAATCTTTTATTGGGGTCTCTGCCTTTGAAAAGGCAATATCTTGACTTATTTGCCCTTTCATAAAAGGCTTGTATGCCTGATCATTAATTTGTATAAATACCGGAGACATAATAAAAAAAGTTAGAAACATTGCAAATCCGATTAAAACCTGATTAGGTGGCATTTGTTGAGTCCCAAGAGCACTTCTTAGAAAGGATAGAATAATGATTATTCTTGTAAATGAAGTCATCATTATAAGGATAGCTGGAGCTATAGAAAGTACAGTTAGTAGTAATATTATTTGAACAGTCGATGCTGCTTCCTGCGGTTGCTTTGCCGGTCCAATATCAATTCCAATTTTGGGAATTTGTAATGCAGGTTCGGCACTTACAGGAATTGTCATAAACAATACCATTATTAACATTATAAGCACTACAAATCTCAACCTGCTATTCATTTAGTTTTTCATCTCCGTTTTCCTGAGAGTTTATTCTTGAAAGAATTCCCTTGAGCTTGTTCAGATTTTGTTTGAATTTGTTGGATTCATTATCTGATGTTATATCAATATTATCAACCGAGTCCTTTTTTGATATTTTTCTGAACATATCCAAGTAGTTTTTGAAGCTGTCTTGATTCTCAGGCTGCTGCTCCAATACTTTTATTTCTTCTTCGGTAAGCTTTATTGCATCTTTATCCAAAAGAGTAATAGAATTAATAACTTTATTGGAACACGCAGTCAGAAAAAGCTGTTCCCCAACCTTAACAAGGAATATTTGCTTGTCAAATCCCAAAATTACTGAATCAACAATTCTAAAATGTTTTCCCCTCATCTTACCAGATACTTTTGTCCCAAGAAATTTGGTTGATACATAAGCCAGGAATAATATCGCCCCAAATAGTATCAAAAAATATATTAAGCCTAAAAACAAACTCCAAAAGCCGGGCATTTTCTCATCTCCAATTAGCCTAAAACTTTTCTTACTGCCTCAACAACTCTGTCAGCTTGGAAAGGCTTAACTATAAAATCTCTTGCTCCAGCCTGTATAGATTCAATAACCATTGCCTGCTGACCCATTGCTGAACACATAATGATTTTAGACTCATAGTTAATCTTCTTTATTTCCTTAACAGCCTGTATACCATCAAGTTCAGGCATCGTTATATCCATAATAACCAAATCAGGTGTTAATTCATTAAATCTTTCTATAGCTCTAACTCCGTTTTCTGCCTCTCCTGCTACTTCATAACCATTCTTAGTAAGAATGTCCCTAATCATCATCCTCATGAATGCAGCATCGTCAACTATCAAAATCCTTTTTCCCATGTTATCCCTCTCCTTAACTTTTATAGTATAAAATACTTCTATAATCTCTTTGAAGGTTGAACTATTTCAGATACCCTCACTCCAAAACTTTCATCAATTATAACAACTTCACCTTTTGCAATAACCTTTCCATTTACAAGTATATCAACAAGTTCACCTGCAAGTTTGTCTAATTCGATTATGGATCCTGGTGCAAATTCTAGTATATCTCTAATAAGTTTATGAGTTCTTCCAAGCTCAACAGTTACCTGCAAAGGCACATCCATAAGCAGATTAATACTTTCTTTTTGTGTAGGTGCCCTCCCTTCTTCAAAAGATTGAAATTGTATAGGTTGTATATTGACTGGTTTTTGCTGAGCTCCCATATTCATATTTACTTTGTTTTGCACAGGCTCCTGATAAGGTTGTCCTTGGTTTGATGCCTGTTCAAATGGGCTTGTCATTGGCTGCGAATAATTTTGATTAGTTTGTTGATAATTAGGCGCTGCCTGTTGGGTTGCAGCAGTTTGTGTAGAACTTTCTGCTAAATAACCTGTATCAACCGGCATTGGCTCAGGAAAACTGTTTTCTTCCACACTATCTTCAGTTTGAGTAATAAGTCCACTCACCATACCTTTAGCAAAATCTATTGGCAGAAGCTGCATTATTTCACTATCAACAAGCTCACCAATTTCCATTCTAAAGGCTACTTTTACAACCTTCTCATTGGAATCAAATTCGGCAAAATCGTTTTCATCCAAATTTGTCCTAAATGCTTTAGGCGGAGAAATATCTATCCTTTTATTAAGTATGGAAGCAAGAGATGTCGCAGAAGAACCTATCATCTGATTCATTGCTTCGCTTATTGCACTCAGATGTAAATCAGTTATTTCGCCTTCTGTATTGGAACCATCTCCACCCATCATTAAATCTGTTATTATCTTCACATCTTTTCCTTTTAATAATAACAAATTTGTTCCCTTAAGTCCATCAGTAAATTCTGCCCTTATTGCTACAAAAGATTCCTTACATTGTTCTTTTAAATCACCCCATGTAAGAACCTGAACATTAGGTGTAGTTATTAAAACCTTCTGACTAAGTAAAGTAAACAAGGTGGTTGATGCAGTTCCCATGCTGATATTTCCTATTTCGCCTATTGCATCCATTTCTTGCGGAGTTAAATCAATGCTGTCTTTTTGAGATGATTCTTCCTCGCTGAATGATGTTCCTTTAAGCAATGCATCTATTTCAGCCTGTGAAAGTAGTTCACCCATTTTCATCCTCCTCTCTAATCACACCCGTTACCTTTACTGATACTCTGCTTTTCTTTACCCCCGGGCGAGCATTAAACTTATAAATTTCACCTATATAAACCATCAAATCTTTATTAACATTAGTATCAAGCTGAATTACATCTCCTATCTGAATTTCAGCAACTTCTCCAACTGTAAGCTCCGCATTACCTAAAACAACTCTAATTGGAACTATTGTACTCTCAATCTTTCTTTCAAGGGATTCCTTGCTCTCTTCAGTAGCAGCCTTTTCCCTCATTGAAAACCAAAATTTAGTGCTAAGTTTTGGTATTACAGTTTCCAAAACAGGGTATGGTATACAAATATTAATCATTCCTTCTATTTCACCAATCTTACAGCTCAAGGTTATTAATGCAATCATTTCATTAGGTGAAATAACCTGGGCAAATTGGGCATTGGTTTCAATCTTATCAAGCTTTGGCTTTATCTGTGTAACATTTTCCCATGGCTCTCTCATAAGATTCAAAAGCTGTGTGATTATTCTTTCAATTATTGCCAGCTCTATTTCTGTATACTCCCTTACCTTTTGCATTGACGAGCCTTTCCCTCCCAGGATTCTATCGATTAATGCAAAAACAATATTAGGAGCTATTTCAAGTATAACAGAACCTGACAGTGGTGAAAAATCAACTATTCCTAAAACCGCAGGATTAGAAATAGAATTATTAAACTCATAATAACTAAGCTCTTCTACTGAAATAACTTCAACCTGAACAAGTGCACGCAGATATCCTGATAAAAAGTTAGTGATCAATCTTGCATAGTTCTCATGAATAATTTCCAGAGTCCTCAAGTGGTCTTTCGCAAACTTGTTTGGCTTTCTAAAATCATGGTTTTTGACTTTGCGTTCTTCATTAGCGGTTTTCATTTGATGGACATCAATCTCGCCTGTATTTAACGCTTTAAGCAGCTCATCTATTTCATTTTGGGATAAAATGTCCCCCATCTTTCACCACCTCCTTATCCGAACACATGAAACATTCATATACATCTTATTGAACAAAAGCTGATGGAATAAGTACTTTCAATATTTTTGAAGATTCCTTTTGCTCTTTATACATTGCTTTAAACTTTACAAGAAGCTCCTGCGCAACTTGATCTATCTTATTATCAACGACATCATCACCAGTCTTGCTGTTAAATGTCGATCTGACAATATCTTTAACTTCTGCTTCTCTTACCTTAAATTCTTCTTCGAATTTCTTTTCTCCCAGCAGTATTCCAACTTCTATTTTAATTATTGATTTAGGATTATTGCCACCTGATTTTAAATTGATGACCATTTCAGGAACTGCATATGTAACAGCTTTTTTGTAATCAATCTCAACTTTTTTTTGTTCTTGCTTTTGCTTACCCTCAGCCTGAGCTTTTGCAGGTCCTCCTGTAATTACCATATAAATCACAATAAAAGCAACAGCTAGTGACAAGATTGCAATTATTATTATTAGCATAAAATTAAGCTTTCCTTCCATAGTTCCCATCCTCTCATCGAAATCCTGCTTCGCTTTTGTATCATAATAATCATGTGGAATAAATAAAGAAAAGTATCAAAAACCATCTTGTTAAATAATGGTTTGATATTACTCAATTAAGCTTTATTAAAAATTTCTACACATTTTCCTCGTGTAAAACTTCTCTAACAATTTCTTTTTGTATTACCTTCAAGGTTGGATTAATATTTCTTTTATATTCTATCACTTTATCTATTACTTCATCAATAGTTTCTATTACAACAAGTTTATTATTTGATACAAGAGTCACAACTGTATCCGGCGTACTCTCAAGAAATTCAATCATTTCGCAATTTACTACAAACTCTTTACCATTCAACCTTGTCAATCTTATCATAATATTTTTCCCCCAAAAATACAATAGGGGGGGCTGAAATCAGATTCTTTTTTGATTTCAGCTCCCTAGGTAATTATTAATTTTTCAAGCATTCTCGACCTTTTCTAGTTAAATTTTACCTTTATCTCTTAATATTTACAAGCTCATTTAATATTTCATCTGATGTAGTAATAATTCTACTGTTCGCCTGAAAACCTCTTTGGGTTGTAATCATCTCAGTAAACTCTTTTGACAAATCAACATTTGACATTTCCAACGTTCCCGGGTTCAAGGTCCCAAGCCCTTCCCCTCCAGGTTTTAATGCTTTTTTGAAATCACCCGAGTTAGTTGTTGACATGTACATATTATCTCCTACTTTTTGCAAGCCGCTTGGATTTTCAAAATTCGCAAGTGCAATCAGACCTAGGGGCTGCTGCTGTCCATTACTGTATATACCGGTAATTATTCCATCTGAACCGATATTAAATGTAACAAGTGTTCCACTGTTATATCCATTTACGCTGTAAGATTTTGCCGAGCTATCTGTAGCGTATTGAGTTATTCTGCTCAAATCAAGATCAAATTTAATATCAGTCAAACTATTGTCAACAGCATTTAGCCCAAGCGTAATCACCCTTTTTAACGGAGGAGGCGGAGTTCCTGCCGCATTAGCTCCCCCAGTAGCAATTAAGGCTTTTCCTTCATTTCCAGCCGTTGCATTAAAGGTAATGGTTCCTGAAACAGGAGCAAATCTTGCTGTTCCTGCAGTATCAGCTACAGTATAGTTCCATTGGTGATCAACAGTTGCTGATTTTTGGAATCTAACTTCTACTTTGTATTCATTTCCAAAAGAATCAAATACTGTCAATGGAAGAATGACCGCCGGATCAGTAGATGCATCATTCAAGTTTAAGTTTCCTGCAAGTGAAACCTGGTCTGTAGAACGAGGAGCGATGATTTTCTTATTTCCGTTATATGAATCTGAATAAATGTTTATTGGTTCAATTGTTTTTTCTGTATCAAATATTCTGGCTCCCGGATTATTCGGATCAGCCGTATGGAACTGCCATCCATATACGTTCATACCATTTGATGCTACAAAATTACCCATTTTGTCAACTGTAAAGTTACCAGCTCTTGTAAATCTATATGCATCATTAGTTCCTCCCTTGACTACAAATAATCCATCACCTTCAATTGAAATATCCGTAGGATTATCGGTTCTTTGTACACTGCCTCTTGTAAATAAAGTATCTACTGCAGAAACACCCATACCCAAACCAATCTGCATCGGATTTGTTCCTCCGCGGCCTGTTGTAGTATCAGGAGCTCCTGAGCCCTTCATTGTCTGGCTGAAAACTTCCTGAAATGTAACTCTGGATGCTTTATAACCTATTGTATTAACATTAGCAATATTATTGCCTATTACGTCTAGTCTTGTCTGGTGTGATTTCAAACCTGAAACACCAGAAAACATTGATCTCATCATATTAAGATTACCCCCTTCTTTATACGGTCACCTCTTTCTGTCATTCAGAGGTGTATTAGCTTCCTCACAGAGGGCCAGCTAAACTATAACCGCACCATCGATATTTGTGAAAACGTTTTCTTTTAGTTCTTGAGTATTTGCTGCTGTAACTATAGTTCTGTTTTTTACATTAACCACAAGAGCAATATTATCTACTAACATTAAAGAATCTTTTACACCTTTTTCCTGTGCTTTATCTACTCCACTCTTAATTCTTTCCATCTGTGCCTCACTGATTTTAATGTTTCTTGCATTCATACGCAGTTCAGCATGTTTGGAAACCTTTACGTCCGAATTTTGTTCAATTTTATTTTTAAGTATTTCACCAAAACCTATTTTACCTGTGCTTGTATTGCTTTTCTGCTGTACTGAAGTTGTCTGATTTACCGGTTTTGATGGAATTATTACTGGTCTGTTGTTTATTACCATTTTCACCACCCACTTGCTTAACTGATTTATTCTTACACTTTAAAAGCTTTAACCTATTGTAGAATTCCAGTTACATCACTTACCGGGACCGTAACTCCATCCAGCAGCGCATGGATTTTGTTATCCTGCTTAACTGCATCGACAAGTGTACCAGTTACTTCTACTTCATTTCCTTTTGAATCTTTGACCTTCAAAGTAACCTGCTTGCCAATATTATCTTTAAGGTAATCAATTTTATATTTTGTAATATATTCTGGAACTTCCACATCAACATCCTGCAGCTCAACATCTTGCAATTCTACACAGTCTTTTCCCGAGACCTTCTTCACTCCGGCAACCTGACCTGAAATATTTGTTTTAGCTGCTCCGGTTGATATTGATGCATTAACATTTTTACCAATCAAAGCCATCAAGTCTGTTAATTGAGCCGCAGAAGCATTTGTTACATCCGTTATGTTCTCAACAGGTACATCTTTTCCTCCCACCTCAACATAAGACTTTCCGCTTTCGATTTTTACCTTGTCAACTGTTCCGGTTACAACTGTTGATTCACCTGTCTTTGAATCTTTCACTGTTGCAGTTATAGCCTTACCCATAAGGGAAAAAGCTTTCATAGATGAAAAACTGGCGTTTAGGTTTTGCATCTGTTCAAGAGAAGTGAACTGTGCCATCTGAGCAACAAATTCTTTGTCCTCCATAGGCTTCATTGGGTCTTGATACTTCAACTGGGTTACAAGCAGCTGCAAAAATTGATCCTTGCCCATTTCGCCTGTATTCCTTGTACTTGTTTTAGAAGTACTTGTCGAAGTAGTTTGAGTATTATTGGTTACTGTACTTACTGCCATTTCGCTCCCCCTTTACGCGGTATAATTTACGGTGCTTTCGGGCCACATGATTTTGTTCGTTGAGCTTATATCATTTAAATATGTAAGATTGTTTACTGTGATTCCATTTGTTTTGTATTGTCTTTGATTGTTGGTATTCTGATCCTTAAATCCGTTGTTTTGAAATCCTCTGCTTAGATTATTGTTACCTACTGATACCGAAAAGCTTTGAACTGCTATGCCCTGCTTTTCAAGAGCATCTCTTAATACATTAAAGTTTGATTCTATAATTTGCTTTACCTGTTGATTTTCGGCAACTATCTGGGCATTCATTATTCCTTTTTCAGTTACAAGCTTCATCTCAAGCTTTCCAAGATTGTCAGGCTTCAAATTCAGAACCATTTCCGCCTTATCTGCTGTTAGCGTTACTGCAGCCTTATCAATTATTTGACTCAGAACTTCTTCTTTATGCGGAAGAACAAAGCTGCTTGCCTTTAATTGAACCTTCTGTTCGACTTGTATATCCTGTAAGCTTTGAACTGTCTGGATATTATTTTGTACCGGAATCTTAAATGGATTTTCAATCTTTTCCTGATACTTGAACATTACCTTGATTTTCTCGGTCCAATCACCGTTTTTTTGCTCCTTATTTCTGCCTTCATCCTGGTTATCCGCTTTTTTCTTATCGTCCTTAATTTCAATCTCATTATCCGTCTTTATCACTTCGTTTTCCGGAGCATCGTCTTTTTCATCTACACCTTGCTGTTTATCCACAGCTTTAGTTTCTGTTTTTGCTGATTCAGCTTCAGTCTGCTTTACCTCATCTTTTGTATTGTCTTTGATGCTCATACTTGGCTTTTGACCTTCTGGCTTTTCAATACTTTTTTGTATACCATCTGTATTTTTCAATCCTTCCGTGTCACTTTCCCGGATTCTTGCCCCTTTATTGTTTTCATCCTGTTTATCAGTAATGATTACACCTTCAACAACTTCATTCTTAACATCTTTCTTTTGATTATTCAAATTATCCTTTAGCTCATTTGTCTCTGTAAAAAGCTTTTCAACTATTTCTTTCAGATTTTCTGCTAAATTCGGCTTCTCTTCTTCTGTTACGTCCGAAAGCGCAGCAAGCTTTTCCACAAGAGTTTCTATCTTTTGTTGAAAATCCTCAATGCTTTTTAAGTCCATTGGCATTACTAGCTGTGCTGCTTTTTCAGGGTCTATGCCCAGTGCTTTTGCAAGCTCCATAAGCCTTTTCTTTATTTCCATTTCTTTAGTCTCTTTATCGTCAATCCGGCTTTCTTTTCCGTCTTCCTTCTTTTTATACCTATTAATATCTTTTTTATTTAATGTTTCCTTAGTTTGATTCACTTCTTTTTTTATTTGTCCTTCAGCCTTTGGCTTCTCATCATTATCAGGCTTTTTGATTTTTTCTTCATTTCGAGTAAAATCTTTATCCTTATCCTTGAAATCTAATCTTTTATGTTCAAAAACATCCTTGAATTTATTGTTATTAACTTTATTCTGCTGTTTTGCTTCTATGTTTCCATCAGAAGAAACCTGTACTGCTTTGACTAAAAAATTTGATTGTAGCACTTTTTCACCTCCCTTCCTGAATAATTGCACTTTATCTCTTTATTCTTCAGGATATATTGGATACTCTACTGCAATCCTATCCGAAAGGTTTGCTGCAAATACCGGATCCATATTTGCTATTATTTCTGCTGCATTTTGCTTTTTCATAATATTAATTATATTTGCAACTAAATCCAAATTGCTTACTCCCATATTTTCCAGCACTTTAGCTGCACTCGAGGGTTCCATCGATTCAAATGTTTTTACATAATCCTTAACCTCTTTGCTAACCTGGTTTTCTTTTAATACCTTTTCATAGACCTGCTTTGCAGTTTCTTTATCCATCCTCTCAAAATACTCTGCGAAGCCTTGTTTGTCAGCATTTTTAACATCTAATGCAAATTTGAGTTTATCGCTTTGTAATTGCTTTCTTTCAGCCGTAATCTTTTTCTTTTCTTCATCAACAAATGCCTTTAAAGTTTGATTGCCACTGCGCATTGTTTGTTCATTATCCTTATATTTTTGTAAATCAGCAATTGTCTTTTTTTGCTCTTCAATTTTTTTTATATATTCTTTGTTTTTCTTTCTATATTCTTCATATTTTTGAACCAGCTGCTCATCCGACATGTATTCGGCTGCTTCGGGGTCCGGATTTGGAGGAAGAATCATGTTTACAACAGGAACATTCTTGAGTGTATCTCTATATCTTTCTCCGAGCCCGAATTTATTTGCTTTTATAAAATATCCCCACACTCCAAATATTATTGTAGTTGCAAGCAGAATAGGAAAAAGGAATAAGAAAAGTCCAGGAGATTTCTTTTTTTTATTTCCATCCCTGGACTTGTTTTGCTCTTGAGAATCCTTCTCCTTGGCATCTACATTTTCTTTTTCAATCTGATTTGTCGCCATTTTATCCTCCATTAGCCCCTTTTGGCAGTTTCCTTATAGCTAACCACTTCATCCAAGCGTTTTTGTTCGTTTTTTTCCTCTTCCTTAAGATACTCATTGAACTGCTTTTCTTTTAGAGTTTCAAGCATTTTTTTCTCCTTGGATGCTTGAATTAATTCTTCTCTATATTTATCGACAACTTCTTGTGAAGACTTAACTCTTTTGGTCTGATTCAGGACTTTTTCTTTCAAAAAAGAAATGTATGCATTATAGTTCCGAAGGCGTTCAACAGTGACACCATTTGAAGATTCGGAGCTTATATCCAACATACATTTTTTCTGCTCTTCTTTAATATTTTTTAAGATATCCTTTTCTTCTTCCAAACAGCGGATAGCCTTGGCAATCTTATTTTTCAGGGCATCCTCCATTTGGATTTTTATATTAAGAATAGACTGAAGCTTGAATTTGAAGCTTGCCACCTGCATTCTCTCCATTCTTTGCTAATTTATCTATGGTAAAACTGATTGCAGCATATTCAATGTTCCTTCAAATGTAATTTTTTCTTCTACATTTTGAAGTAAAAATTCATTTATTCCATCAATAGAATCAATTGCATAATCTATTTTGGAATTGCTTCCCCTTACATATGCTCCAATATTAATTAAATCTTCCGAATCTTTATAAATAGCAAGCACCTTCTTTAGCTCTCCCGCAATACTTCTATGTTCACTTGTAACTATATCGGGCATAACCCTGCTTATGCTTGCCAGCACATCAATTGCAGGAAAATGGTTTCTGTTCGCCAGGCTTCTCGAAAGCACTATATGTCCATCCAATATTCCTCTGGCAGTATCTGTAACAGGCTCAGTAAGATCATCTCCGTCAACCAGAACCGTATAGAGTCCCGTTATTGAACCTTTATCTGAGTTTCCTGCTCTTTCAAGAAGCTTTGGCAGAAGTGCAAATACCGAAGGCGTATATCCCCTTGAAACAGGAGGCTCTCCAATAGCCAAACCAACCTCTCGCTGCGCCATGGCAAATCTTGTCAGCGAATCCATCAATAAAAGCACATCATTTCCCTGGTCTCTAAAATATTCCGCAATTGCTGTTGCAACAAAAGCTCCTTTTAATCTTACAAGCGCAGGTTGGTCAGAAGTTGCAACAACAACAATTGACCTTTTTAATCCCTCTTCGCCCAAATCCTTCTCAAGAAATTCCCTTACCTCTCTTCCACGCTCTCCGATTAAAGCTATTACATTAATATCTGCAGTCGTATTTCTGGCTATCATTCCCATCAAGGTGCTCTTACCCACACCGCTTCCTGCAAATATTCCTACCCTCTGCCCCTTCCCAACTGTCAGAAGACCGTCAATTGCTTTAATGCCAAGTTCAAGAGGCTGATTTATTCTTTGCCTCCTCAAGGGATGAGGCGCCTGATTAAACACAGAATATGACTGTTTGAACAGAGGCAGATAAGTATCATCAATAGTTTTTCCTAAGCCATTTAGAACAGTACCTTTAAGTTCCGGTCCGACACCAACCGAAAGAACTTCTCCTAGTGCAGTAACTTTGCTTCCCGGTGCAATTCCTTGCATCTCTCCCAAAGGCATAAGAAGAACCTTATTATCTTTAAACCCAACAACCTCAGCAAGAACATCCTTACCATTACACGCGTCAACCTTGCACAATTCACCAATACTAACAGACGGACCATCCGATTCCATTGTTAGCCCGATTACCTGAGATATTTTGCCGTATTTTACTACAAAATTTGATTTTCCCAGAGCTTCCCTGTATTTTTGTGCATTAAATTCACGCATTTATTTCCCTCACATAATATTATAATAGGGTAATTTTCATTACCCTGTCTTTTCATTCTTTTTCAATCAAACTATTAAATACCTTTTCAATTTGTTCAATTTTTGTCTTTATACTTCCATCTACAGCTCCAAATGGTGTTTCCAAAAGGCAGCTTCCTTTTTCCAGTGAATGGTCAGTCTTTATTTCAAGCTCTCCAATTCCTTTAGACATAGCAAGTATTTTATCCTTTGACTTAACTACTGTATCATAATCTTCCTCAGAAACCTTTAATAGTATGTAATCTTTATGTGTGCATGCTTTTAGTGCTTCTCTGACTGTAAACAAAATATCTTCTTTCCCCGAAATTATTTCACGTCCAATCATTTTTTTTGCTATGTCAAAAATTATTGATAATATTTCCTCTTCGCTTCCGCTCATAAGCTGCTCATATTCTTCAAAAGCTTGCTGCTTTATTATTCCAGCTTCCCTTATAAGATCTTCGCACTGTTCAACAGCTTCATTATAGCCTTCATCAAAGCCGTTTTTTCTTGCCTGCTCAAGTACGATTTCTCTTTCTTCTTCAATCTTAGCCGTAGTCTCTTCTAATATTTTATCAGCGTGCACTCTCGCTTTTTCTATTATTTCTTCTGCTTTCTTCCTTGCAAACTCAACACTTTCTTCATCACTTACTTCTTTTAATTGACTGTATGCTTCCTTAACCTCTATATCTTCTTCATCTTCTTCCTCTTCTTCATAAAAGCTTTCTTCTATTTCCGGTTCTTCAACTTTCGCAGGCTCTCCAACAAAAACATTATAGGATTTTATAATTTTATGCAATTATTTCATCTCCTCCACCTCTGGATATTACTATTTCTCCTGCGTCTTCAAGTTTTCTGATAATATTAACTATCTTCTGCTGGGAATCTTCAACATCTCTCAGCCTTACAGGTCCCATATAGTCTATATCTTCTTTTATCATATCCTGCATACGCTTTGACATATTGTTAAATATAACCTTTTGAACTTCTTCACTTGAACCCTTGAGTGCAAGTGCAAGTTGATTGTTGTCAACCTCTCTAAGAAATCTCTGAATAGATCTATTATCAAGTGTAACAATATCATCAAATACAAACATCCTCTTCTTTATTTCCTGAGCCAAATCTGTATCTTCAATTTCAAGGGTTTCCATAATGAATTTTTCTGTTCCACGGTCAACAGAATTCAAAATATCAACAATTGCACTTAATCCTCCTGCCGAAGTAAAGTCCTCGGTTACAAGAGCCGAAAGCTTCTTTTCAAGCACTCTTTCAACCTCTTTAATAACATCAGGCGAAGTTCTATCCATAACTGCTATTCTGCGTGCAACATCAGCCTGCTTTTCTTGCGGTAGAACAGAAAGGACTGCAGCTGATTGCGCAGGCTTTAAGTAAGCAAGTATAAGCGCAATGGTCTGCGCATGTTCGTTTTGAATAAAATTTAGAAGCTGGCTCGGATCTGCTTTTCTGACGAATTCGAAGGGTCTTACTTGAAGTGAAACAGTTAGCTTATTGATAATTTCCAAAGCTTTCTGACTGCCTAAAGCTTTTTCAAGAACATCTCTGGCATAGGTAATACCTCCCTCAGCAATATACTCCTGAGCAAGGCATATTTGATAGAAGTCTTCAAGCACTTTATTCTTTTCCTCGGGGCTTACCGTTCTGATATTTGCTATCTCCAGAGTAAGCTGTTCTATTTCCTCTTCTTTCAGATGTTTAAATATCTCTGAAGATCTTTCGGGCCCTAATGCAATTAACAGCATTGCTGCTTTCTCTTTACCGCCAAAATCACTCTTTCCCCTAGACATTTGGTTCACCCCTACATTTATATCGGATTATCATAATTCCAGAAGCTAATTCCTCAGAATCAATCCCATTCATCAGCCAACCAATTCCTGAGAAGCTGCGCAACTGCTTCTGGTTTATGTTTTACAAACTTATCTATTTGTTTCTTAACTTCAGATTTTTCTTCAAGCTCAATTTCCTCAAGTGGTTCTTCTTCAATCATAGGTGCTGAGATATTTTTAGGCAAACTACCCCCAAAAGCAAACTCTGGTTCTGATACACCGGTTTGCTTCATAACTCCTATGCCTAAGAAAATTATCAAAACAGCAAGGATTAAAACAGGCACAGCCTTTGTAAGCATTCCCAGCCAATCAAATTTTGGTTTTTCTGCTTGTGCTGTAGGAATCTTAAAGCTTGCTAAAGTAATATTCGCTGCCGCTATCCCTGTTGCATTGGAAATCATTTTTGTATATGTATCAATATCTGCCTGTGCCGGCGCTGCAGTTTTCTTTGTTCCATAAATCAAACTAACTGTTATGGAGGATTTTTCCTTGTCCATTTGTCCTACAGCTTTTTCACTTTCAGTATTTTTTTGATTTATTTCAAAATTGTTAACCGTGGTTGCCTTCTTATAAGCACCAGACCCGGAAGAAGAAGATTGATATGAAGGGGTTGTAGTGCTGTTTCCCGAATTAGAATCTGTACCGGGCACCCCTCCGCTTGCCCCTTGCGACAAGTCCTCCTTATAGGTTTCAGTGCTTCTTAATATTCCGCTATCTTCACCGACAACCGGTGCATATTTAACCTCTTTAGTTGTCTCGGTATTAAAATCACACACAACATTAGCTGCAACCCTCACTCCATCATACATTTCGCCCAGCAAACCCTGAACCTTTGTTTCAATCTCTTTTTTTAATGCAGCCTGAAATTCATACTGCTGGGTAGTAGCAGCTGCCAAATCATCCTCTTGGTTTTCGCTAAGCATGTTTCCTGTATTTTTATCTAAAATCATTACATTTTTTTTGTTGAGACCCTCAACGCTTCCTGCAACAAAATTTTCAATTCCCCTTATCTGCTTTTTAGACATAGGTTCACTTGTTTCTATCACAACTGAAGCGGTTGGCTCTTGCTGCTTTGCTTCTCCTAAGTAAACCTCTTTCTCCGGTATACTCAAAAGTACTGTTGCATTGGTAACATTATCAATCGTTTTTAGCCCTCTGACTATTTTCTGTTCTGTATATTCCTTAAATATTTTTTTCTTATCACTTTCTGTAGTAGAAAGCTTTATAGATCCCAAAGCATCTTTGAAGGTCATGCCTCCTTTTGGATATCCGCTCTGAGACAATAAAAGTTTGGTCTGCTCAATATCTTTATTTCTAACCTGAAGTCCGGTTCCTCCATCTATTACCTTGTAATCAATTTTATTATCTTTTAATATTTTGCTTATTTCACCTGTTTCCTTTTCGTCAAGTCTTCCACTGAAAAGGTTCTCATAAGATGGCCGGGTTATCATAAAAATCCCCAAAGAAACGCAAGCAACAACCAAGCCTGCTATAATTAGCATTCTGGTTTTTTGAGAAGCATCCATTGCCCTCCATATTTCCATAGCCTGCTGCTGCAGCCTTTTTAAAGCTTCAGGCATTTATGTATCACTCCTCTACATCTGCATTCTCATTATCTCGTTATAAGCATCAAGAATCTTATTTCTTACCTGTAAGGTAAATTGAAGAGCAAGCTCTGCCTTTGCACCTTCTATCATAACAGTATGTAAATCATCAATCTTTCCTGCCGCAAGAAGGCTGCTCATTTGGTCAGAGGCTTTTTGAGCCTGATTTACATTATTTATTGCACTATTAAGCATTTCACCAAAATTCAAGCTCCCTGAAGCTGCTTCTCTATTTCCGCTGCCAGGTACTGAAGGTATAGTTTTTATTTGTGGAAATGCCGCAGATATCGGTTTAACCATTTATATTACCATCCCTTCACAACTCCACCCTGACCTTCTCTGTAGAATTTTATTTTTCTTCCCTCTTCTTGAAAGGCAGATGGGTAAGTTAACTTTACACTTTACATTTTAAACTTTACACTATACAAATTATCTTCCTATTTCTAAAGCCTTCATTGCCATACTCTTGGTAGCATTTAAGGCTGATATGTTAGCCTCATACGATCTGCTCGCAGAAATCATATTTATCATCTCTGTTGTAATATCAACATTAGGCATATTTACATACCCATCTTTATCGGCATCTGGATTGCTTGGATCATAAATTCTCTTAAAAGGAGTTTGATCCTCTGCAACACTGAGAACTCTTACTCCCCCCGAACCAAATTTGGCCTTGCTTGCATCTGTTAAATATTCAGAAAATGCTCTGCCATCACTTCTTTGCTGCAAAACCAATACTTTTCTACGATAAGGTGTTCCATTTTCAGTTCTGGTAGTGTTAGCATTAGCAATATTCTGGGATATTAAATCCATTCTTAATCTCTGGGCGGTAAGTCCAGAAGCACTTGTATCAAGGGAATTAAAGAATGACATAATTATTTCCTCCCTTCATTTATTACTGTTCTAAGATTTCTGAAGGTTCCTGAAATCTTTTCGGTCAAAGCATTATACATAATATTATTTTTTGCCAGATCAGCCATTTCACTATCAATATCTACATTGTTTCCATCAAGCCTCATTGTTGTACTGTTATCTTCTCTTATATTGATTTTTAAACTATTCAAGTTTCCTGCTCCAACGGGAATATGCTTTTCGTTTGTTACAGTACCCTTTATTTTTTTATTCTCAACTGCATCAGCCAGGTATGACTCAAATTCAACCTTTTGCTTCTTATATCCGGGCGTGTCAACATTAGCGATATTATTTGATATCACCTTATTTCTTGTCCATGAAGCATCCAGTGCTCTTTGCAGTACATATGTATCTTTAAACATATCTTCGATCATACGCATCCCCCATAAATATATTTCACAATATATTTCGACATATTCATAGGCTTTTCATTACTGTTTTTTTATAAAAATAATAATTTTATGCTCAGATATTTAATAAGAAAATTGAGGAAAAATCTCATATCCATCAAATGCCATTTAACCAAGCTATTTGATGACATATAGACTCTATAATATTTACATTATTATATCATTATTCTTTTAATATGCCAATGAAATTAAAAAAATACAATAAACTGACAAAAAATTGATTAAAAATTATTGAACAGAAATTTCTTTGATTAATTGCGTTATTTTTTTAATAGAACGGTCAGAATAAAACTTATTTTTTTCATCCTTTTTCATCTTCTTTTCAGCAGAAGGAATAATGCCAAAATTTGCATTCATAGGTTGAAATCCACCTATTGAACCTGAAGAAATATAAGAAGTAAGCGCCCCCATAACCGTTTCCCTTGGAAATATTATCAGTTCTCTATCCAATAAGGTTTGAACTGCATTTATACCTGCAATAAGACCCGATGCAGCCGACTCCACATAACCCTCCACTCCCGTTATTTGTCCTGCAAAAAATAATCCGGAACAGTTTCTGAGATTGTAAGCAGACGTAAGCACTTGAGGAGAATTAATATAGGTATTTCTGTGCATCACCCCATATCTCACAAACTCTGAATTTTCCAAACCAGGAATCATTGAAAATATCCTTTTCTGTTCTCCCCACTTGAGATTTGTCTGGAAACCAACCATATTGAAAAGAGTCCCCTCAGTATTATCCTGTCTTAGTTGCACAACTGCATACGGCTGTTTTCCTGTTTTAGGATTAATAAACCCAACCGGTTTCATTGGACCAAAGGCTAAGGTCTGGATTCCGCGCTTTGCCATTACTTCTACCGGCATACAGCCCTCAAAAACCTTTTTATCTTCAAACCCATGAATATCAATCGTTTTAGCCTTTATAAGCTCGGTATAAAACCTTTCATATTCATCTCTTTCCATAGGACAATTTATATAATCGTTATCGCCTTTTCCATACCTATCTGCTCTGAATGCCTTTTCCATATCTATCGAATCATAAGATACAATAGGTGCTGCAGCATCATAAAAATGGAGATAATCATTCCCGATTCTTTTTTTTATATCCTCAGAAAGGGCTTCGGATGTTAACGGTCCGGTTGAGATAATTACAATCTCTTCGTCAGGTATTTGCCCAATTTCTTTCCTGATTATTTCAATATTAGGATGAGCTTCAATCTCTTTTGTAACAAGCTCTGAAAACTTCTCTCTATCTACTGCCAATGCTTGTCCGGCAGGCACCTTTGTTTTATCGGCACAGGAAATAATCAAAGAATTCATAATCCTTAATTCTTCTTTTAATAATCCTGCTGCATTTTCAGGCGAATTAGACTTAAAAGAGTTGCTGCAAACTATTTCTGCAAGCCCCTGCATACTATGAGCCGGAGAATATTTCTCCGGCTTCATTTCGTAAAGCTTAACCTTAACTCCTCTTTGGGCAATCTGCCAAGCCGCTTCGCAGCCTGCCAAACCGCCACCAATTACAGTAATATGATTATTCATTGCATTCTCCAAAGTTCAACCCTCATTTTTTATGGTTTTAACTATCACCCATGCACCATCAGCTGCCCTTCTCGTATTTGCATTCCGGATTGCTGCAGCCCAATGTCTTCCCGCCTTTCTTTTTAAGAAGAAAATTCCCGCATTCAGGACAATTCTCATTTGAAGGCATATCCCATGTCATAAAACCACAGGAGGGATTCTTTTCACATCCAAAGTATTTTCTGCCCTTTTTAGTTTTCTTAACAACAACCTTTGATTTACAAAGTGGGCAGGACACTCCTGCTTCTTCTATAATAGGCTTTGCATTTCTACATTCCGGAAACCCGGGGCAAGCAAGAAATTTCCCAAACCGGCCCATTTTTATAACCATCATTCTTCCGCATTTTTCACAGGGAACATCTGAAACCTCGTCCTGAAGCTTAATATGTTCAACTTCTTTTTCTGCACGCTTCAAATTCTCTTCAAATGGCGGATAGAATTCACGCAGAATATTAACCCATTTTATTTTTCCTTCTTCAACATCATCCAGCTTTTCTTCCATTTTTGCAGTAAATTCAATGTTTACTATTTCTTTAAAATAATCAACCAATAAAGCTGTAACTGTTCGACCAAGCTCAGTTGGCAGTAAATATTTTTTATCTTTTTCAATATACATTCTTGCAAGTATTGTGGTTATGGTTGGAGCATAAGTACTTGGTCTGCCAATCCCCTTTTCTTCCATAGCCTTAACCAATGTTGCTTCTGTGTATCTTGCAGGAGGCTGTGTAAAATGCTGCTTTGGATCAAGCTTATTTAAAAGAAGCTCTTCCCCTTCATTTAGTTCCGGAAGAATAACATCATTTTCTTCCTTATCATCATCACGACCTTCAACATACACCTTCATAAATCCTGCAAATTTTACTTTTGAGCCATGTGCCTTAAAAATATATTTTGATGCCTTAATATCAACAGTAAGAGCATCATAAACTGCAGATTCCATCTGACTGGCAATAAACCTTTCCCATATCAGCTTATATAATTTGTATTGTTCGTTTGAAAGAGAATCTTTAATATCCTCAGGCTGATAACTTACATGTGAAGGTCTGATTGCCTCATGGGCATCCTGTGCACCAGCCTTACTCTTATAGATTCGTCTTTCTTTTGGAACATAATTTTCTCCATATTTATTTTTTATAAGCTCTATCGCCTCATTTTGTGCTTCATCAGAAATCCTTGTAGAATCAGTTCTCATATAAGTTATGAGTCCAACCAACCCTGAACCTTTAACCTCTATTCCTTCATAAAGCTGTTGAGCAACCATCATAGTCTTTTTAATAGGGAAGCCAAGCTTTCTGGCTGCTTCCTGTTGAAGTGTGCTTGTTACAAACGGAGGTGCCGGATATCTTTTCTTTTCGCCCCTTTTTATTTTTGACACAGTATATGACGCATTATCTAAATCAGCAAGAATAATGTCCATTTGCTCTTTTGAACTGATTTCAAGCTTTTCCTCTGATATTCCATGAAGCTTTGCCTCAAAATATTGTGAGCCTTTCTTTTTAGAAAGCTTCGCAGTCAAAGACCAGTATTCTTCAGGAACAAAATTCTCAATTTCTTCTTCCCTATTAACAACCATTCTTACAGCAACAGATTGAACCCTTCCTGCACTTAATCCTTTACGGACTTTTTTCCATAAAAAAGGACTCATCTGATAACCCACTATTCTATCCAAAACCCTTCTTGCCTGTTGAGCATCAACAAGGTCCATATCAATTTTTCTCGGCTCTTTAATAGCAGTTTTTACAGCATTTTTAGTTATTTCATTAAATGTAATTCTGCATTTATCTGATTCATCCAAATTTAAAAGATGAGCAAGGTGCCAGGAAATTGCTTCCCCTTCTCTGTCAGGGTCAGTTGCCAGGAAAACCTTATCAGAATTCTTTGCCATCTTTTTCAGCTTCTTAATTAAATCGCCTTTACCTCTAATCGGAATGTATTTTGGTGCAAAATCATTTTCTATATCAACACCAAGTGTACTTTTAGGCAAATCCCTGATGTGTCCCATAGAAGCTTCAATCTTATAACCTTTTCCAAGAAATTTTCCTATTGTTTTTGCCTTTGCAGGCGATTCAACTATTACTAGATATTCTGCCATTTAATTCCTCCAAAGAATTGTTGTTATAAGTTATGGGTACTAACTGCTTCAAACGTACAATGTACACTGTAAACTGTACATTGTTTGCTGTCAAGTCCTGACGAAAAAATTCCCCGGAAGTTGTTTAACAATTCCCTTTAGTTCAAGCATCATAAGTGTTGTATTTGTTTTCTGAACAGTACAGCCAATTGCTCTTGAAAGCATATCAATATGAACAGAGCCGTTTATATTTTCAATTATCTTTATTTCATCAGCATTTAACCCTTTAATTTTTTCATTCTGTTTACTTTTTATCTTAACATTTTTAAGCTCTTCAAATTCCTCCAGAATATCTTCTACACAAGTTACAAGCTTAGCCCCCTGTTTTATCAGGGTATTCGTACCCTTACTTGAACTGCTGTCAGCATTTCCCGGCACCGCAAAAACCTCTCTGCCTTGCTCAAGTGCCAAATCAGCAGTAATTAAAGAACCGCTTTTTTCCCCTGCCTCTATAACAATAACACCCTTTGAAAGACCACTTATTATCCTGTTTCTTGCAGGAAAATTTAATGCAAAAGGCTGCATTCCCATTCCATATTCAGAAATTACGGCTCCACTTGTGCACACCTTCTCAATCAACTTGTAATTTTCAGGCGGATAAACTACGTCAATCCCACAGCCCATTACTGCAATCGTGGTTCCTCCGGCTTCAACAGCTCCTTTATGTGCATAAGTATCAACCCCTCTAGCCATACCGCTGACTACTGTAATTCCTCTAAAAGCAAGCTCTTTTGCCAGCTGTCTTGCCATATCAGTACCATAGCCTGTTGCTCTTCTAGCCCCGACAATAGCGATTGCACTAAGCTTATCCAGCTTTAGATTACCTTTAATATGAATAATCTGCGGAGGATTATGAATATTTTTTAAAATATCAGGATACTCAGAATCTTCAATCGAAATTAGTCTTATTCCATTCTCATTTAATTTATTCATGTATTCTTCTGATTTTTGCCTGTATTGAGAAGAAAGAATTGAAGCAGCAATCCTTTCCAGTCCCGGAATACAGAGCAAATCGCTTTTTGATGCATTCCACACCTTTTCAGGACTCCCAAAGTATTCCTTCAAGGCAAGAAATCTTTTTTCTCCTATTCCTGGAATGGATTTTAGCCATATATAATATTTACCTTTGGTCATATAAATACCTCACAATAATTATTTGTGAAAAATATTATCAAAGCTGGTTATTTTTGTCTATCGTATTTTGCATTATTGCTTAAAATGTGATGTTTTTTTATTTTTTGTACAGTATATCAGTAGATTTTTATATTAAAATGTTATATACTTAAATTAAGATAAAAAACATCCTTATTTATATTATTTTTTGTGCTGAAGCATTTTCGGCGGGTTACGCAAAATAAAAATTTATTTTTATTTGCATTACATAAAGTGAATCATATTGATTTGACTAGTTATTATATCGGATTTTTATTTTATTTCGATTTATCATTTAAAGTTGTTGACTTATTTCTGGCAGTTATTACTGTCATTGACGTATAAATAAATTCATGCTTTTCATACTATCTCCAATTTTTATTTTTAAGCTTCTTTGAAGCTTTCTTTTTTTGTTCTTTTTTAGGGCTGCTCTAACGCTGCTGCTAAACTTAAAGCTTCCTAGCTCTCTAGTGTAACAGTTTAGAAAAAAGTGCAAGTTGCACAAATCCATCGTAAATTTTTGTGCAACTTGTACAATAGATTTTTATCCCCAGCGGGTATATAATTAAAGTATATTATTCCTTATATATTTTTCAAGTGCCGTTAGACAAATGTCTTCGCAAGACGTCAATAAATCGCTTAATGCTTTTTATTATGCTTGTGAATACCTTTTTCTAAAGGCATTTGTTTTTTGTATTTGGAATAACCCGTTTTAGGGCACGTGGTCCGGCGGGGGATGTTATAAATGAAAGGGAGAGAAAAGAATGAAAGAAAAAGGTAAGAAAATGAAAAAAGTAGTTGGAGCCCTTATAATTTGGAGCTTCATGGCCCTTATTGCTACTCAGGATAATGGAGCCCTGCTCCGTTGGGCTGATAGCTACCACAGACACGGCGCCTTTTTTGCCGTTTTGCTCCTATTCGTTATAGGGACAACCTTATATGCTTGGCTCTTCGACGCTGAGTAGAAGAAAAAGCCCCCCTGGGGGCTTTTTTCTTTGCCCAACTCACCCCCTATCCCCCTCTCTCTAGATAGAGGAGGAAGTTTATTTTTAAGCCGCTTTAAAGTTACTTTGCCGCTTTTGACCGACCAAAATCGGCGGAAAAGTCGCTGCTCAAACGCCACGATGGCTTTTAGGGTACAAGAAAAAACTTTTACGAGTTTTTTCTAAACTGTTACACTAGCGAGCGAGAAGAAAGTTTTAGGTTCTACTGCATTTTATGCACCTGCGTAATTTGTAAATTTTTATGCAAAAAGTATTTATTACTGATATAATATAATTAGAACTTTTTAAGAAAAGAGGTATCTGATATGGCAAAAAATGATTCGAATAATGAAACAATGTTGGGAATTTTAAAAGAAGGATTTATTGATTTATTCTTAAAAAAAGGAAAATCAAACAATATTCCAACTTGGGAATTTGAAGGAGCCAACGATGCTCTTAAAGGAACAGTAAAAATTTATGATTGCAGCAAACTCAATAGTGAAGATAAAAAAGGTGTTGCCCTTAAAAACGGTCTGGGAATATATGTGCTTGGAACAAACGATAAAAGGGGAGATGAAAGACTTGGCTTATTGTTTGGGAAAATTCCATCTGAAGCTACTAATGAACAAGTAGGAGCATTCTTTAACAACGAGAGAAACTTTGCTTCAATGCTAAAAAACAAAGGAACATTCGGCAGCTTAGAATTAAAAACATTAGTTCCCGGACATGGAAGCAATGACACTCTTTACTATCTTGCCCAGCAAAGTCCAACCCATGATAAAGACTCTTTTGAAAAATAGAATTTTGTTATCACTTTATTTTAGAAATTACATATTAAAAAGAGGAACCGAATTCAGAAAGGTTCCTCTTTTTAATATCTTTCTTTGGCATCTTTTTAAACAGTACCTTTAGAGCAAAAAAAATCCACCTTTCGGCGGAATAATAAAAATATCGGGATCCATATATATTTTACTTATTTATATTTAGTCACAAATGCATCTCATGTAAAATGCATGAAAATTCAGGCAAAATGCAAATAGCCTGCCGTTTATGTCGTTTTTTGTGCTGTTTATGTTTTGTTACATATTTATCCATTTTTATTAGTAATATAGTAATATGGAAATTTTATATAAAAGCTTTTTATGAAACATAATCATATCAGGTTTTAAAAAAGCTTTTGAACATCACAAAAAGGGGGAGACAATTTCTATGAAATATTTTTGTGAAACCGTTTTAAGTGATAGACTTCACTTTTTTCTTTCGGATGCTATTCCAAAAAGTCCTAAAATAAACTCATATGCAATAGATATTGATGAAATTAGGCTTAAAGACCTGGATATAAATATCTCAATATTTAATTCCATGCTGACTTCCCACAATCTTATATACATTTACATGATGCTCTCTGAATTATGTATTGAAGATAAAGAAAAAAAGCTTTTTACTGCAAGAGCATCTGAAGTTGCATACAGACACCTTCCAGTAACAAGCTAAGTTTCTTTTTGTTAAATTATACTTTATTACTGCTGCACTTTATTACCACATTTGCCACAAAATTTTGTATCCTCATTCAAATCAGAGCCGCAATTAGCACATATTAATGTGTCGGCTTTTACATTTGCAGAGTTTTCAATTGCTTTTTGCATAAAGTTCTCAACCTTACTGCCCAAACCCTCAAAATTAAGGCAGCTGTAATTAATAATACCATTACCCTGTGCATCCTTCTCAATTTCAAAGAGATTATTTGCAAATGCAGTTGGGGCTAAAAACCCATTATTCAATACCTTCTCAGTCCCGCCCGAATTAAATATAACCGTTTCGAAGCCTACTGACATCACCCAGCTGCTGTAAAACTCAACTCCAAGACCTTTTCCCACTTCATCAAACTTGAAAAATTCTTCCCCTGTATCTGATTTTTTTACCGGAATAAAAATTTTGCTGTCAGTAAGAAGCTTCATATAATCAGGTCCAAGCTTCATATTATATTTGCTCAAATTTGGTGTAAGCATTGAGAAAGCAGGCAGCAGCCACCTGATATCCTTGCTGTCAGTTGAAGTCTTTAATGTTTCTCCATATTCCTTTGAAGCAATCATTGATTCCTCAACTGGCTTGTAATCAAGCATGCTCTTATATGAAACCCTTTTAAATGAGTCAATTGCATGTAATATAAACACCAATGATTCTAAAGGAAACTTTGCAGGGAGCTTGCTTTCTATCTCTTCTTGACTGCACATTGAAACAGTTTCTGCAAACCATTCTCCATAAGATTCCGCAGAATCAAAGGAATGAATCATGATTGAATTCTCAAAAGACGGCATAATGGAAACCAATCCAAATTGGTCTATTTTATTATTTGAGTAAACATTCATAAAGCTTACCGGAAGCATACTTCCTCCAGTATTATAAGCTGTCCTATGCAGCGGATTTGCAAGTACTTGCAGTGAGAGGACACAGGTTTCATTTTCTGCAATTTCCTTTAAATCATCTGTTATCTTGCCAGAACCCGCATTATAACTGTCAAGCAGCTCAGCAAAGGCACATTCTTTAGACCATTCCAACTTTAACAAGTCTATAAATAGCACCCCTAAATCATTTTTATTCACCTGAAAAACAAATGGAGCATTTGCACTCATATTTTTTCCTCCTCAACTCATTCTTCATTAAACCATATTTCACCATCTTGAATATAGCTTATAACTTTTTTCCCATCTAATCCGATATAAGGACAATCTTGAACACTGCCCATAAGCGTCATAGCCGAATCATCCGGCTTTATCCAGAACAGTTTTCCCTGTTCAATCCATCTTGATAAATCAAAATCATAATCTTCAGATAGCATATCATAAGAATCCCAATATGAATCTCCAGCTTCATTCTCATAAGAATAATTTTCGGTACCCCAGTCATTAACTCTTTCAATATTGCTCACTGACGATTCTGCAAAATAGAATATTGGATATGCAGTGTGATTTCCAATCTTTAATGAATAGATAACAGCTTTTATCTCCGGCTGTTTCAATAACCTCGGAACCACATAAGGCACCTCCGTTCCCGGGCAGCACAAAAACGGGAATTTTTCAATCGGCTGTGCTGTTTTCAAGGCACCTGTAATAGCAAAATAAGTTTGCGGAAGTTTTTCCTCCGGCCTTTGTGGATTTTCATTGTTCCACCAAAGTCCATCTATACCCAAATTATCAATTGAATGATTAACAATTTCCTGCGTAAATGGGCACCTTGAAAGAGGAATTACAGGCACTCCATTTATATAATTATCTGTCATCTCATTAATCTTTTCCTGCGCTTTTTCATATTGTTCTTCTAATTCAGGAGTTCCTTGCCCTTCGTTTATCAACTCATAGGCTTCTTGTCTAAGATTAATAAAGTTATTATATATTCTCAAAATCTTGTTTCTTTCATCTAATGAAAAGCTCATGCATTTTCACCTCCAAAAAAGTGTATGGTTAACTGTTAATTGCTTATCCTATCAGTGAACATTTATATATGACGTCGTTAGATTACCCTTTCCACCGGCACTAACCTGAATAAGTCCTTCGCCACCCTGTTTGTGATCATTAATTTGTTTTATATATTCTTTAATATCATTTTGAAGCTGCTCTGGTGTCTTACCCATTTTCGCATAATTCTCCGGAGTAAGCTTTTCTGGCCAGTTTGCAAGTGGGTCATGCTGAACATTTGCAGGCCCATTCTTCAAATCCTTAATAATCTGATCTTTAATTGATTTTGGAATAGGTTCACCATTTTTGCCTGTTATTCCAGCAATATCGTAGTCTCCGGCATATGGCTTCCCAGTCTTGGCATCATATATAATATTATCTTTAATCTTAATCTTTGGATTTGGCCCGCTTGACATCTGTTGAATCTGTTTATCCAGTTTGTTAAAATCAGCAAGTCTTTTATCATATCTTGCTTGTACTTGCTTGAATACATCATCAGGCATATTCCCTTTGATTGGCTTTGTAGGCTTGAAATGAGCAACCAAGCCCTCAGAATTCTTTGGTGCACCAATCAATGTGTCATACGGATTAACCGTCTTGGATTTTATAAACTCAGGCTTTGGAACTCCCCTACCGGAATCAATCCAAGGCTTAGAGTACGGATTAGTCTGTCTTATATGAATATTAACGCCGTTCTTATCTGCAACATTTTGAACATGTTTAATCGCATTTTGTGTCATACCTCCTGGATTAGCTGGTTTCGGAGAAGAAGTAAATCCACTGGTGGAAACAACCTTTCCATCAGGTGTACGAACAGATACTGTACCTTTTGGTGTTCCTGAAACTGTTCCAACTGTTTTGCCTCCTGCCCCTGCCGCTGTAGCAGCAGTCTTTCCGCCTGCTCCGGCTGCTGTTTTGCCACCAACACCTGCTGCAGTCTTTCCTCCAACACCTGCCGCTGTTTTGCCACCTACCCCTGCCGCTGTCTTTCCTCCAACACCTGCAACCGTTTTACCACCTACTCCGGCAGCAGTCTTTCCCCCAACACCTGCCGCTGCTTTACCTCCTACTCCGGCAGCAGTCTTTCCCCCAACACCTGCTGCTGCTTTACCTCCAATACCGGCAGCAGTTTTCCCACCAACACCTGCTACTGTCTTGCCGCCGACACCTTTAGTAAGAGTAGTAAGCGTGCTGACTATTTTCGAACCCCCGGCTTTTATCAGTGCACCTGCCTGACCAGCTGTTTGTATTGTTGTATAGCCTTTAAATACAGCAATCCCTACCTGACCCATTCTATCCCAGAATCCTCTGTTTGAATCCCAGCTGTTTATAATATTATTTATTCCAACTGAATCTTTTACAAACTCCCATGCTTTTTTAGGATCAGTTATTGTTGTCACGATACCATCTTTTACTGTAGTAAACATTCCTTTAACTGTATCAGTAAAAAGACCTTTGTATGTCCAACAATCCTTACCAGCTTGTACCAAGCCTTCTCCGGCATCTTTTATTGCAGTTCCAACCGTTACTACGCCATCTTTAACCCAGCCTAATGAATTCTTAATAGCCTGCACCGGATTATTTATAATATATCCGCCTGTAAGCGTAACTGCATCTACAACATCTTTTCCCGCCTGAACAATTTCATCCTTTGCATTTTTCGCAGTTTGTTTTGTTATTCCCCAAATTGAGTTAGCGTCCGCTGCTTCATCCTGTGCCTGTTTAACACCTTTATTAATTGCATCTTTAACAAAGTCTTTCTGGTTTTGGTTCAGATGGTCAACTACTCCCTTCCATCCACCGTACTTCTTAATCATTTCCGGGAGTGCCGGACCAAATATTCCATTAAGTCCAGCGTAGATTCCTGGCGGAATACTATTTTTTATCCCTACTGTAGTTCCCGGATTATGCATCAATCCGTTTACTGTTCCGCCGCTCTCAGGAAGCCCACCATCATCTGCAAAAACCTTAATCAATGGTATTGTTGCATACCCCACAAGACACATCAGAAATACTGCCAGGCTCTCTCCATCTCTCTTTTTTGCAAGGTTTACAAATCCCATTACAAAAATTGCTGCTATAGATATTCCCAGAAGCCATTCAGCATTTGTATTTGTCAACAATCTTGATAAGGATGTAATCAATAACCCTAATGACATTCCATTATAAGTTGAAGCAGCTATATCTCCATCGAATTTGAATTCTGCTTTATATTTAAAAAATCTATGGAAATCAGACTTTGATAGTTTTGTTACTAATAAAAGAAAGCTTCTGTCTCTTGCACTCATTGCAAGGAACAGGACAATTGCAAGAACCAGACTAACCATTGCATTGAAAACGAATGAACCTAGCAAAAGACCTATAATTCCGCCAAATATAAGCTTTGACATTCTAGATGAGCCAATTTTAGAAAAAACATCTCTAAATAAGCTTCCAAATTGTATGAATATCTCTTTTAAAGTTCTAATAGTTCCAAAATTGTACATTCTGGTTAAGGTTCCAACTATAATACTTGATAAAAAGAACCAGAATAAATATGAATTAAAAGCTCCAGAATAGAACACTCCCACTATTCCATTCCACAAAATCCATAGAATAACATTAGGTGCAATAAGCGTTACATTCTTGCCTAAAATATTCTGCTCATAATATATTGTTCCCGGTGATGGCGGTGGATTTGCTTCAGACCGTGAATATACCAGCATACTGTCATAAAGCTGACTGGGAGTACCTTTAAATCCAACCGACGTATAAATTGCTGCAAGTATATACTCATGGATAAATGTAAAAATTATAGCGATAACAGCAAAAAGAATAAGTCTAAAAAACATTTTTTTAGAGAAAATATTTCTTATAATTAAAACAAATAACTGAAATAATGTTTCCGGAGGTGGGTATGTTTTTTCCTGCTGCTTTTTTGTGGCATTTTTCGCCATAAAATCCTCCCCTTTAAATTAATTGAAAACGTATGATTAGTAATTATATATTTTATAAGCTATTTAATTTTTTATTTCTATGATGATATTATCTTTTAGACATGCAGTACTTGTCAATTAAATTTTATTACCTTTTCCAAGGCTTCCTCATTTATTCTGGTTATACCATCAGGGGTTGCAAACCACATATTACCAATTGTATCATACATAATTGATTTAACCTCACATCCTGCCAAGCCTTGATTAGGTGCAATAGTCTTCCATTTTCCATTTTGAGTAAATGCAATCCCATCATATTCAGACCCAAACCACATTATCCCCTTGTTTTTCTGTTCAAAAATTGAGCATACCTTTTCTCCGGCAAGACCATCTTTTGCAGTCAGGGTTTTTGTAATTAACCATTTGCCGTTCTTGCATTCAAGCTTGCTTGCTGCTCCACGTTCAAGAAAACCTGTTCCCACCCACATTGCATTTTTGCTATCCTCAAAAAAGCATGTAATAAAGTCATGAAGCAAGCCGTTCTTTGTATTAAAATGCTGCCATTTTCCATTGTATAAACAGCTTATTCCGCCGTTATTAGTAAGATAAGAACCGAAAAAAATGCTTCCATTTGTGTGCTGCGCAATAACATTTATTGCATCAGAGATAAGACCATCCTTTATAGTCATTGTACGCCAAGCTTTGCCATTAAATATCCCTACCCCTTTTGATGTACCTACCCATATAAGCCCTTTTGAATCCTGCAGTATGCAATTAGCCCTATTATCAGGCAGCCCATTTTTTATAGAAAAATTAGCCCATGAATTGCCATCAAATTTTGAAACTCCATTAATATGACATACCCACAAACTTTCCTTGTCATCTATCATAAGCGCCCTTACATATTCCATCTTTATGCTTTGAGTATACTTTTCCAAAAGCTTTCCTGTTTTAAGCTCAATTCTGTACACTCCCTCATTATCTCCGGCTACTGCCGTATCATTCCATTGTATAATACAAGTTGTTTTTTTAGGGGGATTGATAGTCATCCAGCCTTGAGGTAATCCTTTTTTGCCAGTAGTTAAATTTGTATTATTGGGAATCAAAAAAACAGCTAAAAGCAGCCCTATTATAAAAGCCACTTGAATATAAGGAAAGTCTGCTAAATACTGCTTTATGGATTTTCTATTGCTTTCCATAGAATCCTGGTTCTCCATTATATTGCCTTTCTTTTTATGCATATCTATTTCCTATAAAAATTGGGTGAGCCATTGTCTCGCCCCTACATCAATTTCCCGCCTTTAATTTTTACAATTCTTTGCGAAATTCTTTTTGCTTCTTCCATATCATGTGTTACATAAACAAGAATTGCCTTTGTATCTGCTAATTTTCTCTTAACAATTCCAATAAGCTCTTCCTTTATCTCATCATCCTGATTTACGAGAGGTTCATCCATAAGATAAACTGCTTTATCCTGAACCAATGCCCGGGCAAAAGCCGCACGCTTTGCCTGTCCTCCTGATAATTGATGTGGATATCTTTTTTCCAAGCCTTTCAATCCAGTCTCTTCAATTATATTTTCAACCTTTTCTTTTGCAAGATTTTTATTTTTTATATCAATCCCAAACAGGATGTTTTTTTCTACAGTCATATGAGGCCAAAGCGCATGTGATTGAAAAACAACTGATATGCCTCTTTTATTTGGCTCAAGCGCCCAATTTTTCGATCCTACAACCTTGTCCCCAAAAACAATAGTACCTTCGTCAGGAACTTCAAGCCCTGCAATTAATCTTAAAAGCGTAGTCTTACCGCTGCCTGAAGGGCCAAACAAAACAATTGCTTCTTCATTTTCGACCTTCAGATTGATATTATGTAATATTTCTGTATTTCCAAAGCTTTTAGATAAATTTTTAATTTCCATCAAAAACGATTCCTCCTTCTGGTCAAATCCCCCTCTGCTTGCCTTCGTAACAGATATATGCGTTCCCTACAAAATTGATTTTTGATTTTAACTTTACATCTTACATTTTACACTTTACACTATTAACTTACTTCCTCCTTCCCAATTGAAGCAATCCAATTATACCTGAAACCATTGTAAGAATCACTACCGCCAGACATAATCCTGCAATAGTCTCTGTTCCACCATAGTGAAGATAATTGTATATTTTCATAGTAAGAGTAGTCTTTCCAGGTGGTGCAACAATAAGTGTAGCCCCTAATTCTCCAATTGCCAATGTAAATACAAAGAAGAATCCTGCTATTAAACCAGGTAGTATCATTGGGAGATGAATACCGAAAAAGTATCTTATTCTATTATTTGCAAATACTTTTCCTGCATCCATCAACAAAGAATTAACCCTGCTCGAATATACATACAGTACAAGTATTGCTATAGCAGAAAATCTTGTAATCCCGGCAAATATCGGCATAAGCTCCGTACCGTATATGTTCAAAACCCCCTGCCTGTTCCAGACACTTATCAAGCCTATTCCAATCAAAGGTGCAGGAATTGCTAATGGGATACCTATTAATACCCACCATACCTTTTCCCTTATTCCCTTGTGTGCCATTCCCCAAACTGCCAATACAGCTAATACTATTGAAATAAACGCTGTAGAAACCGCGATAAGAATACTGAAATAAAATTCCTGTGATGAAGCTCTAACAACATCCACGAATTTTCCTAATGATTCTGCCTCAAATACAAGACTTACCATAGGAACTAATACCGATGTAATAAATATTCCCATTATTATTTTTTGTAATATTAAAAACCAATACGGCCATTTAAAGCCTTTTCCTTCATAGCTTTGATTCCACAAATTACTGAGATTTATAGTCTTCAAACCCTTCATTGTAAGTCCAAATACAATTAATGATATAATAATCATAGGCAAAGAAAGCAAAAATGCCCGAGCCGGCTCATTTGTAGCACTAAACTCTGCAAATATTTCAAGAGCATATAAATCAAACTGCAAAAGTGATGGAATAGTATAATCAATCAAGCTTAAAAGGAATACCAATCCTGCTCCTGCAGCAATTACCCTGCTTGCTAAAGGAAGTATTATATTTTTGAAAACAGAAAAATCATTAGCAGTAATCCTTCCTGCATCAATCAGCTCTCTGTCTACTGCCATCATTCCCAGAAGAGACAGTCCCGCAGTTACAGGTAAAAAAGCTATGGTTTCTACAAAGCAGCTTGCCCAAAAGCCTTGAAAAGCTATTGTACTAATATTTAAGCTGCTTAGAAGATTATTTATCTTGTCTATAAAGAGTCCCCAAGCATGAGTATGAATATATGGTGGAATGACCAGCAGCAGCAAAACCAGCCATTTTAGCAAACCTGCTGCTCCTTTTTTATACTCCCAGAATTTTGATGCTGCAACTATTCCAATGGAAACAGAGAATAATGTGGTCAATCCGGATAATAATATACTCTGGCTAAGCAAACCCCATTTTCTTTGTGAAGGAATAACAAGACCTATCCAATCTTTCCCTGAAAATAAAGCGTATGAAATTGTTTCAATTGACATGGCTATTATTGGCAAAAAAATAATAAAAATATAAACCAAGAGGATTGCAAAATTTATCAATCCTCTTGATACTATAAAACCTTTTCTTTTTTGAAAAATATTATTAGTCAAAATATTTCCCCCGTACCATTCTCGCCCCTATGCCTTAATGCTTTAATTGGGCGAGCCGTTGTCTCGCCCTTTACACCTTTAATACCCTGATTGGGCGAGCCGTTGTCTCGCCTTCTACACCTTTAATACCCTGATTGGGCGAGCCGTTGTCTCGCCCCTACTTTACGAACATTTCCTGCATGTCTTTCTTTGCTGGTTCTAATTGCTTGTAAATATCCAGGAATGCTGCTTTAATTGATTTAATATTATTATACTTGTCTGTCTTTGGTTTTGCATCAACTTTTCTAACAGTCAGGTCAATCCATCCATCTGTTAAAAGCCTTGCCTCATTTTCTTTGCTCAATAAATAATCAACCAATTTTTTACCTGCTTCAGCATTTGGACCGTTTGCAACCAAGCCAACTGTATTTGGAATAACAAGTGTTCCCATCCCTTTTTCATCCTGGTCAAGAACTACAATATCAACCGGTCCACCATCTTTTACTGCTGAATAAGCATCATCTGTATCTGTTAATCCCATATCCAGTTTACCTGCGGCTACCATATCTTTTACAACAGAATTGCCATCAACAATCTGTAGCTTTCTATCACGAACCTTTGCAAAAAATTCTTTAGCTTTTTCAGGTCCAAGAACAGCATATAAAGCCGCTGCATGTGTAGCTGTTGTACCAAATACAGGCTTTGCAATACCGATTCGTTCTCCTTTATATTTATCACTAACCAAATCATATATTGATTTTGGATAATCAGCTGGTTTTACTAATTTTTTATTTACCAACAAAACTCTTGCTCTTCCTCCAAAGCCTGTCCATTTTGAATCTGCATCAATAAAATTTGCTGGAATATCGCTTGCGCTTGGAGATTTGTATTGTGCAAGAACATCTTTATCTTTTAACAGAATTGTGTTTACAAATTCGCCATTCCAAAATACGTCAGCCTGCGGTTTGTTCTTTTCTGCTATGAGTCTATTTACAAGCCCTACAGTTTTGGTCGCTTCAACATCATAAACCGAAAGCACTTTAATTCCAGTTTTGGCTTCAAAATCTTTAAGTACAGGCTCTGAAAACACCTGGTCAACCGATGTATAAACTATTACTTGCTGAGGTTTATTGTTTTGCACCTGCTTTTGAACCTGATTTTCTGCTGTCTTTGGCTGACACGCTGTCAAGCCTAATGCAGCTAGAATTAAAAGTGGCAATAGCTTTGTCTTTTTCATTTTATACCCCCTAAGTTTTCATATTGAAACTATATTAACTCATTATTAGGTAATATTCAACAAAAAAGGAATGTTTAGTTGAATAAAGATTGTTGCTAAAAATATATTTACTGATAAAATATTTATAGTGATATTTTATGTCTCATGTATTTTTGTGCAATTCCATTTATTAACAAACATATATACTTATAGGAGGCAATACTTTGCAAAAAATATTGGTTATTTTTACAGGTGGAACTATTGGAAGTCGAACAAGCAACAAGGTAATTGATGTTGATGAAAGTTTTTCTTACTATTTATTAAATGAATACCATAACAGCGCATATAAGAGAAATGTTACTTTTGAAACCATACAGCTGTTAAATATGTTAAGCGAAAACTTAATACCTATAGATTGGATGCTTATCGTTAAAACCATTTCAGAATTAGATTTTAAAAAATACGACGGAATAATTCTTACACATGGTTCAGATACTCTCCCATTTACTTCAGTAGCTTTAAGTTACATTTTAAATTGGATTCCTATTCCTCTGGTGCTTACAGCCAGCAATTTTTCTCTTGATAATCCTAAAAGCAATGGTTTAAGGAACTTCATTAATTCAGTTGATTTTATTCTTGATAATAAACATTCTGGAATCTTTGTCGTATATGAAAATTCAGATGGTGAATCAATTGTCCATTTAGGTTCGAGACTTAATTCCGCTGTCTATTTAGTTGATAAGTTTTATAGTACAAAAGGTGTAAACTATGGGAAAATGATAGATTCTAAATTTCACAGGAATCAAAACCCCTTAAATCCTGACATCAATGAAATTACACTGCCAAGGGAAAAAATAAGCCTTGATAATCTTTCTTTCTCAACAAACTTTAAATTCATCAAGCCTTTTCCCGGCTTGAATTATGAATATTACAAGTTCTCAGATACAAAGCCTAAAGCAGTTTTACATAGCTTATATCACTCAGGTACTGCATGCACCAGTGAAGCAGAAAAAAATCATTATTCATTATTAGAATTTATTAAATATTGCAAGAGCAATGATATTGATGTATATATTTTACCCTTGCAAGATTCTAATAGTAATCTATATTCTTCAACCGTAAAAATAATAGCCAAAGGGGCTATTCCTTTAGAGAATATTTCTCAAGAGGCTGCAATTGTTAAGCTTATGCTCGCCTACGGGATGTTTAGCAGCAAAGAGCAAATTATTGATTTTATAAAAAATAAGAATTTATATTTTGAATTTATTGTTTAGCTTTATTAAATCCCCTCTATTCTAAGAGAGGAAAATTAAACGGGTGCGTTGGGGTAAATTATTCCCCGCTCCAAAACTTTCTGTCCAAGCTTCTGTACTGTATCGCCTCTGCTATGTGCGGAATCCTTATGATTTCGCTTTCATCCAAATCTGCTATAGTCCTTGCTACCTTCAGTATCCTGTTATGCGCTCTTGCACTAAGGCCAAGCCGCTCGAACGCACCTTTTAGAAGAGCCCTTTCTTCTTCCCCGATTTTGCAAAAGTGGGCAATCCCTGATGATTGAAGCTGTGAATTAAAGAATATGTTCATGTCTTTATAACGGCTCAGTTGAATCTCTCTCGCACGATTTACCCTTTTCCTGATTGAAGCTGATGTTTCCGAAATTAAATCATTGTCCAGTTCACGATATTTTACCGGAGCAACCTCTATGTGAATATCTACTCTGTCTAGTAGTGGTCCACTAATTTTACTGAGGTACTGCTGAACCTGACTTGGTGTACATGTGCAATTTTTCGATGGATCAAGGAGAAATCCGCACTTGCATGGATTCATGGAAGCAATCAGCATAAACCTTGATGGATATGTAAGACTTGCATTTACCCTTGATATTGTAACGATTCCATCCTCCAAAGGCTGGCGCATAACCTCCAGCGCATTTTTCTCAAACTCTGTAAGCTCATCAAGAAATAAAACTCCAAAATGTGCAAGACTTATTTCGCCCGGTTTAGGTATTCTTCCTCCTCCAACCAAAGACATTGCTGAAACAGTGTGATGAGGGGAGCGAAAAGGGCGGGTAGTTATTAGTGAGGTTTTTGGTGGCAGAAGCCCTGCTATGCTGTGAATCTTAGTAATCTCCAGAGCCTCTTCAAAGCTCAAATCCGGAAGAATAGTAGGCAGGCGTCTTGCCATCATGGTTTTTCCAGAACCAGGAGAGCCAATCATCAGTATGTTATGTGCTCCTGCTGCAGATACTTCAAGTGCCCTTTTTACATTTTCCTGTCCCTTTACATCTGCAAAATCCACATCATAAAGATTGTTTAACTTGAACAAGCTGTCTACATCAACATAATGCCTTTGAATAATTTTGTCATTATTAATATGCTCAATTACTTCCCTAATAGAGCTAACCGGCAAAACCTCAATATCTTTAACAACTCCCGCCTCCTCAGCATTTTCAAAAGGCACTACTACTTTCTGTATTCCTGCTTTATATGCAGTTATGGTCATTGGAAGCACTCCGGCTACAGGCTTTACTTTACCATCCAGTGAAAGCTCTCCCAGAAAAACATATTTTTCAAGCCCATCGTCTTGTATCTGTTCAGTTGCATTTAGTATTGCAAGAGCAATAGGAAGGTCATAAGCAGGTCCTTCCTTTTTGGTATTTGCAGGAGCAAGGTTTACAGTTATTCTTTTTACAGGAAAATCATAACCACTGTTTTTTATTGCTGCCCTTACCCTTTCCTTTGACTCTTTGACAGCCGTATCAGGCAAACCAACTATATCAAAAGCGGGAATTCCGTTTGAAATGTCAATTTCAACCTCAACTATATAACCATCCAAGCCTATGAGACCAGCACTGTTTATTTTTCCTATCATAAATTATAAACCTTTCTAAATTACAGGAATCCTTTTAAAAAGCGCAAAGTTTTTACTTATATTCATCTTGATCCCAATTAAAAGGATTTCTTATTATATATTCTCTTATTTTGTTAAGCTCTTCTGTATTTCTAATAATATGTTCATAATAATTACGTTGCCAAGCAAATCCATGTAAACCCTTCGTATACATTTCTTTTGTCATTGAGGATTTAAATTGTCCAACAATACGTCCTATTGTTTTTGAATTAATTTTCTGTAGGGGCGAGACATCGGCTCGCCCTGTTTTTATTAATTGATTTATCATAATTATCGCATGTAGATGGTTTGGCATAATTACAAATTCATCTAAAGAAACATTAGAATATATCAGCGGTATTGTTTTTATGCCTTCCTTAACCATTTCTCCAAATTCATTAAGGGCGAGCCAATGTCTCGCCCCTACAGTCCCAAAATAATTCTCCCTGTTTTTCGTGCATATTGTAATAAAATATGAATTTCCAGAGGAATAATCAAATCCCTTTAAACGAATTGAACGGCGATGATGTATATCAGGATTATATTTCATTTTTGAATTCCCTTTGCAGTCTTATTTATTATAATAACTCAGTTATGATATATAAATTATATACAAAAGAAATGCTGTATGAATTCTACTCAATTCATACAGCATTTCTTTTGCCTTAAAAAATAATTTCAGCAGTTTACGCTAAAATCAATGCAGTTTATTTTTCTTTATTTTCTTTCAAAAGTTTTTTCAATTCATTTATGAAAGTATTTACATCTTTAAACTGTCTGTATACTGAAGCAAATCTTACATATGCAATTTCATCCAAATCCTTTAAGGCATCCATTAACATTTCGCCGATTTCCTGGCTTTCAACTTCCCTCTTTAAAGTATTGCTTATCTGAGATTCAATATTATCAACAAGAGCCTCAATCTGGTCTATTGAAACCGGCCTTTTTTCGCATGCCTTTAAAAGTCCGTTAATCAGCTTTTCTCTATCAAAAGGCTCTAAGCTTCTATCTTTTTTTATTACCATCAAAGGTAAGCTTTCAATCTTTTCATATGTAGTAAATCTTTTGGCACATTCAAAGCATTCTCTGCGCCTTCTTATCAAATTCCCCTGATCTGCAGGTCTTGAGTCAACAACCTTTGTTTCTTCATAATTGCAAAAAGGGCACCTCATAAGATTCCTCCAAATATGTATTAACAACAAGCATATTGTACATAATTTTTCTATACCTGTCTATTAATTTTATTTTATTAAGAAAAAATAAAACTGTCAATTTTAGCTGACAGTTAACTATATCTTCCTCTGGATTCATATTCCCTGATTTGCCTCGGCTTTCTTCTGCCTCCGCCCTCATCAAGCTCAACTAATATCGTATCAATTCCAACCTTTGTAATGCTGTCCCAAGGAATTACAATATCTTCGCCTCCGCCCAGCAGCCCAAGAAATCTTCCGGGTCCGGGTACGACGATAGCTTTAATGACACCTGATTCAAAATCGATGTCAACATCGCAAATATATCCCAACCTTCTTCCATCACAAACATTAATGACCTCTTTCTGTCTAAAATCCATTGTTCTCCCCATTTACAACCCCCGCATTTAGTGTAAAGTGTAAAATTTAAAATTTAAAGTTAACTGCATCAAGGTTTTTTCTCAAACTAAAAGCTAAAACACAAAAATCTTATAACCAGTTCTGTCATTAAAAAGGTAGTTTGTATTTTATGAATTTATAACTTTACATTTTACACTTTAAACTGATTAGACGTATTTTCTCATATGCAGCAGTGCACTTTTTTCTAATCTTGACACCTGTGCCTGAGAAATTCCTATTTCCTCTGCAACCTCCATTTGAGTTCTGCCTTCAAAAAATCTTTTATTTAATATTAGCTTCTCTCTATCATTAAGCCTTGACATAGCTTCTCTCAACGAAATTTCTTCAAGCCAATTTTCATCATGATTCTTATCATCACTGACTTGGTCCATAACATATATGGCATCTCCGCCGTCATGATATATGGGTTCAAATAAAGAAACAGTATCCTGAATTGCATCCAGCGCAAAAACTACTTCTTCTTTTGCTACTCCCAATTCGCTTGCAATTTCCTCAATTGTCGGTTCTTTCTGATTCTTATTTATAAGCCTTTCCTTTGCTTGTAGTGCTTTATATGCAATGTCCCTCAGAGACCTGCTGACCCGTATAGAATTATTATCTCGCAAATATCTTCTTATTTCTCCAATAATCATAGGAACTGCATAAGTTGAAAATTTCACATTATGGCTTAAATCAAAATTATCAATTGCCTTTATTAATCCTATGCACCCAACCTGAAACAGGTCATCAACATATTCTCCTCTGTTATTAAACCTCTGAATTACGCTTAATACCAGCCTAAGGTTTCCCTGTATGAATTCCTCCCTTGCACTTGTATCTCCCTTGTGTATCCTGGCAAATAACTCCTTTTTTTGTTCGTTTGTGAGAATAGGTAATTTGGATGTGTTTACGCCACAAATCTCAACTTTATTTACAAGCATCTTTAACCCTCCAGACATTTTAGTTGAGGTAGATTTACAAACTAACTTACTAAAAGTATTGCCTGGAGTTAACAGCATTATACCATTCTACTGATTTCTTTTTTTAACCTGCTGATGATTCTTTTTTCAAGTCTGGATATGTATGACTGTGAAATTCCCAGCATGTCAGCTACTTCCTTTTGAGTTTTTTCATTTCCTGATTTTAATCCAAATCTTAGTTCCACAATCTTCTTTTCTCTCATTGAAAGCTTTTTCATTGCATTATTTAAAAGTTCCTTATCAACATCATCCTCTATTGTTCTATAAATTATGTCGTTTTCTGTTCCTAAAATATCCGAAAGCAGCAGCTCATTACCATCCCAATCTACATTCAACGGTTCATCAATTGAAACCTCCGTCTTTGTTCTATTATTCCTTCTAAGGTACATAAGTATTTCATTTTCAATACATCTCGAAGCATAAGTAGCAAGCTTTATGTTTTTTTCAGGATTAAAAGTATTTATTGATTTAATTAAGCCTATTGTTCCAATTGAAATTAAATCTTCAACGCTTACTCCCGTATTTTCAAATTTCCTTGCAATATAAACAACCAGCCGCAGATTTCGCTCAATCAGAATTGATTTTACTGCAGAGTCCTTTTCTTTTAATTTGGATATTAAATAAGCTTCTTCTTCAGAATTTAGGGGCGGAGGCAGTGCTTCACTGCCCCCTATATAATAAACCGGGAACCCCGGGAGCAATCCTAATTTCCGTAAAATTTTTATATATATTACCCGTAAAAACATTTTTACTCTTGCAGAAAGCATTTTTCTTCCCCCTTTCTTAATTTTAGTGCTAAGCTGCCTACTGAAAAATAATAAAACCAATTCAGCTTACCAGCTCTAAACTCAGTAAGGCTTTATAACTTTCATCTCCTGATAAAAGTCTGTTGTAAATGCCAATAACTATTTCATCAAAATTTTTTCTTTCATCCTTTAATTTAACCTCTACCCTGTCCGGTCTAAACCCAATAAGCATCCCATTTATTTTCCCCAATGAATTGAAAGGAATAAGCCTGAATCTGCTTGCCCAACCTGTCTTCGATATTTCTTCAACTACAAAATCAAGATTGGTTTCCTCTTCATTTATGAAAATACTTTTTACTTCTTCAGGAAGTATATCTTTAACAGCCTCAAATTCCACTACTATTACAGGAATATTTGAAATTGGATCCCGTAGAGAATTCCCAGTATCAATTAAAGCATCAATCATTACCTTTTTATGTTCAAACTCAATAGAAACTGAAACCATTAAATTTTCATGAATAGCTTTTGATTTAATAATATCCCAGCAAATTTTAATTACTATATAAGCAAAAATAATAGAAACCAAAAGCGTTTTAATAGGGAATCCACTTATATTATAAATTCCGTTACTAACCATCCCCCCTTTCGGATTAATAAGATAGTATAATCCAACTACTGCACCGCCAAATACAAAAGATACAAGATAAAAAAACAAAGTGAGCTTTATAAAGTCCTTAATTTTTTCAGGCCAAAAAGTTACCGCTACCATAACAAATGAAATCAGCACCTTTGCAGTAATTGAAAAATATACTTCCATATCAGGCAAAAATCCGACAAGTACATACATCGCTCCTATAAACGAACCAATGAGAAGTTTAACCGAACTCGCCTTAAACCTGGAGACATAACCGGTTACTGCAAGTATTAAAAAATTTATTGCTATATTTTCTAAAAAAATAACATCAATATATACAGTCACAATTTCCTCACAAAAACAAGACAACTCTCTACTTTACTTTATTCTGAAAAATCTAAATTTATGATTATACCAATTACTTTAAGATTTATGCTCATTATATATTAATGTTTTTCCATTTTTTGTCATTTCAGGCTGGCGAATAAAAATCTTTTCGACAAAACTATCTGAACACAAAAAATAGTCACGGAAATATTTCCGTGACTATTTTTTGTGTTCTATTTTATTTAAGCTTATTTCTTCTGAGGAATGTAGGTATGTCCAACTCATCAGTGGAAACATTTCCGGTAGATCTTTCATTTATTGTAGGTGTTGAAGCAGTCGGTGTTTGCACCTGATTCATTAAGGTCTTATCAAAAAGCTTTTCAACTCTCTTTGGAGGAATACCTTTTTCAAAACCAGTTGCAATAACTGTAATAAATATTTCATCTCCAAGTTTTTCATCTATCACTGCTCCGAAGATTATGTTTGCATCTGGATCAGCAGACTTTTGAACCAATTCAGCCGCTGCATTAACCTCAAATAATCCGAGGTCAGGTCCACCAGTAATATTAAGCAATACCCCTCTTGCTCCTTCGATTGAAGTTTCGAGAAGAGGACTATGAATAGCCTGTTTTGCAGCTTCTTCTGCTCTATTATCACCAGAAGCTCGTCCAATACCCATATGTGCAATACCAGTTCCGAGCATAATCGTCTTAACATCTGCAAAGTCGAGATTTACAAGTCCAGGAACAGCAATTAAGTCCGAAATACCCTGCACACCTTGTCTAAGAACATCATCAGCCATTTTAAATGCTTCCATTATTGAAGTTTTCTTCTCAATAACTTGAAGCAGTCTGTCATTTGGTATTGTTACCAATGTGTCAACACTGTTTTTTAATGTTTCTATTCCCTTTTCAGCATGCTGCGCTCTTCTTCTTCCTTCAAAGGTAAATGGTTTTGTTACAACCCCCACAGTGAGTATCCCCATTTCCTTTGCAATCGCTGCTACCACAGGTGCTGCCCCGGTTCCGGTCCCGCCTCCCATGCCAGCTGTTACAAAGACTAAATCAGCACCTTTTAAAGATTGAGAGATTTCTTCTCTACTTTCTTCTGCTGCTTTTTGGCCAATTTCAGGATTAGCACCTGCCCCCAGCCCTTTAGTAAGCTTTTCTCCTATTTGAATTTTCAAGTTGGCTTGTGATAAAAATAAAGCTTGTTTATCAGTGTTTATTGTTATAAACTCAACACCCTTAAGCCCTGACTCAATCATCCTGTTTACGGCATTGTTTCCTCCGCCTCCAACTCCAACTACTTTTATTTGAGCAAAATGCTCCAAATCAATGTCAAACTCCAGCAACACAATTGCCCCCTTTATTGAATAAATTAATCATAATCATTTATATTTTCATTAGTTAGTATATATAAATTAATTATACAACTGTGTTAAACGAAAAAATCATTAAAGAACTTGCTAAGTTTATTCCATATAGTAAGCTCTCTGGCTCCATCAGCTCTAAGCTTCTTTTTCCTTAAGCTTTTTACATTACTGGCAATATCCTTAATATGCTTTACTCCCGACATATATTTTACTACTCCAAGGGCTACTGAATACGTAGGCTTTAATATATTAGCTCCCTTAGGACTACCTATCCTCATAGGCATTTCCAGCACAGCAGTTCCGATTTGAAGGCTTCCATCAAAACTTGTTATTCCTTCTCCACACAAAACCGCACCTGCAGAAATATATTCCTTCATTCCGCTTTTGTCAAGTAATTGTTCAACAAGGCTGAATATTTCCGTGACTCTGGCTTCAATGATTTCAATAACTTCTGATATCTTAATATTTCTTACTCTGCTTTCATTTATACTTGCTATTGTTATTTCCTGATTGTTCTGTATTAAAGAAGTAAGTGCTAAATTAAACTGTCTTTTTATTTTGTCTGCTTCATTATATGGTACTTTTAATCCAATTGCAATATCATTAGTAATATGATCGCCACCAATTGGTATTGAATCATAGAAAACAAGCCTTTTACCTTTGAAAATTGAAACATCGGTTACTCCTGCTCCAACATCAAGCATAAGCACGCCTAATTCCTTTTCATCCGGAGTTAAAACCACTTCTCCTACAGCAACTGCTTCAATTACTATTCCATCTACATAGTATCCTGCCTTTTCAACGGCTCTAACCAAATTCTGAACCGCGGTAACAGAACCGGCAACAATTTGACAATCAATCTCCAGATTCGACCCAATCATTCCTACAGGATCGACTATCTGGTCATAACCATCTATTATGTACTGATAAGGAACTATATCTATAGCTTTCTTATCTGCAGGAATAGTAACATCATCTTTTGCAGATTTTAGTACTCTCTCAAGATCGGCATAGTTAATTTCACTCTGATTACTTGGTATTTCTGCCTGACCACTGCTTTCAATTATACTTACGTTTGCACCTGTTATATTAACATAAGCTGAATTAACATTGAGGTTTGCCATTTGTTCAGCTTGCTCAGTTGCTTGCCTGATAGCTTGAGCAGTCCCCTCAATATCAACAATTATACCTTTTTTCACTCCATTACAGGGGACTGAGCCATAACCGAGAACATCAATATTATTTATTCTATTAGTTTGTCCAATAAGCGCACACACTTTTGAAGTACCAATGTCAATACCGACAATGATGTCCCCAACTGCCATAAGCTTAATTACCCCCTTTAAATATAAATCCCGTTCATTTTAAACAACATTATATCAGAATCCAGACAAAAACAATATATTTTTTAAATAAAATTATTTTCTTTACTATATTATTCCTTTTTTTTTATTTATTCAATAGGTATCTTCTAATTATTGCAAAGTTTATAAACATCCTGTTCCCGAAAGCAAAAACTGCTGCCATGTAAATATCTGCCCCAAGTTTATCACCAATAAACGCAAGACCTGCAGCCAGCAAAGCATTTCCAAAGAATCCGGAAATAAATATTTTCATATCAAATTTACCCTGAACAGAAGCTGCATAACCTCCGAATACACTATCAAGGCAAGCAAGAATTGCAACTGCCATATATTTAGAATATGCCATAGGTATGCTATAAGGAATAAATATGCCCATTACAGCACCCAATATCAAACCAATTAAAGCCAGATACATTATTCGTTACCCCCTTCCTTGAAAGGTATAGCATATTTAAATGTCAGTGCCCCATCATAGCCTGGCACAACCATATTATCCTCTTTGCTGATTGATATTTCTATACCCCACTGCTGCAAAGCATCAACTACTCCATCTCTCATTTTCAAAGCATTCTCCATATCAATTGCATTTCCTATCGCTTTTATCTTAAACGGAGCTGATGTCCTGGTGTTATTTATACTTAAAACAGGTCCTGCACATCTTATCTCACTTGTTGCAATCACTCGCTGGTCATTTAATGAAATAGCTTCCGCACCACTTGCCCTGAGCTCATTAATTACAAGCAAGATATCACTGTCATGTATAACAAAATAGTTTTCGTTTACATCTTCTTGTTCATTTCTAACCTTACTGTCATTAAGGGTTACAATTATACCGGGTCCCTGTGCAGCAGTCAGTCCAGCAAGAAGCTTAGCCTGAGTTATATCTTTTTGTATTATTTGCCCAAGATTTCCTCCCTTGGCCGCAGCTTCCTGATACTGTTCTATTTTTCTCTCCTTCGAGGCTAATTCCCGCTTTGCATCATCCAGCTTTTCATTAGCTGAAGAAAGAGCTGATTGCAATTCACTAGCTCTCATCTTGTCAATGCCTCCGGAATTAATTTTCTTTATACTTTTAAACTGCACTGCAAGCATAAGTCCTAAAACAAGACAAATTAATGCAATTGTTACTTGAAAGCCTTTGTTTCTCAAAGTCACTGCTCCTTTCAGTCTAATTAGTCTTCAATAGGTTTAAATATAGGATTATCTGTTGTAAGATTAATTTCTCCAGCTTGATTTTTAGGTATTTTATCAATTATAGATTTTAGGAAATCCAATCGATATTTGCATAACACAGCAGAATTTAATTCTTCTGCATTTCCGAATTTTACATCTAATCTTCTATCAACAAACATTATAACATTTTTTATATCCTTAACATCAATATATTCAACTTTAGAAATAAGATTATTTTTTTCCAGCAGTTCCAACAGCCCCAAACAGGTTTTAAGCTTGTCCAATTCTCCTTCAGAAATCTTTTTTCCTATTGTCACTCCTTTTAAAATTATACCCTTTAATTCCACAATATTTTTGTCTCTGATATCAGTAGTAATTTCAAGTGCATAACCATTCCTATCTACCAATATATATGAACCCATATATTCTACTGCACCTACAGGAACTCTTTCAGATACATTTATAGTTATACAATTAGGAAGCTTACGCGACATCTTTGCTCTTTCAATATATGGCTCACCATTTTTTATTTGCTGTTCAGCCTTAAAAAGACTGATTTTAAACATGTTTTGTCCATAGCAAACTCCTGAAAGGGCAATAATTTTTGTTGAAGAAATTTTCTTTGCCCCTGATACATCAATATACTTAATGTTAAAAAAAGGTGTAAACAAGATAAATACCATGACAAGTATTATCAATAAAATTATTATCAGAATTCCTGCATATCCATTTTTCTTAAGCTCATCATTTTTATTCTTACTCATACATTACCCTGCCTTTTTTCTTTTGTGAAGGAATAGGTCTTAATTCCTATTCCTTTAAATCATTTTTAACATCTTTACTTATATCTGCGCCTAACGTTCCTAGCTTCTCATGCACTATCTCGTATCCTCTTTCTATATGATGAATTCCCTCAATTACCGTTTCTCCTTCAGCCGCAAGACCGGCAAGAATTAATGCAGCTCCGCCTCTTAAATCTTTAGCCACCACATGTGCGCCGTGAAGCTTATTTACACCTTTAACAATAGCCGTTCTTCCTTCTATAGTTATTTTAGCTCCCATTTTTATTAATTCATTTACATGCTTAAAACGATTTTCAAATATGTTTTCAACTATGATACTTGTTCCCGAAGCTATAGTCATCAGCGAAAGCATTGGTGCCTGCAAATCAGTCGGAAATGCCGGATAAGGCAGAGTTTTAATAGTATCTATAGCTAACAGTTTTTTAGGTGACTCAATCTGAATCTTACTTTTTCCAATTTTTAATTTACACCCTGTTTCTTTAAGCTTGAATAATAATGCACTAAAATGCTCCGGCACTACATTGGTAATCTCAATGCTGCCTGAGGTTGCCGCCGCCATTGCCAAGTAAGTACCTGCAACAATTCTATCAGGCATTATTGTATATTCTGCAGGCCTGAAGTTTTTAACACCATATATTCGTATAATGTTTGATCCTGCGCCATTTATTTTACATCCTATAGCATTTAAGAAGTTCTGCAAATCTACAACTTCAGGCTCTCTGGCTGCATTCCTGATAATTGTCGTTCCTTCAGCTCCCACAGCGGCAAGCATTATATTTTCCGTAGCCCCTACGCTTGGAAAATCGAGGTTAATATCTGCTCCAACAAGATTTTCTGCTTCGCATAATAAATATCCTCCGACCTCAGATATTTTGGCTCCTAACTCTCTAAGACCCTTAATATGCAAATCTATTGGTCTTGTACCAATTTCACATCCACCCGGATAACTTAGTATGGTTTTTTTCATTCTTGTAAGCATAGCTCCAAGAACCACAACAGATGAACGCATTTCCCTTACGAGCTTATCAGGAATTTCACTTGTTATTATTTCAGAAGTATCTACAACAAGCATTTCATCTATCTTTTCAACCTTGCAGCCAATAACCTCTAAAATATTAAGCATTACTGAAACATCTCTTAATCCCGGACAATTATGTAAAACATTTTTTCCACCACTTATGATACAGGCAGCCAATATAGGTAGCACAGCGTTTTTCGAGCCTTCTATTTTAACAGACCCGTTTAGCTTTTTACCACCGTGTATTGTATATATCTCCAAGTCTTCTCCCTCCAGTACAATACCTTCTTATTCCAATCATAATTACATATTATGCGTTTTGGAATTTTTTGTTACCTGTACTACTGTAAGGGATTATATATAAACTTATTTATTTATTGATTCCTCAATTACTGCAACAATTTTTTGCGCCGCATCTAAAACGCCCATTTTCTTTGCACTTTTAGCCATTCTTAAAAGCTGCTCTTTATTATCAACCAGACTTGTTATCTGCTGGTTCAATATCTCTCCCGTTAAATCCTTATCAAGTATAACTATTGAGGCACCATTCATCTCAAGCGAACGGGCATTAAACTCTTGATGATTTTCGGTAGCATATGGAAATGGAATAAGTATTGATGCCACTCCTGCCGCAGTAATCTCACTTACCGTAACAGCACCGGCTCTTCCGACTATCAAATCAGATGCAGATAAATATCTGGGCATATCATAAATATAAGGAACAATTTTGATATTTTCAAGCTCTTCAATTGGGTATCCACTTTCTTTTAGCTTCTCAAGCACAGCTTCATACTGTGTTTTTCCTGTTGAGAGAATCAAATTATATGGAAGTATTCCTTTCTTTATTTTTATCATCTCAATAATAGCTTGATTTATTTTTTGTGCTCCCCTGCTCCCGCCAAAAACAAGAACCAGAGCAGCATCTTTTTGCAGACCCTCTTCCACCCTTGCTTCTTCTCTTGAAAAAGTAAAGATTTCTTCTCTAACAGGGTTCCCGGTAAACACTAGCTTTTTTGCTTTTTTGAAATATTTCTCAGAATCCTTAAAGCTCACTGCTACAGTAGTTACAAACCTTGAAAGAATTTTATTTGCAATTCCCGGAAGTGAATTTGATTCATGTATCAATGTAGGAATTCTAAGCCTTGAAGCAGCCATCATAACAGGGAAGCAAACATATCCTCCCATTCCAAGAACCACATCCGGCTTAAACTCCTTTATTATTTTTTTTGCCTCAGCATAACCTTTAATCATATCACTTGCCGTAAAAAATATATCTAGTGAAAACTTTCTAGTTAATCCTCTTGCTTTTATAAATTCAATTTTGAAATCTTCAGCAGGAACAAGCTCCTTTTCCAATCCTCTTTCAGTTCCAACAAAAAGAAATTCAGCGTCCTTATATTTTGATTTGATACACTTTGCTACTGCTATTCCCGGATTAATATGACCAGCGGTACCACCACCAGCTATTATGACTCTCATTGAATATTTGACCTCCAATATATTTGACCTCCCTATCCCTCCTTGCAAGGAGGCGAATAGAAGACTTTTTCAAGAATAATTCGTCTAATATTACTCTAGTTCTCCACTGTTCACTCCCTTTTTGAGGGAGGATAGGAGGGTCGTAAGTTATCCGCTTCGAGTTCGAGAAGACTCATGCCGTGAAATATTCAGCAATATACCCATTCCAACCATTAGAAACAATAGTGATGAACCCCCATAGCTAAAAAACGGAAGCGGCATACCGGTCGGCGGAGCTGATGCTGTAATAACTGCAATATTAATAATAAATTGTATTGCAACCAATGAAGTAATTCCTGTTGCTAACAGGCTCGAAAAGTTATCAGGTGCATGCATTGCAATCCTTAGCCCTCTCCATATAAAAATCAGGAATAAAAGTATAACTGTAACAACACCTATAAACCCCATCTCTTCTGCAAAAATTGAAAAAATATAGTCGTTATGAGGTTCCGGAACATACCCGAATTTTTGTCTGCTTCTCCCAAGTCCAAGACCGAACAACCCTCCTGAGCCTATGGCATAAAGCGAGTTTACAACCTGCCACCCTACTCCTTTTGGGTCACTCCATGGATCAAGAAAAGCTACAAGTCTTTTCATACTATATTGATCAGAAATAGCTACCTTTAGAAACAGCAGCGCCGCCGGAATCGAGAGGATGACAAAATGCCATATACGTGCTCCAGCCGTAAAAAGAATAACCGCTCCAAGTCCAGCAATAACAACAGCACAGCTTTTATGCGGCTCCAGAAAAAGCAATCCAATAATAATACCCATCCAAATCAGGTAAGGCATCAATCCTGACCAGAAATCTTTAATTTTATCTTTTTCACGTGATAATCTATATGAGAAAAATAATATTACAGCCAGCTTTGCTATTTCTGAAGGCTGTAAATCAGTAAAACCTAGATTTATCCATCTTTGAGCTCCGTTTCTGCTTATTCCGACATGTGGAATTAAAACAATTATAAGAAGGGATATGCTAATAAATAATATTATTCCGGAAAATTTCCCCCAGATTCTATAATCAATTTTGGACACAAACAGCATCGTAAAAATACCTATTGCCGCCCAAAGGAGCTGTCTTATAAGGAAATGATAGCTGTTGTTAAAAACTCTCAGGGCAAAATCTTCACTGGCACTGAAAACCATTATTATTCCACCCGCCAGAAGAAGAAGAATTACTATGAATATGCCAAAATCAAATGGTTTTTTGTTCTGCATGATACCCTCCATTAGAGTATAGTATATCGTAATGACACAAATCCTATTATACAAAGTATAACAGTTGCTATCCAAAAAGTCCAAACAACCCGGTTCTCGCTCCATCCGGAAAGCTCAAAATGGTGATGAATCGGGGCCATTTTGAATACCCGCTTCTTTGTTTTTTTAAATACAGCGACCTGAATTATAACCGAAATAGCTTCTATAACACAAACTCCAGCTACAATCAGCAGTACTAATGGCATTTTTAACACAATACCCGCTGAAGCAATTGCTCCCCCAAGAGCCAACGAGCCAGTATCTCCCATGAAAACCTTTGCGGGCTTCATATTGTAAGCAAGGAAACCAAGACATGCCCCGGCAATAGAACAAAAAACAATTGTGAGTCCGATATTTTCGGATATAATTGCTGCCACAGCAAAAAACACCATAATTATAAGGCTTACTCCCGCTGCCAAACCATCAAGACCATCAGTAAGATTAACACTATTTGTCGCCGCAAGCATTACAATTACTATAAAAGGTATAAAAGCCCACTCAAGATTTATTACATTTAAAGTAAAAGGCACCGGAATTCTGGTGAAATCCAACCAATAGTCAGTAAAAGGCACCGAAATTGCAGTCCCCAAATCAGTAAATCTATACAAGTAATAACCAAAAGCAGTTGAAACTATAAGCAATCCAAGTATTTTCTGCCTTGCACTTAACCCTTTTGACCTTTTTAAGCCTATCTTTATATAATCATCAAGAAACCCCACCAATCCAAAAAGAAGTGTTGTGATAAGAACCGGAAGGATTTCCTGATATTTAACACTAAACAATCCGGAAATTATTGCTATTGGCAGTAAAAATATTATTCCTCCCATTGTTGGCGTACCAGCTTTGCTCAGATGAGATTGAGGTCCGTCATCTCTTACAAATTGCCCGAATTTTAGTCTCTCAAGCAAAGGTATAAGCATGGCACCAGAAACAAGCGTAAGAATAAATGCCGAAATTAATACTGCTATTTGGATTTGCAAATTTGCACCTCCTCAGTTATGAAATCAACTATGCCTTCCATCTTCATCCCTCTTGAGCCCTTCACCAGGATAACGTCTCCTTCTCTTACCAGCTTAGACAAATAGGCATTTGCCTCTTCAATATTATTACATGTACTGATTTTCCTTTGTGACATTCCCAGCATAGCTGCTCCTTCAGCAATAAATCTACTGTTTTCACCAAGCGTTACCAAATGATTTATACCATTTTTTACTACGTTTTTCCCAATATCCAAATGAGCCTGCCTGGTCCATTCTCCTAACTCAAGCATATCTCCTAAAACCGCAATCTTTCTGGCTCCGGGCATTTGGTGCATTACTTTAAGCGCTTCCTCCATCGAGTTAGGATTTGCATTGTAAGTATCATTCAACACTTTTATGTTATTATTTAATTTGACTATATTCATCCTCATTTTTTCCGGCTTATAGCTCTCAATTGCATCTATCATTTGCTCCACAGGAATTCGGAACCTCAAACCTATGGCAATAGCAGCAAGAGCATTATAAACATTATGCATTCCCGGAACAGATATTTTAAAGAGATATTCCTTGTCTTTTATTTTAATATTAAAATTTGTATTTAAGCTCTCATCAACCTTTATATTATATGCCTTTAACTCAGCCTCTTCGAAAAGTCCAACATATGTAATATTACGGTTAATAAAATTTCTCAATTCCAATAACATTGAATCATCAGCATTTAGCACAGCAATTCCGTCTTCATCCATTCCATCAAAAATCTCTGCCTTAGCCTTTAAAATATTTTGTTTGGAACCAAGCTTACCTATATGAGCAAGACCTATGTTGGTTATAACTGCTATATGCGGTTTTGCTATTTTACTTAAAGTTGAAATTTCTCCCATCCCGCTCATTCCCATTTCAACCACTGCCGCCTGATGCTCTTTTGATAAATTTAGCAGCGTTAAAGGCAGCCCTACGTGATTGTTAAAATTCCCCTGAGTCTTTAAAACATTAAATTTTTTTGATAAAACATTAAAAATCATTTCCTTTGTACTTGTCTTTCCAACACTTCCTGTTACTCCAATAATCGGCACGTTAAATTTATCACGATAGTAACCGGCTATATCCTGAAGCGCTTTTAAAGTATCGTCGACTTTAATTATAACGGCATCTGAAACAATATTCGGTTCCCGCGATGTCAAATAACCACAAATAGAACCTTCAAGTGCTTTTGCGATAAAATCATGCCCATCGAAGTTATCCCCGACAAGAGGAATGAATAAATCACCCGATATTATTTTTCGTGTGTCAGTAGATATATTTTTTATTTCCACTTCCGGATTTCCGTTAAGCAGCTTTCCGTTTGTGGCTTCAACTATTTCACTAACCTTAAGACTGAGCATCTTCAATCCTCCCTGCGAATAGTAACCATCAACTATTAGCCATCAACTGTCTTATTGCTTCTGTTGCTATTTCTCTATCATCAAAATGCACTATTCTATCCTTGAATACCTGGTAGGTTTCGTGTCCCTTGCCAGCTATCACAACAATATCCTTTTCTACTGCATTTTTAACAGCATACTTTATGGCTTCCTGTCTGTCAGGTATTATTATATATTCTCCCTTTGTCCCTTTTATACCTTCCTCAATTTCAGAAATAATAGCCTCAGGCTCTTCAGTTCTAGGATTATCAGAGCTTATAATTGTAAAATCTGCAAGCTCGCCTGCAATCCGCCCCATAATAGGTCTTTTTGTACGGTCTCTGTCTCCGCCGCAGCCAAATATTACTACAATCCTGCCCTGTGCATACCCTTTTATTGTTTCAAGAATGTTTTTAAGGCTGTCAGGAGAATGCGCATAGTCAACCATTACTGTGAATTTCCCATTAGTTTCGACAGTTTCCGCTCTTCCCGGAACCTTTAAATTTTCAAGTCCTTTTATTATATCATTGCTGCCAGCATCAAATTCCAAGCAGGCAGAAATAGCCGAAAGCGAATTGTATACACTAAAAATTCCCGGTATCGGAACACTCACTTCTATTTCTCCTTTTGAAGTTTCAACCTTGAATTTTGTTCCCTCAGGTTTTATATCAATATCTTTTGCTTTGATATCAGCTGTATGTTTTATGCCAAAGGATTTCATAGGGCATTTTCCCATTTCCAGTATTCTTAGTCCATATTCATCATCAATATTGGCTTTACCAGCTTTGCATAAATCAAATAGCTTAGCCTTTGCGTTAAAATAGTTTTCGAAATTAAGATGAAAATCAAGATGATCCTGGGTTAGATTAGTAAATACTCCAACATCAAATTCACATGCATGAACCCTGTATAAATCCAGCGAGTGGGATGAAACCTCCATAACGACAGTATCAACCCCTTGAGATAGCATATCTGCAAACATCTCCTGAAGTTCAAGCGATTCTGGAGTGGTTCTTTGCGCTTCCACGACCCTATCACCTATATAATTTGCAATTGTTCCAATAAGGCCTACCTTATGTCCCGCTTGCTCCAATATAGACTTAATCATGAATGTGGTTGTCGTCTTTCCCTTTGTGCCGGTAACACCTATAAGCTTCAATTTTTCCGATGGGCGATTGTAAAATCTTGCCGATACTTCTGCTAATATCATTCGTGGATTGCTGTGCTTTATAACAGGTAATCCCTCAGGCATTACAACATCCTTTTGTATTACCAATGCAGCAGCACCTTTATTTACAGCTTCTCTGATATACTTATGACCATCAACCTTATATCCCTCTATACAAACAAAAAGGCTTCCCGGAGTAACCTTTCTTGAATCATATGCAATACTGCTGATTTCAACCTCTTTAATGTCATCCATTATCTGTATGTCGTCTAGTCCTTCAATAAGCTGTTCTAAAAGCATTTTATATCATCCTTTCATTATGTATTTTAGGGAACAGGTTTCCCTGTTCCCTGCCTGACTTAAGCATTTTTTTGCTATTCTACTTCTATAAGTCCTAGTTTAACCTTAACTTCTGAACCTATACTTACAATCGCTCCTGCTGCAGGCTCCTGACTTATCATATCTCCATTTCCTTCAACCTTTATATTTAATCCGATATCTTTGAGAATCTTCGTAGCCTGGATAACAGTCTTACCCTTTAAATCAGGAACTGTGACCTCTAATATATTGCTTCCTTTCTTAGTAAACAGTATTACCTGTGAGTTGGTTGTCACTATAACATCAGGTTTAGGACTCTGTTGAGTCACCAAGTCTTCATCATTAGGCTTCTGCCCTATTACTCGGGATTCAAGCCCAACTGACTTTAAGATTTCTTTAGCCTCTTTAAGTTTTTTCCCTCTAATCTCCGGCACTTTGGTTTCTTTATAAACTACTTCATCAGGAGAATATCTCGGTTCTACCTTAAGATATGGAAGCACATCACCCAATATCTTTCCAACAACAGGAGATGCTATCCTTCCACCCATGTGCCCATCCGGACCTTTCGGGTCATTTAAAACAATCAATACTGCAACCTCAGGGTTATCAGCTGGTGCAAATGCCATAAATGAGGCAACATAAACTCCTGTATTTATTCCCTGGTCCGCTGTTCCGGTTTTGCCTGCCACCCTGTAGCCTTTTACAGCTGCACCTTTTCCGGTACCCCATGCCACAACACCTGCAAGCATTTCACACAGCTTTGATGACGTTTCTTTTGAGACCACCTGTCTCACCACCTGCGGTTCAAATGCCTGAATAATATTATCATCCCTATCACGCATTTCTTTAATCAACTGAGGCTTCATTAGTTTTCCGCCGTTAGCAACTGCACTGACTGCAGTTATAAGCTCAACCGGTGTAACCTTTATTCTCTGTCCAAATGCAATTGTCGCAAGCTCAAGCGGTCCCACCTTATCAACGTTATGAAAAATTCCTTTTGCTTCACCCGGAAGAGTAATCCCGGTTTTATCCCGTAGTCCGAAGCCATTTATATACTTATATAATCTTTCCTTGCCTAAACGTCTTCCAACCTCCATAAATACAGGATTACACGAGTTCCCAATTCCCTGTGCAAAAGTCTCAACTCCATGGGTTCTTCCATAGCCTACTACCCAGCAGTGCAGATTGAAACCCGCTATGTTCACGGCTCCGGTACATGTAAATTTATCCTCAGGTGTTACAACCCCTTCTTCAAGTCCAGCGGCTGATGTAATAATCTTAAAAGTCGAGCCCGGCTCATAAGTGTCTGAAACAGCTTGATTTCTCCACATTTTTTGCATTATTGCCGACTTTTGTTCTTTTGAAAATGTATTCCAATTTGCTTTAAGATTTTCATCATTTGGAACAAAAGGATTATTCAAATCAAAGTCAGGTTTAACAGCCATTGCCAAAATTTCGCCCGTCTTCGGGCGCATAACGATTGCTACTCCTCCGCCCATACATTTATTATCAATTACTGCATTCTCTATGTATCTTTCAGCAATATGCTGTATTGTTTCATCAATTGTAAGTACAAGGTTTGTTCCATCCTGCGGATTATAAAATCTTTCCCTTTCAAATGGCATTCCTTTTCCGGCCGCGTCTGTTTCAGATACAATTCTCCCAGGTAGCCCCTTTAGGACACTTTCATACATCAGCTCTATTCCATCAAGGCCCTGGTTATCATATCCGGTAAACCCAATTACATAGCTTGCCAGATTATTATTTGGATATGCTCTTTTTGTATCCTCATTTATTTTAACACCTTGAATCTTTTCTTGAGTTATCCATTTCCTTAGTGCATCAGTTTGTTCTCTATCCACTTTTCTTTTGATAATTTCTATAGAGCTGGTCTTTGTTGTCACCTTTTTTAATATTTCATTATAATCAAGCCCTAAAATCTCGCAGAGCTTACCCGCAACCTTTTCCGGCTCTGTTATCTCCTTCGGGATTACACTGACTGTTTCCACAGAAATACTAACCGCAAGCTCAACCTTGTTCCTATCATAGATAGTCCCTCTTTTAGGATTCACTATACGGTCTCTTGTTTGCTGCTCAATAGCCATCTTCTGCAGCTGTGGTCCCTGTACAAGCTGGACCCAAGCTACTCTTAATATGAGCAAAGCTACTATCATGGTTAATAGTAGCAATATAAAAAATTCTCTCTTTTTAATATTAAGCCCGGTTGCAGCCAAAGCATTCCCTCCTCCCCGGACTCCTTTTGAAACATTGGAGCTTTAATCATTTTTAATAAAGGTAACTTAACAGCTGTCTTGCAAAAGAAACAGGAGCCGCTTCTTTAGAAGCTTCACTTTCAGCTTCTAAAGGCACTTCAGTAAAATCATTTTTGGGAATCTGAACATAAATTGTTTGATTTTTATCCGGATACTGCATTCCCAATTGTTGAATAGCATCTTTCTCTACTTGCTCTAAATCAACCTTCATGTTCAAAGCCATTTGCGCTTGGGTGTTTTCTTTATTTAACTTGGTTATCTCAGTTTTTAATTTATAGATATTTTTCTTTTCTTGATTAATCATCGAATATCTGGAGAGTATAAACATACCAACCACAAAAAATATCAATATTCCAAATATTGCTTTAAGCTTCAATACTGCTTTTTTCCTTGTAACAGTTACAATCTTCGCTTTGCTTTCTCTTTGGTAGTCTTGATATTCAGGAATTGAATCGTAATCGTATCTTTTCTGTGCTGCTAACATTTTATTCACTCTCCCACCGGTATATTCCCTCTAAAATTAGCAATGGCTATACTAACTTTCAATAAGGTTTTTTCTTTTGTAAATTATAATTTTAATCTTTGGTATTAACTTATGTAAAAGGTTCTAAGCCTTAATTAGAAAAAAATAACCGAGTTCTATTAAGAACAGTCGGAATATTCTTTAAAACTTCTATTGTTTTCTTACTTCATAACATTAATCATGAAGTTTAATCCTTTGCTCTTTTCTTTGTTCTCTTTTGTTTCTCACAATCATTTTTTTCTTTTGTAGTGTGTGTTTTTCTTCTTTTGTGTGTTAAGTTTCTTTTTTCTTTTGTTTGTTTGATTTTCTTCTTTGGTACTTTTGTTTTTTTGCTCTCATTTGTTTATTATGAATCTTTTGTATGTTAAAAATTTTTCTTTAGTTACATATCAATACTTTTCAAATACTCTTAGTTTTGCACTTCTTGCCCTCGGATTTTCTTCAATCTCTTTTTCAGAAGGCTCAACAGCCTTTTTTGTTATAATCTTTCCGTGAGATAGCTTCCCACATCTGCATATCGGAAAATCTCCCGGGCATGTACATCTTCCTTCCAATGAAATGAAGGTTTGTTTAACAATTCTATCTTCAAGCGAATGGAAAGTTATTATGCATATTCTTCCACCCGTATCTAATGACGCTGCTGCATTTTTTATTGAATCCTCCAAGATTCCCAGTTCATTATTAACTTCTATCCTGACAGCTTGAAAGGTTCTCTTTGCCGGATGAGGACCATCTTTCCGCGCCTTTGCAGGTACTGCTTTCTTAATAATTTCTACAAGCTCACCGGTTGTTTTAATTCTTTTTACTTCTCTGCTTTTGCAAATAAAATCAGCTATTCTTACAGCCCATTTTTCTTCTCCATATTCAGTTATAATCCTGATTAGAGATTTTTTATCGTAATTATTTACTACATCCTCTGCTGTGATTTTCTGTCTTCTGTCCATTCTCATATCCAGCAGTGCATCTGCCTGATAGCTGAAACCTCTTTCCGGATTATCCAGCTGATAGGAGGAAACCCCCAAATCCATCAGTATTCCATTTGCTAGGCAGCCTATTCTATTATTCATAACCTGATTAATCTCAGAAAAATTTCTATTTTCGAAAATTATTTTTTTATTTAGAACAGAAAGCTTTTTTTGTGAAGCATTTATAGCATCCATATCCCTGTCAAAACAGACAAGCGTTCCCTTCTCACTCAACAAGCTTGCAATTTCCCAGGAATGCCCTCCACCTCCGGTTGTACCATCCACATACACCCCTTCAGGGTTAACCCTCAGCATATCAATGCATTCCTTAAGCATAACCGGTTTATGAGTAAAGTCCATTTTATATTCCTAACTGAGACATTTTTTCTGCTATTTCATCAGCATCCATGCCGGAATTGTTATATGCTTCCCAGTTCTCCTTGCTCCAAATTTCAATTCTTGTAGAAACTCCGGTAATTACTATTTCTTTATCCAATTTTGCAAACTCTCTCAAATTTGAGGGAATCAGTATCCTGCCCTGCTTGTCTACTTCACATTCTGCCGCTCCGGAGAAAAAGAATCTGATGAATTCTCTGGCAGCCTTATCTGCAATAGGCAGGGTTCTTAACTTGTTTTCGAAATTAGTCCACTCTTCCAATGAGTAAACAAACAAACAATTATCCAAGCCTTTGGTTACTATAAACTTTTCGCCAAGACCTTCTCTAAACTTTGAAGGCATTATTATTCTGCTCTTCAGGTCGATTGTATGTTGATACTCACCGATAAACATTTACGCTACCTCTTGTCCGTGGAACCTTGAACCACTTTCCACCACTTCCTACCACTTTACTGCTATTTTATTATATTTTTTTTGTATAATCAATAGTATTGTAAAAATATTTTTTTAAAAAAGAAAAAAGAGGCATTCTCTGCCTCTTAAACCTATTAATATTTTTTCCGCTTATTAACGCGGATTTTAAATTATTTATTCACAAGTGCTTGTACATAGAAAGCAACAATGAGCTCATCCAAAGATAGACTTAACTTATAAACCTCTTGAAAGCTTGCTCCATTTCCTATCTGGTCTTCAAGTTCTTTTCTTAATACATCAATGTCCGATTGTAGCATAGGCTCACCCCGCATTTCATTTTTATTCTGTCTTTTGTATGCTATTAAACTCAAGGTTAAGTCTCGTTAATACCTTGTGGAAATTCTGCAAACTTGTTGTTTCCTTTGCTCGCCTTAATAATATATTATCACCATTTAACTGTCAATATATTACAGTTAAATTTTAACATTTTTTAGTTTTTTCTCTTGGAATCATTATTTTGACCACTTATTACAATTAATTCTATCCATTGTGAGTAGACTCATTAGCCGTTACCGGATTCCTCTTTTTAAGAATCCTACCTTTAAATAATACTCCGGAAAAAACAACAACAGCAAGCAAGGATAGCAGCTGAGAAACCTTAAAGCTTCCAATCATCAGGCTATCCGCCCTCAGTCCTTCTATCCAGAATCGGCCAAGCCCATACATAATAAGGTATAAGAAAAAAACCTCTCCTTCTTTTTTACTTCTATTTCTGAAAAGCATAAGAAATATAAAAACAGATATATTCCATAGTGATTCATACAAGAAAGTAGGATGAACAGACATTACACCCATACCATCCAAAGCCGGTATTTCCATTCTCCACGGAAGGTTGGTATATTCACCATAGGCTTCACAGTTTATGAAATTTCCCCATCTACCTATCGCCTGACCAAGCACCAAAAAAGGAGCACAAAAATCGCACAGCTTCAAAGGATTAATTCTTTTAACCCTTGCAAAAATCCAGGCAGTAATTATCCCTGCAATTACCGCACCATATATCGCAAGCCCTCCATTCCATATCTTTATTGCTTCAATGGGGTTTCCTGCATAATCCTGCCACTTAAAAATTACATAATACAATCTAGCGCCTACAACCGCCGCAGGCACAACATAAAAAACAAAATCAACTATATCATCCGACTTGAATCCAAATTTTCCGGCATCCCTCATTGCCCAAATTATATTAACAATAAGCGCAAGCGAAATGATTATTCCGTACCAGAAAATCGGCTTTCCAAACACAGTAAACGCAACAGGATCAATATTAAATTCAAGTCCCAGTCCCGGAAAAGATATCATTGCAGCTATTCCTTTCAAAGAGCTTAAGTTCTAACTCACCCATCTATCCTATTACCATCGTCCTTGGATAACGGCAAAATGTATTGAGCTATTCTAATCCCCCTCTATTTCAAGAGAGGGGCTAGGGGTGAGTTGGTCTAACCACTGACATCGCAATATTATCCATAACAAAATGCTTCTTAAAGATATTTTCTACATTATCAAATTTTATATTTCTATAAGCATCACTCATTTTAAAGAATTCAATTCCCTTCATATAGCTTGCAACAAATTGATGCCCAATCTTATCAACCGAGTTAAGCGCCTTAAGAATGCTTCCTATTTTCATCCTTTTAACTCTTTCAAAACTTTCCTTATCTAGTCCATTTGAATGTATCTTATTTAGTTCCTTAATTATAATCTCTCTGACTTCTTCAGGATTTTTAGATTCCCCGCCAATGGTTGAGTAACTATAATTACTTTCAAATGTATAATCAGCATCAAAGTTAGAAGTAATGAGACCTTTTTCATACAGGAACGTATACAAATCCGAGCCCTTGCCCAAAAGCATTTCCATTAGAATATTCATTCCAGCGCTATGCATCGCATAATCAGGACCCGCACCTGCAGTGTCTTCCTTAAAACCAATTATGAATAACGGTGCTGATACTTCCATCTTTTGCTCTACAATTTTTTTGTTTATTTCTCTTGGTTCATCAGGAAATATCCTTTTAATATTGGACTTGGATTCTTTTATTTTTTGATTTGAAGCAATTGATTCGAAAATCCAATCCTGATTAACATCACCAGCAACAAAAACTATCATATTTGAAGGATGATAGAAAGTATTATAGCATTTATAAAGGATTTCTTTATTAATTACAGCTATTGATTCAGCAGTACCCGCAATATCAATTTTGACAGGATGATTCTTATAAAGCGCATCAAGAAAATTAAAGAAAACCTTCCAATTAGGATTATCTTCATACATTCTGATTTCTTGTCCAATTATTCCCTTCTCTTTTTCAACACTCTCGTCTGTTATATAAGGATTTTGAACAAAATCTATCAATAGCGCAAAGCATTTTTGAAATTCCTCAGAGCACGAGAACAAATAAGCAGTATGGTCAAAGCTTGTATATGCATTTGATGAAGCCCCCAAAGCCGCATACTTATCCATAACATCTCCATCTTTTTGCGCAAAAAGCTTATGCTCAAGAAAATGGGCAATTCCATCAGGAACCCTTGTTATTTCTTTTTCGCCTGGAATAACAAATTGGCTGTCAATTGAGCCATAATGCGCAGCATAGGTAGCATATTTTTTTGTATATCCTTTTTTCGGAAGAACAAAAGCCTTTAATCCATTGTCATATTCGCAAACAAATAGCTTTTCTCCAATGGAGTTATTTTCTATCGTACTCTTTCTCATTATCGTCCCTCCTTTGGTTTAATATAATGAATCGTATCAAGCTGAATTTTCTCTGACACCTTTATAACCTGGTCTAATTTTACGCTTCTTATCTTAGTTAATATTTCTTCAATACTGTCATCCGAACCGATTATTGATTGACCAAGGCAAAAATCTACTAATTGAATAGGCTCATCAGCAAGATTCCTTAAATTATTTTCAAGCGCTTTTATTGAAGTTTCATATTCTTTTTCTGTTACTGTTCCGGCTTTGATATCATTAATTTGTTCAAGTATTATGTTTTTTGCCTTTTCAAAGTTTGAAGCTTCTACTCCGCTGCTTATCATCATTGTTCCTTTAAATTTATCCAATCTGGAAAAGACATAATATGCAAGGCTGTTTTTCTCTCTAACATTCTGGAACAACTTAGAATGAACTCCTCCGCCTAAAATACTATTATAAACCAAAAGATTATAATAATCCGAATCCGCCAAGCCAATATTAGTCCTGAAGCCCATTGAAAGCTTACCTTGATTGACATCCATTTCATCAACGAAGGTTCTTATCGCACTAACCTGCTTTTTTGTTTCCTCTTTTTCAATTAAATTACTATTATCTGTTTGAATACCAATTATTTCTTCCAATTTTGAAATCCATTTGTCGCTCAGGTTACCCAAAAGCAATATATCTACTTTTGATTTTGAGATATTTTTCTGATATGTTTCGAAAAGATTTTCAGACGTTATTCCTTCAAGGTCTTCTATTTTGCCCCATTCATGAATTCCGTATCTTTCACCCGTACACATAAGCTCATAGCATCTTTCTACTGCATACTGAACCTTATCGTTTTTTCTTGCCTGAATCAGCTTTGAGAGATTGTCCTTTTCCTGTTGAATATAATCACTTCTAAAATCTTTTCCATCCAACAAAGGATTTGAAACAATACTGTCAAGTACCCTTGCACAAGAATCCAGAATCTTTTCTCCACCAGGCAAAAATTCTTCATTTACTCCATCAATGAAAAAATGCTGTATCTGCCTTTCCCCTTTTTTAACAACTCCAGAATCAAAATAACTTCCATAAAGATTTTCAAGCTTTCTTGATATTTCCTGCATTGTAGGCAAATCCTTGCTTCCACGTTTCAGAACCATTGGAATGAGAGCATTTTTCGTTACTGCTTCTCTATCAAGCTGATTATGTATAAACAGGTTGATAGAGGCTGTTTTAAATTTATCAGTCTTAATGGCAATAATATTTATACCTTTTTTTGTATTATACTTCTTTAATTCTATTCCATTACCTTTTTTAAAAGCCATATATCCATTTCACATCCTTTAATTTTTTGATTTGTGTAATTATTTACCTTATATAGTATAAATAATATGCCACTAAATATTCAACATTAATATTTAGTGGCATATTCAAATTAAGCAGTTAATCCTGTCTTTGTTTTATTTGCTTGCCAATTTCTTTAGAATATCCGCTTCTTGAGCCAACGTAGAATCATTAATTTCTTTCATTTCCTCTTCAAAATATTTTCCAAATTGATTAAATATCTCTCTGTATTTATCCATGACTTTCAATGAGAGTGACTGCCGTTCCCATTCACCAAGTTGTATTGTTTCAGAAGGAACCGCTATTCCATCCTCTTTGCTTATCCGTATTTTATTTGCCTTTTCATTATTATAATTTTGTCTTTGGTCTATCATCCAATCCTGTAATAAATTTGCATATCTTGAAAGCAGTACAGCTTTTCTTATTCCGGTATTTGCAAAATAATCCGATGTTTTATTCTCAAATATGACTTTTTCCGTGCTGGCATCAGTCTTGCCGGTTCTGTCTTCATAGCTTACACTTAATGTTAAATCACTCTCATCAGATATCTTTTTAAGCTTTAACAGGATTACTCCGCCCTTTGTTCCTTCTCCCGTGTTAGCTGAAGGGAACAAGGTATTAACTCTCATAATCTCACCTGTTGCTTCATTAGCTTCCGGAGAACCATAGACCTTTTGGATTTCATACCCTTTAGAGTCTAATTTTAAGGATAGATTAAACACAAGCGGAGTTACCATATATTCAAATTCTTTGTCCATTCTCTTTTTGAAATCTTCAGCAGAATGTACAGAATAATAATTCGCGCCTTTCATCTTGGTTATTTGCTCAATCAAATCGGTATTAAAGTCTACTCCCACCCCTATAAATGTTGTATAAATTTTTTTATCTGCACTTTTCTTTGTTAAGCCCAAAAGGCTTTGGTCATTAACATCTCCGGTATTGGGCATCGCATCAGTCAAAAATATTATTCTGTTTTCATATTCCTCAGGATTAGACTCTGATATGCTGTCAAATAACTTGCCAGCCTCTTTATATCCAGCCTCCATATTTGTTCCACCCTGTGATTCAAGCTTCATTATCTCACTTTTTATAGAATCCATATCCGCATCTTGTACTTTGCCTATTTTCTTTGCCAAATAAGCATTGTCATCATAAAGAACCATACCAAATCTATCATCTTTATTTAAATGGCCGAGAAGTCCAACTATAGCCTTTGATGCAATCTGAATTTTTGATTTCCCCTCATCCGGATCAGGTGTTTTATTTTGATTACCTACTCTGTCATAATAATAGCTGTCAAAGCTGCTTCCCATAGAACCGGATATATCTAAAACAATAGCAAGATTTAATTTTTTTCTTTTAAAATCAGCTTGTTTAATATTTGAATTCAATCCTACAGATAAAAAATAGTCTTCCTTTTGGGAAATAGGATCCTTGGATATTGCGTATGTATATGAAGGGCTGAACAACTTATCACTCTCTTTGGTTTTTCCAGTATCAAAATAATAATCGTAAAAAAGCCCCTCACAAGTTACGTCAGTAGGTAAAGGCAAATAATTATTTTTTATATTTTCTCTAAAATTATTTATGTCCTTAGCTCCTCCAGTAGATAACCCAATATTTTCAGAGAATGATTTAGCTTCCATAGACATTGGCTGAATTGCATCGAATTGTACCGCGCAAGAAGAAGCCAGTGAATTATTTTTTTCAAATGCCGGACCGACGAAATATGTTACAAACAGCATAATTGGCGCTAATGCAATTAAAGTTATGGGAATCAATGCAATTTTAGCTTTATTTTTTATAGCATATACAAACAACCATACCGATACTGCAAAAAGAATAAAAAGCAATACTGCCCCAAACAATCCATTCAGCATAATATTAAAGATTATCAGTGCACTTACCGCAAATGTTACAAACAATAATATTAATAAGAACATCCCAATTTCTCTCTTCGGGCTAACAATCTTACTCCCATCTTCTTGAACAACGGTCTTTCCTTTAATAATAAGGAATATAGCTGTAACAACGCAAACCAGCACTGCTACCCCAAAGATTGATAAAAAAACTATTGGAAGTAAATCGGGCGAGCTATTAGATACAGCATTAGAACCAACATTAGGTACAGCACGGGAGGCTGGATTAGGTGTGAATAACCAATCATTTGTTTTCATATTTGCTCACTCCTTTAAAATAAGGTTATAAAACATTAGACTAATATTTTTGCAAAAAGTTCCAAACAATAATGATATTATTCAACAAATTAATTAGCAGAAATTAACAGTATTGCTGTATTATATATTTTTCTACAAAAAAAATAAAAACCCTTTCTTTTTTAAAAAAAGAAAGGGTTTTTAAATAAATTTATTGCAAATATTTTTTTACTATTAAATTTATCATCTTGCCATCTGCTCTTGTTTTGACCTTTGCCAGCACCGCCTGCATCACTTTTCCCATTTCCTTGACACTGGCTGCTCCTGTCTCTTTGATTGTCTGCTTGACAATTTCTTCAAGCTCTTCTTCAGAAATCTGCTCCGGCAAATAAACAAGTAAAATTTCGATTTCCTTTTTAAGTTTATCTATTAAATCTTCGCGATTACTCTTCTCATATTCGGGAAGGGAATCTTTTCGTCTCTTTACTTCCTTTGCGATTACCTCAAGTATGCCTTCGTCGTCCAAAGTCACTTTGTTATCCTTCTCAACCTGGAGGATGGCTGAGCGAACCATTGTAACTGTATCTTTTTTGACTTGGTCTTTTTCCTTCATTGCAGTTTTCATATCTTCAAGAAGTTTTTCTTTAAGTGACATACCAATCGCCTTTCTGATTTCTTATTATTTCGTTTTTCTTTTTCTTGCAGCTTCAGATTTCTTCTTTCTCTTTACACTGGGCTTTTCATAATGCTCTCTCTTTCTTAATTCAGAAAGCACCCCAGCTTTAGCACATTGCTTTTTAAATCTTTTCAATGCGCTATCTATAGACTCATTTTCTTTTATTCTAATCTCAGACACGTCTCTTTCCCTCCCTCCAATGAAAACATCAACACACCAACATGCGTCATAGGCAAAAATACACATGAACATTATACATTAAGCCTAAAATGCCTGTCAATAATAATTATTTCTCTAATTATACTATTAAGCTTCCTAATGTTTTGCCACCAAGCAGATGGAAATGCAAGTGGAATACAACCTGACCACCTTCTATTCCATTATTTACTATTACTCTAAAGCCTCTTTCTTTTATTCCAAGCTTCTCTGCCACCTTATTAATTGCTAAAAATATATCAGGAAGAACCTTTGCACTTTGTTCATCAAGCTGTGAAACACAATCAATATGCTGCTTGGGAATAATAAGTACATGCACCGGCGCCGCTGGTTTTATGTCTTCAAAAGCTATTACTTTTTCATCTTCATAAACAACCTTCGCAGGTATTTCTCCTTGTACAATCTTGCAGAAAATACAATCAGACATTATACACCCTCCCTAAATAATTTTTTCAATATATATTCTAACCAATCCTCTTTCTCCTAAAAACACTTCCTTTTCAACCGGCAGCCTTCTCCCCTTTTCATCATATATAAGCTTAATATATGGTCTTGTGGGGAAGCCGGGGTCTACACCGGAAATCACACCTACATGTCCGGTATTGAGCTTAACCCATTGCCCCTTATAATATATACTTATTTTATCAAGAAGCATTTTCACAATATCATAGCTGAAATAATGATCTCCACTTGCAAAAAGGAACTCAATTCTTTCTTGAGGATGGATTTTACCTCTATAACTTCTTTCATGTGAAATTGCGCTGTAAACGTCACATGCCGAAAGAATTTTCGCCGAGCTGTTAATTATATTTTCAGTTAATCCCCCAGGATATCCCGAACCATTTATCCTTTCATGGTGTTGATAAATTATCTCTAAAATTTCCCTGTCAATTTTTGCAATATCCTTTAATACTAAAACCGAAATAGCAGCATGTGTTCTTAAGAGCTCAATTTCCTCAGATTCGAGAGGTGCCGTTTTAAAAATAATTTCATCCTTTATCTGAGTCATTCCGATATCATGAAGCAAAGCCGCCAGCAGCAGTGACCTCAACCTCTTATCAGGAATATTTGATTCAAGTCCTATTACTGAACATAATAGGGCAACCTCTATACTATGAATTAGCAGATACTGCGCCTTTACTCTCATGTATATCAGTAAATTAATTATTTCTTTATTTTTAAGGGCTTCTAAAACCGGCTTTTTGATAGCATCTATATTAATTTCAGGTTTGAAAAGTTCTCTTGAACATTTGTCAATCAAAGTGTTAATTTGAGTATAAAACGTATTGTAAATATTGATATCCTCAGCTTTTTTATAGTCAGAGGGCTTATATATAATATTATTTGGAAGGTTTTTAGCCTTAATAAGGCTCTGAAACGAGTTCTTTTTCACCGCAATTTTAAGTACTTCGCTTTCACTGCCTTCTATATATATATATACAGTGGGAACATTATACCTTTTCAGCCTTCTTATCATTGTATCCGTAACTTTATTGTTTACAGCAATAAGCAGCTTACCCTTCTGGTCCCAGACACTCCTTGCAACCACCATTCCCGGCGAAAGCTCGGATACCTTGATTTCAATACGTTCTTTCAGAACCATCACCCCCCAACATAATTCAAAGAACTGGTTGAACAATCTCTTTTGCCTACTTAAAGCTTCTCAATCTTGCAAGCATCCTTTTTATCAACTTAAAATTGCTTTTATTCTTCTTACACCAGCGGAGGAGCTTTCTTCCTTTACTATCTTGAAGCTCCCTAAATCTGCAGTGTTTTCAGCATGAGGACCTCCACAGATTTCCTTGGAAACATCCCCAATTTGATATACTTTTACTCTTTCGCCATATTTTGATTCAAACAAGCCGATTGCACCTTCGGTCTTAGCTTCTTCAACAGTCATTTCACCGCAAGTTACCTGTAGTTTTCTTTCTAGAGCTTCATTTACAAGCCTTTCAACCTCTTCAATTTCTTCCTGCGTCATCTTCCTTGAGAATGAGAAATCAAAGCGTAAACGTTCAGCTGTTATATTGCTGCCTTTTTGAGCAACCTCGCTGCCCAAAACTTTTCTAAGCGAAGCGTGCAAAAGATGAGTTGCAGTGTGGAGCCTTGCAGTTTCTTCTGTCTGATCAGCCAAACCGCCCTTAAAAAGCTGCGAAGCCCCTTGTTGAGATAATTCCTGATGTTTTTTAAAGCTTTCCTCAAAACCAGCTATATCAACTTCAAAACCTTTCTCTTTAGCCATTTCAACAGTGAATTCTATTGGAAATCCATAAGTATCATAAAGTCTGAAGGCACTCATTCCATCAATTACTTTATTTCCTTCACCTAATCTCTCAACCACTTTATCAAACTCTTTAAGACCTTGCTTTATAGTTTTCTGGAATCTCTCTTCTTCGGTATTCAACTCATTTATTATAAAGCCTTTATTATTTAAGAGCTCCGGATACACCTCTTTATAGGTATTTATTACAACTTTTGCTACCTCAGACATAGCCCCCGCCTGCATTTCCATCTGCATGCAGAATCTTATCGCTCTTCTGATTAAGCGTCTTAAAATATATCCTTGACCTACATTTGAAGGTGTAACAGCTTTTGCATCACCCAGTATAAATGTTGAAGTCCTGATATGATCCGCAATAACTCTAAAAGCTTTGGTTATCTGCTCGCTTTGGTTATAGCTTTTTCCGGATAATTCACCAATCTTATCAATTATATCGGCATAAAGATCTGTTTCATATACTGATTTTACACCCTGAAGTACTCCTATTGTTCTTTCCAATCCCATCCCGGTATCAACATTTTTTTGTGCCAACGGCTCGAATTTGCCTTCTGCTGTCTTGTTATACTGCATAAATACATCATTCCACACCTCGAGATACTTACCACAATCACATGCAGGACTACAATCGGGACTGCATTTTGGTTTCTTTGTATCTATAAACATCTCGGTATCTGGGCCACATGGTCCTGTTATTCCGGCAGGTCCCCACCAGTTGTTTTTCTTTGGCAGGAAGAAAATGTGTTCCTCTTCAACTCCTAGATTTCTCCATATTTCATATGATTCCATATCTCTAGGGGCATTTTCATCTCCTTCAAATACAGTAAAATACAAATCTTCTTTATTTAGCCCAAGCCAATCCTTTGACGTTAAAAACTCCCAGCTCCATTCAATAGCTTCCTTCTTAAAATAGTCTCCCAAAGACCAATTCCCCAGCATTTCGAAAAATGTACAGTGAGAGCTGTCTCCTACTTCATCAATATCTCCTGTACGGATACATTTTTGAACATCAGTAAGCTTTTTCCCTTCCGGATGTTTTTGCCCCATAAGATAAGGCACTAATGGATGCATTCCTGCTGTAGTGAATAATACAGTAGGATCATTTTCCGGAATCAATGACGCACTGGAAATAACTGCATGTCCCTTACTTTTAAAGAAATTCAAATATTTTTTTCTAAGCTCATGTGATTTTATCATGTATTTATTTCCTCCCCAGTTAGCATGTTTTAATTTTGGCAAAATAACTTCACATTTCTTAAATTCATTTTTGCAATAACAAATTAATATCTCAAGTATGAAGCAAAAACCCCCGAAAGCATAATAAAAATACTTTCAGGGGCGAAGTTTTTCCGCGGTACCACCCTGATTACCGGTAACCCGGCATCTTAATAACCTTAACGCAGTCAACGCAATGGCTTTTACCATTATGCTCCTGGGCAGCTTCATACAATCATATTCAGGAACCTTCCACCGTTAGTCCCCTCTCTTTGGAACAATTATTGTATTACTATTCCCAATCATTGCAAGCAATATTAATCAGCTAAAGTATATATAAGCATGAACCCGCTGTCAATAATTCCTTATTTGTCCTTCAGATTAGGGAATATGCTCTTTTTTGCTGCCTCATTATATTTTGAGCGTTCATCCTTTTGTTTAAACTCTTTCTGCCACTTTTCCATATCAATTTGAGAGTTTTGTGTCGAACACCCCGGTAGGATTAAAAAGATAAACAATAAGAATACAGCAATCATTTTCTTCATGTTAATCCACCTCATTTTATTGTTTTTGTTCTCTCGGGTTAAATTTCGAAATCATACGTAATTCTTCAAAGAGCCTTCTTTCTTCACCGCTCATCGTTCTTGGGACAACTATTGCAACCTCTGCAAATAAGTCTCCTCTTCCTCCGCCTGCACTTCTGTATCCTTTACCTGCAAGCCTGAGCCTCTGACCGGATTGAATACCCGCCGGAACCATTATTGATAAAACACCATCAATAGCCTTTATTTTCACCTGACATCCCAGGGCTGCCTCCCAAGGAGCAAGCAGTAAGCTCACAATCATATCCGAGCCTTCAATTTTAAAATAAGAATCCTCTTTTATTTTTATTTTTATATAAAGGTCACCTCTATGCCCATTAGCACCAACATGTCCAAGCTCTGCCAGTCTTATTTTTTCTCCATCTCTTATTCCGGCAGGAACCTTTACAATATATACCTTATCATCCTGCCTTAAGCTAAGCTTCTTATCTCCCCCTAAAAAAGCCTCCTCAATGGTAATACTCATTTCAGTTTCAATATCTGCACTATCAGAAAAGACTGATTTGCGTGTATCAAACTCCCCTTCTCTTTGAGTATAGGTTCGGGAGGTTGTGCCAAAACCAAGACCACTGAAAATATCATCAAGATTAATTGCATTCTTACCAAAAAACACATTGAAAAAATCACTAAAAGGGCTGGAATCACTTCTGGTTTCAGTCCTATAATTTTTATACTGGGATGGGTCAAAATTACGAAAATTCATATTATTTCCGAGCATATCATACTTTTTTCTTTTTTCTTCATCACCCAATACTTCATAAGCTTCGTTGATGTCCTTAAATTTCTCTTCAGCTTGTTTGTTTCCGGGGTTTGCATCAGGGTGATATTGTTTTGCCAGTTTCCTGTAAATTTTTTTTATTTCATCACTCGAAGCATTCTTATCTACTCCAAGGATGTCATAATAATTTTTGTACTGCATATGGTCCTCCCTAAAAGTCTTGTTGTAGTCTGACAATTTATGATATTCATTTTTAAAATAGTCCTAACACTATTTTAATCCACTTGCTCTATACTGTAAATAGAATAAATAAAATGCCTTCCAATTTATTGACTTGGAAGGCATTTTATTTATTCTATCTCTATTCTGGTTTGTTTTTGTATCTCAGGCTTTTCTTTCGGCAGAATTACCTTTAATATTCCGTCTTCGAATTTTGCCTTTATTTCTTCTTCATTTACATTTTCAAGTAAAAATCCTCTAGATGCAGAACCATATCTTCTTTCTCTTCTTATGAAATTATCATTTTTTTCTTCATTCTCTTCCTTATGCTCAACAGAGATTAAAAGGGTATTATCCTTGAAATCAATTTTTATATCTTCCTTTTTAGCCCCGGGAAGCTCTGCTTCAACCTTGTACTCTTTCTCGGATTCTCTTATGTCAGCTCTGATTGAATTGTAGGTTAATCCTGAGGTAAAAGCTGAGTCAAAAAGATTATCCATAAATCCAAACATTTTTTTAAATTCATCATAAGGAGTTAACTCTGCCCCTCTGTTTTTTCTACCGTACGGAATTAAATCAAACATACTCTTTCCTCCTTTAAAACAAATTTGATTCTGACTTTCTCTGACCTTCTAATATATTTATATCACTTAAGAAATATTTATTCAATTTTTATTTTTGACCTTCTCTGACCTTGGTTTCTTATTTAATTTCTTTATTTTAATATTTTATTAATTTATTATATTTTTCTTTGATTTTCTTTAATTTATGCAATAAAACAAAACCGTTTTCCTAGAGAAAACGGTTTTGTTTTATTTATACTCTTTTATAATTTTCTCTGCCTGTTTTATATAGGTTGTCCCCCCTCGAATCAATCAATACTATTACAGGCATTTCCGCAATCTCTATTTCTCTTACTGCCTCAGTACCAAGCTCTTTCCACGCAATAACTTTTTGTGATATTATACACTTGGAAATCAGCGCTCCAGCTCCACCTATTGCTCCAAAATAAACACCCTGATTTTTTATTATTGATTCAATAACTTCGCTGCTTCTATTACCCTTTCCTATCATTCCTGCAAGTCCCATTTCAAGAAGCTTTGGAGTATATTTGTCCATTCTACCACTGGTAGTAGGACCTGCCGGACCTATCACACCTCCGGGCTTTGCCGGGCACGGTCCGGTGTAATATATTGTCTGACCTTGAATTTCAAAAGGAAGGTCCTCTCCTCTTTCAATATACTCAATCATTTTCTTATGCGCCGCATCACGTGCCGTAAGAAGCGTACCACTAAGTAGGACCTGATCTCCGGCTTTCAAATTTTTAATTGTATCTTTTGTAAGTGGAAGTGCAATATTTTTCATGGGCTCTCCTTTTATATGCATTTCTTATAAGTGTCGCTGCCGCCTAAACTTTAACCCAAAAATTCATCGAAGCTTTTAGTATTTCATTGCAGTTAACTTTACACTTTACACTATTCAAATTTCCCTGCTCGCATGTCTGTTCACATGGCAGCCAATATTTACTGCCACAGGCAGTCCCGCAATATGAGTCGGATAGGTTTCAATATTCACCTTAAGAGCTGTAATTCTGCCTCCTAAGCCTTGAGGTCCAATTCCAAGATTATTTATCAAATCAAGCAGCTTTTTTTCAAGCCTTGCAATATGCTCTTCTTTATTTTCCGAATCAAGCGATCTGAGCAAAGCCTTTTTGGCAAGCAAAGCAGCCTTATCCATTGTTCCGCCAATACCTATGCCAACAACAATAGGCGGGCAAGGGCTTGCTCCTGCATTTTCAATTGTTTCAAGAACAAAGCCTATTACTCCATCAGTACCATCCGAAGGCTTTAACATTTTCAATGCACTCATATTTTCACTGCCAAATCCCTTTGGTGCAGCAGTTATCTTAAGTTTGTCCCCCGAAACAATCTCATAATAAATAATTGCCGGAGTATTATCTTCTGTATTGCTGCGGAGCAGCGGGTCACTAATCACAGAATTTCTAAAGAATCCCTCTTTGTATGCTTGTCTAACGCCTTCATTTATTGATTCCTCAATATTCCCACCTATAATATGAACATTTTGTCCAATTTCGCAAAAGACAATAACAACACCTGTATCCTGACAAATTGCCAGGCTTTCTTCTTCCCCAATTTTATAATTTTTTATAATTGTATTAATTATGCTTTTCCCTATTGCTGACTCTTCATTTTCAGACGCCAAAACTAATGCCTTCTTAACATCATCAGGCAAATGACAATTTGCAAAAATGCAAAGCTCTTTAACTGCTCGGGTTATTTCTAATGTATTAATCTCTCTCATATTTTTTCCTCTTTATAATAATTATCCCCCTTACTTCAAACGCTAGCACGTGACACTCAACAGCGTTTCTTCAGAAAGGGGGAGACAGGATGCGAAGCATCCGCAAAGCGGGGGAAATGCCCCCATTGATGACCGTGAGAGGGGTTTGGAGTGAGTTAATCGTGATCTATTCTTCTTCTCATTGATTGGCTTCTCTCAATTACCTCCATATTATCAAGTGCTTTTCCAGTACCAAGAGCGACACACGAGACGGCCTCCTCAGCCACAAAAACATCTATACCTGTTTTATAATTTATAAGCTTGTCCAATCCATAGATAAGGCAGCCTCCACCAGTCATAATAATTCCTCTGTCACTAATATCAGCGGCAAGCTCAGGCGGCGTTTTTTCCAGAACAGAATGAACTGCTTCAACTACTGCTGCCGCTGGTTCTTCAAGGGCTTCCAGCATTTCGTTCGAAGATACGGTTATTGTTTTAGGCAGCCCAGAAATCAGATTTCTTCCTCTGATATCCAATGTAGTTTCCTGGATTCTTGGATAAACACAGCCTATATTTATTTTTAATTCCTCTGCCGTTCTTTCACCAATCATTATATTATGCTTTTTTCTCATATATCTTACTATTGCTTCATCAAATTTATCTCCGGCAACCTTCAAGGAAGTACTTACAACTGTTCCCCCCAAGGAGATTACAGCTATATCAGTAGTTCCTCCCCCAATATCAACTACCATACTGCCGCAGGCTTTAGCTATATCTAAACCTGCACCAATAGCAGCCGCAATCGGTTCTTCAATAAGATGAACCTTTCTGGCACCGGCTTGCTCTGCCGCATCAACAACTGCCTTTTTTTCGACTTCGGTTACACCACTGGGAACACAAACAATTATCCTCGGCTTGAATATTCTTCTACCACACACTTTATTTATAAAGTATTTAAGCATTCTTTCAGTTACATCATAATCAGAAATTACCCCATCCCTTAAAGGACGTATAGCAACTATATTACCCGGCGTTCTGCCAAGCATTCTTCTGGCTTCTTCTCCTACAGCCATAAGCCTATTTGTATTCTTATCTATAGCTACAACAGAAGGTTCTCTAAGTACTATTCCTTTTCCTCTTACATATACTAAAACTGTAGCTGTTCCAAGGTCAATACCTATATCCTGACCAAATCCGAACAAATCTCATCTTCCTCTCTTAATAAAACATTATAAGGTTGTCTTTATATATTATATATTCTATTAGTAAAAATTTCAAACTATAAAAATTACACAAAAAATAAAACCGGAATATTCCGGTTTTATTTAGCGATGGAAGCCATCTTGCCTAGATTGCTGTACTTGAGCTTTGTTGCCTGCCCTCCTCGAATATGCCTTTCTGCCTTATTTTCCTCAAGGACTATACGTGCTTGGCCTGCAAGCTTTGCATTAATTTTTTCAAGCCGTTCTGTTATATCCTTATGTACTGTAGACTTTGATATCCCAAACTCTTTGGCAGCGGCTCTTACAGTGGTTTTTTTGTCAATTATATATTCAGCTAACTCAATTGCTCTTTCTTCAATATGATTTCTCACAATATAAAGCCCTCCCTGAATGTCAGTTCTGTAAAATATATATTCAGAGAAGTTTTTATATATGCTAAAAAACATACAATTTATTACAACCCGTAAATTCAGAAATAATTCATAATTAATTATTTCTACTGCATTGTATAATCATCTAATGCACTTCAAGCAAAAGAGGTACTGCTATATAAAAAGTTGTTCCTTTGCCCTCTTCCGATTCAAACCAGATTCTGCCTCCGAATCTGCCTTTGACTATGATTCCTGCTACATATAGTCCCAACCCGGCTGCCTCCATACCTTTAGTGGTAACTGCGCCTTTGAAGATTCCCTTTTTTACATTTTCGGATATGCCTTTTCCATAATCTTTTATGCTGAATTTTATGTTGTCGTTATTTTTTTCTACCTGAAGCTTTACTTCTCCACCCTTGCCTTCATAAGCATCTATTGCGTTTTTGATTATATTTGTGATTACATACATAAGGTCACTGTATTTTCCTTGTATTTCAGCATGCATATCTATGTCTATTTCAGATTTCATTGTGCAGTTTGCCCTAATCAGTTCTTCTTCAATCATTATATTTATGCTTCTCATAAGTATATCAATCGTAAACTTCTGTCCGCATGCCTCCTGCTTCATTTCTCTTGCCTGAGTTCCTACGGTGTTCAAGGCTTTTTGCATTCCTTCACAGAATTCCTTCAGTTTAGCTACTTGTCCAGCTATTGTGTTTGCAAGATTGGTGCATGTTTCATCATTTATGCCAACTTGATTAAGTGCTTTAGATAAATTTTCTGTAAGCTTGTCCAGTATTATTCGAGTATTAGAGATGCATTCCATCCGGTTTGCCATGTTCTCAGATATACTTCCCATCATTTCTCCCAACGATGCAAGTCTTTCCTGCTCAATCAACTTTTCCTGATTTTCTTTTATTGATTTTATTGTTTGCTGAGCAAGTGTTATCTCTTCAAACATACGTTTATTTTCACGCATAAGAGAACATGAATTGATTCCGGAAGCCACCCAAAGCAGAAGCTTTTCCATGCCTTCTGTCTTGTCGTGATACCCTTGTATGTTAAGCAGCTCCAGCATTTCAAGCGGTGGCTTTTCCCCTGCATAGCCCGTTTGCAGTATAATAACAACCTCATTATTGAATTCCCTTATTGCTTTTACCACTTGCTCTCCTGTAAAGCCAGGCATGAAAAAATCAAGAAGCATCAGGTCTACTTGCTCGTTTTTAACTATCTCAACCGCTTCTCTGCCATTCATAGCTTGAAACACTCTATACCCTTCTTTTTTAAGCAAATCTGTATTTTCGTCAACAATTATGTCATCATCATCTACAATTAGAATTGTATATTCTTCTTTATTTATCCTATCTATAGATACTGACATTATGTTTTCCCCCTAACTTATTTATCTATTTTAATTGGTATTGTTATTCTAAACGTTGTTCCTTTGCCATGCTCTGATTGAAAAGTTATAATGCCTCCGAAATGCCCTGTAATGATTGAGTATGAAAAGTAAAGCCCCAATCCTGTTCCTTGGGTTCCCTTTGTTGTCAGTATTTTATTGAATATGCCCTCTATGAACATTTCCGGTATTCCTCCGGCTTGGTCTGCTATTGTTATTACAGCATTGTTTTTCTGCCTGCCTATGTTAACCTCAACTTTTCCTGGTTTATCATCATATGCCTGGATAGCATTTACTATAAGGTTGGTAAAAACTTGTCCAAGCTTGCCAGGATCACCTTTTACAGAATATTTTTCTTCTTCTGTTATTACTAGTTCACAGCCTGAATTTTTTAGTTGATGGTTTATAAGCACCTTTACATCATCTAAGACATTCATAATATAAAATTGCTGTATATTTTCACTGCTTAAATTTCTTGTGTGATTCCTTATACTGTTTACTATCTTTGAAATTCTCTCACAAGCTATGTTGCCATTCTTCAGGCGTTTATCTATACTCTCGAAGTCTTCGGTTATCTCAGGTGTTATAAGCTGATTTGCTTCAATAAATTGCTTTACATTCTGACATGACTTATCTATGGAATACAAGATTGTTTGGACTGAAGAAAGAGGAGTGTTTATATCATGTGCAACTCCACCTGCAAGCTCACCCAAAGATGCAAGACGTTCACGCTCAAGAAGCTGATTTTGAGTTTGCTGAATCAGCTCCATATCTTTTTTATGCTGGGTTATGTCTTTTAGAAGAATGATTGTGCCTATGTGGCTGTTATTTTTTATGATTGGCGTTATTTCTATAGCAAAATATTTGTCAAACTCTCCAGCTATGATTTGCTTTTCAAAAGAAACTGGTTTTCTCTCTTTTACAGCCTCTGTTATGTATTCATTAAGCCTTTCTGTATTAATATTATTTGTTTTTCCACTCAGTCTTAATATACTTGAAAGAGTTTCTTTTCTTTTTATGGTAAATATTTGCGAGAATATATCTATAAAGGTTTTATTATAATCGATTGCTTCAAGCTCCTCGTTAATTATTACATAACTGTCAGAAATTTGGTCAACGACATTTTGTAAAGCGATTGGAGCTATATTTAGAAATTTAAACTTCAATATTGCAAGTGTAAAACAAATGATTCCTAAAGAAAAAGCTACTGGTGTAGTATAAGTTGATAATTTTACAATATTGAGATTTTCCAGTGCATTTAATACAAGAGGAATAAATACACCCAAAATTATTAACAGCGACTGTTTTGAAAAAAAACCTGAGTTCTTTATCGAATAATATAGCAAATATCCTATTCCTACTAATATATATATATATGAAACAATAGTATGAATTAAAAAAAACATTCCATATTGCATTAAAGTATTGATAGGATTGTACTTTACAAAGAATAGATGATGATATGGATTTGTCATTATAATTATTAAATCTATTATTGGGAATATAAATAAAAGTGCATGCTTCCAATTAAAATCAATTTTTGTATGTGAAAATATTAATCCCAAAAAAGTAATAGAAATAGGAACAAAACACACACCGAAAAAATACGAATAGACATACAGCATATTCGAAAAGTTATTTAACGATGCTAGGAAAAGACTAAACCCCCATATAAATACCGAAACCATTAAGCTTAAAAAGGCATAATGAATCTGCTTTTTGTTTTTAATTTTAAATATATAGACACCTAAACCAGTTACTAATATCAGTGAAATACATAAGAATATAAACCAAATATCCAAATTCATAATAAACACCTACTTAATATTAAATTTTAGTTGTATGCTTCAAGAAATATATTTTATCTTCTTCATATAATTGATAATTTTCTGCATATATTCTGCATTTATTGAAGGCCACTCAAAACCAAGCTGTTTTAGATATGAAACAGTAATTTGAGAATCCAGTTTAACACTTGTACTAAATTTCAGTTGACTTTCTTCATCAAAATCATTGATAATCCCCTTTAGATTATTTTTCATTGATTCGTCAGCCGTTACTTTTCTAATTAGCTGCTTAAATTCATCTCTTTCTAAGCATTTAATTTCAATTCCTATTTTTCCTAATAATTTTATAATTTCCGATACATTACTCCTGTTATGATTATATAAATGAAATACTCCTCCTAAAGACTCTTCTTTCATAAGTATCTTCACTATTGCTTTGCTGCAATAATCTACAGGCGTAAAATCAAAAGCCTCATTAAGGATATTTTTCGAGACAGCTCCTATGGAAATTATAGATTTCATAATATTATAGAATGCATTTTGGGTAATATTTTTCTGGAAATGACCATCTGTAAATCTGCCAGTTAGGTTACCTACTCTCAATACAGCTATTTTTGCTCCTGCTTCGATATATTTATTTACTAATATTTCTGCTTCATATTTGCTTCTTACGTAAGGATTGTCAAAATAATTTTGACCTATATATAAATCATTTTCTGTAAACATTTTTACTTTATTTTCGTCCTTGGTAGCAACCAAATATTGACCTGAGATACCCATTGTAGATGTATATAGCAATGGCTTGTTACCTTCCTGACAAAACTTAATTACTTTTTCAGTTCCCCTGATATTTATTTCTTCGAAATTAGAATAATCTCCATAATAACTGACTAAAGCACCTGCATGAATAGCTGCATCAATCTTTTTTTGCATATGTATATATTCATTTTGTCCCAGTCCAAAATGTTCTAAGGTTATATCTCCTCTAACAGTAAATACTCTCTTGTCAATGACTGAAGTATATTTATTGCCGAAATAGAACTCAAAGGTGTCTTTTAATCGTTCTTTTGCATCATTATTAGTTTTTGCTCTTACTAAGCAATATATATTTGATTCTGTGCTGATTAATAATTCATTCAGAATATGTGCTCCTAAATAGCCTGTAGCTCCTACTAAAAGTATATTGGAATATTCCATATCTTTTTTACTTATGCTTATTATTTGAGCTTTAATATCTTTTGCTGCAACACCTTCTTTGACATTGCCTTCTATTGCATTTTCAGTCCCATTTTTATCTATATTAATTATGACATTTGATAATTGTCTGATTGTTCTATATTTATAAATATCTTGTGTGGTTAAATTCCAATTATATTTTAATAGATTTACCTGAAGCTGAATTGCATGTAATGAGTCTCCTCCTAATTCAAAGAAATCATCATCAATTCCAACCTTTTTAGTTTTAAGTATTTGCTCCCAAATCTGTGCAAGTATTTCTTCTGTTTTATTTCTTGGAGCCTCATAATTACTCTCGTTATAGTTTATCCCCTCAAATATGGGCAGTTTAAGCAGCTTTCTTCCGGTAAAGTAGGCTATCGGTAATATGTACTCCTTTAGCTTTACTTTTTCAAGTATTTTTGTATCACATAAATCGTACTCGGCTAAAGTGATTGCTTCATTTTCTTCTTTTTTATGAAATAATAAATATCCTCTGTTCATACTTAAGAATTTGCTATCTTCTTGGCTAAATTTCATATAATCTTTTTGTAGAGTCCTAAAATTTATTTGGTATACTCCAGCACCATGTTGTTTTAAGAACTCATGCTCAACAGAATCCTTGCTTAGCGGTGTTACCAAATCTATAGTTTCACCAAAATGCCCTGTCAGCTTTGCTGTAAATAAATTTTTTTCTATGTCTTTAATGCTTCTTTCAAGCGTATACCCTAATTCCCTGTAAAAAGAAACAGCTTTTTCAAAATCATTCGCCAATAATTTTATAGCGTTATTCCTGAAGCTGTTGTTCCTGTTCGCACTATTTATTGCAGCTCCTGTCTCAAGAAGCTCTATAAGCCCAACCTTCTTTACTCTTATAAAAGCTACCTTTTGATTGCCAAATAATACTGCCGGCTTTTCATCACTAACTATGTCATATTCTATATCCTGAATTCTTTCTAAAAAGCTCTTTATATTAGATACCCTGTAGCATAAATGGTATGGAATTTCTCCGTGCGTTTCTGCTATGTCGTATGACGGTGATTTTTCATTTACTGGAGCAACTAACTCAATGGGCAAATATTTATTGCTTATACACATGCTTAAATATGAGTTTTGCAATTGATCATATACCTGGCTTGTTATTTTGTATCCCAGTAATTTGTAATATTCTTCAGCTTCCTTCATATTTTTTACCGCTATTGCCACATGGTCAAATACAGCAAATCCTTCTGGTTCCGAAGCCTGAACAGCTTCATGACTCTTTTGATACGCTTGATTATAATAAAACTCTATATGCTCAATTTGCTTGGGCAAATCACTTACTAGAGCCTTATATTCAGTATGCTTTTCGTCCTTTTTAACAACACTCCATTGTAATCTTTTTATGAAATTCAATATCGGTTTGTTTTTCTCTGTAGGTATATAGTCTGCCTCTATTTCTCTGATTTCAATTTCTTCTGCAAACCTTCTTATGCCTGACAGTACAGCATCTTCCACTCTTCTTCCCAATATTCTGCAGCTTAATAGAAAGGTATCGATAAATAACTTACTGCCTTGATTCTTTAATATTGCCAATCCGATTAAGCCATAATCCCCAAACCTGTCCGCCGCTTCAATAACAAAGCATTTTGTTTTCTTATCCTGAATAAGCCTGCTTATTTCTTCTTCACTTCTCCTGATTGTACTTAGATTAAACTGGTTGGTTCTCTGTGTCATCTGTGCCGCTCTGGAAATCTCACCACTTAGAATCAATCTCATGCTGACCTTGATTCCCAGATTTCTGATGAAGTCTTCCAGTGAAACCCCTGTATCTTTAATCTCTTTTCTTTTCTTTTCTGCCTCGTACATGCTGGTTCTTAGGGCATCTTCCTTTGTTATGTTTTCCCTGTCAAATGCCCACACATGTTTTAGGAATAATGGTATTAGTTCTTCCTTTGATGGCAATTGAAGAGTCAGCACTTCAGGACAGTTTTCCACCATTTTTAAGCATTCTATTGAGCTGTCATCAAGATAGATAAAGCTGTCCAGTCCCAAATTCAATTCCTTTGCAATTTCTTTGATGTTTTGGCTTTTTTCCTCCCAGTTTACTCTCCAGCTTGCTATATCGTTTTTTCTCAGTATCATTTCCGGATTGGTTTCAAATGCTTCTATTACATCTTTTTCATTATTCTTACTGGAAATCGCAAGTAGAAATCCTTCTCTGCTTTTTTGAAGCAAAAATTCCTGTATTATTTTATATCCTCCACGGACTTTAACCCCAAGAGCTCCTTGCTCTCCACATATTCCTTTCCATAGGGTATTATCGCAGTCAAGTACTATTACCTTAAAGTGCTGCTTTTTTATTGCACATATTTTCCTTGCTATTTGAGTTCCGATTGCAGCATAATATTCTTCCGCAAACGGCATATGCCCTTCTTTGTCTTTTATGCTGTCAAATACCTCCTGAATACTGTACATTTCCTGAGTATCTCTTAAATCTACAGCATAAATGTTCTTATACTCGGAAAGCTTTTTGGGGAATTGATTATTCAGGTTATTGATTTTTGTCAGTATATTATGACTAAGGCCAATATGGGTTGATACAGGAAATACAGCTGTTATTAGCGGAACCGGATTGTCGAATTTGCTTACCGCCTGTATCAGTTCCTCAAATACCTGTTCCAGCTTGGCTATTTTTTGCTGCTCTGTTCCATTATCGTTTCTGATAAAATCTTCAAATCTTACTAAGATTATATTTATACCTTCTTTGTTTTTTGAAAGAATGCTGTCAGGGTTTAGCAGCTCCTGAAATACCTGATTGTACCCAGCAAATTCTGTTTTGAGATGGTACCCGAATTTTTTGCCCCACCATTCTATGTAGTCTTGTATCGGCTCTGCCGTGAAGGTTGAGACTATCTTAACATGAATTTCTTTTGCTTTCTTTTTCTTTTCTTTTCTATGCTTATACTCAATATCGCCCTCTGGAAACCATCTTGCCATATGATCTGTTTTGTACAGCTTTTTACCAGGTTCATAGGGATTTTCTATGACTTCTTTTGCTGTTGTTAAGCTATCATCTGATATAGATATATAAAGCTCACCCGCAATTCCAATAGGCATCAGGTTAAGGTTTTTATCAAGAATATAACCCTTACCGGCACCTATTTCTTCAGAAAGAGAGTCAATTACTTTGTTTTCCGGGTATATGATTTTCTTGTTATCGAATTCATAAAGAATCTTATGCTTTTCTTTTTCTGAAAGTATTTCTAATTCGGATATCTTTTTTGATGAATCATCAAGTGCATGCCACAAGAGATTTATAATGTGCTGGTGAATGAATTCGATTTCTTTTGCATGGAATAAATCTATAAGATAGTCGTAATCTATTATGAGATGTCCTTCATCTTCTCTGTCATTTATATGGATAATAAGATTATTGCTTTGATAACCGTTAAAATACCACCTTGTAACATAATCCTCCGAATGTCCAGATTTATCGTATTTCGAGTTTTGATAATTTAATACTATGTCAAATAAATCATGGGTTATTTTATGCTTTTCCCTTACTTCTTTAAGCACCAAATGATACGGGTATTTCTGATGCCTTAATAATGACAGGCTTTCTCTTGATATGTTTGTAGTTAGAGCCTTAAAATTCATAGTATCATTTAAAGCCACTTGCATACATGATATATTCGAAAACATTCCCACTGTTTCTTTTTCCCGTTTGTTTGCTCTGTTTAATGTTGTCGTGCCTAGAATTATATGCTCATTTGCCGTTATGCGATTCAGGTACATTGATAATGCCGCTACGAACAATACAAATACCGAAGTTCTATTTTCCAAGCAGTATTCATGCATTTTCGCTGTCAGCTTTTTGGGTACAAGCATGGTTTTGCGCCTTGCTTTGATATCAATATTCCTTGCATCTGCGGCTTTAAGCGCAATTTGGTCAGGAATAACCTCAAAATTACTGTTCCAGTATTCCTTATCCTTTTGATACCTTTCAGATTTCTCATATTCCTGTTCGGAAGAAATGTATTCAACGTAAGAAGGATTTTTATCCTTTGGAATTTCAATATTTTTCTTTAACCTTGTATAATTCTCAATAATTTGATTTGTTGTTAAGACCATCGTCCAGGCATCGGAAATAAGATGATGTAATTTTGCATATATTCCCCCAGTGTGTTCATCTATTTTTATCAGTGCAAAATAAAATAAGTCACTTTCAACAAGCTTGAACGGCATTCTGGTGGCTTTTTCATCCCATTTATACAACTCTTCTATAGGTTTCCCACTAAAATCAAGCATTTCTGGTTTATAATAATGATACTCAGCTATGTATTGATATGGTTCCCCTTCATTTTCAAACACTCGCATCCTCATTGCGTCGTTTTTCTCAATGAATAAATTTAGTGACTTCTCCAGAAGATTATAATCAATTTCACCCTTAAATTTTACCATCCCCACAACATTGCCAATAGAAGTACCAGGGTGTACCTTCTCGGTATACCACATAGCCTTTTGAGGATGAGTTAAAGGGTAATATTGAATAGACTTGTTTTTTGGATTTGTTATGCTTTTTTCTTCAGATTCAGCCATGTAAATACCTTCCCATACTTTATCTTTTGTTAATAACATTTTATACCAAAATTATGCAAAAATTCAAGTATTTTAACAAGTATTGCATTTTTATTGTAACTTATGTATCAAATTATAAAATGCATCAAAATAATTGAACCCTTATTTTTTAAAGAGTTCAATTATCATGATGCATCTTCTGTATTGTTTCACTCTAATTTCTATAATCTTGGCAGATACTCAACAGGGTTAGCACATTCTTCATCCTTAATTACTTCAAAATGAATATGCGGCTCATCCTGACATTCAAACCCTGCTGTTTTTCCAATACCGCTTATTACTTTTCCTCTTTTTATGTTTTGACCAACCTTAACCATTTTCCCTGTCGATAAATTTGAATAAATTGTCTTTGTTCCATTTTTATGCTCAATAGTTATTGTAATTCCGTATATCGGGTCACTTTTAATACTTTTTATAATACCTTCTGCTGCAGTTCTGACCGGAGTTCCCTCTTTGCCGGAAATATCTACTCCATGGTGAGTTGTCCACTGCTGCAATGTTTTTGAGAATATCAGACTATCCTTTGCGTATTCATTTATAATTTTCCCAAATACAGGCCAATCAAAATCCACAGGCTTATTACTGTTTTGAACATCTTTTGATTCTTGCGATATAATCTTGCCAGATTTATCAGCCTGTTGAACTTTTTTATTTGGCTTTTCATTCTTCTTTTCTGTTGAACTGATTTTGACTGTAACCCTTGAACCCTTTGAGCCTGTTGAAATATTTTTGCTGTTATCTAATACAACAGCTTTATTGCCAGTTTCAGGTTTTTCTATCATTTTTCCAACAACCGCTTTATCTACTGGTTTTTCGGTATTTTTTGAATCCCAACTTTTCTCATTTTCAGCAGCAAGCTTGGTTGTAGTTTGGGGCTCAGACACAATATTAATTTTTAACCTTTGATAGTCTCTTATTGAAACTACTGCAATCGTTGCTACGATAACAATAATGCAAAGAAATATTACCAGATAAAATCCCTTTTGATCCAGGAAATTTCCAACCTTTAGACTAATATCCTTTGCCTTTGAATATCTCATTTTTTGTTTCATCCAAACACACCTCCGATTATCATTTTTCCCAAACCTGGAAATTTTATACCAAAATAAAAAATCAGATTAGAGCTGTGTCCGGCTCTAATCTGATTTCTCATTTTGGTATATCCCTTATATAAAAATAAGACTCCTCCCTTAACAGAGAGGAGTTTTTCATTAATTAACTTACAATTAACTTACCTGTATCTTTTTATCATCCTTATAAACAACTAATTGAACAGCTTTTGTTAAAACATCTGTATAACTGTAGGTTATTCTACGAGCAGGCTCATTATCACATTCAAGCTTTACTACAAATATACTTGGATAAGTAGTTTCAAGAACTCCTTCTTTCACAAAGGATTTCTTCCTTCCCGCATTTGATATTAGCTGAACTCTTTCTCCTATGCAGGTTTCAATATGCTTTTTTATTTGGGACAGGTTCGCTTTTTCAGACATTTAATCACCTCATCCTCAGTTTGTCATATTATAACATTAGATTATGGTTTTGTCAAAAAATTTCTTGATTTTTTGTTATTTTTCTTGAAAATTGTTGTTTATACTTATGGTATGCAAAATAATCCGTTTTTTGTCTTATTTACTTTGTCTCACTTATTGTATATAATTAGTTCATACAAATGATTAAGGTTTTGAGGGGGCTTGCAATTTGAAAAAAACATACGTGCTTGATACCAACGTCTTACTCCAATCACCAAATGCCTTATTCTCTTTCGGCGATAATATCATCGTCATACCCGAAACCGTTCTTGAAGAATTAGATAAATTTAAAAAAGAAAACAGCGAGCTTGGTGCAAACGCACGCCATACCGCTCGGTTCCTTGATAAATTAAGAGAGCGTGGAAAGCTGAGTGAAGGTGTTCAGCTTGAAAACGGCGGAATAGTTCGCGTAGAAATGAATCATCGTGATTATAAGCTTCCTTTTAGCTGGGACAGCACAAAGAATGATAACCGTATTCTTCAGGTATGTAAAGCAATTGAAGAAAAAACCGGTGAAAGAACCTACCTTGTCACAAAAGATATCTTTCAAAGAATAAAAGCTGATGTGGTTAATGTAATAGCTCAGGACTTCTTCTCTGAACAGGTTCCATCCTATGAAAATCAATACAGAGGTCGTACCGACGTATACGCCAGCCCCGAGAAAATAGCTGAATTTTATCAAAAAAAGACGCTAAGTCTTGATGATATTAAGCTCTCAATAGAAGGACATGAATTGGAAGAAGAACAGCTTGAAATAAATCAATTTGTTATTATACGTTCATATAATAACCCAAAACAAACAGCACTTGGAAGATTTGACGGAAACAATATTGTTCCTCTAAGATATCTTGATGAAAGTCCTTTTGGAATATCACCCAGAAATGTTGGACAAAAATTTGTACAAGAAGCCCTTATGGAAAGCGCTGACAATGTTCCTCTTGTAATTATTAAAGGTCCGGCAGGAACAGCTAAAACATTTTACTCTTTGGCTGTCGGTCTTCATAAAATTATGTGCGATGATGCAAAACCATACCGCAAGATTCTTATATGCAGACCAAATGTTAAAATGGATGAGGATATCGGCTTCCTGCCCGGTACTGAGCAGGAAAAAATAGCGCCATACATGAGACCAATAATAGATAACCTTGAAGTGCTTATGGATAATGATGAAACACATAGATACAAAAACGAAAAGGAATTAAAAGACAAAGTAGACGAATTATTTGACAGGAATATAATAATAACCGAATCAATTGCTTATCTAAGAGGCCGTTCCATCGTAAAGCAGTGGATATTGATAGATGAAGCTCAAAACCTTACTCCAAGACAGGTGAAAGGAATAATCACCAGAGCAGGAGCAGGAACAAAGATAATATTAGTTGGAGACCCCGAACAGATTGATCATCCATTTCTGGATATCAGAACAAATGGCTTATGCTATGCAGCAGAAAAAATGAAAGGCAGCCCTCTTTGCCATCAGATTTCTTTAACCGATGAGGAATGTGAGCGTTCAGCCCTGGCACATGAAGGAGCAAAAAGAATGTAAAGCTTACCCCTCTCTTTTTAAGAGAGGGGTAAGTATTTCTAATGTAGTTTATGGCATTTGATTTGGATTAATAAAAATTAAATTGGTAGCGAAGAAACAACCGCCAAAGCTTATTAAAATAAGGATTATATACCCTAGCAACCCTATCCCAATATATTTTCTCTTATTGAAGGCAGTAAAATATATTATAAGTCCTATATAAACTATAATAACTGCGATAAAAAAAATATTTATAAAATTAATAAGCGGAGGCTGCGAAAATATGCCAATAGCAAATATCATAGCTATAGAGTAAAGGATTCCTCCAAAAAACCCTATAAAAAAATCAGTAACCTTTTGTCCCTTAGTAAGATAAACAGCATCTTTTTTTATTACCTCTTCATTCTTTTCATTATTTACTTCATTTTTAAACTCTTCATTTTCCAAAGCTATCCCCTCCTTAAAGCCCTTAAGTATTTCTGGCTTTTATTTTTTTATTACTTATTAATATGTCTAGGATTCCATTAAATATTAATCTTCTGTTAAGATAAACCAGAACCATAAGAGAAACCAGCTGGAATCCGGTCAACCCAAAGAAAACAACCTTTTCTATTCTTATAAACTCTATAAAAAATCTGAAAACAAAATACCAGTTTAAAAAGATTCTAAACAGCTTACCCGGCTCTGTTATCTTTTCTCTGAGGTAAATAAGATAAATAAATAACCCCAAATCAAACACGGCTTCATAAAGCTGGGTTGGGTGCCTCGGAATGCCATCGCCAAAGTTTACTCCCCATGATGCATATGTCGGAATCCCATAACAGCAGCCTCTCAGAAAACAGCCTACCCGCCCAATTGCAATGCCAATTGCCGCAGCCGGCGCAAACTGGTTTCCTCTTTTATCTTTTATTTTTAAGACCCGCTTGGTTAATATTACCCCAAGCGTTCCGCCAATTAACCCTCCAACGATTGTCCTTCCTGAAAGCAAAGCGGAAAGATTGGTTGGTTCTACTAAAATCAGCTTATAATTAGCAATCCAGATTGGCAGCTTTGCTCCTAATGCTCCGAATGTAAAAGCTGCTGCCACTATGAAGAATGTATTTTCATTATTTACTTTCTGCCTTTTCGCATCAATATAAAAAACTAAAACACCAACAATTAAGCCCAGTAGGACAAAAGCAGAATATGAAGGAATTTCAAAGCCCGCAATATTGAATAATATAGGTTTTACTCCCCAACCAGAGGGATAAAAATGAGAATCAATCATTTTCCTTCCTCGTCAATCGGCAGCAGCCGCCAGAAGACATGCATCCATAAAGCTTTAAAGCAGTACAAAAGCCCATAGCTCCTGCTGTTTTAGCAATTGCTACAATGAATACCATTATCCATCCAGCCGTATCATTTACAAAATAAAGAAGCAGCGCGCAAATAAGAGTCAGCACTCCTCCGAGCGTATGTGCAAACTGCATACCGCATTCATCAAGTATTTCATTTGGTGATTTAAATATCCTGTCTATAGTCTGCGTATACAGAAAAATCAATGGCGCTTTTTGAATCTTTAATATGGCAGACAACACCAATATTCCACAAGCAAGTAAGATCAGCCATTTAATTCTGAATATCAGCGATGCCCAAATTATTATTGCAACTGTCCATTTGCAGAAAATAAACGCTCCTTTTGAAACAGATACAGGTCTACATTCCTTCATCCTGGCACCTCCTTATTATTTTTGGAAAAAACATTCCGGTTTCTGACTTATATTTATTGTAATACTCAAATATTTTTGACAACTGTTCTTCCTCTTGTTTTGCCCTGTAATACATAAAAGGTATAAATATTAGCGTATTAGCAAAAAATGCTGCATAATTTTCATATATAAAGCTTGCTCCGTAAAACATCCATATTATCGAGGCATAAAGGGGATGTCTTACTATTCTATAGGGTCCTTTAATAACCAGTGTTTGCGTTTCATATATTTTTATGTGATTTGCCCAATTTTTACCCAGACTAAATCTCCCTTTTACATTTACTATGCAGCCAAGCACTACTAAAAATACCCCTGCTGATAACAAAATAATTTTTATTGGCATGCTGTTAATATTAAAAGCGCCTATCCTTAAGCGGATTAAAAAGTAAAAAAACAAGAAGAATAATGTCATAGTCCCTGTAGCAACTATAGATTTTTTCTCTTTTTGTACTTTACCATTATTATTTGACTCAACAAAATTAATTAATATAGATATAAACAATACAGCAACACATAAACCAACAATTACATTGATTGCTAGTCCTAAATAATCAACCTTTATAGAATTTTCAAATAAAAAATTTTTCATATTTATAAAAACCCTTTTTATTTTTTATTCAATTTCCATAATCCATCCAGCTAGGGCAAACGCATGAATACAAACAATTCCAAACCCAGACCCTCCTAGCCTCCCTAATAGGGAGCGAATAGTAATTTCCATGAAGATTTTTCTATGAAAAACTACTTTTCGTCCCCTTTGTAGGGGAGAAAGAGGGGTCTAAGTAGAATTTTATCTTTTATTTTCCCAGTATTTTGCTTTATGCATTTGCCCTATTCTCATCCATCCGGCTTCCTCTCAATTGTGAATTTCTATAAAGCATATTATAAGCAGAAAAAGGTATTTTCCTCATATCAGGCGTTATAATGTGTACGCACTCCTTCTGCATGGATTTCAAATCAAAATTATATGCGTCAACGAATGATGTAATGGAAATCCTGAAGGTATTATCATTAATATATTCCATTCTTTCATCCTTGGATTTTTTATTGAAATCTTTTGGCATCAGCTTTTTAAAGTCTTTCAGGAAGCCGAGGCAATTGCATACTCCTTCACCCGCAGTTTCTTTCAAAACATCTTCAACCTTAAAGAAAAATGTATTATTTATCTTGGAAATATGTTTTTTTATGGAGCTATTTCTCGTAACAGGAATAAATCCTTTATCTGATTTATATAGATAAGAAACCGCAACCCTTTCAACATTGCAGGGCAAAGGAACAAAATCGTCCTTTATAATCATTTTGTTTGTCTGACTTTCAATTCGTTTAATAATTCCCGATAATGTTATACGGTTTTGGGGAGGTTCTCCCAAGGTTCTTCCAGAATAAGAAACCGGTTGGAAATTGATTCCCCTTATATATTTTGTTTTAATTCCGAATTCAATTATCTCTCCAAGCTCATTATCGTTTATTTCATTCTCCACCATACAAACAAGGGTGATTGGCACTTTATATTTAGCAAGATTTTCTACAGCCTTCCTCTTAATTTGAGATAAATCCTGCCCTCTGAAATAACTATACGCTTTTGAAACAAGTCCATCAAATTGAAGATATACTTCAAAGCCTCCTGTAAACTCTCTCAGCTTTGCAGCAAAATCCTCGTCATTTGCAATCCTGATTCCGTTTGTATTCAGCATTACATACTTAAAACCCTTTCGTTTTGCCATTCTTATTATTTCAATTATTTCCGGATGAGCTGCCGGCTCTCCTCCGCTAATTTGTATTATTTCAGCAGTATTGAATTCAGAATCCTGATATAAGTCCATCATCTTTTCAATTTCAGTCAGGCTAAGGAATGTTCCACTGCCAGCATTGGAATAACACACTCTGCAATTCAAATCACATTTATTCGTAATCTCAATTAAACCTATGCAGGTATGCTGGTCATGGTTTGGACACAAACCACAATCGAAAGGACATCCTTTTTCAGCTTTAGTTTGAGTTTTGCAGGAGGTTCCCGGTTTGTCATAATGCCTTTTTTTTAGAAAATATTCAATATCCTCTTCAAACAACTCAATTTGTTCTCCATGCTGAGGACAGTATTTTTTTAGAAATACTGAGTTGTCTTTTAAAACGACCTTGGCATCAACCCTTTTTAGACAGAGTGAACATAGACTAATAGCAGCTTCATAAAAAGTATAGTCTTTATCTCTGTTTTTAATCATTTACCTGCCTCCAGTTCATTTATCCGGGTTATAATCTCTTCCCAGTTTTTACACCTGACGATTCCTTCTTTTTCGAAATTGGAATTATAAAAAGCATCCAAAAGAAGTACCAAGATTCCTGCATCAGCAATCTCCTCCGCGTTCTTGGGAGAATCCTCTATAAACAAATCTAATTCAAATTCTTTACACAATCCTGCTTTGGGATTTCCTGATGTAAAAAAAAGATTTTCCTTCGGCAGTCCATATTTTCCAAACCAAATCCTGCTTTCATCAAGTGTCTGGCTTCCTCTTGAGCTGATAAAATAAAGCTCATGCTTGTATAAAAGCTCATTAATGTGCTCACAAACCCCCTCTTTCGGCGGGGTACAGCATAAAACCCTAGCCGCATTTTTCTTCCAAAAATCGTGCACCTCACACATTTCTTCATATCTGAATACAACATCCTCACACGTAATTTCATATCCAATAAAATCACTGATTGCAGCTGCACAGGTTGAAATTGTGTCTACAATTACTCCATCAATGTCTATTCCTATTCGCATTTTGTTCCCCCTTTTTATCCTTTTAGCGCTTATATTATTAATAATGGTTTTGATGAATTTTTAATATATTTTCTAAAGGCTGCAGTCTCATCAATAAGAACACAAACCGCTCTCTTATATTCTTCACTATGTTTTGTATTATTTCCACTTCCCTCTCTTATCAGCAAATTATCTTCCATACTTTCATATTTAATAATTCCGGAGGCTTGAAAATACTCCAAAACCAAATCTATAACTTCCAAGCTCTGCCCTAATAAGCCAGTCAGCTCTGCATAGCTTGTCAAACCTTCCTTCCTGCTGATTATAAATTTAATCAACCCTGCCGCTTTTTTAATGAATTCTTCCTTGATAACTATTTCATCAGCGAAAACCAAAACAACCTCTTGCGGCTTAACCTTATTTACAATACTCTTTAAAACCTTAAGAGAAGGCGGAATAGAATACATAACCAAGGTTTTTGCATTAGCTATTTCAAATCTATTTTTCCCTATATGCCTCAATTCCTTATCAATTCCTTCATAAAATACAACGGTATCTTTTAACCCCATGTATTCTTTTGCTCTATCCGGATTTTCCCTTAAATCTATTATTTTAATTTTCTCCGGCTTAAATTCGGTTTCATTATCCTTTTCGTTTTTAAGAATGCTAATAATGCTTAGCCTTAGCTCTTTTTTATTATTAAAAATATTCTGACTAACATTATAGATTATCTTGCAATCTTCAGGCATTTCGTCATAATCCGCTTCTCTCCATAAGACTCCGCCACATGTATCCTGCCCATTTTGGAACACCAATCGTCTCCCTATATCCTTGATTGGAGTATTTAAAACTATATTCACTTTTTCAGACAAAAAAACAGGCTTCGCAAATCCTTCTCCAAAAGGGGCTAAGCTTCTTATGCTGTTCCACAAGGAATCATCTATTTCTGATAATTTTAATTTGAGGTCAACATCAATCTTTTTAATCAATTCAACCTTATATCTGAGTGCAACCTTTTCAACCTGATTAATAAACGTTGGCACATTTTTGACATTAACACTCAGACCTGCTGCTGCATCATGTCCTCCAAAGCTCAATATCTCTTTATCGCATTCGTTTAATATATCATAAATAGAAACACCTTCCGGCGAACGTGCCGAACCGACGGCTGTTTCTCCATCCTCTTTAAGCGTCATAAGGATTACAGGCTTATTGTATTTTTCGCATAATCTACCTGCTGCAATTCCGATTACTCCATGATGCCAAAAAGCGTCGTACAAAGCATATATATTTCTATCCTTATAC
>JBLMYQ010000047.1:0-28534 GCA_050258375.1 Deltaproteobacteria bacterium | reverse complement strand
CAATCATGTCTGCTTTTTTAACAAGCATTGCCCTACCATCAAGCTCTTTGGTAAAGGCTGAAAGACCATCGGGAAATTCTGCAACGTTTGTTGTTATCATATGATTTTGTACTATATCATTTGTATAATTAAACCAAAATTCTGATATTTTGTTCAATACTCTACCCTTGTTAGGTATAAGATTTGGGAAAACAACATCAAAAGCAGAGATTCTATCAGTAACAACAATCAGCATTTTATCTCCAAAATCATAGCAATCTCTTACCTTTCCTTTTCTACCTGCTGGTATATTCAAAAAGTCAGTATTACCAATTGTTTTTGACATACTATATCCCCCCATTTAATTAGTGTATAGTTTAAAATGCAAGGTGTAAAGTTAAAACCAAGTCACAAATTCAATGAAATAAAATATAAAAATAAGTATATTATATAACTTTACATTTTACACTCTACATTTTACATTGATTAAAGTGTTCCCTTTGTAGACATTACCCCTTTTATTGATTCATCAATCGTAACCGCTTCCTTAAAAGCCCTTGCAAATGCCTTAAAAATTGCTTCTATTTTATGATGATCATTAGCTCCGCACTCAACCTTAATATGCATCGTCATTCCTGCATTTACTGCCACTGCCCTAAAGAACTCCTCAACCATCTGAGTTTCAAATTGCCCGATTGTTTGTGATGAGAACAATGCATCCAATTTAAGAACCGGTCTTCCGCTGATGTCTATACATACGAATGCAAGTGCTTCATCCATCGGAACAAATGCATGCCCATATCTTTTTATGGATTTTTTATCTCCTAAAGCCTTCAAAATAGCCTGTCCTAATACAATTCCTATATCTTCTATTGTATGGTGACCATCTACCTGTAAATCTCCCTGCGCTGTAACATCAAGATTTGTCATAGAATGCATGCAAAACAAAGTAAGCATATGGTCTAAAAAACCTATACCCGTAGAAATGTTACCCTTTCCCTCTCCTTCAAGCTCTATTTTGATACTGACATTTGTCTCAGAAGTTTTTCTTTCAATTTTAGCTTCTCTCACCAAAACATCATTCCTTTCTCTATTTCCCTTCTTGCCTAATATCATTAACCTAATTGATAAGACCTCCCTATCCCTCCTAAAAGGAGGCGAACAGCATCCCTTGTAAAGAACCAATTAGTTGCTTTTGTTAACATTCTACTATTCGCTCCCTTTTAGAGGGAGGCTAGGAGGGTTGTCTTAATGTTATTAGGCTAGGCACGTGATTTTAAACTATCTATTACCAACTTGTTGTGACTCTCTAATCCTACACTAATTCTAAGACAGTTTTCAAGGCTTTCTTTCTCTCCAAAATTAATTACTACAATTCCGTTGTCAAGAAGTGCTTTATACACCTTTTTCGAATCTTTAACTTTAATAAGCAGAAAATTTGCTTCAGAAGGAAACGCCTTGATTCCTGGAATTTTGCTTAATTCTTCATACAAAAAATTTCTCTGCTTAACTATTTCCTTAATTCTTTTATTGCTTTCTTCAAAATCTTCAAGAACATATTGAGCTGTAATCTGCGAAAGTACAGCTACATTGTATGGAGGCTTAACCTTGTTTAATATTTCTGCTGTTTGACTGCAGCTTATTGAATAACCAACTCTTGCCCCTGCAATACCAAATGCCTTTGAGAATGTCTTCAAAACAATAAGATTATCAAATTCATTTATTAGTGGAACAGCAGTTTGATTCGTAAATTCACCATAAGCCTCATCAACAATAATCAGTGCCTCAGGGCAAGCTTGAACTACATTTTTTATATCCTCAACGCTCATTATGTTTCCGGTAGGACTGTTTGGGGTGCAAATGAATGCAATTTTAGGTTTTTCATTTTTAACTGTTTTTATAAAGTTAGCTACATTGTACTCATAGCCTTCATTAGCTGCAATTTTAACCCTTGCCGCTATTCCCCCATAAAGCTTTGCTGTCAGCTCATACATTGAAAAAGTAGGATAAGGAACAACTACTTTATCATCTGCATTAAGAAAAGCATTATAAATTACATCTATTAGCTGGTCTGAACCTGCTCCAACAACTATATTCTCAGGCTTCACATTACAATATTCTGCAATTGAATCTCTTAATGAATCACAATCCGAGTCAGGGTAGAAATTTGCGCTATATCCATTGTCTATATATTTATGCAGCCTTTCCCTAACAACATCAGATAATCCGAACTGGCTTTCATTAGCGTCCAGCTTTATTTTGTATTCAGCTTTAATATATTTATATGGTTCTATATTCTTCAAACCTTTTTTTTCAAGATTCTTTATCATTCCTGACCCTCACCTTCAATGAATTTGCATGTGCCTGAAACTCTTCCTTTTCTGCAAAACGTATAACATGATTAGCAAGAGAATGCATCGATTTTTCATCAAACCATATCAAACTGGTTTTTTTCATAAAATGATCAACAGAAAGAGGAGAGTAAAACCGTGCTGTACCAGCAGTAGGAAGCACATGGCTTGGTCCGGCGATATAATCTCCGATAGGTTCAGGAGAATAGTTTCCTACAAATATTGCCCCTGCATTCCGTATTAATCCAAGATATTTGTTTGGCTCCTCAATACAAAGTTCAAGATGTTCAGGTGCAACGAGATTAGCTGTCTCAATTGCTTCTGCAATATCTTTGCAAAGCGCAATACATCCGAAATTTGCCAAGGACTTTTCAACAATTTCTTTTCTTGGGAGCTCTTTTATCTGTTTTTCTATACAAGCATTAACTTCCTCAGCTAACTTTTCTGATACTGTAAGTAGAATTGAAGAAGCCATTTCATCATGTTCAGCCTGGGAAAGAAGATCAGCCGCAACATACTCAGGAATTGCTGAATTGTCCGCAATAACTAAAATTTCGCTTGGTCCTGCTATCATATCAATATCAACAGTACCATAAACCAGCTTCTTGGCAAGCGTTACAAAAATGTTTCCAGGTCCGACTATTTTATCAACCTGCGGAATGGTTTGCGTCCCATAAGCCATTGCCCCAATTGCTTGCGCTCCTCCAACCTTATATATCATATCTACCCCAGCTTCATTTGCCGCAGCAAGAATTGCCGGATTAACTTTTCCATCCTTTCCCGGAGGAGTAGTAATTATCAAATTTTTTACTCCCGCGGATTTTGCCGGCACAGCAGTCATGATTACAGTTGAAGGATAAGCAGCCTTCCCTCCCGGCACGTATAATCCTACCGTATCAAGCGCTCTGGTAAGCTGTCCAAGCATCACTCCTTGTTCTTCTGTATCCAGCCAGGAATTTTGCTTCTGCTTAAGATGAAACTTTTTTACTCTATCAACTGAAATCTTTATTGTATCAATAAACTCTTTTCCAACAGCGTTATAAGCTTCATCAATTTCTTCTTGAGTCACTTTAATTTTATCAGATGAGGCTTCACTCCAATCAAACCTGGCAGTGTATTTTGCAACAGCTTCATCACCATTTTTCTTAATATCCTCAAGAATTTCCCTGATCTTCGGTATAAGTTCCTCTGATATATCAGAATTCCGAGACTTCAACATGTTTACAAGCTCATCTTTTTTATTAGAAATGTTTATTATTTTCAGCATATTTTCTCCCCTATTAATTGTCATCTGTCTTTCTCTCCACTTTGTCCATATAAGCTTTAATTTTATTAATAATCTCACTAATTCTTTCTGCTTTCATTTTCATGCTGACCCTATTTACAATAAGTCTTGCACTTAAATCACAAATCTCCTCAAGTACAACCAGCCCATTTTCTTTCAATGTTGACCCGCTTTCTACAATATCAACAATAACCTCCGAAAGTCCTACAATAGGGGCAAGTTCGACAGAGCCATTAAGCTTAATAATCTCTATTGATTCTTTCTTGACCAGATTGAAAAACTCGCTGGAAATCTTAGGATATTTGGTTGCAACCCTTTTGTTCGAAAGGCTGTCAAGCTTTCCTAAATACTCTTTGGGTCCAGCCACAACCATTTTACATTTTCCAAATCCAAGGTCTCCAACCTCATAAAGGTTGCGCCCCTCTTCAAGAAGCGTATCCCTTCCCGCAACACCGATATCAGCCGCTCCGTATTCAACATATGTAGGAACATCGCTGGGCTTTACCAGAATGAATTTTAGTTTTAGTTCTTCATTAAAAAAAATAAGCTTGCGGGTATCATTCTTTATTTCAGGACAAGAAAGGCCAACAGATTCTAATAGGTCTATGGTCAAATCTGCAAGGCGCCCTTTTGGAAGTGCAAAAGTTAAATATTTCATATTAACCCCAGCCTTTGCCTAAATATTTGTAATATTATAACATAACATAACAATAAAAGCATAATTTATTATGCTTTTATTTAATCTTTAATGCTTTTTAAAAAATAATCAATACCTACTATTTCTCAATCAATTCTTTAAATGTTGTATCGATTACTTTATCCGAGCTTAAATTATATAACTTTATAGAATCCTCATTTATAACCGATATTATACCTTCTATTCCGTGTGCTTTAGCATATTCCTTACTATTTTCCAACTCAACTGCGCCCATGAATACCTCAACTGAAATACCCTGTCTCCTAAGTTCCTTTGCAATTTTAAGTGCTTGCTTTCTACCTCCTGGCAGATAAGTAATCAATGTTTCTACACCATAAGTTTTAATACTAATGTTTTGCCTGTCAAGTGCAAGCAGCAGCCGGTTAATTCCAACAGCCCCTCCTGTTGCAGGAATTTTCTTCCCGAAATCACTTGTAAGATTATCATATCTACCACCACTACATAAAGAAAAGCCTATTCCATGAGTCAGCCCTTTAAAAATCATCCCTGAATAATAATCAATACTCTGAACCATAGCAAGGTCAATACTTATATACTTTTCACAACCATAGTCCTTTAATATTTCACATATTTCTCTAAGATTATTCAAAGCTTTTTTAGAACGTTCATTTTTTATTTGGATATAAATCTCATCGATTAAACTCACAGTTCCGAACATCTGTGGAAGCTTCATTATTGTTTCTTTTAAATCATTAGATATTTCCTTACCCTTAAGCGCAATTTCTATACCAAAATAATTCTTGGTTTCAATAAGAGCCCTTATTTTTTCGCTATCCTCTTCATTAAAATCTGCTTGTTCCATAAGCCCTTTGAAAAACTCAACCTGACCTATTTCTATCTGAAAATTTTCTAATCCCGTCTGCCTTATCGCCTCAATAATTGTTGCAATGACCTCAGCGTCAGCCTCTGGTCCATCAGCTCCAAGGATTTCAACCCCTGCCTGAGTAAACTCTCTTTGCTTTATTTTAGCAGAAACCTGTTCTTCAAATCTATAAACATTCCCAATATATGAAAGTCTGACAGGGTAGGTCCCCTCATCAAGCTTTGTAGAAGCTATTCTAGCAATTGAGCCCGTAATGTCTGGTCTTAATACAAGTATCCTTCCCTGTTTATCAAAAAACTTAAACATTGCTTCCTGGTCAATACTTCCAAGCTTTTCAGAAAAAACATCGTAAAATTCTATGCTTGGAGGTTCAACCTCTTTATAGCCGCACTTATTAAAAAGCTGCCTTGCAGCTTTTTCTATTTCTCTTTTTTTTGCACATTCTTCAAATAAAATATCCTGAACACCTTCAGGAGTATAGAATTTCCATTTCTGCAATTTTTTCAATCCCTTCCTAGTTGAGTGATTCCATGGCTTTATCTCCAATACTTGCAGGAACATAAATATCAATGCTTAACGGCGTTGTTTCAGTAACATCCATAAAGGGTATCTCTGCATCTCTTTTTAAAGCTGGGATATTATAAATATACAGCTGTTTTATTACAATATCTGCCTCCTGCTGTGAATTAACGCTGAGAATTTTTGTCCATTCAATTTGTTCAAAAATTTTTTCATCCTCAGACAAATCAGTAAGCAGCCCTCTATATAATTCCTGCCCACAAAAACTGCAAATCTTTTTACCACGGATATATTCCGCTTTACAGTTTGAACATACAGGCATAATATCCTTCCTTCCTACTTTCATTCTAAATTAAGTAATATTAAAAATAATCCTGTATAATATTACTCCAATTAGCACTGCAACCAAGATAAAAACAATAATTTTAAAAGGAGGCGTTGAGGCTTTTGAAGTATTTTCTTCAGGTAATTCCTCCCCCATCTCTTCACTTTCTCCATCTGTAATATAATCGATTTCTGCGCTATTAATTTCATTATCCATCTCTGAAGGCAATGTAACCTTTAATAATTCTTCTGCTTGTTCATAGAAATTCTGCGGCACTAAAATATCGACACCTTGAGGATTTCTAATAAAGGTTAGTACCTCATAGCTGTGTGACATTGCAGGAATATCTGAGGTTTTCAGCAATTCAACAATCATACTTGCTTCTTCCTCAGATGCTACATTCAAAACCTTCTGCCATTGTACTTGTTCAATCTGTTCTTTTGCTTCTGTTGGTACTTCAGCCACAAGCTCAACTCCGCAATCATTACAAATTTGAACATCTTCCGCAAATTCGCATTTACACTTTGGACAAAACGGCATTCTTTTAGCTACCTCCCTATAAGTTACTACTTGGCTTTCAATTTAAAATAATTATTTATTAAATACTTCCTTTTTTATTTTATCAGCAAATACTGCTGAATGGGCATGACATATCGCAACAGCCAATGCATCTGCCACATCATCAGGCTTAGGAATTTCATTTAGCCCCAGCATTATTTTTACCATCTGTTGAACCTGATTTTTATCCGCCCTTCCATATCCTACCACTGCTTGTTTGACTTGTAAAGGAGTGTATTCATATACAGGTAGATTTTGATTTGCAGCACTAAGAATAGCCACTCCCCGGGCATGCCCAACCGTAAGAGCAGTTTTTATATTTTTATTAAAGAATAATTCTTCAATTGCAAATACTTGAGGATTTAATCTTTGAATTATGGCTATTATTTCATTATTAATACTTAGTAATCTTTTAGGAAGTTCTACATTTGATTTTGTAAGAATGGCTCCATACTCCAGAACTTTAAATTTATTGCCTTCATATGATATAACCCCATAGCCTGTAGTTGCAACCCCCGGATCAATACCTAAAATAATCATTTTTTAACCTTTTCTATAAAATTTTTTAGGGTAAGTTACTCAAATTTTCTTATCCCAATCCTTGATACCTTTCCATTGGTTATTTCAATATCTAACAGGCCCTCCATTCCAACCTGATATGTATACTTTTCAGTAGCTCCATCAGCTGAACCTGTAACAGAAGAAGCTTCGCCATAGATTTCAATTACCTTTTGCTTTTCATCTCCAACCTTTACACCGGCAGGTGTTTGTTTTTTATCAGAAGTTGTAGATATCTCATATGTTATGCCATTAGATATTGTTACTTTAAAATCTGTATACTCTAATAACTCTTTTCTTTTATTTTTTGATAAAGTTGCTTTGGCTGGCTTGCCATAAGCTTTAATAAAATCCATCCTTTTTACATTAAGCTTCATTCCGCTGATATCAAGCTCTGTCGGTTTTATTTCAATCATCTTATAAAATGGCTTGGTTACATCTGCATGACCCATGAACATATCAGTCTTGCTTCCGTCAACCAGAAACTGGACCCCTTTTATTCCCTCCATGCCAGTAAGCGTTTTAACAATTTGACTTATTGCAAGCATCTCCTGCAAAGAACCACCGTTCAATCCTTCAGAGGAATAGTCGACATAGGCAATTCCTTCTTTTATTTCAACACCTAACAGCTTCGCATTTTTGGGAATCTGAGTTTTTAAACCCGCCACACCTTCCGGGTCATTTTTGAGTTGGTTTAAAATTATAACATATATTGATTCAGAACCAATAGAAATTTTCTTTTTAACCGGCAATACCTTATCAAGACTTTCATCAGCAGTTTCAACATATTTAGCATTTGCATAATAAAGTGTAACTTCTTTTTCATTTTTTATAGCTTGTTCTTGCTGCGTCGGAGGCACTCCCGGTTTACCAGTATTCAAATTCATAACAAAATAAGCCCCGCTTAATATAACAACCAACAGCATTAATACAACAAATATTCTCTTCATTCCTTCTCCTCCGTAACATTTTGCACTCTAGCAAGGCAATAATATGATAAACAATGTTTTGTTGTTAATATTATACCAGAATAAATCATATGAAAACAAAAAATAAATTACTTAATTTGCTCTTTGTAATAAAAATTCAAAAGATTGAATAATATCATTTAATTTCTTTAAATTATCATCACTTTTTGAAATTTCAGATATTTTATAACCTGCTAAAAATGTTTGTTCATTAATATTAAAAACATAATAATTATAATAGTACTTTAAATCATCAATATCACACTCAAAACAAACAGCTTTTACAGGCATTCCTTTATGGTTAACAGTTTCCTCTTTAACAACCTTAGAATTTTTAAGCCATGCATATTTTTCTTTAATATTATCAGCAGTACAATAAGAATCTTCTTTTGTTACTTGAAATTCAATCAGTCCAGAATCATTTTTAACCACAAATTTTGAATCTTTTTCATCCTTAGTCCAATCAGACGGATATTTTAACCTCCAGCCATCGGTGCTTTGATAATTGATTACACCAGAATACTGTTTTACGCCATCTTCTTTTGACATTATCCCCTTGTCAAGATTCTCCGGAACAAAAAAAGATTGTATTATTCTATCTCCTAAATCAAGCTTTCCACCTTCAAAAAATTTGCCTTCTCCATAAGCATATATATGGAATTTATTTTTTTTATCTACTATCACTGCATTAAAGAAATAAAAACTTTTACTTCCTGTATTTATTATATAATAAATTTTTTTTGCAGGTTTTCCACTTATATTTGCGTTTTTAGCTGCAAAATCAGAAATACATTCCTTGTTAACCTCGTTATAAGTATCATCAATTTCCTTTTTAGCATATGCTTCAAGAGTATCGCCCTGATTTGCAGAATAAATATCTACTCCAACAGTCAATCCATTTTCTTTTCCTTTTTCATTAATAATTTCAAAGCTGAAATCATTCTTTTTTACTTCAAGGTTTACATCTGCCGGCAAATCTATTTCCCACCCTAATGAATTCTCTTTATAGGAGTACATATTATTAGTTATTTCATTAATATCGATAATTTCTTTGGTATTTCCTGAATAATCAACACTAAAGGAATTTATTATATCTTGATAAACCTTACCTTTCTCTTCATCCATAAAACCTGCTTTGTCCATAGTATACAAATGAATCTGATAAAGCCTTCCATCTTTTAAGAAGGCTTTATATTCATAAATCTCATTCTCGCTTTCTAATACAATCGCTCCATATTTTCTGCCATTTTGTACAGCTGTGTATTCCTTAATAATTTTCTCATTATTTACATAGCTTTTTAATTCATTTAGTAGCCCGTCCTCATTTATATCAGCCGCGGCAATTGTATTAAAAATATAGTAGTAATAACCTTTTTCAGTATTTTTCACAAGAATACTGGAACCAGAAGGCTTCTTATCATCAATAACATTGCCTTTGGGGAATAAAACCGACCAACCATAATATGAATCCCCTATCACCCCTTCTTTTATATAAGCAAAGCGGTTTTGGTAATTTGTAAAAGGAAATGTGATTACAAATTCTCCGGTTGATGAGTCTTTTGAAATGACAGCATTAAAGGTTTCAGCTAAATTTCTTAACGGAACCATTGTAGTTCCATTTATTAAAACAGGAGCACACGGAGTCTGCTTTTTTATACCATCAATATAAACTACGTTTTTGTTCAGAACAAACTTAATATTTTTATTATTTCTCGAAACAATTAATACATTTTGGTCCTCAGACTTTTCTAAAGCTGCACCAATCAAATCAGAAACAGTCCTTAGCGGTACCATTAAGGAATTATTCTTCATAAATGATTTTTCTGCTGAAACTATATGCATATTAATTTTTATATTTTTTTCTCCCGGTTTTACTCTTATTTCAGTTTGTCTTACTCCAGCAAATACCGGTACTTGAACAGATACTGCAACTACAAAAATTATTAAATTTAAAATTATATGTTTATTCATATTTCCTCCGTGGCTTTTTTTTTAATTTTTTCCAAAGCGCATGCATAGTATACATCCCGTTTACATATTTTACCATCATATTTTTCTGTTTTTTTATTAATAATATGTGTTAGATATACATAACAGAATATATTTGTAATAAAATTGATATAATTAATAATAGTAATTAGAGTTGAAATCATTTAAATATTGCTATATAATGTTAATAAGGTTTAATTTTATCCAGGAAAATCTCCATTATGTTTAGTAGTAAAAGCCCCTAAATAGTTTGGAGCAAAGGTCCCTGAGAGAAAAAATTAAAACCAAAACTATTTAGGAGGAATTTATCAATGGAAGACAAAACACTAGTATGTAAGGATTGCGGTTCAGAATTCGTTTTCACAGTAGGAGAACAGGAATTCTACAAAGAAAAGGGATTTGATAACGAACCACAAAGATGCCCAGACTGCCGTAAAGCTAGAAAAACACAGTTCAGAGGCGGAAACAACTTCGGTGGCGGACAAAGAAGAAACAACAACAACTGGTAAAAAAAAGAGAGCTCAGCTCTCTTTTTTGATTCATATGTATCATTCAATTTCGATGCTCTCCATAAAGAATTCATAGCCTTTTCCGGTAAACCTTCCAAACTTTCTGCATTTTGGACATTCAATAACGCTTCGTTTTTTTTCAAATATTTCTCCACATTCTTCACATTTTAATTCAGCCGCAATAGTTTTAAAACTGAGCTCAGCACCTTCCAGTATAGTCCCCTGCGAAAGAATTTCAAAATACATTTCCAAGGCTTCCGGCTCTATAGATGTCAATTCTCCTATTACAAGATTAATTTTGGTAACCTTTTTGGCACTATAATTTCCGGCTTGTTCTCCTGCAAGTGCAACTATATTTTCAACCACAGCATATTCATGCATCTTCTTTCTCTTCTTTCTTCCTTTTTAGCACTTCTCTTACACAGTCAGGTGTTTTATAACAGCAATCTGAAACAATACACTTTTTGGGACAGGTTTCAGTGCAAGCGTTGCAAACTATGCATTTATAGCTATCAATTTCCCATGTTCTATGTTCTTTATCAACCTTAATTGCATTTGACACACATTTTTTCTGGCAAATACCACAAAAAATGCATTTATCAATATCAACATCAATACACCCGCGCACATTTTCAAAAGATTCTCTCTTGCTATAAGGATATCTGCGTGTAGCCGGCTTTGTAAACAAATTTTTCATAATCGCTCTTAGCATATCAAACATTGAATTCACTCCGTTCTTTGGCTATTGGCTGTTGGCAGCTAACCTTTTTCAGCTTAACGTTCGGTGCATGAAACACATGGATCAATACTCAAAAGAATTACGGGAACATCCGCTATTTGATTTCCCGGGATAGACTCAAGTAATAATGGAATATTAGCAAATGTAGGAGTTCTTATACGCAACCGTTCCAAATTCTTAGTTCCGTTAGCTTTAATATAATAAAGCACTTCTCCCCTTGGCTGTTCAACTCTTTGTATAACTTCGCCTTCCGGATTTCCTTTTACTGGGATAGAAATTTCACTATCTGGTATTTTTAAAATTGCCTGACTAATCAAATCAACAGATTGGTAAACCTCTTTAAGCCTTACAACCATTCTGGCATAGCAATCACCACTGGTTTCGACAACAGGGTTAAAATCTAAATCTCCATATGCCTCATAACCTGTAGAGCGCATATCCTGACTTATTCCACTAGCTCTTGCCACAGGTCCGACAAGACCAAACTCATAGGCCTTTTCACTATTTATAACCGCTTTATTTACTGTACGATGCTTTACCGTGTAATCATTCAATAATACCTTTTCAATTTTTTTCACAGCTTTTGTACATTCACTCAAGGATTTTGTAATTTTGCCAAGCATGTCACTATTAATATCTCTTCTTACTCCGCCAATGACGTTGGTTGAAATTATAACCCTGCTTCCTGAAGTCATTTCCTGCAAATCCATTATTATTTCTCTAATTTTCCAAAGCTGCATAAACAAACTTTCAAATCCGAACGAATCCGCAAGTAGCCCTATCCACAACAAATGGCTGTGCATTCTATGTAATTCAGCCCAAATAACTCTTAAATACTTTGCCCTTGGAGGAACCTCGAGGTTCATAAGAGATTCAATTGCTTCGCAGTACGTCATAGCATGCATGAAACTACATATACCGCATACTCTTTCCACTACAAATATATTTTGATGAAAATCCTTAATCTCAATAAGTTTTTCAAGCCCTCTGTGCACATAGCCTACTGAAGGGATTGCTTCAATAACTTTTTCATCTTCCACAACAAGCCTCATTTGTATTGGCTCCGGCAGAACCGGATGCTGCGGACCAAAAGGAATAACTGTCCTTTTATCAGGCATTAAATTCACCTCCAAATTCTAACGCTGACCTCCCTATCCCTCCTAATAGGAGACCAATAGAAGACCTTTGCACGAAAATTAATTCCGTTGTATTTTACAATGTTTACTGTTCGCTCCCTTTTTCAGGGAGACTAGGAGGCTTCGCAAATGGTGCAGCTTCAACATCACCAGTTATCATGAATTTGCCACCATAATCCAATACTAATCCCTTTATTCTTATGCCAAACAAGTCTTTCATTTCATTCTCCGGCAGAGCGCCCGCAAAGTATATTTCTGAAATACTTGGTATTTCTTCTTCCTTACTGCTTATAATTTTTAGATGTTTCATCTGAGTATCTTTATCAAAATGGTAGTAAATCATAAAATCGGAGCCTAAATCAACACATGAAGCAGTGACAAATCTGTATCCAGCTTTTTTTAATTTTTTAACTTCATCCAAAAGATAAACTTTTTTAATTTCAATAATATTTTCAATCATTTTTTTGCTCCTTACTGATTTTTGTTTTTTCCTTTTGGCGCTCGTTCATCTTTTCCAAAGCTTTAAAAATTCCATCAATTATAGCTTCCGGTTTCGGCGAACATCCGGGCACATAAACATCAACAGGAATAACATGCTCTACCCCTTTTAAGACATTGTAACAATCACCAAATACTCCACCAGTAGCAGCACAGGCTCCAATAGCAACAACTGCCTTGGGGTGAGGTATCTGATCATAAATATTCTTTAAAACTCTTTTATTTCTATTATTAACTGCCCCACTCACAACAAGAACATCGGCATGTTTAGGATTTCCAACATTTATAATTCCAAATCTCTCGACATCATATACAGGAGTCAAGCAGGCAAGAATTTCAATGTCACAGGCATTGCAGCCTCCGCAATCAAAATGGACTACCCAAGGAGATTTTATTCTTGATTTTTCAATAATGCCCATAGGTTTCCTCCCTAAACTAACTATTAATAGACCTCCCTATCCCTCCTACTAGGAGGCGAATAGAAAACCTTCGTAAAAAATTGCCTTTTACAATATCTACTTCCAAAGCCTTACTTTTCGCTCCCTTTTTCAGGGAGGATAGGCGGGTCAAGTCAATAGCAATTATCTATACAGAAGCGCAATGTTTATAAGGCACAACCCTATTCCAACCGTCCATGTCACAGCTAGCATCCACTTCCAAGTCATTCTGGCTGTAATATTATCAATTATTATCTCAAGCACCATACTTCCAAAGGCAATTGCAATTCCAATATATATATTAGTTACCCAAAAGAGAACTATAAATCCTAAAACCAAAACCAGCTCATACCAATGTGCCAGCTCAATCAATGCAAGCTGTGGACCTGCATACTCAGTAAGCAGTCCCTTAACAAGCTCCTGATGTCCATGATGAGAAGTAGAAAAATCAAAAGGAGATTTTCTCATTTTAATGGTTAATATTAATAGAATAGCCATAAATATCAGCGGCATATGAATAAGCAAGGGTTCCTTCAAATTCAGAACACCTTGAACGTTAAAGCTTTTAGTCATTAAATAAATTCCTACAACCATGAAAATCAGAATAGGTTCGTACGCCAACATCTGAAGCATTTCTCTGTGACTTCCCATCCTGCTGTAAGGGGATTGAACCGACAATCCACCAAGTATAAGTGCCATGCTTCCAAAGGCCATTACGAATACTATCATCAACAAATCCTGTTTCAATACAAACAAAACAACACTTGTTATCATTAATGCCAGATTACTCAAAACATAAAACATTTGAACCCTATTGACGACTATATTTTCTTTGCCTAAAAGCTTAAAAAAATCGTAAAAAGGCTGCAGCAAAGGCGGGCCAACTCTTCCTTGCATTCTCGCTGTCAAAATCCTGTCAATTCCTGAAAGGAGTCCCCCTATTACCGGAGCAATAATAATTGCAATTATTACAGTTAATATGGCATTAAACAAAAACAACTCACTCCATTCTACATAGTTGACAGATGACTGTTAACTGACTTTATAGGAATCTCCACACTTGTGTTGCAAATAAGCACAGCATAAGAATAGTACCTGCGATAGTAAGCCCCTTGCTAAGCTTCTCTTCGCTAAAAGCATCTTTTAAGTAGTAATTATTAAATACCGCTTCATTATTCTTATCAGAATCCGATTTGAAATATATTATTCCATCAATCTCACAATTTTCACCGCATAAATATGGCTGCCTCAATTTTTCAGGACTAAACCTTTTTAGGAGAAATGGTATTGCAAATACCAATGCAGCAACAACAATAAAAACTGCAAAATATGCAAATTCTCCAATTATTCCACCATCTGTTACTTCCAGCAGTCCATATCCCCCCAAAATTTTAAATCCCTGAACATTCTTAAATTGGGGAGAAACAAAAAAGTTAAACAACTGAACTATGCTTACACTTGCAATTATTACACCTGTAACCAATACTGAAAGCGCTGCAAGCATAGATTTGGGCAGCTGCTCCATTTTTAATCTGGCTGTATCGTGCGAAGTTAGCAGTTTGCCGGTGAATTTTATCCAAAATACTGCTGTCAAGGCACTTCCAAGGATTATAAATATTAAAACCACTGGCATTCTAACTGCCGCCTCAATTGCAAGCCATTTTGAAACAAGAACACCAAATGGCGGAAGAAGCATGGAAGCTGCCCCCACAGCTGCAACAATAGCTGTAAAAGGCATTTTCTCCATAATACCTTCCATATCATCAATATCCCTGCTGCCGATATTCTGCTCTATTGTTCCGACACAAAGGAACATCAATGCTTTTGAAACTGCATGGAATATTATCAGTAAAATTGCCGCACCAACCGCAACCGCCGAACCTATTCCTGCACATGCAATAATCAAACCAAGGTTAGCAATAGTTGAATATGCCAGAACCTTCTTGGCATTGCTTTGGCTTATAGCAACCGCTGAACCTGCCATAAAAGTAAAGCCCCCGGCAAGTGCAATTACCAAGCCAAGATCGGTTCCTGCATAAGCCGGTGAAAATCTGACAATCAAATAAACCCCTGCTTTTACCATTGTACTTGAATGTAGTAGAGCCGAGACCGGAGTAGGCGCAACCATAGCCCCAAGAAGCCAGCTTTGAAATGGGAATTGAGCTGATTTTGTAAAACCTGCAAAGCATAAAAATACAATTGCTGCTGCAATTAATTCTTTAGATGAACCGCCCTGTGCGCACATTCTTAGAACTGTACTAATTGAAACATCCCCTGTTTGCTTCAACACAAATATGATTCCAACTGAAAGTGAAATTCCACCAATAAGATTAATCCATAAAGCACGTTTCGCATTCTTTATTGATTCTTCATTTTCATCATGAGCTATCAACAGGAAAGAGCTTAACGTTGTAATCTCCCAAAAGAAAGACATCCAAAAGAGATTATCAGATAGAACCAGCCCGTTCATAGCTCCAAGAAATAAAAATATTATAAAAAAGAATCTTGGCTGACGGCTTTTTTCAAGTTTCAAGTGCTCTTCATGCTGTTTCATGTAACCGATTGCGAATATTGCAATTATTGAACCAATTATTGAAACTATTAACGACATTACTATTGATAATCCATCAAGATGGAACATTGCCCCGGATTTTTCCAAGATTCCTGCATATTTATATTCAAGAAACCCAAGAGGAATCATCTGAAGAATAGCAAGCATACTTACCAATACACTTTTAAGACGTATGCCAATAAAAAGAATATAAAAAATCAATGCAAAGTCAAGAATAGAAATTATCTTGTTAAGGTTAAATGATATTAAATCCTGAATATTAACAGCTTTTTCATTAAAAAAATATGTAAATAATAACGAATTTACAATTAATATGAACGAAGCAAATATAATTAAAAAGTCTCTGAAACTTTTGTTTTTGAAAAATATGAATAAAAAGCTGCATAAGATAGGGAAAAATATTGAAATAATAATAAGCCAGTTTTCCAAAAGCACTCCTCCCCTAAAAGTATTCATAATTATTATATATTTCCTGTTTACCTAAGTCAAATTCAACTCACCCTTCTAACTTCTCTCTCGAGATAGAGGGCAAAAATAGTGAAATCTACGAAGAATATTCTATTTCCCCCTCTATTTTAAGAGAGGGAGCTAGGAGGTGAGTTGTCACAATTCTTTCAATCCCTGAATAATCCTTTACTATTCTGATATTTTCGTATTTCTCTTGCTTCTCCATTAAAGCTGCAACTATTTGTGCTTGATCATGCCCTACCTCCAACGCCAGAAAACCTCCCGGCTTCAAAAAGCAGTAAGCACTATCAACAATCTGTCTAATGCAATCCAATCCGTCATTTCCACCATCTAAAGCTCTCATTGGCTCATTATCTTTTACTTCAACTTGCAGACCGCCAATAATTCCCGTTGGAATGTATGGTGGATTTGACACAATTACATCAAATTTACGTTTTGATAGATTTTTAAACATATCACTTTCTACGAAAAAAATCCTATCTTTTACCCTGTGCTTTTTTGCATTATGCTCTGCTGTTTTGAGAGCATCTTTACTAATATCGACTGCAGTAATAAAGCTTCTTTCTGAATTATATGCAAGACTCACAGAAATGCACCCTGATCCTGCTCCTATATCTAAAATATAAACATTATTATTACCTAAAATATTAGAAATATATTTTAAAACCTCTCCTACTAAAAGCTCTGTCTCTGGTCTCGGAATCAGGACTGCCGGATTTACGTCAAAATTCAAAGACATGAATTCCTGATTTCCAGTAATATATTGCAGAGGGATTCCCTTTAAACGCTCATTTACGTGAGCAATAAACTTGTTATATTCATGGCTGGAAATCAAATCATCATCATGAGAAATAAGATAAACTCGCTCTTTTTTAAGAACATGTCCCAAAAGAACATATCCTTCAAGCCATGCAGATTCAATATTTGTTTTTAGTAAATCTATTCCATGCGTAATTGCTTCTTTAATAGTCATAACTACTCCACTTTTTGTTCTGTGCGCACTAGCTTTAGTTCTGGTACTGTATTCTGAGTAAATACCCCATCACAGTCTTTGGTTTTAACTTTACATTTTACACTAATATCGTTACCATTTGTCTGCTTCCGGGTCTTCTACCAGGACATGTTCAAGTGCTTTTATTGCTACTTCAATTTGGCTGTCATCCGGTTCACGTGTTGTAAATTTTTGCATCCACATCCCAGGAACACTGATAACCTCGGCTAACCTGCTGTCACTTTTTCCTGCATATTTAATAATTTCATAAGATATTCCTGCAACCAACGGGAGCAATGCCAATCTCTCAGCAAGTGTTATCCAGAAATTTTTATCCCAGAAAAATGAGAACACAGCTATGCTTACAACCATTACAATCAAAAGAAAGCTTGTACCGCATCTAGGATGAAGCACAGGATACTTTTTTACATTTTCTACAGTAAGACCATCTTCATGTTCGTAGCAATGTATTGTTTTATGTTCAGCACCGTGATATTGAAATACTCTGCGAATGTCTTCCATGTAAGATATTAATACAATATATAAAAAGAATATAATCAATCTTGCTATGCCTTCAACAATATTATACATAAGCCTGTCATTACTGAAAGTAAGCTTTGCGATAACATTTGGAACTATAATAAACAAACCTACCCCAATAAAAATCGATATTATTAGTGAAAAGAACACTATTACATCCTTTAGCTTATCTCCGAAAAAGTTGGTTATGAATTCTTCAAATTTTGAAGGCTTGTAGTCAGGCTCATCAACTTCAAGATCGTAATAATCCGCCGAGTCCATCAATGTTTTCATTCCAATAATCATTGATTCAAAAAAAGCAACAACTCCTCTTAAAATTGGAAGCTTTAAAACAGGTGCCTTTTGTACAAAGGGCTTATATGGTTTTTTCTCTATCGCGACTTCTCCATCTGCTTTTCTAATGCACATTGAAATGCTGTCAGGCCCACGCATCATAACCCCTTCAATAACCGCCTGACCACCAATGGAGCTTTTCTTCTTAGGTTTAATGTTCTTCATCAAATGCATCCCTTTCAAATTCTCTATTTACCCGTAGATTATATATTAGAATACGTCTTTTTGCAATAAATCCACATTAGCATGATTTCTGGTTTTCTATAAAACAAAAAACTTAAGACGTAATCTTAAGTTTTTGGATATTTTCTTATTTAAATTACTATTCGTTATCAGTAATTCCGAACTTCTTCTTGAATCTCTCTACGCGCCCACCTGTATCAATAAGCTTTTGCTTTCCTGTGAAAAACGGATGGCACTTTGAGCATATATCAACACGGAGTGTACTCTTTGTTGAACCAGTCTCAAAGGTTTCTCCACATGCACATTTAACTACAGATTTCTCGTATTTCGGATGTATTCCTTCCTTCATCTATTTCACCTTCTTTCAAATTCTTGACGGCTCGCCTCATAAATTACAGCAGAGAATATTTTACCATGCATATATTATATTTGCAATATCTTTAACCAATTTTATTATAATTTTATACAAAAAGAGTGGTGCTTGGTACCACTCTTTAGGATATTTCTTATTCTTCGGGTTCAACTAGTCCAAAGCTGCCATCTTCAAGTCTGTAAAGAAGGTTAACCTGTTTCGTTTCAGAATTTGAGAACACAAAAAACCATTCATTTCCAAGATTTATCTGCATTATAGCTTCTTGTATAGTCATTGGTTTTATTGAATATTTACTTACTTGGGCAATCTTTTTACCAGGTTTACTTCCTTTTGCTACTCCAAAAGAAGTCTTGACACTTTCAGCCTTATTTTTATCCGCAAGCTTATCTTTAACCTTTTTTATTTGACCATCCAGTACATCTATTACCTTATCTATTGAAGTATACATATCATCATTTTCTTCTTCTGCTCTAAAAGTATTACCATTGTTAATAATCGACACTTCAATTATATGCTTGTTCTTTTCCGTTCTGAAAGTTGTACTCACCTCAGTATTATCGTTAAAAAACTTATCAAACTTTTTCATTTTCTTTTTTACTTTTTCCTTCATAGCCTCAGTTACTTCTACGTTCTTTCCTGTAAAAATAAAATTCATGCAAGCCATCCCCTCTCTGTCATAGTTAAAGTATCCTTAAAGTATATATTCGACATTTAGTAAAATAATCCTTCTATACTAAAAGTCTTGTATACATTTTTAATTAATTAATGTTAAAAATTATACATAACGTTTATGCAACCACTATAACTCAATATATCTACCATGTTTTTCCATTGTGGATAACTTTGTATTACCTTAATAATTCCTGTGGATAATGTGAATAACATTGTGCATAACCCTTTTTAAACTGGTTTTTTTGTGGATAACATGTAACTTTTTTCATATTTAAAAATATGTTATGTAAATAATTAAAATTTTTTTAGAACATTTTTTCCTGTTTAAGTTTACATAAGAATGCCAAGAAACAAAAATATAAAGTGCATGAACACTTTATATTTTTGTTTTCTATCATTTATTCTACAGTAGTACCTTTAAAATACCATTCTAAAATCTGTTCATAATCAAAGCCTGCGTTTGCCATTCCAATTGCTCCAACCTGACTCATGCCTACTCCATGTCCCCATCCTCTTCCCGTAATTTTAAAACCACCTGAAGCTGATACAGTACCCGAAGCAGCCTTCTGAGTTCCCTCTGCACTTTTAATATAAATCTCTGAATTTACTGTTGAAACTCCACTTGCCGTTTTCACTTTCAAGCCATCTGCCTGTACTTTAGTAATATCTCCCTGACCACTTACAGCAGAAAGCTCTGCGCTGGAACCACCCGTAGAAACAGTGTACCATTGGCTTAAAACATCCTTACCTAATGCAGTCCTGCACATTGATCTTTCAAATACCTTTTCACTTTTTGTACCAGTAATTTTCAGCTTGATAACCCTTCCCGACTCTGCATATTCCGTCGGGCGAACAGCCAGTATATCCCCGATATCTACTCCAATAGCTTTTAGTGACTGCTTTACCTGCTCTGGGGTTAACGTTATCTCCCACTTTGCTTTAGACGCATTCGCAGGCTCATATTTGTCTTCTACACTAACCAGATATGGATAGCTGCCATTTGAATTCCACACATTTTTAACATCCTCGGTTCTTCCTCCGCTTGTGGAAAAATAAAAGGTTGATGCAGGCTTTCCATCATACACAAGGAGCTTTCCTCTGGTTTGATCAACCGCATTATTCGAGGCCGGTCTTTCCCATTCATATCCATTGTAAGCCTGATCGCTTATGGTATTGGTCATATCAAAGCCCCACTTGGAGTTTTTACCAATATTATTTGCCGAATAATTCCTTGCGACCACAGCTTGAGCCTTTATAGCTTCAGCAGGACTGGAGGCTCCTATTTCTCTGGCAACAACTCCATAAAGATATTCTTCCACACCTATAATGTTTATCATTGTCATATCGCTGGTGCTGTATCTTCTGAACTCCAATTCTCCTCTGTATGGTTTATCATTTATTTTTATAAGTGCAGGAGAATCTGCTCCGTTAGGTCGGATACCAAGGTAGCTGCTATTATCCCCATCAAATACCAACAGTATATTATCTTCAGAATTTATAACAATTCCTTGAGAATTAGGCTCAATTATAGAGTATTGGGTTTCTTGAAGATTCTTTTTTAGTTGATTGTCAATACTTTGTTGAGCTGAGTCTTTATCACTAAACATTCCGTACCACACATGCCAGCTTCCATTATAGGCAGGATATGAAATGATACCATCATTTTTCATTTCTTCGACTTTTTTATTTACAGATTCAAAAGAATCATAATCGCTACCTATCTGGATATGATAAGGACCAATCTTTTCTCCTGTGCTAGAGTTTGATGATTTTACTTCGGTAAACTGACTTCCGTTTTTAATAAAATAAGAGTCCTTTCTAACAATAACAGTACTGCTTGAAGATATATCAAAAAACTCTTCAAATCCTCCAGCGGTGTTTTTACCAAATATCAATCCTGATTTCGAGCTTAATTTCACTACAGATGCAGCAGAAGAACCGAAAGAAAGCCCTATTTTGACTTTTTCCGGAACATTATATGCAAATGCAATTGTAGATATCTGAATAATCAGAAAAAATGCTGTTAAAGAAATTAAAATTTTACGCATTGGAAGCTCCTTTCTATCCTTGCATCCATATAATTCGTCAAGAACCCCTTTGTTTCCTCCAATTTTTAATTAAATAAATATTACAAAATATTTTGTTTTTTCTTGAGACTTAAATTTGAAATCCATAAAAGCAAACTTCCAATTAACAAGAAAAAAAGATTAATTATCATAGAAAATTGCGGAGAATCAAAAATCTTCATAAACCACCCCTGAGGAGTAAACAGGCTAATATATTGAATGGTTTTGTTAAAAATAGTTACATCCCAGAAACAACCTCCGGCCAATGCCGTAAAAAGAGAAAAAGCAGGTATGAATACTCCCAGCTGCATAGGCGTAAAATACGCCGAAAGTAAAAATACTATCGAGGAGATTACAAAAATATAGCATGCTAATGAAGCAAATAATGTAACTGTTATTGGTATACTAATGTCCAAAATGAATCTGAAAAGTATTAAGTATAATAATGTTTGGATTATGCCTGCAAGAAATAAAAATAACATGTTGCCAGCAATTATCATTGCAGGAGAAACTATTGAAACCTTTATCCTATTCATTGTACCGTTTCTTTCCTCCTCAGATATCCACCAAGCTCCCATTAAAAGAAAAAACATTAGAAAAGCCGCGGTTACACCAATGAGTATTCTTGCTTGCTCACTATCAGTACCTGCCTTTTGGTGCATCCTGGAATTAATTTTAATAACATCCACCTTCATAATTGGTTCCGGCTGATTCCACTGTTCCTCTGTATGCTTCCAAGCTTCATTCCACAACTTATCCCTGCCTTCAGGCCTGACTTCCAACAGCTTTGAGTATTCTTCAACAACCTTATTAGAGGCAATAGATGCACATATTAGCTTTGCTGTGGAACTTGCAAAGCTTTCTCCAATCATTTCTGCAGAAATAGACCTTGGATTTTTTATCATTTTTATTAAACCGGTAAGCTCTTCATTTTTTATTCTTTTTTCAAACCCTTTTGAAATAATAAAGCCTGCTTCAATTCTATTATATGCTGCCATTTCCTCTGCTGTTTTTCGGCTTGTCAAAATTACCTTTAACGCTTCATTTTTACTTACTCCATCAATTATAAACCTTGAAAATTCTGTTTTATCTTCATCAACAACAGCTACAGGAATTTTTATTCCTTGTTTCGAGCTTACTGAATTAACTAGAATAATTGCCATAATAAAAGGAACAAGTACTGCCAAAATTATATTTTTAAGCTTCATTGTTTGTTTAAATCTAATTTTGAAAATTTCAAAAATTAATCGTGAAGAAATTTGGAATCACCCCTTCCAATTAATATCGCCGAGAATATTGTCATTATTGCTGCAAAAGCAAATAAATTCCCCCACAGATGAGCAATTCTCATAAGAGGCGCATCAGTTAAAGCCCAAAACATTCCTTCCAATGCCCAGCTACTAAAAACATAATCAGAAATGGCTTTTAGAAAATCACTCATTATAGCAGATGGATAAATGCATCCTCCTGCTATACATATAATAAATAAGGTTATTATTGATGCTGTAACCGCTGTCTCAGAAGATTTGGACAGGACAGAAATTAAAATGCATAATGAAGTTGAAGACAAGATTATTGCCAATACAGTTAAAATTACTTTTATATTTAATATGGAAAACGATGATTTAAAATACACCGTGAAAGGTATCATAATTGCAATAAATTCAGCAAATCCTACCAAAGTCATTATTAGAATTTTTTCCACGATATATTTCAGTATACCTTCAGGGCTAATTATTATTCTTTTTATTATATTGCTCTCAAGGTCTTGATTAATCATCCTTAATCCTAAGATTCCAGTAAATATAAGAAACATAACAGCTGCACAAACGATATAATATTCAGTGGGCTTGGTTTGGGGCAAATTCGAAATAGTTAATGTTTCAAACACGTCTTTTCGCCCCATAGCTGTCAGAATAAAATTAGGTATTGCTTTTTCGGCTGTATTAAATGCTTCGTTGCTTCCCTTTTCACTTCTCTGCATCATATGATAAACAGTATAGATACCACTTTGCGCAGCTGTAACAAGGTCTGCCACATTATTAAAGTAACCCTCTGCCAATCTGGTAGTTATACCATTATCATTTATATAAACCTTAACGGGCTTGTTATTACCAAGATACAGGCTTTGGGAAAATCCCTGCGGAATAATTACAACGCAGGCGCTCTTTCCTTCATTTAGCTGCTTCATTGCCTGCTTTTCATCAAGGACTGTAACTTCAGCAGCTCGTGATATGTATCCTTCACTATTTAAGCTTGAGATTGCCATTCTTGAACCAATACTATTATCATAGTCTACTACATTAATTGAAAAAGGCTTAATAAATATGTTTTTTTCAAAAATTGGAGACATTGCTTTTATTATTATTAAGCTGGTAATCATAGAAAACATTAAAAACAATAAAAGTGTAATCCAGCTTCTCTTAAGTATTTTCAAATCATTTAAAAACAAATGAAGCATTTTATCTCCTTAAATATTATTTGATATTTAGATTATACCATTTTAGTTAATAAAAAAATAACCCCCTCTTTCAATGAAAGCTGAAAGAAGGAGTTATTTCTATTTAATAAAGCAATTTTACATTCCTGACGGTGCAAATAATTTTAAATTCTGTAAATAAAAGTTTTGTGCTGCTGTTTGTATTTGCATCACAACCTGCTGAAGCTGCTCATCTGTTGCAGTATTTATTTCAAGAGAATTTGATGCATCTACACTCGGCATTTTTACAGCTTCACCGAGTTTCATCTTTGAATCAAGCCCTAAAATAATCCCTAGTTCATTACCTTGTCCCGACATTCCCGGAGTCTTCCCGGTTACATCAAAGCTAACCTTATTATTTATTGTCCCTGCTCCAGAATCACGTACAGAATCAGTTGTTAAAGTACCGCTAATTACTGATTTAGCTGCTCCGTAAGAGAGCATGGTTGCTTCAAATTTAGCATTTATCTTCTTGCTCTTATCCTTTATACTGTCATCAGTGATATCAATCTTACATACAAAAGGCTTTTCCTCTGTTCCAGTATAACTGCTAACAGACTCAATATTAACTGCTGTTTTTACCGGCTGCCCTTTTGCGCTTGGCGCTTGTACAGCATCAACAGTAAACCTTGATTTCATTGATGGATCTTTAATTTCAAATATTGTTTCTTTGCCTTTACTCTTTGGCTGAGAAAAGCTTCCGAATCTAATAGAATTTACTCCGGTAGCTTTTGAATCTGAACCTTTATCAACCAATTCAAATTTTCTCTCCAGTATATTAAACTTTCTATCTATCAACAAGGTCATTACTGTTTCTGTTTTGTCGTTTTCCACAGTAGTATCTTTCTTAGCACTATCTATTGCTTCCTTAATTTTTTGCTTAACCGAATTAATATCCTTAAACTCACTTGGAACTCCTGCAGTGCCAAAATAACCTGCATCTTCATAAAGCTTTATTACATTTATTACATTTCCTGCTGTGAGGTTAAGCAATCTATCATCATTTTGCATTTTTTCTAGCACCTTGATGCCAATCTCTTTAAATTCAGCTGCTGTAAGGGTTAATGCTATCTGATTGCAAGTAATATCCCCTTCGCTTGTTGAAAGCTTTACTCCCTTAGTAAATTTAAAATTTTTATCCTTTAACTGTTTTATAATATATTTACTATAATCATCAATAAGATTATAAACTTCTTTTCTGTCAAATTTTACAGCATTAAACATCTCTGAAGGAGTTACAAGCTTTTTCATTTGAACATCTTGTCCAAATTTCTTAAAAAGAGGTTCCATGTTATTGCCATCAATAGTTATATATTTGTCATAGAATGCAGGAACCTTAATTCCAAGTTTCTTTTTATCCATAAACATTTCAGCTTTTATTAAATCATTTCCTTTTATGTTTAAGATATACTCAGCTTTATTCTTATCATTCTTATAATCAGAGCTTTGATTTATCGTAAGCTTGGAAGAGCTTAGAATATCATTAATCACTTTAAGCTGTGCTGCTTCAGGAGATTGTAATGTCTCAGGTTTAAATTTGAATGTTAGCTCACTACTATTGCTGAAAGGAGTATCATAGACCTTTAATGCATCCTTTACAAAGCCATCGTTCATGTAGTCCTCAACCTGTTTCTGAATCTGCATAATGTTCTGTTTTTCGGCCAGCATATATATCATCTTGGCTGGAATAACCTCGGGGAAAAAGTTGATAACACTTAATGCTCCCGCACATAATAATACCAATATGAAAAGAATAACAATTGCAACCGGCATCCTTTTCTTTGGTCTTTCACCACCTGAAAATCCTTGAGTATTTTGTACTCCTGTTTCTTCCATTATACTTCCTCCTTGTTTTTCTCTTTATTTTATTGATATTTATTTCTATATAGGCATTAAAATTCCTTTTATTTTTTCTTTATTTTTGAATTAAAATCTTTTTTCGAGTTCTTCTCTCATTTTTTCGTATCCCGGCTTACCTAACAGCGCAAACATATTTTTCTTGTATTCTTCTACTCCCGGTTGAATAAAAGGATTAACCCCAAGTATATATCCACTAATCCCGCAGGCTTTTTCAAAAAAGTACACCATGCTGCCAAAAATATATTCATCTACATAAGGAACTGTAATCAACATATTCGGGACTCCACCATCATTATGAGCTAACAGTGTAGCCTCAAAAGCTTTTTGGTTGACATAGCTTATTTGCTTGCCTGCAATATAGTTTAAACCATCCGTGTCATACTTATCCTCCTGAATTACAATATCCTTTCTTGGTTTTTCAATATTTATGACTGTTTCGAATATATTTCTCAAGCCATCCTGAATATATTGCCCCAACGAATGCAGGTCAGTTGTAAACTCAACAGAAGCAGGGAATATACCTTTTTGGTCTTTGCCTTCGCTTTCTCCAAAAAGCTGCTTCCACCATTCAGCAAAATAGTGAAGCCCGGGTTCATAATTTACCATAATTTCAGTAGTTTTACCTTTTCGGTATAGCGCATTTCTCACTGCTGCATACTGGTAGCACTCATTTTTTTCTAATGCTGTGTCCTTATAGCTTTCGCAGGCTGTTAGCGCTCCTGCCATAATAGCATCAATATCCAGCCCCCCTACAGCTAATGGAAGCAGTCCAACAGCAGTCAGAACTGAAAACCTACCTCCAATGTCATCAGGAACTACAAATGATTGGTATCCTTCTTCTTCAGCAAGCTTTTTCAAAGCCCCTTTAGATTTATCAGTCGTTGCATAAATTCTATTTCTGGCTTCTTTCTCTCCATATTTATTCTCTAAATAGCTTTTGAAAATTCTGAACGCCAGTGCAGGTTCAGTAGTTGTTCCAGATTTGGATATAACATTAATTGATAACTCTTTTCCTTCAATTACATCTAATAGTTCTGAAATATAGGTTGAACTGATATTGTTTCCAACAAAATATATCTCAGGACATTTTCTCTTTCCCTTTGGTAGAAGATTGCTAAATGAGTGCCCCAGCATTTCCAAACCTGCTCGTGCACCAAGATAAGAACCGCCAATCCCGATAACAACAAACACTTCCGAATTCTGTTGTATTTTCTTTGCTGCTTGCTTTATTCTTTCAAACTCATGTTTGTCGTAATTTATTGGAAGGTCAAGCCAACCTGTATACTCATTACCGGCACCCGTTCTATTATGAAGTATATCATGCGAAAGCCTTATATTTGGTTCAAGAAGAGATATTTCATAATTGCTTATAAATGGAAAGCATTTAGAATAATCAAATTTTATTGCCTTTTCCAATAATAACGCCTCCTTAAAATTACTTGATATCACCCTTTATGCTGTCTATATCAAGCTTTTTTCGTATTAGCTCCCACAATTCATCCCTGCCGAATTTTTTCATTGCTGATAAAGGTATAACCATTTTTTCTTTTGGCAGGTTAAAGATATTTTTTAGACTTTCAATCCGCTGTTGTCTTTCAGATAAATTTAATTGGTCTGCTTTTGAAGCTATAACAGCATAATTAAGTGCATATTTTTTGAGCCATTCCATCATCACCAAGTCCATTTCTCCAGGTTCATGACGGATATCAATAATCAGCAAGAAAAGTCTAAAATCTCTACGTTCATACAAATAGCTGTCAACCATCTCAGACCATGATTCTCTCTCTTTTTTAGAAACCTTTGCATAGCCATATCCGGGAAGATCTACAAAATAAGCCTTATCATCAATGTTATAAAAATTAATAACCCTTGTTTTGCCAGGTTTAGAGCTTACTCTTGCCATACTTTTTCTGTTTAAAAGATAGTTAATAAGAGATGATTTTCCTACATTGGATTTGCCCATAAAAACAAATTCCGGTTTCCCCAGTTCGGGATATTGAGATTTTTCAACAGCTGAAATTTGAAGTTTGGCATTATTTATATTCAAAATCTAATCACCTTCCACATTTAAGGTAGAACAATCACTGTTTTTTTGGATTTTCTATACAAGGTTATCTTCTTACCAATTACCTGAACAACTTCAGAATTAGTACTATTGGCTATATCATCCGAGATTCCTTTTGCTTCCTCAGACGAATTATTCAGAACTGTAATCTTTACTATTTCGCGTGCTTCTAACGCATCATCAATTTGCTTGATAAGATTTTCATTTACTCCTGTTTTGCCAACATGAACTATTGGTTCTGTTTTGTTTGCAAGGCTTCTTAGGTAAGCCCTCTGCTTACTATTTAACATTTTAATTCTCCTTAATTTCTAATTAGTAACAACTTCTCCATAAACCATAACAATTATACCATTTATAACCTGAATATTACAATTTTCTTTATTAATAAACAACAAAAAATCCTCACGTTAAGTAAGGATTTTTATGGCTCCTCGAGCTGGGCTCGAACCAGCGACCCTTCGGTTAACAGCCGAATGCTCCACCACTGAGCTATCGAGGAATATATAAAAATCCGGCGACGACTTATCTTTCCAGGCAGCT
>JBLMYQ010000046.1:0-15855 GCA_050258375.1 Deltaproteobacteria bacterium | reverse complement strand
ACTAATAATTAGGGTTATGGATAGGCAAATTTTTTTTGCTAAAAAGGAGGAGTCGTAATGGGAAAAAATAAAGTAGGACAAAAAAAACATAAAATGAATGAACGACAAATGTCAAACAAACGACCAGAATTAGCTCTAGCACTACAGAATATGTTTAGATTATTGGAAAATAATTATAGTGCAAAATGCAGCTATAAGAATGGGAATATTTATATTCAAGGAATATTAGAAGAAAAACATAAAGAAGCAGCAGCTTTTATAAAAGAAAGCTTAAAGAAAAAAGGTATAAGAATAGATACTATAACAGAAATTCCACAAAACAGAGAATACAACTTAATAATTCAGCTTAAATCGTAATTGATAAACTGCTCAAAATTGGGCAGTTTTTCTTTTCCATAAAATACATATTATAATTTAACCATTTTAACAGAAAATATAAGCGAAGTTAAATAAATATGAATCTCAGGAGGTGAATATGAATGGCTAATCCTAAGGACGCAATGAACAGATTAAAATTTGAAATCGCTTCTCAGGTTGGAGTGAGCCTCAAGGACGGATATAATGGTGATTTGACATCAAGTCAGGCAGGTAAAGTTGGCGGTAACATTGTTAAAAAGTTAATAAATGACGCTAAAAACACACTGAAGTAATAAATGTAGGGAAAAAGAAGTGGCAAGTAGTAGGGCACTGAAAAACCTCTGGTTTTTCAGTGCCCTATGGCATTGTCTGCTCTTTTTTGTTCTAAAAAAATATTTAATACAATATAATTCCATAGTATGCATAGCTTTCTCGGTGATGATTTGAAAAAATATTTCGTTTTATATGTTATAACCTGTTTGTGTATATTAAATATTATATGTTTTACATCTTACGGTGACGATTACATTGAGAATGAGCCTGTAGAAGATTCTGTTTTTTCAGCAACAAATCTAAATAATAAAATTAATATACCTAAAATTCATTCTGGTTCAGCTATTGTGATGGATAGATTATCAGGAAGAATTTTGTATGAAAAAAATGGTTATACCCAAAGACCAATGGCAAGCACCACAAAAATTATGACCGCTATTCTTGCTTTAGAAAAAGGGAAGCTTTCTGATATTGTTACTGTTAGTGAAAGAGCTGCAAGGGTGGGTGGCTCCAATATTCATCTTAAGAAAAACGAAAAAATATCCTTAAATGACTTGCTTTATGGATTAATGCTGAGTTCTGGAAATGATGCAGCAATTGCAATTGCAGAACATATAGGAGAAAGTGTGGAAAACTTTGCATGTATGATGACAAACAAAGCCCATAAAATTGGTGCTAATAATTCAGCATTTCAAACTCCGCATGGATTAGATAAACAAGGACATTATTCAACCGCATATGATTTAGCAATAATGGCAAATTATGCATTGAGAAATAAAAAATTCGCAGAAATTGTTTCAACAAAAGAAGCTGTAATATCAAATGGAAGGAAACTTGTAACCACAAATGAAATGCTAAGAGGTTATGAGGGTGCCAATGGTGTAAAAACCGGTTTTACAGGTAAGGCTGGAAGGTGCCTTGTTACTTCAGCTTCCAGAAATGGCTGGCAGATTATATCTGTTGTACTAGGAAGTGATTCCAGGCAGATGCGTGCTTCGGATTCTACTAAAATGTTGAATTATGCATTTGAAAATTATAAGCTTGTTAATCTTAATAACAGTATGCGTGAAATTAAAATAGAAGTTAATAAAGGCAAGTATAAATTTATAAAAATAAGAGGGGAGGGAGATGAAAAATTTCCATTAAGAAAGGATGAAATAAGTAATTTAAAAATAATCTATAATCTTCCTAAAAAACTAAATGCTCCTTTGAAAAAAGGAACACCTATAGGGAGCATCATATATTCTTCAAAAGGCAAGACAATTAAAGAACTAAATATAAGCCTTGATAATCAAATTGAAAAGAAATCTGTTATAAATTTCTATAACGACATAATTGTTTTCTGGGTTAGTGAATCCGAGAAAGTATTTATTGATTCTTTATTAAAGTTATGAAAGCTCCACAATAGTAACACCTTGTTCGCCTTCACCAAAAACACCGAGCCGATATGACCTGACATTTGGATGCTTTTTCAGGAAGGCATGAATACCTTTTCTCAGCACACCAGTTCCTTTTCCATGAATAATAGTAACATTCTTAACCCCGGAAAGATAAGCATTATCCAGATACATATCTGTATTGGCTACAGCTTCTTCGAGTGTCTGTCCTCTAAGATCCAACTCAAGTGAAACATTTCTTTCTTTATTAGACAAAACATTTTTAATGCTTATCTGGCTTTCTTTACTTTTTGTTTCCTTTATTGGTTGAAGTACAGAGGCAGGAACTTTAATTTTAATTGCACCTGCCTGAACCATAACATTTCCAGTTTCATCTGCTGCCCCAAGTGCAACACCTTTTTGCTTTAAGGTAAGAATATAAACGTTATCACCACTTTTAAAGCTGTGACTGCTTTTTCCGGCATTCATATTAAAAAGAGGAATTTCGGTATTAACTTGGTTTTCTTTCAGCTTATTTTGTAATCCTTCGCGTATTTTAGAAGCTTTTTTATCACGCTCAATTACTTCTTCTTCAGCCAGCTTTTTTATTTCTTTAATGGCATTTTCAGCTTCTTCCTTAGCTTCGGAAATTATTTGACGGGCTTTGTTCTTGGCTTCTCGTATTAAGCCTTCTTTTTGACTTTCCATAGCTGCCTTGCTTTTTTCAAGTTCTTCCTTTAATCTTTTAGCTTCAGTCTTAAGATATTCAATTTCAATCAGAGCACTTTCAGCTTCGCGCCTGTCATTTTCAACAGCAGCAATTACATCCTCGAATCTTGTTTCTTCATCAGATATAAAATTTTGAGCTCTATCCAATATAGAATCATTCAGCCCTAACTTACGAGATATTGCAAAAGCATTACTTCTTCCAGGAATACCAATCAATAATCTGTAGGTTGGCATAAGGGTAGCAACGTCAAACTCACAGCTTGCATTTTCAATTCCTTCAGTTTTTAGTGCGAAAAGCTTTAATTCACTGTAATGTGTCGTGGCAACAGTGACTGCATTTTTATTATGAAGAAACTCGAGTATAGAAGTAGCAATAGCTGCACCTTCAATTGGGTCTGTTCCTGAACCGAGTTCATCAAGAAGCACCAATGAGTTAGCTTGGACATTATTTAGAATTTCTATTATGTTTTTCATATGAGATGAGAAAGTACTGAGATTTTGTTCTATGCTTTGTTCGTCACCAATATCAGCAAATATTTTAGTAAAAACATTCATTTCAGAACCATCCTTAGCAGGAATATGAAGTCCTGCCTGTGCCATAAGGGTTAAAAGCCCTACTGTTTTTAATGTAACAGTTTTTCCACCAGTGTTAGGACCCGTTATAACTAATGTATTGTATTTATTATCAAACCAAATATCTATAGGGACAACCTTTTCAGAAGCAAGAAGAGGGTGACGGCCTTTTATTATATTCAATGTGCCATTACTACAAACAGATGGTTTTACACCTTTCATTCCAAGACTTAATTTCCCTTTAGCAAAAATAAAATCCAGCTTTGCAAGAATTTCAATGTTGTCTCTTAATTCAGAAGCAATTTCGGCTATAAGAGCAGAGAGCTCATATAGTATTCTTTCAATCTCTTGCGTCTCTTTAATTTTAAGCTGTTTAATTAAGTTGTTTGCTTCAACCAACACCATCGGTTCAATAAACAATGTCGCTCCACTAGAAGAGGCATCATGAACCAGACCTGTAATCTCATTTCTATACTCTTGTTTAACAGGAAGAACATACCTGCCTCCCCGTATGGTTATAAAGCTTTCTTGCAGGTACTTCTGATAGCTGGATGAATGAATCATTTTATTAAGCTTATCTTTGATATCTTGTTCAACCTGCGCTATCTGACGTCTAATAGAATATAGCGCAGGACTAGCATTATCTGATATTTCATCTTCAGAAATAATACTTAAAAAAATCTTATCCTCAATTCGATTATTTTGATACAGCCCTTTAAATAATGGCAGCAGCGTATGGTAATGGCTTTGTGTAGTATTCTCTTTATCAAAATATCCTTTAAGGCTTCTGGAAGAGCGCAATGTATAGCCAATTGCTAAAATCTCACCAGGATTGAGTAAATCAGATTTTTTAGCTTTATCAACTGAATGCCTTATATCTTTGATTCCTTGGAAAGGTGGTATTCCTTTATGCATAATAAATTCAACCGCCTCAGAGGTTTCTTCAAGAAACTCCAAAACTTCTGATAATTCGAATGAAGGCGTAAGCTTTTTAGCAAGCTCCATTCCAATCAAACTAGAACATTCTTCAGCTAATAGATTTACAATTTTATCAAATTCAAGAATTTTTAACAAATTATCTTGCATATTTTCACCTATTTCGATAAAATTTAATCAAATATTAAATAACTATTAAAAAAACTATATTTTTGCCGAAATAATTATCATATAAAATATATATAAATGATACTACAAAAAGTTAATTAAATAAATAAAAACAAAAGAGAAAAATACGGAGGTGTCACAATGGATTTAATTGTTCATCGCCCACAGCAAAGGTTACCCAATCAGCTTATACAAAACTCAATAGCCTTGGAAACACAGGTATTATGTACAAATCTTGAAAATCATATAGGAAATAAGGTTAAGCTAAGTTTTATTCCAAATCAATACTATAATGAGAAAATTTATACCTTGATAGATTATACTATATATCACGATAAAACAGGTATAAACATTTCAATGAAGCTGAAAGAAAACGATATTGTGGTAGAATTCAAGCTTGATGAAATTTTAAAGGTAGAATCAAGTGAATATTTTAATAGAATTGAGTATAAAGCCTTTAAATCACTATCGGATGTTTACCGGGAAGTATATAATTTTTGCTTGTATTTTTAAAAAGCTTAAAATATAATTTTTAGAAGGCATCTTCAATATAATTGGAGGTGTCTTTACTTTTGCAAGACTATTGCGGGAGTTACTATTAATATTAAAAGTATTTGTTTTAAACTCTATTCAGTTATGTTATAATAGCACAGAAATTGCATAAATAGGAGGCTGACCTAGATTAATGGCAAGCAAGAGACAAAAGCGGATTAGAAACTTTAGCATAATAGCACATATTGACCATGGCAAATCAACATTAGCTGATAGGCTTATTGAAATGACCGGTTCTCTTACACAAAGAGAAATGCAGGATCAGGTTCTTGACAATATGGAAATTGAGAGGGAAAGAGGTATAACCATAAAGGCACAGGCAGTCAGAATGGTTTATACTTCAAAGGATGGGAACGAGTATATCCTTAACCTCATTGATACTCCCGGACATGTTGATTTTAATTATGAGGTCTCAAGAAGCTTGGCTGCTTGCGAAGGAGCTATTCTTGTCGTGGATTCTTCGCAGGGAATAGAAGCACAAACATTGGCAAATGTTTATCTTGCTCTGGAGCATGACCTTGAAATAATACCGGTTATAAATAAAATTGATTTACCTAATGCACGACCAGAACATGTAAAAAAAGAAATTGAAGACATAATCGGGCTTGATGCAAGTGAAGCCCCTGAAATTTCAGCAAAAACAGGGTTAAACGTTGAAGATCTTCTTGAAAAGATTATAGAAGGGATTCCCTGTCCAAATGAGGATGAAAATGCACCACTTAAGGCATTAATTTTTGATTCAAGATATGATAATTATAAAGGTGTAATTGCCTATGTCAGAGTTAAGGAAGGCTCAGTTAGAGCAGGAACACAAATTAAAATGATGGCTAGTGGCAAGACTTTTATTGTAAATGAAGTAGGTTATTTCAGACCGGGCATGCTGTCAGAATGCTCTGAATTATTGGCCGGAGATGTTGGATATATTGCCGCAAGCATTAAAAATGTAAAAGATTCGAGAGTTGGAGATACAATAACCGATGCAAGTAACCCTGCATCAGCACCTCTTCCAGGGTACAAAAAAGCTGTCCCTATGGTTTTTTGCGGAATGTATCCTGCTGATGGTGCCAAGTATGAAGATTTACGTGAATCCTTGGAAAAGCTTCAATTAAACGATGCAGCGCTTTCATTTGAACCTGAAACATCAGTTGCTCTTGGATTTGGTTTTAGATGCGGATTTTTAGGCTTGCTTCACATGGAGATTATCCAGGAAAGGCTTGAGAGAGAATACAATATAGACTTGGTAACTACAGCTCCCAGTGTTATTTATAAGATAATAAAAACCGACGGTGAGCTTTTAAATATTGATAATCCGACCAATATGCCGTCAACTCAGGAAATTGATTACATGGAAGAACCAATAGTAACAGCTACAATTATGCTTCCAAAGGATTATGTGGGAAATGTAATGGAGCTTTGCCAAGAAAGAAGAGGAACATATAAAAACATGAGCTATATTGACGAATCAAGGGTTATGTTGACATATGAACTGCCTCTAAATGAGATTATATATGATTTCTTTGATGCACTAAAATCTCGTACAAAGGGATATGCCTCTTTTGATTATGAGTTTCTTGAATACAGACGTTCCACACTGGTTAAGCTTGACATCATGTTAAATAATGAAATAGTCGATGCATTTTCCTTTATTGTTCATAGAGATAAAGCTGCAACGCGTGGAAGAAAAATGGCTGAAAAACTGAAAGATGTCATTCCACGTCAAATGTTTGAAATTCCTATACAAGCTTCTATTGGCGGAAAGGTTATTGCTCGTGAGACTATAAGGGCATTAAGGAAAGACGTTCTCGCCAAGTGTTATGGAGGGGATATCACCAGAAAGAAAAAGCTTCTCGAAAAGCAAAAAGAAGGTAAAAAAAGAATGCGTCAGATGGGTAGTGTTGAGGTACCACAAGAAGCCTTCATGGCTGTTCTTAAGATTGACAATAATTAGAGGTTGCCTTTCTTGATGTAATCAAATAAACTATATTCATAGAATTAAATATTAACGAGCGGAAAGGTCGTACAGCCTTCCGCTTTAAATTTTACAAAAGAAAGCTGGCAGAATTAAATGCTATATAAAACACATTTGTTTTTCTCAAAAATCACTTATGATAATATGCTTTGTGAAAATCGCGTAAAGATAAATAAACTAGGTTTTAAATACGGAAATATAAAGCCAGATATTATTATGAATTTTAAGGATATCCCTCATAATTATTTCAGTTCAGCAGAATATATAAATTCAGAAATAAATGCTCTGATTGAAAAAACTATTTGTATGAAAGATTTGCACAGTAATGATTTCGCTGTTAATTTAGGAGTTATTAATCACTATATAGCGGATTTCTTTTGTATGCCGCATAATAAAAATTTAGTTAATAAAAGTATCGTTTCACATTTCATTTATGAAAGAAAGCTTGATACAATTTGTAAAAAAATAAAAATATACAAACTTAAAAAGTATTTGAATTCAAATACACTAACACTAAATCCAAAAGATAATATTTCCGAGGTATTGCATTTAATATACCATAGTTACAAACAAAAGAAATTCTCGGCGACCAATGACATTTTTTATGCAATCTACACCTGTATAATCGTTAACAACTATATTGTAAAAGCCTGCCTTTCAAAAATAAAATTCAAAGCTGCCTAAGAATCTGTTTTAATGAAGAAATCCGTTTTTCTAAAATGTGTTGATAAACACATTTTTTCTTGTTATTCTAATAAATAGATATTAGCACAAAGGTGGGTTAACATTTGAAAATTGGTATACTAACAAACATAGAAAAAGATATTGATTTCAGTGTAACTAAGCTGCTCTCAAAAAGCTTGGTATCACATGGCGTTGAATTACTATTGCCGGAAAATACTACGGAAATAACTGAAATATCATGTATAAGGGTAAATGAAGAACAATTAATTGACTATAGTGATATAGTAATTTCGTTAGGCGGGGATGGTACATTTTTAAGAATAGCAAAAAAAGCCAGTAAATATAACAAACCTATACTTGGTATAAATATTGGGCATCTGGGATTCCTTACAGAAGCTGATAAACAAGACATAGACATGGTTTCAAAGCTGCTTGTTGAAGGAAATTATACAATTAAAGAAAGAATGCTTTTAGAAGGACGAATTGTTAATGAATCAAATAATATGGAAACAAATATTGCATTAAATGATGTCGTAATATCTAGGGGTTCAATCTCAAGAATGATAAACATCAGCATACTGTTGGATGGTCAAAAGATTGATGAGTTCCCTGCTGATGGACTTATAATTTCAACACCAATTGGTTCAACAGCTTATTCATTATCAGCGGGGGGACCAATTGTAGAGCCGGATATGAAGCTTATTCTTGTAACACCAATTTGTCCTCATACTCTTCATGCACGTTCTTTAATTCTTTCTGATGAAAGAATTGTGACTGTTTCTGTTGATGATAAAAATCAGAATGAGTGCATCCTAACCTTAGATGGTCAAAAAACATTTAAATTAAAAGGGACAGATATAATCGAAATTAAAAAATCACAATTTTCTCTTAAGTATATTAAACTTCCTGAAAAAAACTTTTTTGATACAATTAGAAAAAAACTGTTTTTGAGGAATTAACTCTTCATTCCTAGCTCTTCTCTCGGAGTATTTGGCAAAAGGAAACAGAAATTTTTTTAGTAAAAAAGAAAGGGTATACTATGCTCTCAAGATTATTGATTCAAAACGTAGCACTTATAGATAAAGTAGAATTTGAACTTGGACAAGGTCTAAATATCCTTACAGGTGAAACCGGTGCAGGTAAATCAATAGTCATTGATGCTATAACAGCTATAATCGGAGACCGGCTTTCAAAAGACATTATTCGAAGCGGTGAAGATAAGGCCATTATAGAAGCCTTATTCATAATTGATGATATTAATAAGCTTAATGAATTAAAAGAGCTAGGATTTGAAGTTGAGGATAACATGGTGCTGATAGCCAGAGAATTATATTCAAATGGGAAGAATATCTGCAAGGTTAATGGCAGAATGGCTACTGTAGGGATGCTTAAAAGCTTGGGCGAAAAGATTATTGATATTCACGGACAAAATGAAAATCAATCACTTCTCGAAAAAAGCAATCATATTGAATTTTTAGATAATTTTATAGGTAATGATATTCTTAAAATTAAGGACAAATATTGTGAAAAATTAAATCAGTTAAAAATGCTAAACAATGAGCTTGCTGAACTATCCGGAAGTCCTGAAGAGATTGCAAAAAAAGTAGACATTTTAAATTATCAAATAGGTGAAATTTCTCAAGCAAACCTCCGAGCCGGAGAGGAGGAGGAGCTTAGTGAGATAAAGCTTAAACTTTCAAATTCAGAAAAAATAAATTTAAACTTGTCTAATTCTTATGAAACCCTCGTTGGTAATGATATAAACAGGAATTCAGTTTTATCTATGATTAATAATTCATTAAGAAATTTACAGCAAATATCAGCATTTGATGAAAAGTATTCCTTAGCGGCGAATACTTTAACTGACTTATCTTACAATATTGAAGAGCTTTCACATGATATTAGATTATGGAAGGATGAAATAGAATATAGTCCTGAAAGGTTAGAACATATTGAAGAAAGATTAGACCTTATAACTAAATTAAAAAGAAAATACGGAAAAAACGTAGAAGAAATTATATGTTATAACACTGTATTGCTAACTGAAATTGATGCAATTTCAAATATTGAAGAACGCTTTAAAAAAATAAATGCAGAAAAAAGCTCTTTAAACAAAGAACTTTTTACTCTTTCAAAAGAAATGTCTAAAACCAGAATAGAGAAAGGGAACATTCTTTCAGAAAAAATCATTCAAGAACTGCATAACCTCGAAATGAAAAATACAAAATTTATTACTAAAATAAACTTTGATGAATCCTTAGATAACGAAGGATTATACAAATTTAATAAAAATGGTCTTGATAATATAGAATTTTATATTTCTCCAAATCTGGGCGAAGATTTAAAGCCGTTGAACAAAATAGCTTCTGGTGGTGAAATGTCAAGAATAATGCTTGCAATAAAAACTATTCTAGCAAAAGTTGATAATAAACCAACTCTGATATTTGACGAAATTGATTCTGGCATTAGTGGAAAAGTAGCTTTTGCTGTTGCTGAAAAATTAGCATACATATCTCAAGAACACCAAGTGATATGTGTTACTCATTTAGCTCAAATCGCTTCAATGGCAGATTACCATTATGTAATTCAAAAAGAAGCTAAAGATGCGAAAACTAAAACAAGTATAGAATTAATTTGTAAAAATGATAGAGACAAAGAAATTGCAAAGCTAATTGGAACCTCAAATATTACAGATACTACTTTAAAACATGCAAGAGAAATAATTGATATATCAGAAAAAGCCAAAGAAAATATAAGGCGATAGTACTTTACGTTAAAATATATTTATGTAACCGCATTATGAATCCTCTCATATTATAATACTAAAGAATATAAGAGGAGAGTATAATAAATGTGGGATTACTACGATGATGATTATTATGATGATAGGCAGTTTATCCCGCCAATAGTACCTGGCTTTGATGGATTTCCCAGTGGTGGAGAATTTGAATTTCCGCCCGGCATAGGAGGGGGGATGCAGGGACCGATGCAGCAACCACCGGGTATGCCGCAGGGGGGAACAGGCATGGGCATGAATGCACCTCCGGGGCCACCGCCAGCAATGATACCAGCCAAGCCTCATATGCCTGCTGGAGCAGTATTTGCCGTTGACCCTGGAGCAATTGCCGGATGCTTGTATAGATTTACAGTTATCTATCCTCGTTTTGGAAGACCGTTTTGGGCATGGCTTATATTTGTTGGACCAAGGTCTGCTGCAGGCTTCAGATGGAATGGTTTTTCATGGAGATTTTTTGGAATTGATTTAAATTTAATCGATTATTTTCAATGTGTATAACAATTTTATTAATAACATAAAAAAACCAGTAACCTGTTTTGAGTTACTGTTTTTTTATGTTATAACTTCTCAGTCAGGTCATCAAAGTATTGATTTTTGCATATTAATAATAGGAATATTATCTTGGAGTGATTATCTTGTGTGGAATAGTTGGATGGATTGATTGGAAAACAAATCTAAAGGAGCATAGAGATACTATACTCAAAATGACAAGGCTTCTTAGCCACAGAGGTCCTGATAATGAGGGAATATGGATATCAGAATATGCGCTAATAGGTCACAGAAGGCTTACTGTTGTTGACCCTGAAGGTGGAAGTCAGCCAATGATAAAGGATATATCAAATAATAAATATATCATTACCTACAATGGTGAGTTGTATAACACTAATGAATTAAGAAATGAGCTCATTGAAAAAGGATACCGATTCATTTCAAAATCCGATACAGAAGTTCTTTTGGTTTCATATATAGAATGGAAAGAAGGCTGTGTGGATAAACTGAATGGGATATACGCATTTGGAGTTTGGGACAATAATAATCAAACAATGTTCCTTGCTCGTGATAGGGCAGGTGTTAAGCCATTATTCTATACTATAGTTCCCAACGGATTGATATTTGCTTCCGAAATAAAATCAATACTTGCTCATCCCGAAATGAAAGCCGAAATTGACATAAATGGAATTTCCGAACTATTATTGATTGGACCGGCCCGCACTCCTGGATATGCAGTGTTTAAAAACATACATGAATTAAAACCAGGATACTCTATGACATTTAATAAAAATGGAATAAAAATAAATAAGTATTGGGATTTAACTAATAAAGTGCACATAGATGATATTCCTACAACTATCATAGCCTTAAAAGAGTTACTTAAAAATGCAATAACCAGACAGCTTACAGCTGATGTACCAGTATGTACATTCCTGTCTGGCGGACTGGATTCAAGCGCAATTACGGCTGTTGCTGCAAATGAATTTAACAAGAATGGTAATCAGCTGCATACGTTTTCGATAAACTATAAGGATAACAATAAATATTTTTCACCCAACTCATTCGAGCCAGATTCAGATGAAATATGGATTGAAACTGTTTCAAAAATATACGGAACTCAACATCATTATATTACAATTGATACACCACAGTTATACGCTGCATTAGATGATGCTTTATTTGCCAGAGACCTTCCGGGAATGGCAGATATTGATTCATCCTTGCTGCTTTTCTGTAAAGAGGTTAAAAAACATGCAACAGTAGCTTTATCCGGCGAATGTGCTGATGAAATATTTGGCGGATATCCTTGGTTTACAAATGATGAATTAATCAATAGTGATACTTTTCCGTGGTCAAGAAATATAGTACTCAGAAAAAATCTCATGGTTCCATATCTGCGTGAAAAAATTGATATCTATGAATATATTGAAGCAAGGTATAAAGAAACATTGGATGAGATACCAAAAACAGTAGGAGAAGAACCTGGTGAAGCAAAAATGAAGCAAATTTTTTACTTAAACTTAAAATGGTTTATGACAACCCTGCTTGATAGAAAAGATAGAATGAGCATGGCTACAGGCTTAGAAGTACGAGTACCATTTTGTGATCATAGATTAATGGAATATGTTTGGAATATTCCGTGGAAAATTAAATATCTGAACAATAGAGAAAAAGGATTATTAAGAGAATCTTTAAAGGGATATCTACCAAATAGTATTATTGAACGAAAAAAAAGCCCTTATCCCAAAACTCATAACCCATCATACCTGAAAGCCGTTAGCGATGCATTGAAATCAATACTTGAGGATACCAGCATGCCAATACACTCATTGGTTGATAAAGGATATTTATTAAATATGCTTAACAACGACATATCTAAAACAGCTTCTCCTTGGTTTGGACAATTGATGAATATACCTCAGCTCTATGCCTATATTATTCAAATTAATCAATGGCTGCTAAAATATAAGGTAAAAATTATTATTTAGATGATGATTTGGAAAAAATATAGTATAATTAAATAGTGTAAATAATCTTGAATAATGAGAATTACTTAAGAAAGAAGGTAAATACCATGAAAAAGTATTTGAAGTATATACTCGCAATGCTATTGATAGCTCTTTCATTATTCATAGCCGGCTGCTCAACATATGGAGATTTAACATATGGAGACTTAAGAGAAGCGAATGATAAAAAATATGACCGTGAAATGAAGGTAAAGGTAGATAATCCATTTGATCGTACTGATAATGCCACAACTAAAACAGCAGTAAAAAAAGTAATTAAAAAACCCTTAACTAGTTTCAAAGAAGTAGCCGATTACATAAAAGCAAACGGTAAATTACCAAGTAATTTTATTACTAAAGCACAAGCTAAAAGGTTAGGCTGGGATTCAAAAAAAGGAAATCTTGCTAAAGTAGCTCCGGGAAAAAGTATTGGAGGAGATATTTTTACAAACAGAGAAAAAGTATTACCTAATAAAACTGGAAGAATTTGGAGAGAGGCTGATGCTGATTATAAATCCGGATTTAGAAATTCAAAAAGAATTCTTTATTCAAATGATGGTTTAATTTATAAAACAGCTGACCATTATAAAACCTTTCAAAGGATATATTAATTAAGGAGAATAACATGAAAAGGGTTATCTTAAAAGGAAGTCAAATTACAAGCAAAAAAGCACTTCATAATATACTAAAAGCAGAGCTTGAGCTGCCTGACTATTATGGTGAAAATCTCGACGCTCTGTGGGACGTTTTAAGCGAAGAAATAGAAGACCCCTTAGTGATTATATGGCAAGATTTTCACATATCCAAAGAATTTTTAGGAGATTATGCTGAAAAAGTTATAAAATTGTTCGAAGATGCAAAAAATGAATTTCAAGGATTTTCTTATGAAATAAAATAAATTATTTTAATGTAAAAATAAAAAATAAAATAATTTATTTTATTTAGGGTAGAGACGATAAAAGTTGAATTATTTCGTTGTTTTCATATAATCGAAGAGGGCATCGGTTATATCTATCTATTCTGTAAAGAAAACTTTTTAGAATAGATAAAGTGTAATAAAAAGAAAGTGGGGTCTATTAAAACTCCACTTTCTTTTCAAAATTTATATCTGTATTTTATTTTTTAGCTATTTTCCCACTCTTCATCTATTGCTTGGTCATACAGGTATCCAAAAATTTTTGTTTTCCAGCGGTGGCCTGACATTCAAGCAGATTAATAAAAACTTCAGCATCAAGCAAATATGCTTTTTGGGGTATACTATCAATTTCAAGCTGGCATTTTCCGGGATATTCAAAATATACAAAAAAGCAACCATTTTGTATTGAGTAGCCTGTGATTTTTGATTTTTCAGAAAGTAAAAAATAATCCTGATAAAAACCTGTTAAAATACCATCAACAGAAAATCCATGCGAACCTTTAATTATCGATTCACTAATGCTCACGAAATCATCCTCCTTTCAAATTATTGATAAGGCTTTATGAAAAATATAAAAATCCATACGTTGATAATTTATCATTTTTTTATTTCTTTGTCAAACTAAGCTAATCATAGTATAATTTATTTAGATATTTTTGTTAGAGGTGTTTAGTATGGCAATTAACAGCAATACAAAAAAGCTTGATGAATTACGTGAACGCTTATCCGAGCTTCCGGATTTTATTTTTAATTTTGTTCAAAGATATATCAAAAATACTACTGCAATTAATACCAAGATTGCATACTGCAAGGATTCAAAAATATTTCTTGAATTTCTTAAAACCTTGCCTAAATATAAATCTGTAAATAATATTAAGGATTTTACTCTTGAACATATTAAAAAATTGGAAAAGGTTGACATTGAAGATTATCTTCTTTATCTTGAGAATTATTCTGTATCCTATGAAACCCGAACCGGGAAAGCAGTCAGCTTAAGCATTCAAAATGATAATCATGGAAAAATGCGTAAGCTCTCTTCTCTACGTTCATTGTTTGATTATCTGTTTTCATCCGAGCTAATTGAAAAAGATGTTACACAGCTTGTAAGAATGCCAAAAATCCATGACAGAATAAAATCCAAATTATCAGTAGATGAAGTTGTTAATTTTTTAGATACTATTGAGAAAGGCTCAGGTCTTACCAAAAAGGAAAAATCCTTTCACGAAGCAACCAAGATTCGAGATTTGGCGATTGCTACTACGCTTCTGGGGACAGGCATACGTGTATCCGAGCTTGTAAACTTAAACATAAGCGATATTAATTTTAAGGAAAGTCATTTTAAAGTAACCCGAAAAGGTCAAAATGAAGAAATCATTTTTTGTAATGACGAGGTTATTAGTGCATTGAGAAGATATTATGAAGAACGCATTCAAATTAAAGGCTTAAGCCCTGAATTTGAAAATGCATTTTTCCTTTCTACGCAAGAACGTCGTATGGATGAAAAGTCTGTGAGAAATATGATAAAAAAATACACAAAAAAATGCGGCATTATAAAAAATATTACACCACATGCTTTAAGAAGAACCTTTGGTACTAATCTATATAATGAAGTTGAAGATGTATATCTGGTAGCCGAATTATTAGGTCATAAAAGTGTGGAGACAACCAAGAAGCATTACGCCGAGCTTAATATCGAAAGAAAACGAAAAGCTCTTAAAGAATATAAGCTTCGTGATTAATAAAGCTTAGCTTGCAGAAGGCATCTCTGCTTTATTGTTAAATATATTATCAGCCTTCTGAATCATAGACTCAATAAATATAGCATAACCCTTTGTAGGATCATTTATTAAAACATGAGTTACAGCACCAACCAATTTACCATTCTGTATAATTGGACTTCCTGACATTCCTTGAACAATTCCTCCTGTATAATTTAAAAGTCTTTCATCTGTTATTTTTATAATCATATTTTTAGAAGAATCAATATTTTGTCTGAATACCCTTTGAATTTCTATGTTATAAGCATT
>JBLMYQ010000045.1:0-71790 GCA_050258375.1 Deltaproteobacteria bacterium | reverse complement strand
ATAGAATTACCGCATGGTATAAACATTTTATCTGGAACTACATTTATCAGCATAGACTTTAAAGGGAAAAACCCAAACATTTTAAGGCTTATATTTATTTTGGAATCTTTGTTATCTTTTGTAACAAATACAAGCTTATCTGTAATTTTTGAATCAGTTATCCCACTATTTACTTTATTTTTATTAAGCTTTGAATCAACTTTTTTATCCGGAACAATGTTAATCCCAAATGGCATTTTGAAATCAAAAACATATTCTTTTCCATTTATAATTAATAGCTTATTAGGTATTTCTGATATAGCGCTGATATAAATAAATGCAAATATAATAAATAACATTATTATGGAAAGTAATATATACTTATTAATATGTTTTTTCCTTTTAAAAGTAAGCACAAGCTTCCTCCCGTTTACATAATATAATTATTGTAAATATATTGGTAGTTTGAATAAATACTTTATTTATTTCATAAGATAACCCGATGAAAAATGTATTATCCAGTTAATATAATTTAAAAAAGGTAAAAATAAAACAAACAAGAACATATTTCATTCTTGTTTGTTTTATTTCTAATTTATAATTGTACTATTTTTGTTCTACTTCAGGTTTCGGCATTGCATCTTTTCTTGATAGGTTTATTCTTCCCTGCTTGTCAATTTCTATAACTTTAACCATTATTTCATCACCAATATTTACAACATCCTCAACCTTTTCTACATGCTTGAAATCCAACTTGGATATATGAACAAGTCCTTCCTTGCCTGGTGCTATTTCAACAAAAGCACCAAATTGCATTATTCTTTGTACCTTTCCTAGATATAACTCTCCAACTTCAATATCTTTAGCTATTCCTTCAATAATCTTTAATGCTTTTTCAGCTTTATCTATATCGGATGAGGAAACAAAAACCCTGCCATCATCTTCTATATCGATTTTTGCTCCAGTTTCAGCAATTATTTTATTAATCATTTTACCACCAGGTCCAATTACTTCTCTTATTTTATCAGGATCAATTGTGGTAGTAATAATCTTAGGAGCATATTGAGAAAGCTCTTTTCTTGCTTCAGGAATAGCTTTTAGCATAACTTCATCAAGTATAAAATTCCTTGATTTTTTTGTGTCATATATTGCATCAGCAATTATGCTTTCAGAAAGTCCATCAATTTTGGTATCAACCTGTATTGCTGTTATACCTTTTTTGGTTCCAGCAACCTTAAAATCCATATCTCCATAAAAGTCTTCTATACCTTGAATATCTGTTAATAAAATATATTTTTCAGGGTTATTTTCATCTGTTACAAGTCCACATGAAATACCTGCAACAGGTGCCTTTATAGGTACTCCTGCATCCATTAGCGCCAATGTGCTTCCACAAACACTTCCTTGTGAAGTTGAGCCGTTAGAGCTTAACACTTCTGAAACAACACGAATTGTATATGGAAATTCAGTTTCACTAGGAATTACAGGCTCAAGTGCTCTTTCAGCAAGTGCACCATGTCCTATTTCTCTTCTGCCCGGTCCGCGTGAAGTCTTAGCTTCACCTGTGCTATATGGAGGCATATTATAATGATGCATATATCTTTTTGTCTCTTCTTCTTCAATTCCATCAAGCAGCTGCTCTTCTCCAATAGCCCCAAGAGTTACTATTGAAAGAACTTGTGTTTGTCCCCTGCTGAATAATCCAGAGCCATGCGTACGTGGTAATAAACCAACCTCTGAAGTTAATGGTCTTATTTCATCCATTTTTCTTCCATCCGGTCTTTTTCCTTCTTCAAGGATAAGCTTTCTGACCATTTTCTTTTCAAGCTTATGCATACATTCAGCAATAGCGCCTTCTTTTTCAGGGAATTGTTCAGCAAAATGTGCTTGTACTTCTTCATTTAACAACGTAAGATTGTCCCCTCTTATTTGCTTATCAGTAGCCTGAACTGCATCATGCATTTTGTTCTTAGCATAAGCTTCAACAGCTGCATATATTTCGCTGTCAACTTCACAAGAAGGATATTCGAACTTTGTCTTACCAATTTCTTTAACAATTCCATCTATAAAAGCTACAATTTTTTTGATTTCTACATGCGCCAATTTTATTGCTTCTATCATTATTTCTTCCGGAATTTCATTTGCACCGGCTTCAATCATAATTACCTTATCTCTTGTTCCAGAAACAACAACATTCATTTCGCTTTTTTCACGCTGTTCAGCCGTAGGATTAATAACTATTTGTCCATCAACATATCCTACAGCAACTGACCCTGTAGGTCCATTAAATGGTATATCAGATATACACAATACAACCGAAGTACCAATCATAGCCGTTATTTCAGGAGAATTATCCTGGTCAACAGAAAGTACTGTTGCTACAATAGCTACATCATTTCGCATATCCTTAGGGAATAAAGGTCTTATTGGTCTATCAATAACTCTCGATGTTAAAATTGCTTTTTCTGAAGGTCTGCCTTCTCTTTTCATAAAGCTTCCAGGGATTTTTCCTACTGCATATAGCTTTTCTTCAAAATCTACACTTAATGGAAAAAAGTCTATTCCATCCCTAGGTTTGGTTGATGCTGTTGCATTAACTAAAACAACTGTTTCTCCATATCTAAGCAATGCAGAGCCATTTGATAATTGTGCAAGCTTTCCAGTTTCAACCGTCAATGTTCTTCCAGCAAGTTCCATTGAAAAAATTTGATTCATTTCTTCCTCCTTGTTTTTTCCCTAGAGGCATAGTCACCTGTAGCATGTAGATTCTAAACCTCAAAAGAAGTTCCTAAATCTATCAAATCCTAATTATCAACTTTCAGGTTCACAATCTACCTTCTACAGCCATGCCAGCCCAGGTTTATAATATTTATTATTTTATTTTTTAAAAAAAGAGCGGACAGGTCCGCCCTTTTTTCTCTTTTATTTTCTTAGATTTAGCTTTTCTATAACATCACGATATCTTTCGATATTTTTTGACTTAAGATAATTCAATAGCCCTCTTCTTTGACCAACCATCATTAGCAAACCTCTTCTTGAGTGATGGTCCTTTTTATGAGCCTTTAAATGCTCATTTAGCTGATTGATTCTTTCAGTCAATATGGCAATCTGGACTTCAGGTGACCCTGTATCATTCTCGCTTTGTTTGAACTTATTGATTATTCCTTGTTTAAAATCTTTTTGTAATGCCATATTATAAAATTCACCTCCTATAATAAATTACTTCCAAGAAGCCTTGAATTAGGTTGGAGTCATCCTAGTTCAAAGCAGATGGATACTGCCTAATTATTCTATCACATACGATTGTAAAAGTAAACCATATTAAGATTAATTTACACCTGACTTTTATATAAAATTTAAAATGATTCATAAGCAAAATACAATTATATTATTTAATTAATAATTGGTATTTATACAAAAATCCTTATCTTTATTAATCTGTAATTTAAGTTCTTCTATTCCTTTAAATTTTCTTTCTCCTCTTATCCATTTATAAAAGAAAACTTCAATCATTTGACCGTATAAGTCTCCTTCGAAATCAATAATATGGGTTTCTACACTAATTTTATCTAAATTGAAGGTAGGGTTTTTACCAATATTGGTTATACTTTTATAAAGCTTTCCATTTAACAAAGTTTTAGTCAAATATACACCATTTTTAGGTAAAACAAGATATTTTTCAGGTAACAAATTGGCTGTAGGAAAGCCAATTTGTGTTCCAAGCTTTCTGCCATGAATGACTAATCCTTGTATGGAATAATTTCGGCCTAACATATTAGTAGTATTTGGAATATCTCCATGTACTAGGCATTTTCTAATAGCTGTAGAACTCACAATATTGCTTTCATAATAGACCGGTTGAATTACTATTACTTGATAATTATATTTTTCCCCTAGCTTTATCAATAAATCTGCATTACCAGTCCCTCTATAACCAAATTTATAATCATGTCCAACAACAGCAAGCTTAATTCCAAATTTATCAACAAGTACTTTTTTAACAAAATCCTCAGCATGCAATCTTGAGAAATACTCATCAAAGTTTGCAAAATATAAGTAATCCAGCTCAAATTTATTCATTAGTTCTATTTTTTTCTTATTAGTTGTAATCTGAGGAGTAATAAGCTTTCTTCTTATTATATTTTCAGGATGCTTATCGAAGGTATAAAGAATAGATTTCAAACCTCTGGCTTGGCATTCTAAAGCCAACGTATTTATTAATTCTGCGTGTCCAATATGTACTCCGTCAAAATTGCCCAGACCAATTCCACATTGCTTCTGAAATTGACTAATGGTATTTATGGGTTCGAAAATTATATTCATAAATCAACACTCCCAATACATTAGGCAAAAAATTTTCTGACTTTTAAACAATAGTTCTTTTCTTCATTTTTATAACAATCGGCAATTCCTATAAATTCGTTATCTATATAAATTCTTATAATTTGTGGATATGAATTTTTAAAGTTAATTTGGTTTATCGAAATTTCACATCCATTCATAAATTTTTTTATTTGTTCTTCATTGGTTATAACATATTCGGGTAAGCTGCCAAACAGCTTCTCTACCGAGCTTAAGGCTTGTGAGAGGTTATTATTTTCCTGCATATGTTTTATTTCTTCAATAGTGTATGAATCCTGAATACAAAAACTTGAACTTTTAGTCCTGATTAAATATGACATAAAGGCTCCGCAGCCGATTTTTTTACCAATATCTTCACAAAGCACTCTCATATATGTTCCTTTTGAGCAGTCAACATCGTACAATACAATTCCTTCTTTATAAGAAAAATTAATGATTTCAATTCTGCTTATATCTATCTTTCTTGCTTCTCTGATAATTTCCTTTCCTTGCCTTGCAAGATTGTAAAGCTTCTGCCCGTTTATTTTTACCGCAGAATACATCGGTGGAATCTGGTAAGTTTTGCCTTTAAAGGATTGTATTATCTTATTTAATTCGGTATCAAAATTTTCTTCTTTAATATAATTACTCAAATTATCAGATGATAAGATATTCCCATCTTTATCACCTGTATCTGTTGTAATACCTAATTTCATCTCTACTCTATAAGACTTAAACCCTTCTAATGCATAATCTACAGCTTTTGTGGCTTTACCAATAAATACAGGCAGAACTCCAACCGCAGAAGGGTCCAGCGTTCCTGAATGCCCTACTTTTTTTATTCCGGTAATTTTTCTTATATAAGCTACTACGTCATGGGAGGTCATCCCTGACGGCTTAAGCACATTAATTATACCATTCAAAAATCAGTCAACTCCTGCTTAATATTAAAGCCTGTTTAATATTTCTGTAATTATTTCTTTTTTTGCATCTTCTAAAGTAGTTTTGGAAAATTTGCATCCAGCAGCTCTTTTATGCCCTCCTCCATTGAATTTCTGAGCTATCTCTGCTACATCAAATGAAGTATTTGACCTTAAATTTACCTTTATTTCATTTGGTTCTTTTTCAACTATAAATACAGCCACTTCAATTCCATTAATGCTTCTGCCAACATTTACTATTCCATCATAATCTTCTGGCAATGCATTGATTCTAGCTACTTGTTCGTTATTCAAATACATAACTGCAATTTTTTCTCTATGTATTTCGAGAGAATGTATAGCTTCTCCCATCAACTTAACTTTTGCCAGTGACAAAACATCAAATATTCTTCTTGATATATCACTTACATCAATACCACAATTGATTAAGTCTGATGCAACCTGCATTGCAATACCAGTTGTGTTGCTAAAACGAAAGCCACCAGTATCTGCAGCTATTGCAACATATAAGCATTCTGCCATTTCTTTATCAATATCAAGTCCAGACATTTTGATTAACCTGTATATTATTTCACCCGTAGAGCTTGCATAAGGTTCAACAAGATTTATATCTCCAAAAGGAGTCCCGGTAGAATGATGGTCAATGTTTATTTTAACCTTAGCTGAAGCAAGGATAGCTGAATAGCTTCCTGTTCTATCCACATCACCACAATCCAATACAACAGCAGCATCATAAACTTCTTGATTATATTCTTTTTTAACATTCTCGGAATTGGGTAAAAATGAATATATTGAAGGTACTCCATCAGAAAAAAATACATCTACTGATTTATCATAAGCTCTCAACGCTTTGTATAAAGCCAGAGAGCTGCCAACAGCATCACCATCTGGATATACATGTGATATTATTGCAACTCTCTTAGCTGATTTTAATTTATTAATAATTTCTAATTGATTAACCATTAGTCTTCTTCCTTATCCGTTGAAATCTGTTTTAGAATATTTGATATTTTTATTCCATATTCAATAGAATTATCAAGTTCAAAAATTATTTCCGGTGTATACCTGATATTAATTCTTTGTCCTACTTCTTTTCTAATATAACCAGCTGCATTTTTCAGTCCCTGAAGAATACTCTTTTGTTCTTCAGCATCAGCCATAATGCTGATATAGATTTTGGCGTATCTCATATCGTTTGTTACAGCTGCTTTGGTAACACTTATCAAACCAGTAATTCTTGGATCTTTAAGATGATTTTGTATTATATCACTAACTTCTCTTTTTATTTCTTCAGAAATTCTAATAGCCCTATTTGCCGACATACTTTCACATCCTTTTACTGAAATCCCCCTCGCCTAATACATCGGGAGAGGGGACTAGGGGTAAGGTTCTTTTATTCAACTGCAATTTTCTCCATGGCATAAGCTTCAATAATATCGCCTTCTTTAATATCATTGAACTTTTCAAGGCTGATTCCACATTCGAATCCTTCAAGTACTTCTTTAGCATCATCCTTAAATCTTTTTAGCGAAGAAATTTTTCCTTCAAAAGCTACAATTCCATTTCTAATTATTCTAACATCGGAGTTTCTTGTAATCTTACCATCGGTTACATAACTTCCGGCAATTGTTCCTATGCCTGAAGCTTTGAATATTTGCCTTATTTCAACGTGTCCTATTATAACCTCTTTGAATTTAGGTTCAAGCATTCCTTTCATAGCAGCCGTTATATCATCAATTGCTTCATATATAACTCTATAAAGTTTTATATCAACATTTTCTCTGTCTGCAATAGTTCTTGCAATTGGCTCTGGTCTAACATTAAACCCGATTATTATAGCATTTGTTACATTTGCAAGCATTACATCTGACTCCGTAATTGCTCCAACTGCACCATGTATAATCTTAACCCTTACCTCCGGATTCACTATCTTTTCCAGAGATTGTTTTACTGCCTCAACGGAACCTTGAACATCTGCTTTAACAATTACATTCAGGTCTTTTAATTTTCCTTGCTGTATTTGTGTATATAAGTCTTCAAGAGTAACCCTGGAGGATGCATTTAATGTTTCCTCTCTTTGCTTAATACGTCTTTTCTCTGCTAGCTGTTTAGCTACTTTTTCATCTTCAACTGCGTAGAAAATATCACCAGCCTCAGGAACATCCGGCAAGCCTATTATTTCTACAGGAGTAGAAGGTTTAGCCTTTTTAACCTTTTGACCTTTATCATCAACCATAGCCCTAATTCTACCTACAGCTGTTCCAGCTACTATTGCATCTCCAACTTTAAGCGTTCCCCTTTGTACAAGAACAGTAGCAATAGGACCTCTGCCTTTATCAAGTTTTGCTTCAATAACTGTTCCTTTTGCTTGTTTATTTGGATTAGCCCTAAGATTCATCATATCTGAAACAAGGATAACCATTTCAAGCAAGTTTTCTATTCCTTCTCTTTTCTTTGCTGAAACATTTACAAATATAGTATCCCCGCCCCATTCTTCAGGAACAAGACCATGCTGCATTAATTCTTGTTTTACTCTATCCGGATCAGCCCCAGGTTTATCAATTTTATTAACTGCTACAATAATTGAAACATTAGCTGCCTTTGCATGATTAATTGCTTCAATGGTTTGTGGCATTACGCCATCATCTGCGGCTACAACAAGTATTGCAATATCTGTAACCTGTGCTCCACGAGCTCTCATAGCAGTAAATGCTTCATGTCCAGGTGTATCAAGGAATGCAATTCTTCTATTATTAACCTTAACGCTGTAGGCTCCTATATGCTGTGTAATACCACCAGCTTCACTTTCAATTACATTTGCTTCCCTTATAGCATCAAGCAATGATGTTTTACCATGATCAACATGCCCCATAACAACAACAATTGGAGCTCTTGTTTGCATTTCTTCTTCTTTATCATCAGTATCATCAAAAAGAATATCCTCTTCTGTAACTACAACCTCTTTCTCAACGATATATCCAAATTCTTCAGCCACTATTGCAGCTGAATCATAATCAATCTCCTGATTTAATGTCGCCATTATTCCATAAACAAAAAGTTTCTTTATTATTTCTGACGCCTGTTTTTTAATCTTTTCTCCCAGGTCTTTTACTGTAATAAATTCAGGTAAAACTACTTTCAACACAACTTTAACCGGTTCAGCCTTTTGCCCGACTTTTTCATCAAAGACCTTACCTTTTTGATTACGCTTTTTCCTTATAGATTTTTCAGCATCATAAAATTGCATAAGAATGCTATCATCATTAAGGATATCCGAAACCTTATGTCCGGTTCCAATTGTCTTAATAGACTTTTCATCAAACTTTTGAGTTCCTTGCTGTTTGCCAAATTTATTTGGCTTCGCAGCTTCTTTCTTAGAATCTCTCATTTTATCTTTTACATTATTATCTCTAAATGCAGCCGGTTTATGTTCAGGTGTCTGAATCTTAGGCATATCTTTAGATGCTTCTTTTATTTTATCATCAATACTTCCTGACTCTTTCCTATTCCCAAATCTATTATCAGGTCTATAGCCACCGCCAGCACCTGAAGGTCCACCTTGTCTCGCAGGTCCTCCCGGAGCACCTGCTGGACCTTGTCTAGGACGATTATCATAAGGTCTTCCTTGGAAATTATCAGGTCTATTATATGGTCTATTATCCGGTCTATTGTTATCAGGTCTATTATATGGTCTGTTATCTGTTCTATTATTATCAGGTCTGTTGTACGGCCTATTATCCGGTCTATTGTTATCAGGTCTGTTATAAGGTCTATTATCCTGCCTATTATTATCAGGTCTGTTGTAAGGTCTGTTATCTGTTCTATTATTATCAGGTCTGTTATAAGGTCTGTTATCTTGTCTCTTTTGTTCCACATTAAATACTCGATCCGGCACTTTTTCTCTTGCAGGTACCTCGGCTCTTGATTTATCTTTATCACTAAGCTTATTTTCTTGCTCTGCTGAATTATCAATTGCTGCATCTAAATTAGCAGGCTTTTCTATAGCCTTTTGTTCTTTTATTTTATCCGTTTCTTTTTTCGGTTTTTCTACAGTTTTTTGTTCTTCTATTTTATCCTTTATATCATTAGCAGCCGCTTCTTTGTGTTCAATCTTTTTATCTTGTATTTCTTTATTAACTTCAGAAGGTATAAACTCTGGTTTATTATTTTCAATCTTCATATCATAAACCTTTTTTCTTGTTTCAGGACTCTTAAATTCAAAATAATCCTTTTTATCATTTCTAGGAGTTTCTTTATTAGGTGAACTTATATTTGTTGTTCTAACCTCTCTGCGATGGTCTCCCTTTATCTCCGTTCTTATTTCTGTTGTGATACCAGTCATCGTATCAGTACGAATTTCTCTAACCTCGGTTCTAATAATTCTTGGAGCATTCTTTTTTTGTTTATCAGTATCTTGTTTTTGTACCAAAGAAGCTTCAGCTTTTTTGGCATCTATTGATGATGATGCAGCTTCAGTCGGAATTTGACTTTGTTGTTGAGGTTCCGTTTTCGCGTTATTAACCTTAACACCAAAATAGTCATAGATAGCTTTTAGCTGTGCATCATCAAGAATACTCATATGATTTTTAGTATCTATATTGATTGCTTTAAGTTTATCCATCAATGTTTTACTGTTTGTATTTAGTTCTTTTGCTAATTCATATATCCTCACCTATAAAATACCTCCTATATTGCCAAACTCGTCAATCAGTCCAGAAATTACATCAGAAAATCCTTGGTCACATATACCTATAACTACAATTTGATCGTTACCAGTAAATTTCCCGAGGGTTTCTCTATTGCCAAATATTTTGAAACTTATGTTTCGATACTTGCACATATTTTGAAAATTCTTTTTAGTACCCTCTGATGCATCCTCAGAAATTATTAATAAATTAATTTTATTTGCTTTTAATCCTCTTTCGCAAACATCACTTCCAGTTAATATTTTCCCTGCTTTTTTTGCAAGACCTATCATTGAGTAAGCTTTATTATTATTTATCATTAATCTGGTTTAATTCCCTTCTGAGATTCGAATAAATTTCAAGTGATACAGCAGTCTCGAACTCTTTTTCTATCCTCTTTCCTTTCTGCGCCTTATCGAGACATTCAATATTAAAACATATATACGCGCCTCTTCCGGGTTTCTTGCCAGTAGTGTCGATTGATATGATACCCTCCTGCGATTTAACTATTCTGAGAAGCTCTTTTTTAGGCTTCATTTCTCTACATCCAATGCACATTCTATTAGGTATTTTTTTTGTTTTCAAAGGCATCTTGTTAACTCACTCCTTGCCCCTCTCTTTTCAAAAAAGGAGTTATTGAACCTAGCACAGTTTTATTAGTCTTCAAAGTTTTCAGCAACCTGAGTTTCGCTTTTTATGTCAATCTTCCAGCCTGTAAGCTTAGCTGCAAGTCTTGCATTTTGACCTTCCTTACCAATTGCAAGAGATAATTGATAATCAGGCACTACAACTCTGGCTGCCTTCTCTTGTTCGAATATTTCAACCTTTAAAACTTTTGAAGGATTAAGACTGCTTGCAATAAATTCAGCAGGATTATCGCTCCACTCTATAATATCAATTTTTTCTCCCTGTAATTCATCAACAATATTTTGAACCCTTGTGCCTCTTTGACCTACACACGCTCCAACAGGGTCGATATTTTCTTCCAAGGAACAAACTGCAATTTTAGCTCTCGAGCCTGCTTCTCTGGCTATGCTTCTGATTTGTACAACGCCTTCGTGAATTTCAGGAACTTCAAGCTCAAAAAGTCTTTTTACAAGACCCGGATGTGTTCTAGAAACATATACCTCCGGTCCTTTTGTAGTTTTTCTCACTTCAAGTACATATGATTTTATTCTCTCATTCTGTCTGTAAACTTCTCCCGGAATTTGTTCCTGTGGTGCAAGAATTGCCTCAATTTTCCCCATGTCGATTATAACATTCTTCTTATCAATTCTTTGAACCAACCCAGAAATTATATCGCCTTCCCTACTTGCAAATTGATCATATATTATTCCTCTTTCGGCCTCTCTAATTCTTTGCATGACAACTTGTTTTGCCGTTTGTGCAGCAATTCTTCCAAATGTTTTTGGCGTAACTTCAAATTCTACAACCTCACCCATTTTGTACTTTTTGCTTATTTTTTTAGCTTCTTCAAGGGTCATTTCTATTGAAGGATCAGTTACTTCCTCCACAATATTCTTCAATGCAAATACTTTAATTTCTCCATTTTCTCTATTTATATCCACTCTAACGTTTTCAGATGTCCCATAGTTTCTTTTGAAAGCAGATATCAACGCCGCTTCAATTGCTTCAATCAGGATGTCTTTACTTACACCTTTATCTTTTTCAATCTGCGTTAATGCTTCAATAAATTCTGAATTCATTTTTAAATATCTCCTCCTACAAATATATTAATTTATATTAATTAAATTTGAAAATCTTTTTTACAAACGCAACATCCTGTCTATCAAATTCCATTCTTTCATTATTATAATTAATTACTACTTTCCCATCTATCAGACCTACAAGCTCTCCTTCAAATAAGTTTTTCTTATTTATTGGCTTGTAGAGCTTTACTTCAACCATTTCGCCTTTATATTTTTCAAATTCTTTTTCTTTTTTTAATATTCTTTCTAACCCTGGTGATGATACTTCGAAAAAATAACTATTAGGAATAAAATCCTCTTCATCTAATAAATGATTTATTTTTTCACTTATTGTCTCGCAGTCTTCAATTGTTATTCCACCTTGTTTATCTATATAAAGTCTTAGATACCAATTTTGACCTTCTTTTATATATTCAACATCAACTAATTCATAACCTGCTGTTTCAACTATGGGCAGTGCCATATCTTCAACTCTTTGTGCAATACTTTTCTTACTCATACTCTCACTCCTAGCTATTTTCTTTTTTAAAAAAGAGTAAAAATAGTAAATTAATACGAAAGAGTGGGCGGGCCCACTCTTTTCCAGTAAATCATCTGCTTTCGTAACGTTGCTATTATAACACTCGAATATCAATTATGCAAGTTTTTTATTTTCTTTCATTTTTAACTATTTTATTTTTATATTTCCAGCTTTATCGAAGCTAAATATTATTTCTTTAAACTCCCTATCATTTGCAACTTTATATAATATTTTGTTACCTTCAACCTTCATTTTTTCTATAGTATTATATGCTTTTGATTGTTTACCGTCAATTGAAGTTATATTTATTAATTTTTCTTCATCATTTTCTATATTGCCTAACCGAATGAGATTATCATTCAAACAACTAGTATATATAAGATACTTATTATTCAACCAGCACAGATTATTATAAGCACCATCAATTCCAATTTCTACATCTGATTTAATATTATCTTTATAAGAAACAACTATCCTCGAAAATGTATTTCTGCTTATTTGAAACGCTGTTTTCTTAAGGTCTGGTGATAAAGTTCCAGATTCTCTTTCTTTCTCATAAACATTATCTTTTTCTATCCTGCTATATTCAAAATCATTTATGCTATCGGTATTGGACTTGTATTCAATGGCAGGATTTTTAGTTGTTAAGTCAGTGCTTTTTCCATAGTTTTGAAAGATAGTAATATAATAATCTATATTATTATTCAAATCCTCTCCAAGGATTATTCCTCGAGATACATATTGTAATACTTCCGGACCAGATATAGATTCAAGCTCATAATCAGGTTTTCCCCACTCTTTTAAAAGTTTATCTTTTATTTTAGAGAATTTATTTTTGGGGTCTTGTAAGATAGCTTTTATAATGTCTTGGTCTATATTATCTTTTCTATATATTGAAATTTCTTTATTATCTTTGCTACCTGTGAAGAAAATATAAAATGAATCTTTTTTGTATCCAATACTATCCTTCTCCTCAAAATCAGGCTTGCCCATTATTTGTAAAATATCTTTTTTGTCAGTATTAACATTGAGGGTTCCTAATACTGGACTTTTATATTGATTTGTTATAACTAGATTGCATATTTTTGAACCAGAAAAATTCAATTGAGATGATGAATCTTTAAAATCTAATCTAGATGTAATTTTTATTCCTTTTTCTGCGAAAATCTCATAACCATTAGCAGTATAAGCGCTTACTCCTATCCATTTTTTAAATTTAGAAATATCCCAATTGTCATTTATGAGTTCTTTTAACACTTCGCCATTTTCTAATACTGCTTTTTGTTTTTCGGTTTGATTAACTTGCACGGCTTGCTGTATTTGATTACTTGTCCCTTTGGTATTGGTACCACAAGCTGTTAAAGCAATACACGTAATTATTAATAATGCTAAAACCCGTGCTTTATTTTTCATCATTCTTCCTCCTCATATTTCTACTATATATATTTTATAAACTATTCCTCATCTATCACTGCAGACTGTATCTTCCATTCATTATTGACTTTTACAAGTTCAAGCTCGCATGCTCCGTCTGGATCATACTTGACCTTTACTTGTACAGTTGCTTTATCATCCGCTTTAGTTAATACTTTTATACCTTGTTCAAAGTCGCTGCCGCCGAATTTATCCATCTTTTTCGAAAAATATTCTTTTAGCTTTTCAGATTTGTACAAATTTTCATCAATTACTATTGCTTTTGTTATATCATCAAACATCCCAATACTCTGAACATAGTTTATAACTGTTTCTTCCGGGGTTTGCGGATACTTAAAAGTACTTTTCCCGTCGTACGTTATCTCCTCGGTTGCCTCTTCAAACTGTTTTTTATCGTCGTCCCATACAGATATATATCTTCTTTCAGGCTTTTGTATATGTAACGGATAACCATATACTGAAATACTTTTTGGTTCAAAAGATTCTGTTAAATCTTCGTATTCGTTATACTTACTATCAGACTCACTTGCTGTATATGCCTTATCCCAAATACTATTTATTTTATAATCCTTAGTGACTTCATACATATAATTGTATACAGCAAGATAACTTCCTTGGAATATTACTATTAAATAAGTCTTGTTTGGTTTTACTTTAAAAAATTGATAGTTAATTATAGTTTCTATATTATTTATTTCCCCACAATAAATATAGGTACCATTACTGCTGGCAGAAAAGATTGATAAGTTTATGATTTCTGAGTCTTTATTTTTTGCTTCGAAAATAATTTCTTTTTGCCCATCTCCGTTCATATCAACCTTTTGCGTATTTTGATTAATTTTTTTGAAGTTTGGATTTGATTTATTTTTTTTGGTCAGAAAAGCTTCTACATCTTTTAAGCTTTTAAATAAGTTTTTATTAGTTGATTTATCAACATTATTATTTTTAGATTTATTAGTTGATGTATCAGCATTATTATTTTCAGAAGTATTTACGTAATCAACTAATTTTGTTCTAAAATCAGCAGGATAAAGCCTTAAAATAGAATCCGAGCCATCTTTTCGCATTGATGTAAATTCTACACTTATATTTTTAATAATGTATCTAAGGTCATAACATTTATTATCAGGTGTTTCCATATATGATTCTAATATTTTAGCCGTTCCTAATTTTTGCTGAATCTGTTTAAAATTCATTCCTGGTTTAGCACCATTTATTTCAACCTTTTCATCACAATATATTGAAGATACTTTATTATCCTTATTCTCAAATGCAAATGTAATACCTAACTTCGGATAATAAAAACCTTCTTCTAAGCCTTCCGCACCTGTTGGTTCGATTTTATATTTTTTACCCAATTTTTTAATTACTTCATCTTTAGTCAAGGAAATATAGCTGAATAAATCTTTTGGTTTAGTTATAAATTCTTTTTCTTTAACAAGCTTTGAATCAGGCTGTTTCGGTTGAACATTATCAACTTGGCTTTGTTCTGGTTTATTAGATATAGGTTGGCTACTATTATATGTTGTTTTTTTAATACCGCATGCTGTAAAAGTAATAATAGTAATTGTCAGCAAAATCAATATATATGTTTTCTTCATATTTGCCCCACCTTTATTTATTATTTTCAACCTTTGACATTAGCATATTTTACGAATCTATATTTAACGTCATTATAATTTTGCATTTCACCCTCATATATTACTTTCCATGCTTCATCTTCATCCAAATTTTTAAAATGCTTATCAGCTTTATATTCCTTCTCAATTTTAGTAATAAATACTTCACTGCAAAATGGCAAGAGCTGATTGTATATTGATTCTCCACCAATTACAAATACATCATCAGTAGGATATTTCTCTAATTCTTCAAAAAGTTCATTAATCGAATTGCAGATTTTCACATCATCAATTTTAGTATTTTTAGTTAATACAATATTTATTCTTCCCTTTAAAGGCTGTTTGCCCGGCAAGGATTCAAAGGTTTCTCTCCCCATTACTACAATCTTACCTAAGGTTGTCTGCTTGAAAAATTTCATGTCTTCTGGAATATGTGCCAGCAAATCACCTTTGTAACCAATTCCCCAGTTTGAGTCAACTGCAGCAATCGCTTTCATCGTTGTTCCTTTCCTTTTTCTGATTTGATTGTCTCGAAATACGTACATGTCCGTTCTCTATAAAATTTTGTTGTTTTCAACTTTCAACTTTACATTTTACACTTTACACTAAATTATACCGCTATCGGTATCCCCTTTATTTGTGGATTTCTTTGATAATCCTCCAGAACAAAATCTTCAACCTTGAAATCATAAAAATCCTTTTTATCCTTATTAATAATGAGCTTTGGTGCCGGATATTGAGTTCTTTTAATAAGCTCCTCAACCAGCGGTACATGCTTGTCATATATATGTGCGTCTGCGATAACATGCACAAATTCTCCAACCTCAAGACCATTTATCTGTGCAAACATATGTACTAAGACCGCATATTGGCATACATTCCAGTTATTAGCGAGTAAAACATCATTGGAACGTTGATTAAGCAAGGCATTAAGCTTATTACCAGTAACATTGAATGTCATGCTATACGCACAAGGATATAGATTCATCTCGTGTAAATCGTGATGATTATACATATTAACTATAATTCTTCTACTATAAGGGTTATGCTTTAGATCATATAATACTCTGTCAACTTGATCAAATTCGCCCTCAGCATATTTATGTTTAACACTTAACTGATATCCATAAGCCTTTCCTATAGAACCATTTTCATCTGCCCAGCTGTCCCATATATGACTATTAAGGTCTTTGATATTATTTGATTTTTTTTGCCATATCCAAAGAAGTTCATCTATTGCTGCCTTTAAATTTGTAGGTCTTAACGTAATTATCGGGAACTCCTCCGAGAGGTTATATCTATTGACAACCCCAAACTTTTTAAATGTGTATGCCGGAGAGCCATCATCCCACTTTGCTCTAATCTTTTCTCCTTCTGAGGAAACACCATTTTTAATTATATCCTTGCACATCTCAACAAAAATCTTGTCAGCTTTGCTCACTACAATTACCCTCCTCATTTATTTTTAATTTATAGATAATTTTAATATTTCCATAAGCCTTTCATGCTTTTGAGTAAAATAAAGATAACCTATTAATGCTTCAAATCCAGTTGCATACCGATAATCCATAATATCTGCGTTTTTGGGAGGAGAAGCAGGTTTAACATTCCTGGCTCTACGAACAACATCTTTTTCTTCTTCTGTTAATAAATTTGAAATTTTCCGTAATATTTCAGCTTGAGCGTGAGCCTTTACAAATGAAATCGATTTTTTATGAAGCTGAGAAGCCTTTACTTCACCTTCTCCAACTAAATGAATTCTTATGAAAAGTTCAAATAATGCGTCTCCAATATAGGCTAAGACAATTGGTGACAGCTCTTCACCCTTTTCTTTAGAAATTCCGTTAAATTCCAAGAATTTATTAAGTGATTCCATTATGTATTCCTCGCTAATTTTAAATGCTTTTTAAATTATAACATAGTAATTTGATTTAGCTTATTCGAAATATCAACCAAATCCGCAGAGATACTTTTTAATTCCAAAAGCCTTCCGTCTTGTTTCTCAACACTTTCAGCAACTGTAATGGATGTCGCAGTAGCTTCCTCTACAACACTTACGATATTCTCCATCTCGGTTTGAATTTTACCAGAATTGTTAGAAGCCTCTCTGCATAAATTATTTAATTTTTCAGTACTTTGAGTTACTTTTACAACTTCATTCTTAATATTATCAAAAGATACATTCGTTTCATCAATTATTATAACACCTTTTTTTGTTGCTTGTGTGCCAACTTTAATTTTTTTAAAAGTTTCATCAACAGCAAAATCAATAAGCTTTAATATTTCATCAATTCTCTTTGTCTGATTTTCAGATTCTTCTGCAAGCCTTCTTATCTCATCAGAAACAACAGCAAAACCCTTACCATTCTCACCTGCTCTGGCAGCTTCAATTGCCGCATTAAAAGATAAAAGATTTGTTTTTTCGGATATATTCTGAATTATTTCAAGTATTTCATTTACTTGAATGGCTTTTTGTTTCAAATCATTTACAGTCATAAAAGTATTATCGATTGTCTCATTAATTGTATAAATCTGATTAGTCAGATTTGACAATGTATCTATTCCATTAAGTGAGTATTTTGATGCTTCGTTTGAAAATATATTAATTTGAACAGAAAAATCTTCAATTTCTTTTATACTTTCATTTATTGATGCCAAATTATCTGACGCTTGAGAGATGCTCATGGATTGAGAATCCATCCCCTTTGAAACCTCTGTTACTGCTGCAGAAATTTGATAGGATGAACTACTTGCTACATCAATACTTTCATTCATATTTTTAGATACAACCAATAACTTCTGAATTGCTTCCTTAACTTCACTTAGAATCAAATCAAGCTTTTCCGACTTGAAATCAGCCTCATCCTTTAAAATTTCTAATTTTTTTGCATCTTCATTAAGTTCATCAATTTTCTCTTTACTAAATTTGTTTGAAAGATTTGTAGCAATAATTAAGCTAAAACAATAAAGAAATACAGAACAAAATTGTATAGTGTAATCAGTAGTTAAATCCGAACTCGTAATTCCATAACTAAAAACCAAATATAAAATTCTTAATATGTTAATAATAAGAATTATACTGCAAGTACTAATAATAAACTTCAAGTCAAAATATAGCAAGTATATTGCTAAAACACAGAATAAATAAACAAAAACCAGAGTTCTGGTTGATGTAACCATAACAAAAATATACATTATAATGAAACCGGTAATGGTAAGCTTCTTAATCCTTTTATTACTTCTGTTTTTCCTATAAATATATGTAGCAGTTATAATAGGAACAAGAATTATTAATGTAAAAATAATAACAAAGTCTAACGAGCGTCCTCCTTTTTTATATTCAACAAAATATCCAAGTATTAAAAAAATATCTAATGCCCAATTAATCAATAAAACAACAAAGTTAGTTTTAGCTACCGAGTTAGCAGTATTCATTCTTATTCTCCTTTAAATGATATAATATTTAATAAAATGGTATTTCTTTCATATTAGTGTACATTATAACATAATAATCATATTTTTATAATTATTAAATAAAAATCCAATCTCAAAATACTCTCAAATTTTAACATTATCTTTTCATAGGTCTATAGTTCTAAATCTAGTAGGTCTTTTCCATTATTTTTTTATTGTTATTTTTAATGTATAATAATTATTAGGGAATTATTTTATAGTTATATAAGGAGGAGAAAAATGAATAAGAAAAGAAGCTTGTTTTTTTGTTTTTTATTAATCTCTTTATTTTTAATGACTACATTTTTTTCTAATGCTTCTTCAAAAAAATTCAAGGATGTACCTTCTGATCATTGGGCAAACAAAGCAATTCAACTCATGACTGATAGAAAAATAATAGCAGGCTATGATGATTCAACATTTAAGCCTAACAATATTATTAACAGGGCAGAATTTGCAAGAATGATGGTTCTTGCTCTAAACATACCAATTAAAGATAACCCTACTGCAACGTTTAAAGATGTTTATTCAAATGATTGGTTTTTTAAAGATGTAGAATCTGCCAAGTTTTATTTGACAGGCTTCAGAACACCTACAGGTGATTATTTCAGACCATTAAAGCCTGCAGCACGCGAGGACATGGCTGTCGCTATAGTTAAAGCCCTGGGAATGGAAAATGAAACTGCTGATGAGAATATTCTTAATAAATTTTCAGATGCAGCTTCTATTTCTCCAAATCTAAAAAGATATGTTGCAATAGCAATTAAAAATGAAATTATGAAAGGTGCAAACAAAGGTAAAGCTCTTATATTTCAACCTAATAAACCACTCACAAGAGCAGAAGCTGTTGTTTTGCTCAGCAACGTAATTTCTGAAGAAAAAGTTACTGAAGAAAAAGTAACATATGATAATAATTCTGAAAAAGCTAATACTCCGGCAAAAAATATTACAGATGAAAATATCAAAGAATCAGAAGCTGATATCGATGAGGAAAAAGCTGAAGAGTTAGACGCAGAAGAAAATGTCGAAGATGAATATACAATACCAAAGCTTTCAGGAAAGGTTGATGGAAGCAAGATTATATTAAAATGGAATAAAATTGACGATAAACGATTACAAGGTTATAAAGTTGTTATATCAAAATATAATTCATCGCCGAAATATCCTGATAACGGTTATCTCTACTGGATTACCGATAGGACAAAAACCTATGCAGTTATAGACAATAAGACAGCATATAATAATGGTGACTTTGACGGATACCTGGAAGAAGGCGAAAAATATTATTTCAGTATTACAGCTGTTTATAGTGACAAAAAGGTTCCCGGGAACGTAATAAGATTAATATATCCCGAATGAATTTATTAATTAAAAGGAAATAGTCAGATTAATTCTGACTATTTCCTTTTAATTCCATATTATTATTTTCCTTTTTCAATAAAGCTCCTTATTGAATCTCTCATTGATATATAAAATTTGCATTTAAAATTACTTTGGGCAAGAATATTAGTTATATCTTTAATTAAATCGTCATCAAAAATATTATTTATCGCAATTTTTACTACATCTCCTTCTATATCAAAAGGTGTAAAGCTATTCATCAGCATATCATCTAATTCAAACAAAATCATCAAGTTATTCTGTGGCTGTTTATCTTCTAGAGATTCATACTCCTTGCCTTCATGAATAGCTAATTCCTTTAGTACATCTTCTCTATTTAACATTTTCATTTCATATAGCAATTCACCAAATCTTTTATGTACATACTCTTTTTGCTTCTCAAGGATGCTTTCAATTTGCTCTTTAGTAATTAATTTTTTTTCTAATAGATATTCTCCAAATTTTTTCTTGACGCCCAAAACAGTTGCTCTTTCATGCGGATGCTTTTCATAAGAATTTATTATGAATTTTCTTATCATTTTTGGTAAAGCAAGATAGAAAACCGGATTTAAGTTTTCTGAATGAGCTTTTATAATTTGCTCTATTTCACTCTTTAGTTTCTTATTATTGATATCACTTATTGCAATACTAATAATATTTCCAGATAAATCAAAAGGTGCAAATACTTTTTCAACCATTATTTTTTTATCGAATATCCTCTGTATTTTTAAAGGAAATGTAAGTCTATCCAGATTAATATGTTCGACCTTTAAATAATCTGCAAGTTGTGTTAGAACCTCTTCTTCACCTAACAGATTAATTTCATAAAGTATTTCACCAATTTTTTTACTCTTATTTTCATTTTGATATGCTAAGGCATTACTTAGTTGTTCTTCTGTAATTAAATTTTTTTCAATTAAAAATGTACCAATCCCAGTATTTTGGTTTTCTTTCAGAGTTTTGCCATTTTCGCAGCAGCAACAGCTTTCATTTTTATTTTTCCCTTTAAAAAAATTCAAAAAACTACTCATATATTCCTCCCTATATAATATTTAATTTTGTTATAAATATCATCTAACAATTTTAACCGGCAAGGTTTGTGGTTTATAATTGCTCCCCTCTAGTTTTATTACTACTTCATAAGGTTCTCCATTTGAACCATTAAACAAAATATTATGATTATAATTTACTTTTGATTTTAATATTGATTTAATTGGTTCAGAAAATTTGTAACCTGTACTCATATTCATACTAATTGTACCATTAATGTTAAATTCATTGTATGTTTTATTTTTTATATTAATTTTAAGATTGATTCCTTCTACACAATATTCAATTTCATCAAGACTTATTATAAAACCATTAGAAAAGGTTGCAGATACAGGCTGAAGCTTGAATTTCTTAATTAATCCGTTTAAGCTTATTTTCCATCCTTCAGGTGTATTCTTTACTAAAAAGGATTTATCCTGTTTGAAAACCTTTCCCGTATTATCCATGCATGAAACCACAGTATTAACAATCGCAGAATCTTGGTCTTCAATTACATCCATTATATTACACCCAACAATATCAGTACTACCTAAATCAGTTTTAAGACTATCTATTAAAGAATTTACCGAATATTTAGAATTATTTGTATCAATAAGCTTTAATGCCTCTGAATATTTTGTATTTTCCAGAAGATTAAAATAACTGCTCACAATAGACTTCCCAATTTTTTTATGAGTAAGATTTGCTTCTAATGAATTTATTGTAGGAAAAACAAATTTATATGCTACAGAAATTAATAGGATTATAATAAAAGCATAGCTAATTATACCACTAAGACTTATATCACTCGAATCTTCAGGTTTGGAACTGATATCCTTTTTAATCTTTCTGCAAAAAATCAGTTCTTTTTCGGGGGGGACTTTATTTAAATCCGGATTTTGAACATCACTTATTCTTTTAATAGTTTTTTTCATTTTGTCTTGCCCCTTTTGAATTGTTTCCAGCTTATTAATTATTACTTATAGATTTAATTATATAATATATTTTTTTTAATACAATATCCTATTACATAATAACCTTATGTTATAATTAACATTGTTACAACAAACTATTTTTAAATTTATATTGGAGGAATTGAGCTTGAATACTTTTAGTACTATAAAAGAAGTTGGAATGGCTTTTTTATATTTATTTATTTGCATTTTGACTACGGGCTTCCTCGGCTGTTATTTATATAAGATATTTTTTCTTAAAAGAATTTCTCTAAAAGAAGAGCTTTTTAAACAAGATAATCTTTCTGTTTGGCTTGAATTTATTTATGGCTTTTTAGCACCGGTTTTCTTTCTTATTTCAGTCATAATTGCTCCCAACGGCAAGTTTGTTTATCAGGGGAATTCAAAAGATTTATTAGTTCTAATAATTTATATTACTGCCTACATATTTGTTTTTTGCTTATTCAGATTTCTGGCAGAGGTTATTCTTAATGCAGCTGCAAAAATTAAGTTTGGTGAAAAATTTATTCTAAGTCAAGAAATATTTATAAATAATAATCTTGCTGTATCATTTATTAGCATTTCAACATCAGTTGTTGTGACCAGTATGATGCTTCAAGAAAATATTCTTTTTGAACATATATATTCAAACATAATCAGAATACTCACCGTAGCATTCTTGAACATTGGTCTGATAAGTCTTTATACAAGGTTTGTCTTACCAGAAGGCAAATCAATTTTTAAAGATATTTTTATCGTTCACAATACATCATCAGGTATCCTTCTGTTAGGAAACATTATCGCAATCAATATTATTATTACATCCGTAATTAACTTTTTTAAGCTATTAGGAATCAACTGGTTAAATATATCAAATTTAATTGATTTAATTCTTTTTAATTTTTTTGTATATATTTTTATGATGGTATTCATAGCCATTACTAAAAAAATACTTAGTTGGATTGTAAAAGTTGATGTTGAAGATGAGATTTTTAATAAAAGAAATATTGGATACGTTTTATTTGAATCGTCTTTCTACATCCTTCTATCCTTTATAGTAATTAATGTTTTTCTTATTAATTAGTATCACTATTCCCCCCCTCTCCCTTGTATATTCCTGCCTAACAAGGTTCTTTTTCAAGCCTTTCGGTAACTACATTTTGCAGCATCCTTCTTCTATTATTTTACCAATATTTACTCGTAGGTTTATCCCTCTCCCGATGTTATAATATCAGCAAGCTGAATTCTTATTAATTTAAGAAGCGGGGGAACTATTTTTGGGGTTAAGCTGTAATAGCAGGATATTTACTCTTTTTTTCCTAACCCGTCAACTAACCTCGTAAGCTTAAAAAAAGAGAGGAGAAAAATCATGCATAAGAAAAAGAAGGCAGAATTAGTTTTATGGATTCTGCTGGTAATGTTTTTTGCTTTTCCATTTAGTTCGCAAGCTGCTTTATCTAGCAGACCGGTTTTAAAACAAGGAATGAGAGGAACATATGTTAATAAGCTGCAATATGATTTAAAAGCTATCGGCTTTTTTAAATCCAGACCTACAAGCTATTTCGGTCCAGTAACAAAATCAGCAGTTTTCCAATTTCAAACTAAATATAATCTAAAAAAAGATGGTATTGTTGGCAGTAATACTTATTATATGCTTGATAAGCTTCTAGGTAGATTGTCATCTGGGCTAATATCCAGAAATTCTTTAATTAATAGAAACCTTTTAGTTCCGTGGTTTGAAAATGCAGAAAAAATATTTTACATTGGAGCAAAAGCAAAAGTTATAGACGTGGGAACAAAACTTAGCTTTAATATTAAAAGGTCTTATGGTTATAATCATGCTGATGTAGAAACTTTGACTGCAGCCGACACTTCAATAATGAAAAAAATTTATGGCGGTCAATGGAGCTGGGAAAGAAGATCGGTTATCGTTGTAGTTAATGGTAAGGCTATGGCTGCTTCTATGGCTGGTATGCCACATGCAGGTCGCGAAGACCTTCCGGCAGATAGTTGGGTATCTGATTGGAGGACCGGAGATTATGGTCCTGGTTATAATCTTGAAAAAGTAAAAGGAAATAATATGTCTGGACATTTTGATATTCATTTTCTAGGAAGTAAAACGCATGGCACCGATAAAGTTGACGATGCCCATCAAAGTATGGTTTATAAGGCTGCACAATCAGGCTTTTAAAAACCTAATCTAACCCATTATATATTGGTTTTATAAAATTCGCACTACATTCATATGAGTTATACAAACTATGATAAAATAAATATCAAAAATGGAATGAAGATAATTCCTATTAATATAGAATATGATACTAAGCTTGCAGCATATTCTTTATCAAGATTTTCCATAGAGGCAAAAGTAAGCGTATTATAACCCACCGGAGCTGATGCACCTATTAAAACAATCAGTCTATTCAATCCTTCTAATTTAAATAAATATACAAATAAAAACCCTAATAACAACCCAACAAACATTCTTATGACAATTACAGATACTACAGAAAATATTTTTACTATTTTGGGAGTGAAATATATTCCAAGTGATAACATAATTAATGGAACTGTAATATTACCTAATATTTCTAAGAAGTTTTGAGCTAAAGGATGCAACTTAACAGATGATAGATTTAGTATTATTGAAATCATTAAAGCCCATAAAGGTGGAGAATTCAATAACTTTTTTGCCATTATTTTAGAATCTTCTGTTTTGCCTCCAAACTTACAAGCGCAATAATATATAAAAGTAAATGTTAATAATGCATTTCCAAAGTCGAATATTGATGCTCTAGCTAATCCTTCTCCTCCATATGCAGCAATAAAAAATGGTAATGTAAAACCAATATTCATAATCATAGACCCAACTATAAATACTCCAAGAGATGGGTTTCCTAAGTTATAAAATTTACTTACACTTTTTGATATAAAATATGTAAAAATAATAATTAATATTGCCGTTATTGGAAGATAGATAAAATCTAGTGAAAGTTTAATTTTGCTAATAGACGTTAAAACGAACGCTGGAATAGAAACATTAAAAACTAGTTTTAAAAATAAGTCTGCATTTTCTTTATTAAAAATTTTAAATTTCCTTAAAACTATACCTAAAATAAATATTAATATAATCGGTATTATTTTAATTATAATCGCATTCAATAGTATTTTCCCCTTTCATTCAACCCCTTTTGTTTTAAATCTGTGGACCATTTCCAATTTGCATTTTACCTTTATAGTACTTTTGTTTTATTTCGGACGAAGTTTCAATAAATCCTTTAACACCAGTTCTTTTAATAGTGCATAGATTAAATACCTTTAAATTATGTGGAAGTGTTTCCGCTCTATCTGCTGAAGGATTTAACTTTTCACATGGAAACTCTTTACACTCATAACAAAAATCAATTTTTTTATCAATAAAACATTTATATGTTTCGCACTTGCAACTAATTACAGGGCAAATCCCCTGTGCGCTTCTACAACCTTCACAAGGTAATTTTTCTTTTGGAATGCCTTTAGATACAAGATAATCTAGTAATTGTTTATTATCTTTGCACATGTTCAACTCACAAATTCCGCAGTCAATACCACATGGAGCAACTAAATTAATTCTTTCATTTGAAAACATTTTACCCATCTCCTCTTAATTAATTTAATCTTCAAGCTAATAACACACATTTTCTAACATTTCATAAAAATATGTTTTCCCATTTGATGCTCTTATTGATAGCAACTCAATTGCGGCTCTAACATCATCTTCAGCTCTATGCGCTCTATCAGTACTTATACCATGCGCACTTAATAGATTTCCAAGAGCCCTTGATTTAAAGCCTTTGCTTTTCCAATCTATATTTTTAATCGAACACAGCCACGGTTTATGATTACAAGCATTTACCATACGCTCCATAAAGCCTCTGTCGAAATTCGCATTATGCGCTACAAGAAATTCAGCTTTGTCAATCAAGCTTTCAATATATTGAATGTCCAAGCTTTTTCCTTTAAGCTCTTTATAGGTTATCTTATTTACTCTTTGAGCACCTGGAGAAATCGGAATTGACGGTTCTCTTAATCCAGCATATCTTTCTATTATTCTGGTAATCTCTCCGTTATCTTTTCGAAATTCAAATAAATAAATTGATAATTCAATAATTTCATCATGCTTTGGGTTTAGCCCGGTTGTTTCAACATCAAGAAACCCTGCAACTCCAAAAGCATTACAACTTTTATTTTTTATCTCTTGCACGTTAACCTCCAATATAAATTTCAATTATAAATCATGAAAATTCCAACTTCCATTGGATAATATCAACTGTTTCTCATATCCAATATTTTTAAGAATCCTAGCAGCTTCATCAAAATAAAAATTAATATTACACGGCTGATGAGCATCTGAACTTAGCACTATAGGAATATCCATCTTTTTGCATTCTTTTAATATCCAGTCACTGGGATACATAGAGCTTAGAAATTTTCGTGCAATTCCCCCTGTATTAACCTCTATAATTGAATTCCTCTGTTTTACTACCTCTAATGTTTCAAGCACTTCATTCTTATACCATGTTTCCTCTTCATTAAAATACCTGTTATCTTTATTTTGCTTTTTTAGCAAATCAAAATGAGCAACAATATCCGGCTTAATATTCTCAATCATTTCTCTAACCAGAGAGTAATAAGAATGGACTGCTTTTTTCACATCACCCTCTAAGAATTCATTAATTATTGTTTCAAAGTCCTCCTTGCTTCCGTCAAAGCATAAGCGTCTACCTGTTTTTTTGTCAAATATGATATGCACTGCTCCAATTTTATAATCCAAGCCTAAATGATTAAAGCGTTTGAAATTATCACCAATAGCCTCTGTATTATAATCAATTTCTAATCCAAGATTCACATCAATTATATTTTTATATTTGTTTTTTAATAGCTTAATTGTATGACAGTATTCTTCCAATGCTTCTTCTTTCATTACCCAATATTCATCAATTGGCAAAGGCGCATGACTAGAAAACCCAATTGATTTGAACCCCCGGGTTATTGCTTCTTTAATAAATTGTTCAGGCTCTCCCTCACCATCGCAAAATTTACAATGTGTATGAAAATTTGAATAAGTCATAATCGCTGCCTTCCTAATGCAAAATTTCACGAAATTAATTATATATTAATTTTTATAACCCGTCTATGGTTAGTCTCTATCTTATTTATTGCTACACCTTATGAGTTTTTGTAATATCAATTTAATTATCGAAATATTTAAAATATTATGTTTTAATGATAAAATATTTGATATTAACAAAAATATCATTCAAGGTGAGCATAATTTATGTCGAGAATGCAAAAATTGCAAATGGAAAAAGAATACAAAAAGACAAAGATAAAGAAAGTTCTACAAAAGTATATACTTTATCCTTTCATTTTTATTTTGTTTTTCTCGGTAACTTCTATCCTGATTATTTTTCACAGTCCTTTTACTGATTTAAAAGAATTATACGTTACAACTGCTATGACAACTATGACTCAACAGTATCTTGCAAGAATATTTGTAAGCGATGAAGAAATTAATAGAATTATGGAAAAGAACAAGATTGATGACTCTTCAGCAAAAAGTAATAATGGTATCAATACTTCAGGATATAATGATAAAATTGAGCTCATACCTATGCAAAGAAATAGCTTTAAAGGTTTCTTAATGATAATTCACGATCCTTCCAGGGTTTCTGTAGGTACAACTTCCAAGCTTGGCAGCCGCGGCATGAAAGTATTAGACATCGTTAGTAAATATAATGCAATTGCCGGAATTAATGCAGGAGGATTTAGCGATGAAGGCGGGCATGGAAATGGCGGTACTCCTGAAGGAATTATAATTGAAAACTATAAAATAATGTATAAGCAAGGATTAAAAACCTACAGCGTTATCGGTTTTGACTCGAAGAATACTCTCGTTCTTGGCAAATATAGCTTAAAAGAAATTGAAAAACTCAATCTACGTGATGCTGTTTCATTTAAGCCGTTTTTAATCGTGAATGGAGAATCTATGATTAAATCAGGTAATGGCGGTTGGGGTCTTGGGCCAAGAACAATTATAGGACAGCGTAAGGATGGCGCGGTATTATTTCTAGTGGTTGACGGAAGGCAAATAACAAGCATCGGCGCCACACTCAAAGATTGTGTAGATATAATGCTGGAAAATGGAGCCTATAATGCAGCGAATTTAGATGGAGGTGCTTCAACAACACTTGTTTATGAGAATAAAATACAAAACAATCCTTGCAGCCGCTATGGCCCCAGATTCGTGCCCTCAGCATTTCTAGTCAAATAATATATCTATATTACAAAGCCCCCATTGGGGCTAATTATTTGCCCTGTTATATAATCAGCAGCTTCAGATGCAAGAAAAGTAATTAAGCTTGCTATTTCATCAGCCTTACCTAATCTTTTAAGAGGAATCTCTTCTTCTATTTCTTTAATTTCCTGACTGCTGTACTCTGAAAGCATATCTGTTTTTATTACGCCAGGTGCTACACAATTAACCTGTATATTTGATGGACCAAGCTCTTTTGCCAAAGCCTTTGTTAAGCCAATTATTCCTGCTTTCACCGCAGAATAATGAACCTCACAGGATGCACCTGTCATTCCCCAAACCGATGATACATTGATTATCTTTCCGCTTTTTTTGCTTATCATATGCTTAAGTACACTTTGACTGCAATTAAATGTTCCCGATAAATTTACATCTATCATGTTTTTCCAATCTTCCTCTGTAATATCCGTAAAAAGCTTGGTTTGGGCAATTCCGGCATTATTAATCAAAACATCAATCGAACCAAATCTCGAAAGGCAATATTCTACCATCTTTTCAACTTCAATCCTTTTGGAGACATCAGCTTTATAAATCTCTACCCCTTCATTATTCTTTCTTAAGATTTCTTTCAGCTGGATTGCTTCACATTCCGATTTATTATAATTAACCAGAACATTATACCCTTCATTTGAAAATTGCTTTGCTGTTTCTTGTCCAATGCCTCTTGAAGCACCTGTTATAATTACTGTTCTGCCTTTCATGATTCGCCCCCAAAGTTTTTTCTCATTATATCACAAATTTAAATTTTTTAAAAAATCCCATTAAGTTCTAATAATATTTTGTCGATATAATAATCAGAGATAATTTTATATTTTCATGGACGATATATTTTACAAGGAGGTAATCTTTAATGAAGATTTCAGAATCAAGCATTGCCATGTCTGCCAATACAATCCAATCAAAAACATATACAAAAAAAGAGTCTTTAAATTACTGGATTGACGGAATTAAAGATAATAATCAAAACTCTAATCAAGATGGCTCAAACAGCCTAATACCCGGATTAGATTCTCTTATGATTTCAGAAGAAGGAAAAAACAAAGTTGTAATTCAGCCACCATCAGCTATGGAAATTGCAGCTGATGATAATTTGCTTGACATTAGTGATCAAGATAAACAAAAAATTATGATTTTAGAAAGAATGCTTAAATACTTAACAGGTAAAGACATTAAGATTATAATCCCTAAAAAGATACTCGATAAAGATAAATGCGCAAATGCGCTGCAAGCTGAATTTAACAGGTCAATTCCTCAGGAACCGCAAAAAAAAGGCTGGGGACTTAGCTATGATTTTAAAGAAACTTATGCTGAAAGTCAGAAAATGAGTTTTAAGGCTGCTGGAGTTGTAAAGACCCAAGATGGTCGTGAAATCAATTTCACATCAGAACTAAACATGAGCAGACAGTTTATTTCCGATAAAGAAATTCATATAAGAGCAGGAGATGCAAAAATTGATCCTCTAGTTATCAACTTTGATGGGCTTGGAGCAAATTTAGAGCCTAACCGTAATTTCGTATTTGATATAGATACTGATGGTGAAAAAGAAAACCTTAATTTTGTAGATAAAAACAGCGGATTCCTTGTTTTGGATAAAAATAACGATGGCAAGATTAATGATGGGTCGGAATTATTTGGACCTAAAACAAATGATGGATTCTCTGAATTAGCTGAATATGATGCAGATGCTAATGGTTGGATAGATGAAAATGATCCTATATTTGATAAACTAAAAATATGGACAAAAGACGAAAACGGAAATGATGTTCTTTTTGCTCTTGGTCAAAAAGGAGTAGGCGCAATTTATTTAGGAAATGTTTCAACCGATTTTGACATAAAAGATTCCTCAAATCAAGCACTTGGCAGTGTTGCTAAAACAGGAATATATTTAAAGGAAGATGGCAAATCGGGAATTATCCAGCATATTGATTTGAGTATTTAACTAGGAGAAGTTATTAATATTTTAAGAGGAAGATTATTCTTCCTCTTTTTAAGTTATTCCTTTTGTTGTAAAATATAATTAAGTTCTCGCAAGGAGGTTTTGCACAAATGGACGAATACGGCTTGGCACTTGGTGGCGGTGGAGCAAAAGGAAGCTATGAAATAGGTGTATGGCAAGCACTTAATGAACTTCAAATCCCAATTAGTTTTGTGACAGGCACATCAGTTGGCGCTCTTAATGGTGCTATAATAATACAAAATGATTTTAATCTGGCATATAAGATTTGGACTGAAACCAATCTCGCAAGCGTTATCAGGCTTGGGAAAGGTGTAAGATTATGTAATACCAGCAAAGAAAAATTCGTATCTTTTCTTAATACTTTTACAACTGCTTTAGCAAATGGCGGACTGGATATTACCCCTTTAAAAGAGCTTTTAAAAGCTAACCTGAAAGAAGAAGTAATTCGCGAAGCACAAATGGGTTATGGAATTGTTACATTTTCATTATCAGAAATGAAGCCTGTAAAGCTATATAAAGAAAATATTCCAAATGGTAAATTAATAGATTATATTATAGCTAGTGCAGGGTTACCAATCTTTAAACGCCAGACAATTGATAAGTGTTCTTTTATTGATGGTGGTTTTTGTGATGTTATTCCGATTTCTTTACTGTTAAATAAAAAGATGAAAAATATTATTGCCGTAGATATTTCCGGTCCGGGTATAGTTAATAAAGTTGAAACCTCAGGTGTGAATATAATAAGTATAAAAAATTCAAGATCAACAGGCGGTATTCTGGACTTCAATCCAACTAAGGCTAAAGAAAATATGGAAATGGGTTATTGTGATACCTTAAAGAAATTCGGCAAGCTTAAAGGCAAGAATTATTATATGGTTCCTAACACTCATTTTGATTTCGCCAAGGAAAAATATTTAAAGACCTTAACACCTGATGATTTCAGAAAACTGTATGATTTTCTGGGATTAAACTGGTCTGATAAGCCAGAGCCTATGAATAAGCTGATTTTTTATAAAATTATCAGGGCTATTTCTAAATATACTGATGGTAAACTATCAGCAGCTTCAATCCTTCCTGCAATGGTCGAAATAGCTGCTGAAGAATTAGAAATTGAAAACAGAAAGGTTTATTCTTTTGATATACTTATTGATACTATAATAGAAAAGTATAATACAATTGTAAATTCTATAGATTATAAGAATTTTATTAAAGACATTAAACAGCTATTAACAAAAAAAAGAACTAAGTTTTTTGATTGGGAACTAAAAAATAAGATTTCTCAAGCAAAATTTCTAGCTTATTATGAAGCTAATTTTGATGAGAATAATGAAAAACTAAAAAACATGAGAAGGTTTATTGCTGTAACATTTCCCAAAATATCAATAACAAATATGTGTATTTCTTTGATTCTTTCGAGAAAAATCTAATTGCTCCTAATTTTTGATTCTAATTCATTTATGTCAAATCTTAATGCTTGTGTGAGTCTGCAAAACTTTAAATATTCATTAAATAATCCAATATTATTATCATCAATTTTCCCATTCGGGATATCCTCATATATTACCGGTTTTGTATTATTATTCTCAAAATCCCTTAATGTTTTAATATCAAATCCAGAAATGTCTGAAAGCTTATTCAAGCTCATTTTACCAAATGTTCTTCTGGTTTTAAGTATTTCTCCAAAATTCATAGTTACTTGCCTTTCTAATAGTTGTTGGCATTCTTTCAATCTATTTCTTTAGAAATTCTTTAGCTCTTTTTTTATTATAACCATTTAATAATCTCGGAACATACGAAAACATTCTATAGAACAATACCCGCATTCTTTTGTTTCTTATATAATTTTCAGGCAATCTGCGATATTGCATAAATTCACTGTTAATAATAGGCACCAAGCTTTGAGATGCTTTCACAGAGCTTACTGAATCCTTTGTCAAATCAAGAGAATCAATCATGCCTGTCCTCTTTGTTTTACGCTTCTTGATTGTATTATTAACATCAATAGAATTAATATCTATATTACTTATTTTTTGAGCACTTGATAATGTACTTTGAGCTTTAGTTACTCTTTTAACTTCATATGAATAATTTTGATAAAAATTATTATCCCAGTTATTCGAATTGTCTCTAAAGCAAAAATTCAATGTATCAGCTTTTACTAAAGGAATATTTGCTTCATAAAAGCCGGTATGCTTTGTCATCTTAATTTCCGTAAGGTCTTCCCACAATAAGCCAAACCCCACATGAACATATATTTCTTCTGCTCCATTTTTATGTAGATACCCATTATATTTAAGTTTAGCTTTACCACCTTCATATAAAGTCGTATCTTCGATTCGGACACCATTTTGGTTGTACATATATCTATCTACTCCTTTATCTAAAATTATTTATTCACAATAAATATATTATGTAAACACATCTTGCCTATAAAATATACATAATACAAGATATATAATATAACATTTCTAATAAAAATAAAAGGGAAAAATGCATTTTCTTATTAAATAGAATGTTTCAAGAATTCAATGATTGGTGTATAAAGATTGAATTTATATACAATAAAACAAAATATCTGCAGCATTATTATTAACGGGATACCATATTTGAAACTGAAATGCTTAGTTTTATGTCTGAATTTATACATACCTAGTAGTGAACCTATTGAGCCTCCAGCTAGTGCAATAAGTAAAAGTGTCTTTTCTTTTACCCTCCAATTACCTGTCTGAGCCATCTTTTTATCATGCATCATACTTAAGAAACCAAAAACATTAATAATCAACAAATATATAGCAATATTTTTAATTACGGTTAACTGATTTATAGATTGATGCATTACTTGGACTCACTCCCTATTTCCACGCATTCGTTTTTTTTTGTCATTTTTTTATAAATGCATTCAGCAATTTTTTGAGAACCTCCGTCAACTTTTATCTTTGCAGCATTATCAATCATATCCTGAATAAGCTTTTTATTTACTATAACATTTTTTAATGTATTAAATAATTGATTTATATCTTTTGCGTAATATGCACATCCATTTTCTGATAGAAATTTTGTATTTTCTTTTTCTTGCCCTGCAGTTGAACCAAAAATTATTAAAGGTACATTCATATTAAGCGCCTCGGTAGTTGTTATTCCTCCTGCTTTAGAAATAACAATATCTGAACCTCTCATAATTTCATGCAAATTATCAACAAACCCAAAAACCTTAACTCTATCATCATATTTACCTTCTACAAATTTGCATGTACGTTCTTTCAAAGATTTATTTTTCCCACATGCAATAATAACCTGAACTTTGGGCTCCATATTATAAATTCCTTCAACTATTTTATCCAGTGATGAAAGAACGCTATTTGCACCTGCCAGTAACGTTACTACAGGTATATCTTCACTTTTTAAATCATATTTTTTTATAAACTCTTTTCTTGCAATACCATCAGATTCAATCGATACAGGTATTCCGGTTATTTCAATCTTATCAACATCAACACCCTGATTAATTAATTGATTTAATAAAACATTATGCCCTATAAAATATTTTGAAACTCCCGGATCAATCCACTGACTATGCAGCCCATAATCAGTTATTACTGTATAGCATGGAATCTTAGTTTTTCCTTTTTTATACAATATTGGCATCGCCAGAACCGGAAACGTATTTAATACTACCTCAGGCTGCACTTCACGAAGATATCTCTTTAATGTTCTTTTTCCAAAGAGACCAATTAAATTATTTATATAAAAATTAGTTTTTATATCCTTTGTTGAATAATAAAGCATATCGTATATCTTAGGTGCTTTTGAATAGCATTTAAGGTATAAAAATCTAATAAATTTATTAACATACGGATGCGCTTCATGAAATAAATTTACTATTTCAACCTTAATATTCGGGTCCTTTTTTAATAACTCTTTTTCAATACTTCTAGCTGCTTTAAGATGCCCATCTCCATAATTTGTAGTAAGAATCAGTACTTTTTTCACTGTCATTAGTTACCCCTTTAAAATTTTATACAAGCTTAACTTTATTAATAGTATATTATAATTTTCTCAATATTAATTAAGTGTTTTATTTTTATTTAAATACAAATAATACAAGGCAAGCATTAACAATGCTACCGCACTTAAATTAAAAGATACGTGCAAATTAAAACCTTTTCCTAATATTCCTCCTAGCAAAGCCCCAATAGCTCTTCCCAATCCTTCCATAGTTGAAAAACTTCCCCACATTATTCCCCGGATTTCTTCTCTGATATTATTAGCGAGAATGCCATTCCATGCTGGTAATATTGCTGAATATGATATTGCCAACATTATACCAAAAAACATAATAACATATAAGAATTTAGTATTTCCCATCCCTAATATTGAAATTGAAGTAACAAGCATTCCATAAATAAATAGTTTGTTAATTCCAATTTTTTTTGTTAAAGAACCAAAAAAGCCCATGAAAAATATTGTCATTAAGCCAATAACCGATAAAGCTATTCCATAATTATCAGTAGACAATCCTACATATTTGCTGCTTGTCAAATAAATTGGCACAATAGGCGCAAGTATTGATACACTTAGGGTTTGAAGTAATAAACCAGGGATAAGATATTTTTTGTTTTTAAGCTCATCATACGTCATTTCCAATGATTTTTTTACATCTATATGCCCATCTTCCTTACGTATGCCTTCTTTTATTATTGCACCAAAAACAACACATAATCCCCAAAGTAATATTAATATATTCAAGGCAAACATGTAGCCCCGTCCAACTAAAAAGCTTAATAATACGCTGCCCAATCCTAATCCCGATAACCATGCAGAATAAACAATCCCCATTGAAAGGGCTCTTTTTTGTTCATTAAATTTTGAAACATACCCAAGCACCATTATCCATACTGGAGCAAATCCCAAACCAAAAATAGCTCCTTCCAATATGAGCATCATAGGAGAACTTATAAATTTCAGTAATATTATTGAAGAAAATGAAATAATCAAACCAACTACCAGAATAAGTCTATTATTGAATCTATCCAATAACCATCCAACACCTATTTGCGCAACTGTTTCTGCTAAGAAAAAAGCGCAAACGACTGCACCGATTGCATCAACAGAATAATCCAAATAGTGGTCTGCATATAATGGAATAAAATTAAGATATGCTCCCCTGACAAATTCCGTAAAGAATATAAGCAGCGAAAACTTTACCAATGCCCTATTATTCTTAATCTTATCAAATAATGTATATAAACTCATATTGTTATCTTACTCCATAAATAGGTTTTTTGGAAACTTTTATCACTAATTTAGATTACTATAGTATATATCGAAAATCAAGAAATATTTTTGCCTTAAAATTCTCAATAAATATTAATTTAAATCATTATTTCCTTAATAAATTAGCCTATTTTCAGTTTTATAACAATATGCTATAATTTTCTTATTGATATTTACAGGAGGGCACTTATGATGAAAGACGTATTCGTTATTGGAATAGCCGGAGGTACCGGTTCCGGCAAATCTACTCTTGCAGGAAAGCTAAAGGATGTATTTGCAGATGATGTTGTACTATTATGTCAGGACTATTATTATAAATCCTTCGATAAATTATCTTTTGAAGAAAAATCAAAACTAAATTTTGATCATCCTAATTCATTTGATACCCCTTTCCTTATAGAACAAGTAAAAAAATTAAGAAATTCCGAGCCAATCGATAGACCCGTTTATTCCTTCATGGAACACAGAAGACTTCCTGATACTTTTAAGGTTGAACCTAAACGGGTAATCATAATAGAAGGAATATTAATATTTGAAAATAGAGAGCTTTGTGACTTAATGGATATGAAAATATTTGTTGATACTGATGCAGATATTCGCTTATTAAGAAGAATTATCAGAGACTTAAAAGAAAGAGGCCGAGATTTGGATTCGGTAATAAATCAATATATGACAACAGTCAAGCCTATGCATGAGGAATTCATTGAACCAAGCAAAAAGGTTGCTGATGTTATTATACCAGAAGGCGGAATGAATCATATTGCAGTATCAATGCTTTTAGACAAAATACAAACTATACTAAATAATTAGAGAAGAGCTTTTAGCTCTTCTCTAATTATTTAGTATTTTATCAACAATATCTTTGGCTCTAGGAACTACAGTTCTGTTAAATTGGTCAAGAATTCTTAAAACATTATCGCCCTCCCAATTTGCGCCTACAAACTCGTTTGGAAGTACAGGATCCAGCTTCATTAACTCAGTAAAATCACCTATAAAATTATGACAAAAAGGTATTATTTTCTCTGCATCTGAAATGCCATTCCAAATAGGTAACGTTGGAGGGTAATTAAATGTGAAATTGATATATTTTTGGTTAACGCTATTTATATCCCAATGACTGCTAACAAAATCAGAAACATTGTGTTCGGAAACAAGCTTTGAAATAAAGACCTTAACTTGCCCAACTAAATTATATTCATCTATTTTAGTTTGAATGTCTTTAGAAAAATCGTATGGGTGTATAAAGGTATCCTTATTTAACTTTACAAAGCCTAAATTTTTCAAATATTCAAGCATATTCTCCTTATTTTCCTTTATATTAACCAAATCCATAACAACTACGCACCAGTAGTTGTTCCATAAATTTTTTTTCATTGATATCTTTTTCCAGAATATTTGTTTTATCTCTTTCCACTCTTCGAGACTTTTTGCTCCATTATCAATTAATTCATAATATACTTGATCGTTTTCCTTTATATTGCTTAATATTTCTGCTTTTACAGCTCTTGAAAGACCCATTCGAATAGAGGTCTCACTTTTATTAAATGGTTTCATTAGCTCAAATAATTTTTTCAGGGATATTTTTGTTATACCTTTTGGCACTAGAAATGAATTAAATAAGAATAAGATTACATTAGTAGTTGCATCCTGTTTTTTAATTATTATCTTTTTAATATTAACCACCCCTTTTTTTTAGTTATAACTTAATATTGTGTCGTATAATATAGAATAATTTTTGTAGTGTCTAATACAAGAAGCGGGTGTGTTTAAGTTAATATAACAATTCTCTATAAATAAAAAAAATCCTTCAATAATAATTAATTTGTATTAAAATTACTGTGTTATAACCTTTATAAGTGTGATTAACCTATCAGATGTTACTTGTGCTGATGAATTTATGTAAGTCATTCATAATTAAAAATTAAACAAAATTTAACATTTATTCATTGCATTAAATTCCATATTTGGTTATTATATTATTTGTTTGTTATTAATTTCCATATAAGTATTTAAGTTGTAAAAAACTAATATAAGTTTCTGCTTTTTGGGGAGGGTGCTCATGATAAATAATTATAATGATTCAAGTGAAAATTTTCTTGAAAATATGAATTTTTCTGAAGAAGTATTATATAAAAAAATAGTTGAAGAAAACCAAAATATATTTAACTTTATCGTTAATATCTCTCACGATTTAAGAACCCCTATTTCAGTTATACTTAATACAATTAAGGTCTTAAAAATGCATTTAAACAACAGCAGTTTACTCCCTGAAGAAGTCAAGCGTAACGAGTTTAAATATTTATATATAATTCAGCAGAACTCATATCGAATGCTGCGATTATTTAACAGTATTTTGGATGTTGCTAAAATCGAATCCGGTGGTGAAAACCTCAACCTTCAAAACAATGATATAGTAAGTGTTATAAGAAACATTTGCTCTTCTGTTAATCAATTAAGCAATACTAATGGTGTTTCTCTTACTTTTTCATCTGATTTAGATAAAAAAGTGATTGCTTTTGATCCTGATAAAATAGAAAGAATAATTCTCAACTTATTAACCAACGCATTTAAATTTACAAATCCCGGAGGAGAAATTATAGTTTCCTTAACTCAAGAAGGAGATAACATTAAAATATCAGTAAAGGATACCGGTACAGGAATCCCTCGTAAGCAATTGAATTGCATATTTGAAAAATTCAAAAATGGGGGCAAAATGTATGATAATGTTTATTGCAAAGGAATAGGCGTTGGGCTTTATGTTGTAAAACTTTTTGTTGAGCTGCACAATGGAAAAATAGATGTAAAAAGCAAAGAAGGTAAAGGAACTGAGTTTATAATAACCCTTCCAATTACCTTGGTAGAAGAAAATAAGACTGCTCCCTGCTTGATTAATGAAATAATTGATAATAAGTTTATTGAAACAATCAATATAGAATTTGCTGATGTTTATAAGGCAAACGTACCCTCAATTCATAACCAAACTGCCGGTTAATTCATTTATATCCCCAATTTTATTATTTATAAGGTATTCTTCTATTCCTTTAATAACTTCTATAGATGTCATAGGATTCTTAAAATTTGCAGTACCTACTGATACAGCCGATGCCCCCGCAATGATAAACTCAAGTGCATCTTCGGCATTCATTATTCCGCCCATTCCTATTACAGGTATTTTAACAGCCTTTGATGCCTGATAAACCATTCTTACCGCTATCGGTTTAACCGCAGGACCTGACAAGCCACCCATGTTATTTGCTATTACAGGCTTTCTGGTATTTATATCAATTGCCATTGCCAGTATCGTATTTATAAGTGATACTGCATCAGCCCCTCCATCTTCTGCACCTGTTGCTGTTTCCTCAATACTTGTAACGTTTGGTGTCAGCTTAACAATCAAGGTCCCGTCATAAACCTCTCTGACTTTACTTGTAACCTCTTTTACTCCTGCATATGTAGTTCCAAAAGCCATACAACCCTCTTTTACATTTGGGCAGGATAAATTAAGCTCTACTGCATCAATATCTTCTTTATTCAGTATTGAAGCAACTTCAATATAATCCTCTACTGATTTTCCTATAATATTGACAATCACCTTGGTATCAAACTTTCTAAGCCAGGGCAAATCATTCTTAATAAAAGCATGTACACCAGGATTTTGAAGTCCTATTGCATTAATCATTCCACCATAAACCTCTGTAATTCTTGGAGGTTTATTACCTTTCCACGGTACAACCGAAGTCCCTTTTGTTACTATTGCCCCAAGCTTGTTTAAATCCACAAATTCTGCATATTCTCTGCCATATCCAAAGGTTCCTGATGAAACCATGACAGGATTTTTCAGTTTTAACTTACCTATATTTACTTCTGTTATAACGTTATTCAAGCTAGCGCCTCCATTTAATAATATTTATTACCGCCCATCTTCATTATGTAAGCTGGTTGTTTCTATTTCTTTAAACTCTTCTTCGTTCGTCCACTTATAACATGTAGTTTCGTATTTATCGTCTGTCACTTTATAAGTATTTACTATTATTGCTTTCCCAGTCTTATCATGTTCTATATCCATATAAAATGGTTCAGTACTTAGTTTATAATCAAGCTCTACAAATGCATCATTTATTAGTTGAAATATTTTAAGACAGCGCATTGAATCATCTTCATCAAAAATACATATCTCTTTATTTCCTCCATAAATTATATCTTCAATTTGAACTTTAACGTTCTTCCAAGATAAATATAAATATTTATCACTTCTTCCTGTCTCATTTCCGTCAAAAACTTGTTGTTCATCAAGACAAACCAAACTATTACCTTCCCATTTTATAAGAGTGAAAAATCCAACTTTTTTATCTTCTATCATCCGATTGTAGATAAAAAATATTTCATTTACCTTATTTCCGTCTAAGTCACAGGTTGCAACAAAGTATTTTTCTACTTCTTTATTTTTATAAGAATCTATATTATCAATAATATTTTTAAGTATGTCATTCTTATTGTTTTTCTTATACTTTTGGGCATATTCATTCATTTTTGTCATATTAATAAAGCTTATTTTGTTTGATATATTGCTTATTTGCCATTTCCCATTTATTTTGTTTAACGTAAAATAAGCATCCGCATGTTCATTACTTTCCTTATCAAAAGAAGTACTTATTATTGCCTTTTTACTATCATTTAAAATTACATCAGACAATATAAAGCTTTGTTCAAGAGTTAAGAAGTATCCTCCCGGAGATGGTGTTTCTCCTTGATATGGCAACCTATCATAATCGCAGCAATTTAAAAAAGTATAGCTGCCTAATTTTTATCTGTTATCAGCTTATTTGTCTCTTCATTTATTCCTAAAAGTCTGCTTTCAAAATAGTTTTCTACAACTTTTTCCGGCTCATCTGGGTATATAAAACTTCCCTTTACATACTTAACCTCTTTTTTATATTGCTTGAACTCCCGTCCATTCCACTTTATATGTAAGCTAACCTCTCTTTCTTGAACATCTCCATATTTACCTTTTAAAATTATTTCATCTATTCCATCTTTATCAGTGTCAGTGATATTTATATCTTGTTCGCCAATATTACCATATTTCACTAGATCATACTCAAAAATACTATCAAGTTTTGATAACCGCAGCAGTTTTTTATCCTTCAAAGAATACACAGTATATATTTTCCCTTTATCTTTAAGCTGATAAATTACAGAAAGCTCTTTTTTATCCTTCTTATACAAGGTTGTAAGCTCTATATCAATTGCGTTTTTATTAGTTTTCAAATTTTCAAATTTTGCCCAAGAACTATCTCTCTTTTTAAGTAAAAATATTTCATTAATAGCCTTTTTGGATTTATCTCCAAAAGATATAACCAATTCTGGCGAACCATTTTCATCAATATCTCCGATTAAGCATTTCATTAAGCTCATATCTTTAGGACATAAAGTATCAATATAGGCACTCAATACTTTGTCTGTTTTTACATCAAAAATTTCAGTATCTGTTTTTTGTTTTTCAGCATTAGGTAATACCTTTGTATGCTCAACTGGATTAGGATTAACCGCTGGAGCTGGTTTCTTTCCGCATCCTGCAAAAGAAATCATGAATACTATAATAATACATATTAATTTTACCTTTTTCATTTTTTTCCCCCTTTGATATATAAACTAAATCCACCAACGCTATATCAATGAAGTATTTTCTTATCAATATCCTTTGTCATTAGGATCCAAATAAACTATTTCACTCTTATACTGTACAAACTTTTTGCCATTCCACTTTTTGTAGTGCATTAATCCGCTATTTTTAGTACGTTCTTCAAATTCACTCAACTCATCTACCCCATCTTTGTCAATATCTCTGATTTCTCCTGCCGGAGCACCATTCTCTTTCCATGTAATGGTATAAACTTGTATAAGTCCAGGCAATTTTTCAGCCATATCAATCTCATAAATTACCGATGCTGGCAAATTAACTTGGTTATTATTATCATCATATCCAGAATAATTAATCAATATTTGTTTCTTATTATCCTTATTCAACTTAATAAATGAAAAATTATCAATAAAAAGAAGTTTATGATTATATACAGCAAGATTACCACACTCAGAATAGGTATTAGCCGCAGTATCCTTTACAACAAAGCTTACCTTTTGGAATTCTACTCCTTGAAATTCTCTGCCTTTTTTCCCAAAGCCTAAAAGATATTCTGTAATGTTATCTCCATTAACATCGGCTTCTAAAGTTTCAAGTAAATCCATCCCTTTAGGACAAATATCTTTAGCGAAATCTCCAATGGTTTTACTACTGCCGTTTGCAATATCACTAAGATTTATTTTTATTAATGAACCATAATTATCATAATAAAAGCCCCACTTTTGAGTTACATTTAACTTGTCAAAAAAGTCGCAATCGTATATATCTTCATTTTTATTTAGAACCATATCTCTTTTTAATAACAAACGGGTAAGCTCTGTCCCGTCAGCTTTAACCTTATATAAAGCATTACTATCACCAAAGTATATCCAACCATCAACCACATTCAAAATTGATTTAACATTTTGAAGTTTTATTTTTTTAGTACCATCAGTTTTCATCTTAAAACCAAATTCGTTATCATCACAATAATAAATCCAGTCACCATCAACATAAAAACTCCGTGCCTCATTAACATTATCAACCAATAGAGCTTCTCCGGCTCCATCAGCTTTTTTCTTATATAACTCAAGATTAATTTGCTGTAAATCTCCTCCACTAAAATAAATCCAATCCTCAATTACAACCATATCATCAACTCTGTATGGCGAACTTTTAAAGAAATCTTTTAACTCCGTTTTCTGTTTACCATCTATGGACATTATATATAGGCTAAGCGGGCAAACTTTATCCCCATCAAACTCTGTCTTTTCTTCTTTTCGTTCTCTTACCCCATATATTTTATTGCCTATGATATTTATATTTGTTATATCCCCTAATTTAGCCTTTGAAGTTCCATCAATCTTTACTTTCCATAAACCATCTTCAACATTACTCGCTTTTGCTTTATTTTCAGTCACTTTATTATAGTAAATCCAGTCGCCAATTACATTTATATTTTTGCATATATCATTATTGATTTTTGTATCCCCAGTACCATCTTTTTTCATTTTATGTAAGCCTTTATTGCTGTAATAAATCCAATCTCCACATGCAGCCGCTAGTCCTTTATTTGCAATATTTCCAAAAGTATTTCCTCTCTCACTAATGTGCTGCTTCTCAAATGGCTTAGGATTAACCACCGGTTCCGGTTTTTTGCCACATCCTACGAAAGTAGTAATACATACAGCCATAATAATCCACATGAATTTTACTTTATTCATTTTCTTTCTCCCTCTCTTAATTTAAAATTTCAAAGTGAAATTATGTCTGGATTTTTAGCTTTATTTTTTATATGTTTAATTCTGTTATAACGTTATTCACAATTCCTCTCCTTATGGTTATATTTACCCCCTCTATTTTAAGAGAGGGGGCTAGGGGGTGAGTTATTCTAAAATTACCTTTTGCGCCTCAAACACTGGCCCATCCTTGCACACATGTCCATATCTCCAATCGTCACCATCAATCAGCTTTATGGCACAACCAAGGCAAACTCCGACACCACAAGCCATTCTTTCTTCTACAGATATTTGACATGGAATATTGTTCTGCAGTGCTATATCTCTAACCTTTTTAAGCATTGGAAGAGGTCCGCACGCATAAATCATATCTACTTCCGAATTTTTTATTTGGTCGAGCAGAAGCTCAGTAACAAAACCGTTATGTCCATAGGAACCATCATCGGTAGCAATAGTCAGCTTCCCATTTATTTTTGAAAATTCATCTTCCAGAACTATTGCATTCTTGTTTCTAAATCCTAATAATATTTTCAGGTTTGGATTATCAAGGGTCTTGGCAAGGAAATGTAAAGGGAAAGCACCTATCCCGCCGCCGATAATAACAGGATTTTTTGTCTTTTTAAGACCAAATCCCTTCCCGATAGGTCCTAATAAATCTAACATTTCACCCGATTTAGTTCTGGCTAATGCAGATGTTGCTTCTCCTCGCGTCTGCACAATAAACTCAACAAGTCCATTTTTAAAATCTTTATTTGATATGCTTATTGGTCTTCTCAGTGTTGTATCAATTTTTTCAGTACATTTAATCTCGAGAAATTGTCCCGGCACAGCCCTTTTTGCTATCTCCGGCGCCTGAACTGTAAACTTGATTATACCAGGCGATAATTCTTCGGTACTGTTTACCTTGCAAATATAATGCTTGGATACTAATTCATCAAGCTCAACAACATCTATATCTTCTATGCTTTTTCCATATTTAAGACTATTTACTACAGCCCTTACCGTATCAAGCGATGTAAGGCAAGGAATTGAACGTTCAATGGCTTTTCTGCGTATTTTAAACCCATCTCTTTCAGGCTTTCTGCTTTTAGTAGGAGTATTAATTACAATATCTATTTTCCCCGAATCAATTAAGTCGAGTATGTTCGGAGAGCCTTCATCAATCTTTTTGACATAGTTTGCAGCCACATTGTATGAATTGAGCATATGTGCCGTTTTTCCGGTTGCCCATATAGTAAACCCAAGCCTTTCAAACTCTTCAGCAATCGGTACTAACTCAACCTTGTCAGAATCTCTGACAGTCATGAGAATATTTCCGTTCTTGCTTAATTTTATTCCTGATGCAATCAGTCCTTTGTATAAGGCTTCAGAAAAATTTTTTGATATTCCCAGCACCTCTCCGGTTGATTTCATCTCCGGTCCCAGACTAATATCAACATCTCTGAGCTTTTCAAATGAGAAGACCGGAACCTTTACCGTTGCATAGGTAGACTCATGATGCAGCCCGATGCCATAGCCCATATCTTTCAGCTTCTTTCCCAGCATTGCTTTTGTTGCAAGGTCAACCATTGGGATACCAGTTACCTTGCTAATATATGGAACAGTACGGCTTGAACGCGGATTTACCTCAATAACGTAAACCTCATGGTTATAGACTATAAACTGGATATTAATCAATCCTATTATGTTTAAAGCCTTTGCCAGCTTTTCCGTATAATCAACTATAATATCTTTAATAGATTTTTCTATTGTTTGCGTTGGATAAACCGATATGCTGTCACCAGAATGGACTCCTGCCCTTTCAAGATGCTCCATGATACCGGGAATCAAAATATCCTCTCCATCGCATATTGCATCTACTTCTACTTCTTTTCCAAGCAAATACTTATCAACAAGTATCGGATGCTCCTGCTTAACCTTGTTTATAATGGACATGAATTCCGTAATATCGTTATCATTGTAAGCAATCTCCATTCCCTGTCCGCCTAAAACGTAGGAAGGTCTTACAAGAACCGGATAGCCAAGATTGTTTGCGGCTTCTAATGCTTCTTCTAGTGTAAATATTGTTTTGCCTTTTGGTCTAGGAATTTTTAATTCTTCCAAGAGGGCATCAAACTTTTCTCTATCTTCTGCCAAATCAACTCCCCGCTGACTTGTACCAAGAATCTTTACGCCCATTTTGTGCAGGTCTTTTGTTAGCTTGATTGCTGTCTGACCTCCAAACTGAACAATTGCACCTAATGGCTTTTCTTTTTCAACTATATTCTCTACATCCTCTTTAATAAGAGGCTCGAAGTACAGGCGGTCAGAGGTATCAAAGTCAGTACTCACCGTCTCCGGATTATTATTTATTATAACTGCCTCATAACCCATTTCCTTTAGTGCCCATACTGAATGAACAGAACAGTAATCAAATTCTATTCCTTGTCCAATCCTTATTGGTCCCGAGCCGATAACTATTACCTTATCTCTTTTGCTGTCTTTAGCCTCACATTCTTCGTCATAGGTTGAGTAAAAATACGGTGTTACAGCCTCAAACTCTGCAGCACAGGTATCAACCATTTTGAAGGTAGGTAATATTGATTCTTTATTTCTTCTTTCCTTAACCTCTTCTTCTGAGCAACTCATTAATTTTGCTATACTAAGGTCAACAAAGCCCATTTTCTTTAATTTTATAAGTTCTTCTCTCTCAATCTCTTTTATACTAGTCCGTTTTAATTTTTCCTCCATATTAACGATTTCTTTAAATTTATTTAAAAAGAACATATCAATTTTAGTTATTTCATTGATTGTTTGAAGAGATATTTCTCTTCTTATGGCTTCAGCTATTATAAATATACGTTCATCATTAATATCTTTAAGTCTTCTGAATATATCTTCATCATTTAGTTTTTTTGCGAATTCTTGTTCAAGCGTATACAATCCCAATTCTAATGAGCGGATTGCTTTCATAAGCCCGCCTTCAAAGGATGAGCTGATTGCCATTACTTCTCCGGTTGCCTTCATCTGAGTTCCGAGTGTCCTATTTGCCCTGACAAACTTATCAAATGGCCACTTTGGTATTTTTACCACCACATAATCAAGGGTTGGCTCAAAGCAAGCAAAGGTTTTTCCTGTTACATTATTTTGTATTTCATCTAATCCATAACCTATTGCAATCTTTGAAGCGACCTTTGCAATCGGATAACCGGTTGCTTTTGAAGCAAGAGCACTGGAACGGCTTACTCTTGGATTAACTTCAATTACTGCGTATTCAAAGCTTGTAGGATGCAGCGCAAACTGAACATTACATCCTCCTTCAATTTTTAAGGCAGAAATTATTTTTAATGATGCAGTTCTAAGCATCTGATATTCTTTATCAGTTAAAGTTTGCGAAGGAGCAACAACTATGCTGTCGCCAGTATGCACTCCAACTGGGTCTATGTTTTCCATGTTGCAAACCGTTATAACGTTTCCTTTTGAATCTCTCATTACCTCATATTCAATTTCTTTCCAGCCGGAGATGCATTTTTCTATTAGAACCTGTGAAACCCTGCTCAATCTTATTCCGTTTGATGCTATTCCTGTTAATTCTTCAGGGTCATGTGCAATTCCCCCTCCGGTTCCTCCTAATGTATATGCAGGTCTTACAACCACCGGATAATCTATTTCTTTAGCAAACTCCAGTGCTGCTTCAACAGATTCAACCACCTTGCTTGCTATTATTGGCTCATTGATTCTTTCCATCATATCTTTAAATTCTTGTCTGTCTTCAGCCATTTTAATTGCTTCAACAGCAGTACCAAGAAGCTTGACCCCTTGCTGATTCAAAAATCCTGATTCAGCAAGCTCCATAGCCAGATTTAATCCCGTTTGTCCTCCTAGTGTTGGGAGTATGCTGTCAGGCTTTTCTTCAATGATTATCTTCTTAAGAATATCAGGAACCAGGGGCTCTATATAAACCTTATGAGCCATGCTCTTATCAGTCATAATGGTTGCTGGATTTGAATTAACAAGTACAACCTCAATCCCATCCTCCATCAATGCACGGCATGCTTGAGTACCTGCATAATCAAATTCTGCAGCCTGTCCAATTATAATTGGGCCAGACCCAATTACAAGTACCTTCTTTATATCTTTACGCTTAGGCATTAATAAATATCCCCCTCTATCCTTATCATTTCCATGAATTCATCAAACAAATATGCATTATCATTTGGTCCGGGTGAAGCTTCAGGATGAAACTGAACTGTAAATACCGGAGCATCCAAATATCTAATTCCCTCAATTGTATTGTCATTCATATTTCTATGGCTTATATACATTGTTTTCGGATTTATTGATGATTCCACAATTGTATAACCATGATTCTGCGAAGTAATATAGGTTAAATCCTTATCAATATCTTTAACCGGATGATTACATCCCCTATGCCCATATTTTAATCTTCCCGTATCAGCGCCCGCTGCCAGTGCCATAATCTGATGCCCAAGACATATCCCCATCATAGGAATCTTGCCGTACAGCTTCTTTATTGTTTCGATAACTGTAACACAGTCCTTTGGATCACCAGGCCCATTTGAAAATAATATTCCGTCAGGCTTATACTTCATAATATCTTCAGGAGAAGTATCAGCCGGCAAAACGATTACTTTGCAGTCACGTTTTTTAAGCGACCTTATTATATTTTCTTTAACACCTAAATCAAGCAGTGCAATTTTATAACCCTTACCTTCATAAATCTTTGGCTCTTGCGTTGTTACCTCATTAACAGGGTCTTTAATTTCAAAGCTCTTTATCTGAGCCTCTTTCTTTTTAAAGTCAAAATTCTCATCAGTACTTATCATACCTTTCATCGTGCCCTTTTCGCGAAGTATTCTTGTAAGCGCTCTGGTATCAATTCCTTCAATAGCAATTATATTATTTTTCACAAGATAATCATTTATAGTTTCAGCTGCTCTCCAGTTGCTTGGCGTTTTGCATGCTTCCCTGACAATAAATCCTTTGACCTGTGGCTTACATGATTCAACATCATCTCTATTTACACCATAATTCCCTATAAGAGGATACGTCATAGTAACTATTTGCCCACTGTATGACGGATCTGTAAGAACTTCCTGATAACCAGTCATTCCAGTATTAAAAACAACCTCGCCAACGACCTCGCCATCTGCTCCAAAATTGATTCCTTTAAAAATCGTACCGTCTTCTAATGCAAGAATTGCTTTTTTCACTTGAACAAGCTCCTTTCATAACTGACTGTTCTGTTTTTAACTTTACACTAATTAAACTCTTCCTACCATCTTTCTTGCCAGCTCCTTATTAAGCTCATCTCTCATTCTGATAACTTCTGCCCTTGCTGCAGTATCAAATCTGTCTTCAGCATACATAGTCTTCCATTTATCAGACTGGTAAGCAAATATTATACTTCTTGATGCATTAACTATTGCACCAAGACCATCATTTTTAAACGCCTTAACTACATCTCCAGCTCTGCCACCCTGTGCGCCATAACCGGGAACAAGAATGTACCCGTGCTTGAGTATTGCCCTTAATGCTGAAATTTGCTCAGGATAAGTTGCCCCAACAACAGCTCCTACAGCGCTGTAACCATTTTGTCCTATAATTTGCTGTCCCCATTTTGTTACCATTTCGGCAACATGCTCATATAGAAATTTTCCTCCAAAGGCAAGTATATCCTGAATATCTCCTGAAGATTTATTTGATGTCTTTACCAAGACAAATATTCCTTTATCATATTTACTGCAATCTTCTACAAATGGCTTTATACTATCTGCTCCCAGATAAGGATTTACTGTTACAAAATCAATATCAAATATACCTTCTTCTTTAAAGCCAATTTTTCTTTTTCCAAGATATGCAGTAGAATAAGCCTCTGCTGTTGAATCAATATCTCCTCGTTTAATATCACCGATTACAAGCAAATCCTTTTCTTTGGCGTAATTACAGGTTTCCCTAAAAGCCCTTATGCCTTCTTCTCCAAAAATCTCATAAAATGCTATCTGAGGTTTAACTGCAGGAACATATTCGTAAATAGAATCCAATATTTTCTTATTAAATTCTATTATTGCTTCAGCTGCACCTTTCTCAGTTGTACCGAATTTTTTAAAAGCATCTTTTTTAATAAATTCAGGAATTTTATCAAGGCGAGGATCTAATCCTACAACTGTAGGGTTATTTTTTTGTTTAATTTTTTCAATCAATTTGTCTACTGCATTCATAAGCCTCATCCTTTCTTTTTAATTCTTTGCCACTATCCTTCCATCTACAATCGTATAACATACCTTTCCTTTTAATCTATACCCGTCAAAAGGTGTATTCTTACCTTTAGACTTAAATATTTTGGCATCTATTAGCACCTCATCATTCGGCGCAAAAATGGTTATATCTGCAGCACTACCAACCGATATCGAGCCTCTGTTTATGCCAAGCATCTTTGATGGGTTATAACTGATCTTTTCAACAAGCTGTTTATAAGTTAGTACATTGTTTTGTAATAAATTGGTTACACATAACGATAATGCAGTTTCAAATCCGGAAATCCCGAAGGCTGCATTGTTAAACTCAACATTCTTATCATCTATATGATGAGGAGCATGGTCTGTAGCGATAATATCTATAGTTCCATCTGCCAACCCCTTCTTTATTGCTTCAACATCTTCCTTAGTTCTCAAGGGCGGATTTACCTTAGCATTTGTATTAAAGCCTGTTATAGCCTCTTCTGTTATACTAAAATAATGTGGACATGTTTCGGCAGTAACCTTTACATTTCTCTTCTTTGCATTTCTTATTATTTCGACAGAGCCTTTTGTACTTATGTGCGCAATATGCACATGGCAGTCATTATTCTCTGCAAGTATAACATCTCTGGCTACCATTACTTCTTCAGCTTCCTTTGGAATTCCTTTTAATCCAAGTATCGTTGAAGTATAACCTTCATTCATAACCCCCTCATCCACAAGCTCTTTATCCTCGCAATGAGATATTACCGGAATTTCAAACATCTTGGCATATTGAAGTGCTCTTTTCATAACCAATGGATTGCTTACCGGTTTACCATCATCTGATATTGCTGCAATACCTGCCAATTTCATTTCTGCAATTTCCGCAAGTTCCAATCCGTTTTGACCTTTCGTTATGCAGCCAATAGGAAATACGTTTACCTTGCCTGCTCTTCTTGCTTTTTCTTTTACAAACTCTACTACAACCTGATTATCTATCATCGGATTAGTATTTGGCATACAGGCTATCGAAGTAAATCCGCCTGCTGCTGCACTATTTACACCTGTTTCAATACTTTCCTTATACTCATACCCCGGTTCTCTAAGGTGACAATGCATATCAACCATTCCAGGTATAACACAGAAACCAGTACAATCAATAATTTCATCTGCCAAATATTCAAGCTCATTACCAATTTCTTTTACAATACCATCCTCTATATAAATATCGGTAACACCATCAAAATCACTAAGATAATCAATTAGTCTTCCATTTTTAATTAATATTTTCACTTTCTTTATTCCTCCTTGTAAGAATATATAGCAAGGCCATTCTTACCGCCAACCCGTTTGTTACCTGTTCATTTATTGCTGAATTTTTACCATCTATAGTATAAGATGAAAGCTCAACCCCTCTATTCACTGGACCCGGATGCATAAGTAGAACATCACTTTTAGCCATTTTTAGCACTTCATCATCAATTCCGAAAAATTTCGAGTATTCTCTTATTGTAGGAAACAACCCTTTTTTCTGCCTCTCAAGCTGAATTCTTAAGGCTATTACTACATCAGCATCCCTGATTGCTTCATGTACACAATTTGATACTTTAACTCCCATTTTCTCAATTTCGGGCGGAATTAATGTCGATGGACCGGCTACATTAACCTGCGCTCCCATTTTTGTAAGTCCCCATATATTGCTTCTTGCTACTCTGCTGTGATAAATGTCTCCTACTATTGCAACCTTTAGTCCTTCTATTTTGCCTTTCTTTTCACTAATAGTATACATGTCCAGCAAAGCCTGTGTCGGGTGCTCATTCATCCCATCTCCGGCATTTATTACTGAGATATTTAGATTCTTTGCAAGTAATTCAGCCGCCCCTGACATTGGATGGCGCATAATAATTACATCAGTACCCATGGCTTCGATTGTCTTCCCTGTATCAATCAGCGTTTCACCTTTTGCAACACTGCTTGTTGAAGCTGCTATACTTGCAAAGTTAGCGCCCATATACTTGGAAGCAAGTTCAAAGGATAATCTTGTTCTTGTACTGTTTTCATAAAACAAAGCAACAATTGATTTTCCGGATAGGTGCGGAGTCTTTTTATTATTAGTAGTAATTATATATTTCATTGTTTGTGCGGTACTTAGAATGTGCTCTATTTCATCTTTAGTCATATCCTTTAGACCCAATACGTCTTTTGAAGCTAAATTCAATATCATCACTCCCCCTTACAATCTGCATTATCTAAAAAAAAGTAAGGTAAAAACCTTACTTAACTACATTAATATTTTCTTTTCCATCTCGTTTATGGTTACTACTTCAATACCATCAACCTCCTCGAGATTGACATTAACTATTTCATTTATTGCTGTTGGAACATTTTTTCCGATATAATCAGCTCTGATAGGCAGCTCTCTATGCCCCCTGTCTATAAGGATTGCAAGCTGTATCATTTTAGGTCTTCCCAAGTCAATTATTGCATTCATTGCTGCTCTAACCGTTCTGCCAGTAAAAAGCACGTCATCAACCAGTATTACTTTTTTATTTTCAAGGGAAAAATGAATATCTGTTCCGTTTATAACCGGATGCTCATCAAGCAAACTCAAATCATCCCTGTAAAATGTTATATCTAAAATACCTACGGGTGGAAAAACTCCTTCAAACTCCTTAATTTTCTTGCCAATTCTTAAAGCAAGCGGCACACCCCTTCTTTGAATGCCAACAAGTGCGATGTCTTCAATCCCCTTGTTTCTTTCAATAATCTCATGTGCAATTCTATTTATTGCTCTGTGAACTGCCGTTTTATCCATTATTACTGCTTTATCTTTATTCAACATTAATCACCTTTCCAACTCACCATTGCAGCTTCCCTTTCTTTTAATAGAGGGAAGAATCAGTAAGTTTTTGCTATTACTTCTACATTAGATGGATTTAAGGCATAAAAAAAACTTCTACTCTGGCAGGAAGTTTAAAAATAAACATAGAAATGTTATTATTAACAACCTTACCAGCCTCACAGGACTAATTTAAAGGTTCTCTTTTATGAAATTCTAACATAAGGATTATGATTTGTCCATACCATTATTTATTTTTATTAAAAGACCCTCCTTTCCTCCTTCAAAAGGGAGCGAAAAGCAGCTCTATGTAGAAAATTCTTATTCTCCTTCAGATACAGGCTTCTCGTGGGAGATATAGGGGGCTTAAACTACTTGAATTTTACTTTAGCAACCGTATTAAAATTGACTTTGGCAGTAAATGATTATATGATATGTAAGGCAAAAAAATCTGCTGAAAGGGGTTCTTGCTGGATGCTTTATTTGTTGCTTATTGTAGCTGCTGTAATCTTGTCTTTATATGCTCAGCTTAAAGTGCGTAGAACTTTTGACAAATACTCATCGGTAATAAATAGCTTTGGTTTGAATGGCAGTGAAATTGCAAAAACCATTCTTAAAGATCAAGGATTTTCAGATATTAATGTTGAGGTAATTGACGGTTATCTTACTGATTATTACGACCCCTCCTCAAGAACTATCAGATTATCTCAAAGTGTTTATTCAGGCACTTCACTTTCCTCAATTGGTGTCGCTGCTCATGAAACTGGTCATGCATTACAGCACTGTACTAATTATCTGCCTTTAAATATACGTTCAAGCATGGTTCATATTGCAAATATTGGTACATGGTCTACAATTCCCATTATTATATTGGGTTTGATAATCAGTTCTCCTAAAATTACTATGTTCGGAATAATCGTACTTTTGGTTATTATTGCATTTCAAATTATTACTCTTCCTGTAGAATTCAATGCAAGTAAGAGGGCACTCACCATTCTTGCAAATGGTTTTCTGACTTCTGATGAAATTATTGAAACAAAAAAGGTCCTTGACGCAGCCGCCTTGACTTATGTTGCTGCTGCAACCACTTCAATTGCAGAGCTTATTAGAAGCTTTTTTACAGAGAAGAAATAACAACTCACCCCTCTCTTAAAATAGAGGGGGAATTCGTGCATCCTTCACTCTTAGCTTTTCCAAAAGTTCTGTAAATTCAACGGGAAGTGCCGTCTCAAACTCCATGTACTGCTCTGTTGTCGGATGAATAAACCCTAATACTGCAGCATGAAGCATCTGCCCCTTAATGCTTATCTTTTGCTTTTTATAACCATATACCTCGTCGCCAACAAGAGGATGTCCAATATATGACATATGCACCCTGATTTGATGAGTACGCCCGGTTTCAAGCTTAGCCCTTATAAACGAATAACCGCTAAACCTCTCTAAAACCTCAAAATACGTTACTGCATTTTTCCCACCCTTTGTTACAACCGACATCTTTTTTCTGTCAGTCTTATGCCTTCCTATTGCTGCTTCTATCTTTCCTGAATTAGCCTTGATTTCTCCATGTACCAAGGCATAATATATTCTATTCATTGTATGCTTTTTAAGCTGTTCAGAAAGCTTTGTATGAGCATTGTCATTTTTAGCGATAACTAATACCCCTGATGTATCTTTATCAATTCTATGAACTATTCCTGGTCTTATCACGCCATTAATGCCTGAAAGATTTTTGCAATTATATAGCAGTGCATTCACTAAGGTTCCTGAATAATTACCGCAAGCAGGGTGCACCACCATCCCTTTTTGCTTATTTATAACAGCAATATCATTATCTTCATATATGACTTCAATTGGAATATCTTGTGCCTCTATCTCCAACTTCTCCAACTCTGGAATCGTAACCAGTATACTATTTGCTTCTTTAACCTTGTATGATGATTTTTCTACTTTACCATCAACCTTTACAAATCCATCTCCTAGCAGCTTTTGAACCGTAGATCTGGATTTATCTATTAGCTTTTTATTTATATAAATATCAAGTCTCAATCCTTCATACTCTTTTTCAACCGAAAATTCAACCTGCTGAACCATTCTTTTGGTCCTCCTGCCTTTTTTCTTCTATGATTATTATTAATGCAAATAAGACAGCACCAACTACTATTGCCGTATCCGCTATATTAAAAACAGGCCAAACCTTAAAGTCCAAAAAGTCTATTACATATCCAAATCGGACTCTATCTATGTAGTTGCCAATAGCTCCACTTGTAATTAATATTAATGGTATTTGATACATTTTTTTATTTTTATTTAGCAGTATATAAACAAATAAAGCTCCTAAGATTATAGGTATCGTAATAAAAAACAACCAGCCGGAATTTTGCATTATTCCAAAAGCTGCCCCCCTATTTTGAACATAATTTAATTCAAATACTCCTTGAATAACCGGCGTTGGATTATATTGCAAATATGTAACTGCCAAATATTTTGTATATTGGTCAATACCAATTATAAGCATTATTAGAATTGTATTAATCAATTTAAAAATTCCTTTCTACATAATAATATAGGTGCCTTTTAAACACACCTATATTATATTTCTTTTATACACTTCTGGAAAGTATAAAAATTTAAGGCACACAAGATTTGTAAGAAGTCATTCTAATTGGTGAATTTATTGTTTTTGCTGAACCAATTCTAACATAGAAGCCTGAATTATATTGATTTAATGCTTTTTTCTTTATTTTAATAATATTATTTTCCCAATCCACAGCTATATTTTCTTCCAAGATTCCTTTTACGCAACTAATCTTAAAATTTTTAAAACAAAGAATTCTTATATCTTCTGTATCCTTGCTATTTTTCTTGTTTTTTATGTCGAGAGCAATATATTCAAAGCCCTTATTATATGATGTTTCATTATAATAAAACCATATTTCATCTTCTTTTTGTAAGTATTCCGCCCAAAATTCATTTATATATTTGCTATTATCTTGAGAATAATATCCTCCAATATACATCCTGTTTGTGGTTTTAAATAGGTTTGAAGCTAAGTTATCTTTAGTCTTTCTTATATCATTACTACTCCCAAATATATATTTAGAAGAGTATACAAGTAAAAGCATTGATAGACAAAAAACAATCAGCTTGGTCATGTTTCTAATTTTTAATCGTTTTATCATTTGTTCAACTCCTGTATAGGTATATTACATAATACCTGCTTTAACTCGCCGCTAATTATAAAAAATATTGGTATTACCATCATTATTACAATACCCTTCCAGCTAGCCATGCATTTTACAAAATATCCTCCCAGAGGTATTTTAAAACACACTACACCAATTAAGTTCTTATTTGATACGTCCCAATCATCTACATCATCATTTGCATCTCCTTTGGTTTGTATTTTGACTTCATTAGAATTTTTAAATACTTCAATTGCTCTATGTGTAATTATCCTATTATCCTCAAATTTAAATGATATAATATCGTTATAATTTATTTTTTCAGGTTTGGTTTCTTTAACAATAATCAAATCACCAGCATTTAAATTAGGGCTCATACTGCCAGAAGCAACCGTCATCGGTATATATCCTAAAACACTTTTTATTTTTTCAGGATTACTTCTGACCCCAATTATAAGGAATACCAGATAGGCTAAAACCACCGCTAATAAAACTATCATTACATATTTAATAAAGCTTATAAATCTTAGCATCCATCTCACCTCACAATTTACTTTCCACCACTATTTTAGACAAACATTCCTAAATAGCCTGTCAAAACCGGCTGTCGTTTTAAAGAAGTTTTCTTCTTAAAACAACAAGTTTTTTATCACCTTTCAAAAAGGCAAAATAATAGCCCCTGATTTAGATTTCTAAACCGGGGGCTGTATATCAGCTTATATTAACTTACTTTTAATTCTAGTCTCAGTTTATCAGCAATCATTGCAATGAATTCGGAATTTGTAGGTTTTCCTTTTCCTACATTAATTGTATATTTAAACAACGAATCAATGGTTTCCATTTGGCCTCTGCTCCATGCAACCTCAATAGCATGTCTTATTGCTCTTTCAACCCTGCTCGGTGTAGTATTATACATTTTTGCTATTGATGGATAAAGCAGCTTGGTAATAGCGTTTATTACTTCTATGTCCTTTATAACCATTATGATTGCATCCCTAAGGTATTGATAACCTTTTATATGTGCCGGAACTCCAATTTCATGTATTATGTTTGTAACCTCTGTTTCTAAGCTTTTCGTTGAGGTATTAACATAAGGTACTTTTTGTTCAGCAGACTGCTCAGTTTTAAAGAAGCTCACCTTACTGTTGTTAATCTTTTTTAATTCTCTGATTCTGTTTACAAGAATATCCATATCAAAAGGCTTTACTATATAGTATTCTGCACCTAAGGCCATTGCTTTCTGCGTTATCTTATCCTGTCCAACAGCAGTAAGCATGATACAAAGCGGTCTTTTTGGTATTTGTGTGACATTAATCTTTTCTAATACACCCAGACCATCAAGATGAGGCATTATTATATCTAATATTGCAACATCCGGCTTTTTCTTTTCAATCATTTGAAAAGCTTCTAATCCGTCCTTTGCAACCCCAATTACCTCTATATCATTATGAGACTGTAAATATTCTGATAGGATTTCTCCAAATTCTCTGTTGTCATCTGCAATTAACACTGTGATTTTTCCTTCCAAAATGCTTGTCCTCCTTTTCCATAAATATAGTAAATTTTCTTTTCATTCCCATTATAATATAATTTTTTAATTATTCAAGTATTATTTGTAAAAATTTTACTTTTTTTTAGAAAAAGGAATCCTGTCATATAATAGACAGGATTTAATGGGAAGATTCACTTTATTTATTAAATTCGATAATATCCCCTATGCTTGTAAAAGTATTCTTTGCCTTCCAGGGAGGAAGCTCTATAACCTTATCAGCTTTGATATAATAACCTGATAATCTGTTAACCTTAAAGTTTTCAAGAACCTTTACTACTTTATTATTTTTATCAATAAATATTGCGCAAATTGGGAACTTCATAAAAAAAGAATGAATGCTTCTACAGCCAGTTATCACTAATCCCTCATCATCTGCAATACTTTTTCTTCCTAAAAGACCTTTGGCTCTAGTATATAATGTATCAGCCCAGCCACAGCTCTCACATATTATTGTATTTTTTGTTTTATTGATAACCTTCATCTTAATTATCATTCCTTTCTTTTATATAAACAACATCACCAAATATCCAATAAGCATAAATGGTGCCAGACAGATATCCTTTTCCCGCTTAATCTTCATATAAATATATGCTGTTAAAAATGAAATGAACAAAAATACAACACCATTCATTTGCAAAACAGGACCTAATCCTGCAATAAGCTTTATGTCCCCTCCGCCAATACTTAAACCTTCTTCTTCCTCTTCCTGCTTCTTATTAAATAACCCTTCCAATAATGTCAGCAAAAGAATAATCAAGCATGCAGTAATATATTTTGTCCTAGAATCAGCAGGTATAAGCACTGCAGTTACAACAGAAATCAGAATAACCACATACCCATAAACACTATGCTTTATATCTGATAAGCTGTCCAATATGAAGCTTAAGATTAGCAATGGCATACTGAGAAGGAATATATAGAAAAAATAATCCTTAATATCTCTGCTGTAAAGAAAATACCAAACTGTTGATAAGCATAGCACTACAGCAACTGCCCAGTTTGGTATGATTCTTTCTTTGATATCCTTATAAGATATGAATACTAATATTACAGCTATGATTATTTTTAAGGCTAATCCAATTATCATTTATTCATCTGCCCTCTTTATGGCTGCTCCTCCATAACTAAATGTAGAGAATGACCTATTTATTTGATCGTTTAATAATGACTTCATTGGCAGTCCTTCAACCAAACAGTAGAAGGTTACATCCTTTGCCGCATTAATACTTCCATTAACTCTATCTGCTATTTGTTTGGCATTTTTGTCAATTGTGTAATCAAACTCTGCTATTGACATTTGATATTCCAGATTTTTGTTTGTCTTTTGAATGTTAGCATAAGAACGAAGAACATTTTGGACAAATCTGGACATTTCACGATTTTTTTTCTGAGTATCCATCACTAAATCAAGAGGTATTTTACTGCCCGGATTATCCGGGTCATCTCCTTCCAACATCTTTTTATGACCTGGGTTAGCAGGATCATCCTCTTGCTTGTTTGGAGGAATAAAATATATCCTATTTTTTTCTTTAAATTTTTCCTGCATATCCGTAGCAGCAGCTGCACTAGGCTTAATAATGTAGCATCTATCACCTATAGTCATATATACATCAGTAATTACGCCTGTAGTAACTCCTTCACATTTAAAGCAAAGCCTGATATCCTGCCAGTCATCTACATATTTATTTTTTGTACTATCAAAGTGAATACCCGAAGATACTGATATGGTATCATACTCAAGTACTGCCTTTAAAGGCACATATCGCTGAAAATTACCAACATTATCAAGCCCTTTGATTTGAAAATTTCTAAGCAATACATTGTAAAACGTATCCATAAGTGCTTCTTTATTTATTCTTATTCTTTTATGACTCTCATATCCAGCTGCCAAATAATCAAAGCTGGATGCTTCGTATAAAAGACCCATTTGTCCTTGTTGGGATGCTGCATTTACAGTTTGAATCTCATCTGTAAGCTCAACATTAGCCATAGCTGTATTTACCGCCATATCAACCGCTTTTATGTATCTGTTTTTTTGAAGCTCACGTAGATGGGTATCAAGATTTATCACAAATATACTAAACATAAATATTGTTGATACAATTATGGTTAATATTATTGGAAATATTGAACCCCCACCATTTGAGCCTTTAAGCTTTCTGAGCATCTTAAACACCCCGGTTTACTACTTATTGGTTTTATGGACTATCTCTTAAGCAATTCAGTAAAAACTATTTTCTTAATTCTATAATCACCATCAGGCGTAACTTCCATAGAATACCTACCCTCATAGTCAATCCATTTATCTGTTGTCCGTTCAGGAATTGATACATCGTACTTTCCGGTCTGTTGAACAATGTTAGCTGAAAGGCTAGTTGGATCCTGTCCAACCGGAATGGATGTATAATTCAGAGTCTGTAAAAATATCCCATCCGCTGGTTGAGCAACGCCAGTGTCAAAATATTTGTTTATAATATTAATAACCTCTATGCCTTTAATAAATCCATCACTGCAAACCATTCCGGAAGCCTGAGATTGCATCCTGAAGCTTGAACCGCCCTTTCCATTGTATCCAAACATAAAGTTCCTTTGCAGAATATCAGCAAAAAGAGAAGGCTTTTTTGATTCAACAAAAAACTTAATAAAGTCACCAACCTTAAATGGTTTATCAAGAATAGTATCCAATGAAAAATATCTCCCCCGATTGCCAGCCTCATCCTGCTTTTCTGCAATTACAATAATATTAAAGTTCCCATATTTGCCAAGCTTTCCAAGAAAGTTTTCATACTCAGATGTAGTAAGTATTCCTTTTGTTCTTACTATTTCAATTTCGTCTCTGACAACACTATCAACCATCTTTTGAGTATTAAAAAATAACTGCATAGATGTAAATAGGATTATGAAATATATAACAAAAACAATGAAAAAGAAGAACATTAAAATGTCCGCTATTTGTCCTTTTTCAGTTTTAACTTTATTTATTATTTTCATACTTACACACCCATTCAAATATGGATACTGGCTTGTTACCAGTATCCATATTCCTTCAAATTAATTACTATTTTTGAATATATGTTATATCTTTAAGCAATCCTGTTCCCCTATCAATGTTTATAGTTGTAACATAATATGTAGCTGCTCTATTTATTTTTGAAACTCCTGCCTCATGTTCAGCAAATGTTTGGCTAGACCCTGAAGCTAGGTTATATGGTGCACCAGCACCTGTGTTGGTGTAAGACAGTGTTGCATCGCTTGCTATGTCACTATTCTTTCCTGATAATAAACGTGAAGCAACAATTTCATTCCATGTATTTATAACTGTTTGTGCCGGTACCTCATCACCAACATTGCCCCATTTTGCATTTTTTGCATCAGTTGCCATCCTGTCCATTTGACCTCCGGCTGAACCTGCAAGAGCCTGATTTTTATCAAACATCGGCATTACATATTTTACTATACCAAGTACCGCCAAAATAATAAGTACTACTACTACAAGTATTTCACCAATCTGACCTTTTTTACTTTTTAGTACGTTTTTTAAGCTCTTAATCATAAAAGATTCCCCCTTAAAATTATAAAATATTTTTTAAATACTAAAGTCATTCATTAACTGTTCGAATGGAGTAAAGGCATATGCGGAAATTGCTGCCAAAATAATAAGTATTATCAATATCCCTACCAACTCCTTCTTTTTTAATTTGCTTGCCTCCTTAATATTTCTGAATTCCTTGTTACTGTTTCTCTGATTTTCGAGGTTTTCTATTGTCATTTTCAAATCAGCCTCTGATGCCTGCTGCAGTGCTTTCAAAAGATACCTGAGCTCTTTATGCGATACCTTGGCAAGTACAGAATCAAAAGCCCTTGCATTTCCATCCTTAACGTTAAAGTAATTAAATCTTACTTCATCAATATACTTTTTAAAATACTTACTGTTATCGGATAATACATTCAGGATCTCTTCAACTTTAATAGGCTCAAGCTTCCCTACCATTATAGCTGTTACTTCTAATTTCAAATACTCATTGTATATATAGAACTTCATCATATAGCTCTTAAACATCAGGTATGCTTCAGGTAAAAAGAATGCAAACACAACTATTATTAATATGCCAAAATAATCTGTCTCCTGCATAGCATTGTATTTTTGAATCTTTTTATAAATACGCCTAGCTGTATCTTCCGAAGGAACATTATCGATTTCAAGTTTATTCTTCTCAATATATTGCATTATGATGTTTACTGCTGTAACCTCATCCTTTTCCAGCTTAACAAGTTCATATACCTTATCAAAGATTATTTTCTCTTTCTTCTGGGTTTCTTCAATTTGCTTTTGAATCTCTTTTTCCGATTTATTTTCTGTAAAAAGCAGTGCGGAGCTATTATCAGTAGCATTTATTATTTCCTTTGAGCCATAATAAATATTTGATTTAGTAATCATTAGAATCAATACAAGTGCTCCAATAGCAAAAAGCATTTTTATGTTCCAAAAATCCTCTACTTTAAGATTCATTAGCGATTTTTCTATTAGCTTTTTATAATAAATGTATGCCTTTGAGCCTTCCTGCGGATATAGATATTTAAGAACATACTTATACGACCAAGTATCTTTAAACGTTTTCTTTACTAAATATTTTTTCTTTATCTTTAGAATGTTATTTATCTGAATGGCTGCTCACCACCTTTGCTATTAGATGCCTAAATTTTTTCGAATGTATCAAGTACGAAATACGCAATTATGCATAATATAAAAATTCCTGACAGTGCATTTGCTGCATTAACTGATTGATATAGTTTTGCTATATCATCGCTCATTGCCATAAGATTATTTCTTAAAAAGAAAGCAAACAGCGGAGACGCAAGAACAAATATCTTATATAATTGAAACATTAACCTATTTGATTCTTTTATAAGTATTTCCTGAGATATTATACCATTTAGGTTTTGAAGCTGGTCTGACAGAGCTCCTTCCTTATCACCTTTCTGTACTGCTAACAGCATAAGAGTCAATACTATTTTGAACCAATCATTTTTCACTCTATTTCTTAAAAATATAATAGATTCTTCCAGGTTATCAGATTCTGCCAGTCTTGCAAACTCTCTTCTTATATCTTTGGGCATATCATCATAGGCTTCGAGTATTGCCAATTTAAGACGTTTTTTGTTATCATATGCAATTTTTAAATCGTTTAAAGCTTCCGGCAGCTGCTTTGCAAGCTTTAACTCTTTCATTTCACCATAGAAGTTTAATGAAATATATATTATTAAAACAATAACTATAATATATAAGAGATATAAGTACCATATACTTGCCTTGAACATTACAACCAGTGCTGTAAACATTATTATTGACGTTGTTATTATTACAATTGATAATAATAATGCATTTCTGTAATTTACCCTAGCGTCATACGAATTAAAGTAAGATAATTTACCTGATATTCTTTTTAAGTATTTTTCAATAATTGGCACTTCAAACAGCTTATCAATATATTTGTTTAAAAAGCTTGTCTTTAGATATATAAACTTAGGCTTGGTAAGCTTTTTTACCTTGGATTTTTCTATAATGTCAATTATGTAATAACTAATAGCAAGTATCATTACATAAATAATAAGTATTACCAAGAACTGTTGTGCAGATAATGGCTGTACCTTTTCATATATTGCTATACTATTTGAATTTACGCCCATCTGCATAATATTTAATCCTTACCTTTCATTGTTCTCAGCCTTGGATTATTCTTCATTCTTTCTTTTATCAAGGCATTGATTTCATCTATACCTTCTCTTGTTGCACCGTATTTTATCAGCTTTTCAGCATAATCCTCTGAAATAGTATTTGCAAAATGAAACTCGCCGTTTATTCTTTCCATAAGATGCCTTGGCCTAAAATTAGATGTAATTACCGCCCCTTCCGCATCAGCCACCGGCTCTATTTCTGTAATATAATCAACAAATCTTCTGCCTTTATTATCATGTGTCATTTGAATTACTATATTTACTGCTTCAACAACGTCCGCCTGAGCAACCATTTCATTATGATAAAACCCAGATTTCAGAAGCAAGTTTCTAAGATTGATTATAACAGCTTTTGGATTCTCACTGTGGAAGGTTCCCATCGAACCTCTGCAAAGACGCAGCATAACATTTATCAGCTGTGTAGCTTCCTCTGAGTTTGTTATTTCTCCTAGTATAACTATATCTCTGGCTTGTTTAAGCATAAATTCAAATGCACTTGAAATTGGTTTCCCGGGAACAGCCTGAGCCTCTATTACGTTTTTTGATGGATGCCGGGTTTTAAGCCTTAACTCAAGGTTTTCTTCTATTGTGCCAATAGCTCTGGAACCGGGAACGAAATTAATCAAGGTCATTAATGTAGTCGATTTTCCGTCTCCCATACCTCCTGCAATGATTATGTTTGATCTGCCCATAATAAGAATTTTAAGCAAGTCTCTTGACAGCTCGTCAATGGTTCCCAGATTAACCATTTTATCAGGATTGAAATTACCAAGATTAAATCTTCTCAGATTAAGAGTTGGCTCGCTGTAGAACGGCTGAAGCGAACATGTAATACGTGAACCGTCATATCTTTGACATATTATGCCCGGATTACTTGGGCTCAAGTCAACCTTTGAATTGAAGCTTACTGCATTTTTGCAAACGTTATTTAATAAATTGTTATCCGGATACTCTAAAAATTCCAGCCAGATTTTACTACCCCTATGCTGTATCCATATATACTGGAATCCATTAACACCTACTTCGTTTATATCCATAAACTCTATTCTGTCTATAATTGATAAGCCATAAACCTCAGCATAAACGATATTTGCTATTACATTGATTTTTTCTATATAATCAAGTATCAGGTTTTGCTCTCTGGTTTCACTTTCCATTATTTTTTCAAAGGTTTCTTTATGAAAAATATTATTACCTGCATCAGAAAAATCAATTATACCAAATTGGTCATTATATTTATCTATTATTTTTGAGATATCATACTTTAGTGTAAGAATATGAAATTGATAATAATAGGGCAGCTTTTGTATATCATTAAAGTTAATTATGTAATTAATATTTTCATTATTGATATCCATCTCTGTTGTAAGTGTTTTAATAATCTTATTAATTACATAGTTTTTTGCATTTTGGTCACCTGCAACAGCTTGTCTAATCATTTCAGAAAGAAGGACTCTTTTCCTTGCAAGCTTTTCATCCTTATGATCTATCTGAAGCCTTTCATCAGTAAGCTTTTGTTGGATTTCTTCCATAATGTTTTCCATTGAATACTTATGAAGCTTCTTTTTTTCCATTAATTCTTCCATTATGACCACCACCTTCTCCGCATTATATTCACAGCTGCATATCAAAATTTATTGATAAAACTGTGAACATTGAGAACTTATCTTTGGTATTACCAGAACAATCCTTTTTTCTTATTGCTGGACGCCTGTTCTATTACATTCTTCTTAACTACATATTCATTCTTCAATGGGAAATTCCATATTTCACCCAAATAATTCATGAAAACCTTTAAATCCTCAATATATCCATCATTCTCATTTAATAAATATCTATCTATTAGTCTGTCATTATAAGCCTCAAGAAGCTTGTCCGAATGCCTCATTGTAAATACAGGTACTTTTATTTTATACTCATTAATAATATAGTTTTTACTAAACTTCCGACCGTCCCAATAATTATTTATAACTAAAACCGTGCCATCCTTATTATAATCTTTACTCTTAGTATACTTTTCAAATATCAGGAAGTTTTGCTTTGCAATCTGTAATTCAATAAATCTCTCATTTGTTCTGCCTTTTTCATTTAAATAACTGGACATTTTCTTCGTCGGAGAATCAATTATTATAATATCAAATAACGATTCTGCAATGTTAAAAATTCTGTTATAGTTTATATCATCCATTTCGAATCTGTTATACTGCGATATTTTTGAACCTGTTAAAACATAGAAGTTACCAAACTCTATTGCAATATCTTTAAATAACTTCTCATTAATTTTATTACTGTTTAACAAGTCCAATATATCATCCAGACCTCTATCTGTTTCTATGCCTAATATCGCATCAATATCTGAGTATAAATAACTCCCGTCAATTAGCAATACAGAAAAATCAGTGGCTTGCGAAAGCTGTATTCCGAGAGAAATCGAAAAGGTTGACGTCCCACTCGATTTCCTCAAGCTGTTTACGGATATTATCATTCCTTATTCCCTCACTTTTTTATGATTTGTATATTATTATTTCTATTGACCCTTTACCGGTACTGTCGGCACTATAGGTGTTGCTGGCTTAGGTTCTTCATATTTTTTTGTACCGTCACCTACAACACTATTCTGTTCTTCTCCTGTAAATGTAAATATACTTTCAGGCTGATTAGGAAATACATATTTCCTTAACATAAGCTTCCCGTAGGTCATAGCTTCAAAAAGTCTTTTTTGCTCTTTCTCGGTTACCATTATTGTAACCCTGTAATCCTGACTTTCTTCCATTGCAGGATTATTTTGATATAAAAGCTGTGGCTCTGTAAATGGAGATTTAGCTTGTTCTTGCTGTGTCATAAGTAGCGGCTTAGGCAGTGGTCTTTTTATCTGTACATTTACATTTTGTTGTGCATCCGCTGAATTAGAACCATCTGACATTGGCACTTTATCCAAAATAGCTATCTTTGGAATAACAACCTGATACTTTCCTTGTCCTTTGTCTATTAATATATCTACTAAAGACCCTACACCTACTCTTTCATTTACAAAATTATACTTAGGAATATCTACAGTAATATATCTGGAACTACTTTCAATTTTGCGTCTTGTAGGTACCTGCTTTAACTTTTCCCAATCTGCATTTGAGAATTCCATTTCTTCAGGTATTAATTTATCTTTCAATATTTGTTCACTCTTATATATATTTATGGATGCAATTTTACCAATTACCTCTCTAGGAATTGTATATGTTTTGGTTGCATCTACGATACTTTTGAATGGAATGGTGGTACTTGTGACATCTTCGGCAGATATTACTGCTCCGGCAGGAATATCTCTTGAGGCAACTACTACAGGAGTAGGCAGAAACTCCTTATCTTTTTTATCTGTTATCTCTTCCTCAATTTTAGGTAGGTAAGCTGACACCGTAATAAAATATGTAATACCTGCTATTGCCGATATAGCTATTATTAAAATAAGAACTGACTTGATTCTTTGAAAGTTCATATAACAAGCCTCCTTGGTTATATTCATCTTATGTCAGAAAAAAATACATAATTAAGCATTTTATTGCTTAATTATATTATACATCAGTCTATTATGCCTTTCAATTAAAATTATGCACAAAATTTTATACCCCTTTTTTGTACATAATGACGAAATTTATAAAATTATCAATTCTTAATACTCTAATCCATTAATATATGAAAAGTCTAAGTCTTCAATATGATTAGGATGAATTGAACTGTCTGATTCGAATACTACTCTAGCCACTGTTTGATTGAACAACATAAGTATTTGAACATTTTTCACCATATCAACATTAATTCTTTTCAATATTTCACTTTCTATGCTTTTTAGTAAAGCTTCTGCAAATTCTTTCGGATTTTGGTTAAACTTTGAGGTTACAAGAATAACTAATTTACCTTCTACTCTTTCTCCATAAAGCTTTACTTTAAATACGCCAATCTCTTCTCCGGATGAAACAAGTATTTCCCTTTCAAAGATTGATTCCTGCTTATTCATTTTTATTCCCCCTTTTTGAATATACGAGAGTTCCTGAAATGATATTTAATGATATTTGATGATATAATTATAACATATATATTAAACGAACGAAAATGGAGGTTTGCATCCTCCATTTTCTTACTTAATTAAATCATTATCTATATCTATTGTCTCTCCAAGAATTTTATAAACATCTGATATTAATCTCTCAAACTTATATTCTGCTTCAAAATATTTAGCTATTTCCGGATTTGCAGTTAATATACCATACAGGCTTTGGAGTTGTTCCAGCTTTTCCTTATCAGGCTCTTTCCCAGTTAACTGTTCTGCCTGAATTTCAAATTGTTTTAATTTGAAATCACTGATTAGCCCTTTGTTTTTTTCATTGCTATATACTAAATTTCTTATTTTTTTGAATTCTCTGTTTTCTTCGCTTTCTCTTATAGCCCTGGCTAGTTCGTGTGATTTGTCATAAACACTCATAATGTGTTACCCCCTGCAATATTTTATCCTTAATTGATTATAAATTCCTCATCTATTAAAGTCAAGCAAGGGTTTTCCCAAGTTTTTTATTATTTCATAAACATATCAACCATTTTTATTATTACCGGTCCAATTAAAACAGTAAAAATTGTAGGAAATATAAACAATACCATTGGAATCAACATTTTTATCGGAGCTTTCATTGCTCTTTCCTGCGCTCTTTGTCTTCTTTTTTGTCTCATTTGCTCAGATTGAATCCTTAAAACACTCCCTATGCTAACGCCTAATTGATCAGCTTGAATAACCGCGCCTATAAATGTAGTCATATCAGTCAATCCAACACGATTACTCATCTCTTTCAATGCATCTCTTTTCGGTTTTCCCATTTTCATTTCTTGTATGACAGTACTAAATTCGTTTGCAGTCTGCCCTTTAGACTTTTCAACAACCTTTGAAAGTGCACTATCAAACCCAAGCCCTGCTTCAACACTTACAGTTAATAAATCAATTACATCGGGTAAGGTTTTTAATATATCATTTTTTCTACCCTTCATTTTTTTAGCTAATATTAAATTAGGAATCATAAAACCTGAAATTATTTCCAACCCAACCATAATAACTATTCTTAAGGGATCTGCTGCCCATAAAATACCTGTTACAATTGTTATTAAAGGAAGAAATACAATGATTCCTACCATTAGGTTTGTCCATTCTCTAATGGTGAATTTAAATGGAGTACCTGCCATCACTATCTTCTTTTCAAAATTGTTTATAATTTCCCTCGGAGTTATTCTCAAAAATATTTTCGTAATATCATCAGCAAGCGGCTTAACTATCCTACTTAGTAAAGGTTGACTCAGCTCTTCATCCAAATGGTTTTTCTTTGTTTTTCTTGCTATGCTGTTCAAGCGACTTTTTATAGCAAGCTTTTCCTTATTTACAAAGCTGTATACCAAATAAAAATATAAATATATGGTTATTACTATAAGAATAAAAATTATAAATTTCATATTAGCATCAGCCCCTTATGTTTCTCGAATATACCTACATCTTTTTAGACTCCAACTTGTGAATTTTTCAACTTTACCTTTTACATTTTACACTTTACACTAATCATTCATATTTCTATATCAACTATTTTCTTAATGAAATATATTCCTAGCACTTCCATACCTATCGAAACTCCAACAAGTACAAATCCCAATGTGCTTTTAAAAAGCAGCCCTATATGCTCCGGATTAATCAGATAAATGATAAAACCCAATGCTGGCGGCAATATCGCTATTACCATTCCGGACATTCTTCCTTGTGCGGTGATAGTCTTTATTTCACCTTTTATTTTAATCCTTTCTCTAATCGTCGTAGAAATATTATCCAAAACCTCTGCAAGATTTCCTCCAACCTGCCTTTGAATCATAACAGCTGTGATTAATAACTCCAAATCATTACTTTTAATTCTATTATTCAGGTTTTCCAATGCTTCTTCTGTTGTACAACCTAGATTGATTTCTTTTTGCATAATTCCAAATTCTTGTGCTATTGGACCATCCATCTCTTTCGCAACTACATCAACTGCTTGAAAAAAGCTAAATCCAGCCTTTAATGAATTTGCAATAAGAACAATTGCATCTCCAAGCGAATCATTAAATTGCTTAATTCTCTTTTTAATTCTTGTATTTACATACATATATGGTATTATCCAGCCTAATATCCCTGAAATAACAGCAATTACAATTCCTTTTCCTGATATATATGGCACTATGCCAAGACCAAGACTTAATATTATTCTAATGTTTATAAATTCCTCTGATTTTAAAGGTATATTTGCTTTAACTAAATCAGCTTGTATTTTATTTCTGTAACCATCAAGAAACTTTATATATCTTATAGTTTTAGAGAGAAAATATATTGAATTCTTAAATTTCCGATTATTTCTTTGGTATCTTTCCGAACGACCAGAATCATAAATATATTTATTTAAACGCGAAATATATCTTTGTTTTGATAAAACAAAAACTGCAATTAAATAAAAAACAAGTATTAATGTTATAAAGCAAAGAGATAAGGCTAATATTTTCATGTCGCTTCTCCTTACTCAATATTATTCGTTAAATAAATCATTACTAACAGTTAAACCTGCTTCAGCCAATTTTTCAAGGAATTTAGGCTTTATTCCTGTTGATACTATCTCTCCAAGTACTCTGCCTTTATCATCCCTGCCTCTTTGTCTAAATACAAATATATCCTGAAGTGTTATAACTTCTCCTTCCATACCAACAACTTCAGTTATATGTGTTATCCTTCTTGTCCCATCCTTCAATCTTGATTGCTGAATTATTAAATCAACTGCAGATGCTATTTGTTCTCTAATGGCTTTAACCGGCAAATCCATTCCTGCCATCAAAACCATTGTTTCTAATCTTGCCAGCATATCTCTAGGCGTATTCGCATGACCTGTTGTAAGTGACCCGTCATGTCCTGTATTCATTGCCTGAAGCATGTCCAGAGCCTCTCCACCTCTTACCTCTCCTACAACAATTCTATCCGGTCTCATTCTCAAAGAGTTTTTAACAAGGTCTCTAATTGTTACTGCACCTTTTCCTTCAATATTTGAAGGTCTTGTTTCCAATCTTACAACATGATCCTGTCCCAACTGCAGCTCAGCAGCATCTTCAATCGTTACTATTCTCTCATCCTCAGGAATAAAAGCTGAAAGTACATTCAAGGTGGTTGTTTTTCCGCTTCCTGTTCCACCTGATACAACAATATTCAGCCTTGCCTCTACGCAGGCTTTTATAAACATTGCAATATTTGGGGTTAATGTTCCAAACTTAATTAAATCATTAACTGTAAGTGGATTTTCCGAAAATTTTCTTATTGTTAGAGTTGGTCCATTTAGGGCAAGAGGAGGAATTATTGCATTTACCCTCGAGCCATCAGGCAATCTTGCATCAACCATAGGCGAACTCTCATCAATTCTTCTTCCTATTGGTGCAACTATTTTTTCTATAACATGCATGATATGCTGATCATCTCTAAATCTTACATCAGATAATACTAATTTCCCATGCTTTTCTACGTATACTTGTTCAGGACCATTTACCATTATTTCCGAAACAGAAGAATCGTTTATTAATTTGTTTATTGGTCCAAAGCCTATCGTCTCGTCAATTATCTCTGATATTATCTTTTGTTTATCTGCTTTTGACAGGTAAGTACTTTCTTCATCCAATACAGTTTCAACAAAAGTTGTAATGCTTTGTTCAAGATTTCCCTTTTCGTTATCATCGTCAACATCAAATTCTTTAATTTCATTAACAATTTTGGAATGAATTTTCTTTTTAATATCTTTAAATGGGTCTTCTTGAGGCTGATTTTTTTTTGATTTTTGAGGAGTAATTTCATCCTCTTGAACCTTTTCTTTTTGTAATCTTTCTAAAAGGGACATCTTGTACACCTCTTTTCATGATTTACATTATCAGAAACAACCAAACAGCTTTTTAAAATCCAGTTTGTCTTTTACTTCCTGCTCTAATTTTTCCTGACTTAACTCTTTAGCCATAGCCATTATACTTTTGGCAACTTTGGTTTCTGCTCTTGTTATAACGAATGGGAAACCTTTATTTGCTGATGTTATTACTGTTTGACTGTCTTCAGGTATATATGACCAAATAGAATGCTTCATTGTATCTTCAAAGTCTTTATATTTTATTCCAAATTGCTCTGAAGCTTTATTTAAAACTATATTTATTTTGGAATTTGAATAATGAAGTGTATCCATGATATCAAGTCCTGATTTAATATTTTTGATAGTTGGTAAATCTAGAGTTGACACATATAAAATCTGGTCTGATAAATCTAATGAGGTAAGAACTACTTCATTAAATATGTTTGATGTATCAATTACTACATAGTGAAACTTACTTTTTAAGCATTCAACTATTCTTTTGATATGCTCTGGGGTTATATACTCAGCGTATTCCGGCTTCGATGGTGCTGACAAAACTTTTATTCCCGAAAAGTGAGTAACCATATAATCCTCTATATTAGATTCGTCCAGTAGATTAAACTCTTTTATCAGGTCAGATATTGTGCTCCTTAGAGAAACATTAAGCATAACTGCTACATCCCCAAATTGCAAATCAAGGTCAACCAATGCAACCTTCTTTCTTGTCATTCTCGCAAGGCTTACTGCAAGGTTTGTTGCTATTGTTGTTTTGCCTACGCCTCCTTTTGTACTAAATACAGAAAAAACTTTGGAGTGTATTTCTTCCGGCATTGCTTGTGTAAATTTACTTTCCTTTCGCTTTCTTGAAATTTCATAAACCCTTTGTACTGTTTCTATTAATTCATCTCCCTGAAAAGGCTTTACTATAAAGTCTCTTGCCCCTGCCGCCATTGCTTTCTTTAAATATTCCTGTTCACTTTGGACTGATATCATAATTACATTTGTATCAGGAGCAATAACCGTAATTTCCTCAGTAGCCCTTATACCATCCTTTACAGGCATGTTTATATCCATAAGAATAACATCCGGTTTCGATTCTTTCACAAGATTTATTGCTTCCTCGCCATTGGATGCTTCTCCAATTACTTCTATATTCTGAGCAAAGCTTAACAACTTTTTGATGTTCATTCTTGTTTCACTTACATCATCAGCAATTACTAACTTTATTACTTCCATACATACCCCTCCCGGGAATTATTATTGATTAATAATTACAATCCCTTTTTTGCCTGTAATATCCGTTCTGGTTGTTCCTTCAGAATTTTTCGTTTCTTTATCATCAACTGGTCT
>JBLMYQ010000044.1:0-15127 GCA_050258375.1 Deltaproteobacteria bacterium | reverse complement strand
ACCTCATCAGTTACTGATTTTGGTTTGACAATTTCCTCTTGTGTAATTGCATCTCCAATTTTCTTACTTATCCCTTCCTGAATCTGCTTAATCGGGTCCTGCTGTTTGCTGTTGGGTTCTGTAAAGCTGAATGATGTTAGTACCAGCGATAAACAGATTGTGAGTGATAGTACTTTTTTGATTTTTTGCATAATTACCTCCCGATATCCGTTTTTTGGGTAAACTAAAATAGATACTTATCTTTTGATTAGCATTTACTCATAGATGTATTCCCGATATTTTTTGAAATTAGAAGCTCTATATATTTCTCTGGCTTCTTTATAGACTCGCGTTAGACATAATTGTATATTATTGGCGAAAATATGACAATATGGCAGACTTATACATTTCGTATATACTGTTCGCTCCCTGTTAGGGAGGTTAGGAGGGGCTGGGTTTGAAATTATTTTGCTTCAACCTCTTCTTGCTATTCCCTGCCAAACACTATATACTAACCAATATATTCAGATAACGAAAGGTGATTTTCATGCCATTTGATGGAATTGTTTTAAAAGCTGTATCAAACGAGCTTAACTCCCTACTTATAAATGGTAGAGTCGAAAAAATATTTCAACCCTCCCGCGATGAGGTTTTTATAAACATTTATTCTAGAGGCAGTAAGTACAGGCTTATTGCTTCTTCAAATGCTTCTGCTCCAAGAATTCATCTTACTACTATTGAGCCGGAGAATACTCCAACTCCCTTGAATTTTTGCATTCTTCTTAGAAAGCATTTAATCGGTTCCAAAATCACACAAATTTTTCAGCCAAGCCTTGAGCGAATTCTGGAAATCAAGTTTGAAGGAACCAATGAAATTGGCGACCCTTCAACAAGGTTTCTGATTATAGAGATAATGGGCAAGCACAGCAACCTGATTCTTCTGAATGAAAGCAGAAAAATAATCGACAGCATAAAGCATATCGACTCGGATATCAGCCGTCTTAGAGAGATAATGCCCGGCAGAGATTATGTTTATCCTAATACGCAAAGCAAATTGAGTATTTTTGATTCTTTGGCAGTAAATAAGCTTCAAGAGCTTTTTTCCTCATTCAATGATAATATTCCAAAGCTTATAGTAGATTCTTTTTCCGGATTCAGCCCTTTTGCAGGAAAGGAATTTTCCAATGAAGTGCTTTCCCAAAAAGCTTCTGCGGATTATTCAAAATCTGCAGTCGAGGCTTTACAGGAAATAATCAAAAGCCTTGATTCAAATAATCTGATTCCTTATATTATTGGTAAAGGCTCAGAAATACACTGCTTATTTTCCTCTCATTTTGATAATGAAGCTATAACCAAATTTGAAAGCATGAGTAACGCTTTGGATACTTATTATTTATCAAAATCAGCTGCGGGCAAATTGCATGGCAAAAAATCCGAGCTTTTAGCTGCTGTAAATAACAAGCTTCAAAAGTGTCTTAAAAGAATAGAAATTCAAAAAAGAAATATTTCTGACTCCTCTGAAAGAGAAAGCTTTAAACTATTAGGAGAGCTTATTACTTCAAATCTGTATAAAATTTCAGAAGGGCTGGATGAAGTCAAAGTAATAAATTATTATGACCCAAATTGCGGGGAAATCACAATACCTTTGAATCCTGATATTTCTCCTGCTAAAAATGCCCAAGCCTATTACAAAAAGTATTTAAAGGCTAAAAAGACCTTCGAAGCTGCAAATATTCAGCTTTCTCAATTGGAAAAGGATAAGTACTATTTTGAAAGCTTGCTGTTTCAAATTGAAGAAGCCAACAGCGATTCAGAGATTGGGGAAATCAGAAGTGAGCTTGCCGCAGAAGGAATTATTAACGATGCCGCCAAAAGCAAAAAAAGCTCTTTGCCTTCAAATCCTTTGGAATTTGTTTCTTCAGACGGCTTTACTATTCTGGTTGGCAAGAATAATAAGCAAAATGACCTCCTTACATTCAAGATTGCTTCCAGAACTGACATATGGCTTCATACCAGAAATATACCAGGCTCACACGTTGTTATCAGAACAGAAAAGAAACCCGTACCTGAAACTACACTTCTTGAAGCATGCTTATTATCTGCTTATCATAGCAAGGTAAGGAATTCAACTCATGTTCCTGTTGATTTTACTGAAGTAAAATACGTAAAAAAACCCGGCGGCGCTAAGCCCGGGTTTGTAATATACGATAACTTTAAAACAATGATTGTCGATCCTGACAGCTCAATATTAGAACGGTTGAAAAAATAGATTAGTCCCTAGACTTAACAACCATCAGCATTCCGTCTCTTATAACTACCTGTGCTTCATTTGCAATAAATTCGTTGCTTATTCCCATCGGCTGGTCATAAACCAATTCTCCATCCTGAAGCGCATATTTTAATCCGGTTGTAAATATCCCATTAATTTTCGGGGTTATCGGCAACAGAGACAATCTATCTCCCGGCTTTCCTTCAAGCACTATGTATCTGTCAATAACATGAACTTCATTATGCTTGTTTACAATTACGCCCCGTACGCCTCTTTTCATAAGCCAAATTAGCATTGCGACATTTCCAAAGGTATGGTCAAATCTTGTTCCGATACATCCGAAAAGAACCATTTCCTTTGAACCTTGCTGATAAGCATATTCAACCGCAAGCTGTGTATCAGTCTGGTCCTTCTCCTTAGGGTAGCTTAATATTGTGACCCCTTTAGATTCATAATATTTTAAGGTCTCTTGGTCAATTGAGTCTCCATCACCGATAAGCACATTTGGAACGATACCCAGCTTGCGTGCATGCAGTGCCCCTCCATCTGCGCATATTATATAATCATCAGGCTTTATTATTTCAGTCACAGCATCATAATCTTCAATTGTTCCGTTTGATATTATTATTGTTCTCATCTTTTGTATTTCTCCACTTCCTTTAAAGTTTTATATAACTCAACATACCTGTCGTATCTTTGATTATCAATCTCGTTATCCTTTAATGCTTCCTTTATACCACAGTCAGGCTCTGATACATGCGAGCAGCCTTTGAATCTGCATTTTTCTAAATGATTATCAAATTCAGGATAATAGCTCTGCAGCTTTTCGCTTGATACTTCTTCAATATTCAAGAAGGTAAATCCCGGAGTATCGGCTATATAGCCTCCATCTTTTATTTCAAAAAGTTCAACATGTCTTGTTGTATGCTTTCCTCTTTCAATTTTATTACTAATAGCTCCGGTTTTAACCAGAGCATTAATATTAAGCGCATTGACGATTGTTGATTTTCCAACTCCTGATGGACCTGCAAGTATTGATATCTTATCCTTCATCTTCTCTTTGAGCTTTTCTATTCCCAAGCCTTTTACAGCTGAAACTAAAACTGTTTCATAACCTGCATTTTCATAGCATTCTATTTCTTTAAAACCATCCGGACTTAAATCTATTTTGTTTATGCATATAATAGGCTTTATTCCTATTTCGGCAGCTTTAATAATAAGCTTGTCGAGAAGCATGAAGTCAGGTGCCGGAGATTTGACGGAAAAAACAATTATTAATTGGTCTATATTGGAGACCGGAGGCCTTATCAGAAAATTTTTCCGTGGCTTTACTTTTTCTATTACACCTATCAATTTGACCTCGTCATTTACAATGAATTCTACGTTATCACCAACAGCAAGGATAAACTCACCTTTTTTCAAAGCACCTCTTGCCTTGCATTCATAAATCTCCGCGCCTTCTTTTACGTAATAGAATCCACCAATACCCTTAATAATTTGGCCTTCCTGCATTATTGGGCCTCCCCGCCAAAATCAACTTCCATTTCCGAATCCAGTCTATCATCTATATAAACTCTTACCATACAGCTGCCAATCCCCTTTACAGGAACATCAATTTGTTTTTCGTCTCTTGAATGCATTTCATTCATAAAAATCTTTTTGCCTTCAACGCCATCAACCTCAACCCTCAGCATGAAGGTTTTGTTTGCACCCTTTTTAGTTACATCTATAGATATATATCTTGTATTTCCATCACCGTCCGGATTATCTTCCAATTTATTAACCGTAATATTTATTTTACTGAGGTTGCTTACCTCAGTATTCGGCATAATGCTTTGATCTATAACCACCCCGTCCTTCTGGCTTGAATCTGATGAATTAGATACTTTACCAAGTATTAATTTACTGTCTTTTATCATTTGTCTTGCATCAGCTTCAGATAAACCAATAAGATTCGGTGTTTTTACCTTGACGTTTTCAGGTCCGTCACTCACAAATACCTGCACCTCAGAATTTTTAGCCACCGGCATATTCACACCCGGTGTTTGCCTGATTACATAATTCTCCAGGATTTCTGCATTTGGTTCATATATTATTTTAATTAACAAGCCAACCTTTTGAAGCTCGTTCTGCGCTTCTCTGTAGCTCATGCCTGTCAAATCAGGAACAGTAACCGCTTCCTGTCCGCTGCTGACTACCACCTGCATCTCACCAGGCGACCTCATTTCCATATCAGCTATAGGATTTTGAGATATTATCAAATCCTTGGATAATTTTTCATCAGGTCTTCTTTCAATTTCATTTACAGTAATATCATTCTTGATTAAAAGTGCTTTTGCTTCATCAATATTCATCCCAACAATATTAGGTGTTTTAACTACAGTCGTTTTAGTAAAAAACTTAGAATATACATAGAATCCAACTCCCGCTGAAATAATCCCTATTAATAATAATGAAGTAATTAACGCTGCTATAACTGTAACCTTTTCATTCTTATTCTTATTTTTGTCCTCTGGCTGCAGTTGATTATGAGCAGGTTCAGGCTTGTCAGAGATTTGACGGCTGCTTGCAATATCGGCAATATTTACTCTTCGTGTAGTATGAGTATCAATAACTTCATTATCAAACTTTACAAAATTCCCATTTGGAACTTTAAGCGCAGAATATAAATCATCCAGCATTTCGGTTGCTGATTGATATCTACTTGCTTGATTTTTTTGAACAGCTTTTAATACAATATCATTAACGCTTTTAGGAATACTACCATCTAATTCAATAGGAGGCACCATCTCATCTTCAAGATGCTTTAATGCAATAGTTACAGGAGTATCACCATCATATGGCACTTTTCCTGTAAGCATTTCATACAGAACTATTCCAAGTGAATATATATCAGATTTTTCGTCAGTATATCCGCCCCTTGCCTGCTCCGGCGAAAAATAATGGACTGAACCAATTGTATTTCCTGTTGCCGTTAAGGTTGAAGATGACACTGCCCTGGCAATTCCAAAATCAGTTACCTTAGCAATCATTTCTTTAGTTAGTATAATATTATGCGGCTTTATGTCACGGTGAACAATATGATTTTTATGTGCATGTTCAAGTGCAGAACATATCTGCATTGCTATATTTACTGCAGTCTTCCACGGCACCAAGCCCTTTTCGGTAATATATTCCTTTAATGTCACTCCATCAACATATTCCATGACAATGTAGTTTACATCATTATCATTCCCCACATCATATATTGATACAATATTAGGATGTGACAGGCTTGCTGCTGCTTGAGATTCAATTTTAAACCTCTCGATAAATTCCTTGTCAGTTGTGAATTCGGGACGGAGTATTTTCACAGCTACAAATCTGTTGAGCAGATTGCATTTAGCCTTATAAACTAAAGCCATTCCGCCTCCGCCTATCCTTTCAATCAACTGATATCTATTTCCCAGAATCATTCCTTCCATCTGCACTATAAATACACCTCTTATACAATTAAATATTTTAGTTATTAACTACAACAACAGTTATATTATCAGTTCCACCAGCTTGATTTGCTAAATCAACCAGCTTTTCTGCGGACTCCTTTGATACCTCTGTGCTTTCAAGCACGGTTTTTATTGTTTCTTCATCAACCATATTAGTCAATCCATCAGTACAAAGCAATAATGTATCATTTTTATAAATTTTTCTGACACATATATCAATTTCAACAATTTTCTCTGTTCCTAATGCTCTGGTAATAATATTCTTTTGAGGGTGATTTGCTGCTTCTTCCCTTGTTATTGTACCGCTGCTTACAAGCTCTTCTACGTAAGAATGATCCCTTGTAAGCTGACAGAGATTATTTTTCCTGAGCAAATATATTCTGCTATCTCCTACATGCCCTATGTAAAGACTCTCATTATGAATAAGCGCAATTGCAAAGGTAGTACCCATGCCATTCAAATTATTATCTGATAATGATTTTTCATAAATTTGCTTGTTGGCATAAAGTATACTTTCATTTATGAGATTTATAAGGTTGCTTCTAACATTCCTTGCTTCCTTCTCATAATTCTCATTAATGTACCATACAACAGCATCAACAGCTTCCCTGCTGGCAATTTCCCCAGCCATATGACCTCCCATGCCATCAGCAACAATAAATAGCATAATACTATCATCTGCTGTCTCCAATGGGATGTAAAAGCTGTCTTCATTGATTTGTCTTATTATTCCCTTATCGGAGCAAGCCCCAACATTCAACATTATCACCCTTTCAAAATTCGTGCTTATATATAATATAACAGTTATTTATTATTTTTCAACCTTAATTGACCGCATGCGGCTTCTATTTCACTTCCCAGCTCTCTTCTTAATGTCGCACTCACACCTTGTGATTCAAGAATTTCCATAAATTTCTTTATTTTAATAGGGCTGCTTCTTTTAAATTCCTTCTGACCAATTGGATTAAGCTGTATAAGATTTATATGTGCTAATATACCTTTTACCAATCTTGATAATTCATATGCTTGCTTCTCGCTGTCATTTACATCATCTATCATAACATATTCAAAATATATTTTTCTTTTTGTTGATTTTGTGTATTCTTTACACGCTGCTATCAGTTCTTTAATCGGATACTTTTTGTTTATAGGCATTATTTTATCTCTGATAATATCATTTGGAGCATGAAGTGAAATTGAAAGAGTAATCGGGAGCTTTTCTGTTTCAAGCTTCTTAATTGCCGGTATCAAGCCGCATGTGGAAATGCTGATATTGCGCAAGCCTATATTCAATCCCAACGGATTATTTAACAATTTTATTGCTTTAATAACATTTTCGTAATTTTCAAGAGGTTCCCCTATCCCCATAAAAACAATCTTTGAAACACGATTTCCTGTTTCCCTTTGGATAGAAAGAATCTGCTCTACTATTTCACCAGCACTCAGGTTTCTAATAAACCCACACTTGGTAGAAGCACAAAATCTGCATCCCATTTTGCATCCCACTTGAGTCGATATACAAGCAGAATATCCATATTTATACTTCATAAGAACACTTTCGATTGAATTCCCATCTTCTAATCCAAAAAGAAATTTGAAAGTTCCTTCTGAAGATTTTTGTAGATTCCTTACTTCGAAGCTGTATATGCTAAAATCTTGCTCTAATTTGTTTCTTAACGCGGTTGGAATATCTGTCATTTGCTCAAAGCTGGCAGCTCCACGATGAATCCATGTAAATATCTGTTTAGCTCTGAATTTTTCCTGAGTTATATCATAAATTATTTTCTCGATTTCTTCAATATCAAGATCTTTAAAATATATTTTTTTCAAATTAGTCCTCCGCAATTCTTTTCAGTACAGCTATAAAAAATCCGTCTGTTTTATGTACATTAGGATAAAATGATATACCGCTTTTTTTGTCATCATTAAGTATACAATATTTTTTCATTGTTTGAGTATCAATGTTAAATTCCTTGCTACTTTTAAGGAATTCTTCGATAACCATTTCATTCTCTTCATTGTTTAGGGTACATGTACTATAAACCAGCCTTCCATTTGGCTTTACATACTTTGCACATGTTGAAAGTATTCTTTTTTGAAGGTCTAACAATTCTATAATATCCTCCGGTTTCCTTGTCCATTTTATCTCCGGCTTTCTTCTTATTACTCCCAAGCCCGAGCATGGAACATCAACCAGAACCCTGTCACATTTCCCTGCAAGGCTTTCTTTTAATTCTGCGGCGTCATGCACTATAGGCTCTATAATATTTATCCCAAGCCTTTTAGCTGTTTTTGCTATCAAATCAACTCTGTGCGGATGAATATCAAATGCATAAATCTTGCCCTTATTCCCCATCAGCTCAGCTATATGTGTAGTTTTCCCTCCGGGAGCAGCACATACATCTGCAATAATTTCATCAGGCTTTGGTTCCAATATTTCCGCAGCTAACATAGCAGCTTCATCCTGAACTGTATACAGCCCTTGCTCATATAATTCATTAATTGGATTACCCTTATTTAAAATTATACCCTGCTTGGAATATTGAGATAATTCACACTCAAAGCCTTTTTGTTTTAACAGCTCCTGTACTTCCTGCCTTGATGCTTTATTAATATTTACCCTTACTGCTGTTAACGGGTTTTGATTATTAGCCTTGCACAATTCCTCTGTAAATTCTTTGCCAAACTGCTTAATCCATTTATCAATCATCCATTCAGGATGTGAATAGAGCAGCGACATTCTTTGGATATCTGAGCAACCTGACAGTCCCAGAATTTTGGTTATCAATTCTTCATTATTTGAACCATTGCTCTTTAATTCTTCTATTTCTCTTATAACATTACGCAAAATCGCGTTAACAAAGCTGGCAGAAGCAGTATGCCCATACTTCTTTGCCAGCTTCACACTTTCAGAGCATGCGGCTGATACCGGTATTTTATTTAAAAAAACAATCTGATAAATGCCTATTCTTAAGACATTATTTATCCATGGAGATATTTTATTCGGCTTTATCTTTGATTTTTTCGAAATAACTGCATCAAGCGTCAGCTTTCTGGTTAAAACTCCAAAAAACAACTGATTAAAAAAAGCTTTATCAGTTTCAGATAAGCTGTCTTCTCTAAATAATTCATCTCTGATTATATTTGAATATTTACTCTCATTCTCAACCTTATATAATAGCTTTAATGCATATTCCCTTGCCGATATTTTTTGTTCCAAATCATTCACCTGCTAAAAAATTATTTTTACTGACTAATAGCTTAAGTGCCTCTTCAATTTTGACTGCATCAACCCTTGTATTATTACATGGTCCATTTGGTCTGCTATTTAATACTCCATACACAGGAATACTCTCAATATCCTTAATTCCGCTTGAAAGATCTCTTTCACAAGCAACTGCAACTACCGCACCCGGATTAAGCTTTGAAAGCTGTGACCTTGCAGCCGTGCCTCCTGTTACAACCACTAATTTCACATCATACTTTTCTGCAATTTCAATCATAGCATTAATATCGCATTTACCGCATCGTTTACAATTATTAATATCATGGGTAATATTCATATTACATGAGCTATTTTGCAGGCAGTGAGGCAAGAGAAGCACAATTTGAGCATTTTCTTGCTTGGAGGTCTGAGATTGAACCAGTTTATTGTTAGTTTCTATAAAAAATCTTTCAAGATTTTCCTTATTGATGCCAAAGACCTTTGACAGCGGATTCATTATAGGAATGATTATATTCCTATAAAAATAATAAAAAACTCTAAAGGCTTTTATATTTTGAACATTGCATTTGTCATTTATAAGAAATAACATTCCAATAACTATTAACAGCGTTAATAAAATAAATATTGCAGCTGCAATAATCAAAAGAGTATTAATGAAATTAATATCCGAATAAGTATACAAACCAAAAAGTCCTCCGGCTGCAAGCAGAAGGATTGCGGCAAGTATGCTTGATGCTTTTATAAATGCTTTATTCTCTGTCATATCTCCTGTACTCTTTCTGATAAGAATTTATCGCCAGCTGTCATTTTATGACCAATCAGATACTCCTCCACAGTCATCCTACGGCTTCCCTCCGGTTGAAATTCAATAATTTTCAGTGCCCCATTCCCTGTAGAAACAAGCAATCCTTTCTTTGAGTCGGCTTCAATTATAATTCCTTCTTGCATTTCCTGCGCGAAAGGTACTGCTTCAACCTTCCACAGCTTCAGCATTTTATCTTTATAATAAGTAAAAGCACCCGGCCATGGATTTAGTCCTCTAATCCGGTTTCTTATATTTTCTGCACTATCTTTCCAATTTATAAGTCCATCTTCTTTTTTTATTTGTCTAGTAAAGGTTGCATTGCTTTCATCTTGCGGAATTCTAGGTGCTGTGCCATTTTTAATTTGCCGCAGCGTTTCTACTATTAATTTCCCTCCCGCTTCAGCAAGCTTGTCATGCAGAGTTTCTAACGTATCATCAGCTTCTATCGGCACTTCGGCTTTTAATATCATATCACCGGTATCAAGACCAACATCCATATACATTGTTGTGACGCCTGTAACCTTGTCCCCATTCAGAATTGGCCATTGAATCGGAGCAGCCCCTCTATATTGGGGTAAAAGTGATGCATGAACATTTATACAGCCAAGCTTAGGTATATCCAAAATTGCTTTTGGAAGAATCCTTCCATAAGCAACAACTATAATCAAATCAGGATTTAGCTCTTTTATGCTCTCGACAAATGCCTGGTCCTTAAGTGTTACAGGCTGAACAACATCAATTCCATTATCCAGAGAATATTCTTTAACAGGAGGGAATACAAGCTTCAGCCCTCTGCCCTTTGGCTTATCAGGCTGAACAACCGACAATAATATTTTTTGCCCATCCTCTACAAGACTTTTAAGTGCTTTTCTTGCAAATTCGGGAGTTCCCATGAATACTACTTTAAAGCTCATCTTTTCTTTTTACCTTCCAACTCAATGAATTTAATTACTTTATCTTTAAATAATATGCCATCCAAATGATCAACCTCATGGCAAACTACTATTGCCAATAAGTCCTCTGCTTCTATCTCTATATTCTTTCCTTCTCTGTTAATCCCTTTAACCTTCAGCTTCAAAGGACGCTTGACTTCGCCAAACACCTCAGGAATACTAAGGCATCCTTCCACGCCAACCTGAAATCCCTCCTCATCTGAAATTTGTGGATTGATTATTTCAATTGGGCCATCTCCGATATCTATAACAATAATTCTTTTAAGAATACCGACCTGTGGTGCCGCCAGCCCTACACCGTTATTTTCTTTCAAGGTTTCCTTCATGTCATCAAGAAGGGTTATTATTGATTGATTGATTTGTTCTACGGGCTTGCTGGTTTTTCTAAGTATTTCGTCACCGTCAGTACGGATTAACCTTAGTGCCATTATTAATGCCTCCCAAAAAGTTTTTGTATGATTATAATACTTATTATACACCAATTCTGTCAAATACCAGTTCGCTAATTGATAATCTGACCCTCCTAACCTCCCTTCAAAAGGGAGCGAAAGGTAATTCTATATAGAGAATTCAAAGCAAACCTCATTTATTTTATTACAAACATTGTTAAAATTATTAATTACATCTTCATTTTTAAATCTAATAACCCTTAGGCCATAAGATTCAAGTACTTTTGTTATTCATACTCATGCTCCTTAAAAGTTAGACCTTTCGTCCCCTTTTGAAGGGGAGATAGAGGGGTCCAGTTCGCTACATAAAGCTAACCGGATTTACATCCACCCCAATTGTACACCATTTTGCACAATCTGCTTGAATTTTTTCTGTAACTTCCTTTAAAATTTTTCTGATTTCTTCATCAATATTACACTTTAAAATAATTCTCCATCTATATCGGTTGTTTATCTTGGAGACAGGAGCCGGAACTGTGCAGTAAAACTCTGTATCTTCTCTACTTTCCGGTAGAGCTCTTCTGATTTTTTCTTCTAACTCCTTCGAATACTGCTTAACCTTTTCCAATTCCTTGCCTGAAATCATAATTGAAACTATATCGCAAAACGGCGGATATTTTAACTGCTCCCTAAGAATTATCTCTTGCCTGTAAAATTCTTCGTAATTCTGGGTTTTAGCCGTTTGTATGCTGAAATTATCAATCTCATATGTTTGAATAATAACCCTGCCCTGCTTTTTTGCCCTGCCAGCCCTTCCTGCGACCTGGGTCAGCAGTTGGAATGTTTTTTCTGTAGACCTGAAATCTTCCAAATTAAGCATTATATCAGCAGATATTACTCCCACAAGTGTTACGTCTGGGAAATCATGCCCTTTTGCAATCATCTGAGTTCCAATAAGAATATCTACTTTTTCATTTCTGAATTTGTTTAAAATTTCTTCGTGGGCATTCTTTTTTGATGTTGTATCCATATCCATTCTTAATATTGATGCAGCAGGAAAAGTATTTTTAATTTCATCCTCAACCCTCTGCGTTCCTGCTCCAAAATGTCTTATATGCTTGCTTTGACATTTAGGACATAAATGAATGTTCGCTCTGGTGTGACCGCAGTAGTGACATATTAATCTCTCTCCCTTAATATGATATGTCAGTGAAATACTGCAATTGCTGCATCTTGGCACATAACCGCAATTTCTGCATAATACAAAGCTTGAATAACCTCTTCTATTCAGAAACAAAATTGTCTGTGTCTTGTTTTCGAGATTACTCATTATAGCATCATATAAAACCTTACTAAATATAGAACGATTACCCTGATTCATTTCTTCACGCATATCTATGATTTTAACTGTTGGAAGCTCCATCTCATTAGCTCTTTTTGACATCTTTAAAAGAATAATTTTGCCGTTTAAAGCTTGATAATAGGTTTCAATTGCCGGGGTTGCCGACCCAAGAACCACTGTACAGCTTTCAAGTTTGCTCCTTTTATATGCAATATCTTTAGCATGAAATCTTGGAGTTTTTTCTGATTTATATGTATGCTCATGCTCTTCATCTATAATTATCATCCCTAAATTTTGAAATGGTGCAAATATTGCCGATCTGGCTCCTACAACCACCTTAACTCTGCCTTCTTTAATTTTATACCATTGGTCCTTTCTTTCCCCATCGGAAAGTCTGCTGTGAAGTACCGCAACCTGCTCTCCAAATCTTCCTACAAATCTGTGAATCATTTGGGGCGTAAGAGAAATCTCCGGCACAAGTACAATTGCCTGCCTGTCTTGTTCAATTACTTGTGAAATAAGCTGCAAATAAACCTCTGTCTTTCCGCTTCCGGTTACACCATGTATCAGGAATTTTTCAGGCTCCCCGGAATTAATACTTGCAGATATTCTTTCGATTACTGCTTTTTGCTGCTCGTTAGCAACAAAAGGAATGGTTCTCTCAATATTTTTATCCTTCAAAGGGTTCTTGTCTTTTTTGTCCTTCGAAAGCTTTGTTTGACCAGAAGGAGGAAGCATTTGCTTAATGCAGTCGGATATACTGCACATATATTCGTTTGACATCCATACCGCGAGTAAAATAAGCTCGTTTTTTATAATGAGCTCATCCTTCAGCACAATTTCATTAATATATTTTAGCTCTTCAAAAGGCGAATTATTCACAAATCCAACTACATAGCCCCGGGTATTCTTATTGCCTTTTCCAAAGGGAACATTGACAATATGGCCAACCTTGATTTCGCTGGTCATGTTTTCCGGGATTTTATAGTGAAAAACCCTGCTTAGCTGCCTTGATGAATTATTGATTATGATTTCTGCAATTTCGGTCATAGAAGTACCTCTTTTGTTTAATTAAATCAATCCTTACCTTTAATAGTCTAATCTATTTAATCTCTTTTTGAATTTTTTCGATATTTAATATCTCATCAATAATCTTATCCGCAACCTTTTGTTTAGACATTATAGGCAGGTCACATACCATACCGAATTTATTTATTAATTTGACTATATTTGTATCTGTTCCGAACCCAGCACCTTCTTGACCTATCTCGTTTGCAATTATTAAATCCAAATTTTTGTCTTTTAATTTTTTAATTGAATTTGCTTCAATGTTTTCGGTTTCCATTGAAAACCCAACTACAATCGACTTCCCTTTCTTTGCGCCAACCTCTTTTAATATATCAGGATTTCTAATGAGTTCAATGCTTAATTCATCAGCACTCTTTTTTATCTTATTATCTGCAGTTGTTTTAGGTTTGTAGTCTGCAACAGCAGCAGCCATAATAACTATATCTGCATGCTCATGTCTTTTAATTACCTCATCATGCATTTGCTGTGCGGTTTCAACATAGACTGTCTCAACCCCGATAAGCTTCTTTAGTGCTGTCGGTCCTGATATCAGAATTACTTTTGCCCCTCTGGCACAGGCTGTTTTTGCTGCAGCGTAGCCCATACTTCCTGTTGAACCATTTGTTATATACCTGATAGGATCAAGCTTTTCCCTTGTTGGTCCAGCCGTAACTAAAACTGTCTTTCCGGCAAGATCAGGCTTATACAGCAGTGTCCTTACTGCTTTTTCGATAATATCATCTACATCAGCAAGTCTGCCTTTTCCTTCTTCATTGCATGCCAAAAATCCTTCTTCAGGCTCATTAAAAAGATATCCTACTTTTTTTAGTTTACTTATATTGCTTTGTACTATCTGGTTTTCATACATGTTGGTATTCATAGCACAGGCAAACATAACAGGAGCCTTGCTTGCCATAATAGTTGTTGAAAGCATGTCATCCGCAATGCCATTAGCTATCTTACCAATAATATTTGCAGTTGCAGGTGCAACAATTATCATGTCCGCTTTTTGGGCAAGTGATATATGTTCAATTTCCCAATTAGTCTGTTTCTCGAACATATCAGCTGCTACCAAGTTTTGAGATAGGGTTTGCATGGTCAGCGGAGTTATAAATTGACATGCATTTTCTGTCATTATTACATGTACATCAGCACTCAGCTTTTTAAGCTTCCTGACAATTTCAGCCGATTTATATGCCGCAATTCCACCTGTAACACCTACAACAATAGTATGACCTTTAAGCATAAATATCTCCCCTTTTGAAAACAAACCCCTGCATAAATAATGCCGGGGTCCGTCTTGTCTCTGATTATTTTATACCGCTTTTTGTTCTTACGTAGGTTATCTTGTCTTCACTAATCTCATTTATTGCTACTGTAACCGGTTTATCTGATTCGGTTTTTGTGAGCTTGTTTGCTCCTTCTGCTATCTGCCTTGCTCTCTTTGCTGCTAGCATAACGAGCGTGTATCTGCTGTCAGCTTTTTCAAGCAGCTTATTAATTGAAGGCTCAATCATCATGATTAAAACACCTCCTTTATAGTAACAATGAATTCTGAAAATTTACTTAAATTTCTTGATAATCTGCATTTTTCACTGTCAATAATTTCTT
>JBLMYQ010000043.1:0-10944 GCA_050258375.1 Deltaproteobacteria bacterium | reverse complement strand
CCGCCAATGAGGTCGCTGACTACTATCGCTATCGCTTGTGTAAAGACGGTAAATGCGCAGAAGCAAACCTCGCCGAATCGGCCTTTATATCTACCGCTAAGGTTATAGTCTTCGGAATACTTTTTTTAGCTTCTTTTGAATCACTTATACTATTCTCACCTGTAGCAATAACCTGTACATTTTGCAGGATTATTTTTGTTACTCTGTTATATAAGACCTTTCCGTATGATTCTCTGCCTTCATCCTTATCAAAGGTTGCAGCTACATCTACATAATCACCTGGGACAATATTATATGAAACGCCTGATGCTTCATTAATATTTATACTTATTGCTCTTTTCCCCTTAGGAATATTATACGCTAAATTAACCTTTTTTTCATCTACAATTCTATCCTTCCTGATTTGTTCACCTTCATATATGGTCTCTTTTACCCATTTACCAATTATATCCTCTTTTCGATTTAAGCTGCCATTTTGAACATTTTTCTTTTCAATTTCAATTGATTTGATATCTGTAATATTTATGATTGAGCGTTCAGGGATTATTTTCAATGCAACATATACCCTAACCTTTTCGCCTGCAGAAGGTGATTTAGTTATATTATTTATATAAGCAAAAATAAAGCCTGAAGTAATGATTGACAGCACAATTGCTATTGCTAATATTTTTCTATTTATCCATTCCATAAAAAATCACTCCTGCCTCTTTTTATTATTCCATTCTCATTACTGTTATCGAATTTATTGGAAAAGGGTTTGGTATAATACTGCTAATTATCGGACATATCATTTCAAGATTATAATGTACCGTTACCGTAACCTGAGCTCCTCTGTTTCTTGATGATTGAGTCGGAGTTACGTTAATGGTCAAAGCTTCCTGTCGAAGGGTATTTGTGGTATTAGTTATACTGTTATCAACGTCTGTATCAGTTCCACCAACTACTGCAATTCTTGCACCTTCTCTAGAGGCATTAGTAACAATAAGATATGCATTGAATATTCTGCCGAATTCAATCATTCCCATGATAAGCATTAAGAAAATCGGTAGAACTAATGCCATCTCGACAAGAGCCTGTCCTTTGCAATTTTTTATAATCTTATTATTTGTTATCTTTCTCACTCGACCTCTACCCCCAAAAAAATTTCCCTACCTGGTGGACAGATAGGGAGTTTTTCCCATTGATTCCTAACTTGCCGGGGTAACTCCCCCAATTGATTGGGCCAGATTATTAAATATATTTGCAACTGATGTTCCGACAGGTGTCATTGCTACTATTACAATTAAAGCTATAGCTGCTAATATTAATCCATATTCAACCATTCCCTGTCCTCTTTTGTTTTTAATTTCTTTTAGTAACTTAGTGATTAGTTTCATTATTGATTCCTCCAAAGGCGGTCTTTAAGTTAAATTAAACTCCGCTTATTGCTGTTGTAATTCTTCCGAATACTTGAGAGAGTGATGTTCCTACCGGTGTTAAAGCTACTAATACAACTATTGCAATAACTGCAATTATTAATCCGTATTCAACCATTCCTTGTCCGCTTTCACTTTTTGCTATTTTGCTAATAAGTTTTTTCATTTTCATTTCCTCCTTAATTTTTTTATGAACTGGGAAAGTTATACTAATTTCAAACTCCGCTTATTGCTGTTGTGATTCTTCCGAATACCTGAGAAAGTGATGTTCCTACCGGTGTCAAAGCTACTAATACAACTATTGCAATAACTGCAATTATTAATCCGTATTCAACCATTCCTTGTCCACTTTCGCTTTTTGCTATTTTGCTAATAAATTTTTTCATTTTCATTTCCTCCTTTTTATTTGCTGTTCTCTATTTTTATTGTACCTCTCTGAAAGCTCTAAAACTATCCTGCATTGGTACTGAAATAATTAGCTTCATAGTACTAAAAAAGAACTAGGACCATGGCACTAATAAGCCATATTCCTAGTTCTTTGAATCTATTATGAATACTGTTCTCCCTCTTTCTTGAGAGAGGGGGATAGGGGGTGAGTTAGAACAAGCTTAACTGGTTACTGTCCGGCATACCACTAAGGCAGCCATTTCTATCAAGAATTTCTATAACTGCTTTACTAACCTTTGAAGTAATCCTCAGCTCATCTTTTGAAAGAAACTTTTGTTTATATCTGCACTCTACTATGTTTTTGGCAGCAACTGTTCCCAAGCCTTGGAGCGCATTTAGCGGTGGTCTTATTGCTCCTTCTTCGATTAAAAACTTTTCTGCATCAGATTTATATAAATCCACAGGAAGGAATTTAATACCTCTTTGATACATCTCGTTTACTACTTCACATATAGTAACAACATTTCGTTCCTTTGCAGTGATATTATTACCTTTTGATTCTTGCTCTTTAATGAATTCTTTAACTTTATCCGCCCCATGAGTCATTAACTCAGCATCAAAGTCATCTGCTCTAACAGTAAAATATGCAGCATAAAATGCTTCTGGGTAATGAACCTTGAAATATGCTATTCTAAACGCCATCATTACATAAGCAGCAGCATGCGCTTTTGGGAACATGTACTTTATCTTATTGCATGAATCCAGATACCACTCAGGAACATTGTTACTACGCATAGTCTCTTCATATTCCGGTTTCAGCCCTTTACCCTTTCTAACGTCTTCCATAATCTTAAATGCAGTTTTAGGCTCAAGACCTTTTTTTATCAAATAAAGCATTATATCATCTCTTGTACATATTACCTCCGAAAGCTTTGCAGTTCCCTGTCTGATTATTTCCTGTGCATTGTTTAACCAAACATCAGTGCCGTGTGAAAGTCCGCTTATTTTAACCAATTCAGAAAAGGTCGTAGGCTTTGTGTCAATAAGCATTTGTCTAACAAATTTTGTTCCAAACTCAGGTACTGCAAAGGTTCCAACTTCGCTATTGATACTCTCAGGCTTTATCCCCAATGATTCTGTTCCGGTAAATAATGCCATTGTTTCTTTATCGTCAAGAGGAATGGTTCTTGCGTCAACTCCTGTTAAATCCTCTAACATTCTTATTACTGTTGGATCGTCATGCCCTAGAATATCCAGCTTTAAAAGCGTGCCATGAATAGAATGATAGTCAAAATGAGTGGTAATGATATTTGATTCTTCATCATCTGCCGGTCTCTGGACTGGACAGAATTCATATATTTCATTATCCTGAGGCACAATCATGACTCCGCCAGGATGCTGCCCGGTTGTTCTTTTTATTCCTGTGCACCCTTTAACAAGTCTATTGACTTCTGCATTAAATACATTTATATTTCTATCAGCCAAATAGTTTTTAACAAACCCATATGCAGTTTTATCAGCAATTGTTGCAATGGTTCCTGCTCTGAAAACATGTCCTTCTCCAAATAATTCTTCAACATATTTATGTGCAATTGGTTGGTATTCGCCCGAGAAATTCAAATCTATATCAGGCTCTTTATCGCAATCGAATCCAAGAAAGGTTTCAAAAGGAATGTCAAATCCATCTTTTTTTAGTTCCGCACCACATTGAGGACAAATCTTATCAGGCATATCAACACCAATATCAAACTTATTCTCGGATGGGAACTCAGAATATTTGCAATTCTTACAAATATAGTGGGCAGGTAATGGATTAACCTCTGTAATTCCTGTCATTGTAGCAACAAATGACGAGCCCACAGAGCCTCTGGAACCAACCAAATACCCATCGCTCAATGATTTGGCAACCAACTTTTGAGCAATCATATACATAACCGAGAAACCATTCTTGATTATTGAGTTTAATTCTTTTTCCAATCTTTTTTGTGTAACTTCCGGCAGATTATCTCCATAAATTAATTTTGCTTTGTTTAAGCTAAGGTTTTCTACATCCCTTTCTGCTCCCTCTATTTTAGGTGGAAACGTTTTTTGTGGAATAGGTATGATTTCTTCAACCATATCCGCAATAAGATTTGTACTTTCTACAACTACCTTGTATGCCTTTTCTTTGCCCAGATATTTAAACTCATTCAGCATTTCTTCTGTAGTTCTCAGATACAGCGGGGCTTGCCTGTCTGCATCTGCATAACCCTGCCCTGCCATAAGAATTCTTCTAAAAACCTCATCCTCAGGATCCATAAAATGAACGTCACAGGTTGCAACCACAGGCTTATTATTTTGCTCACCTAACTCTACTATTTTTTCATTTATTTTTTTCAATTCTTCTTCTGTTGCTATTCCTTCTCTAACCATAAAAGCATTATTACCAAGAGGCTGAATCTCTAAATAATCATAAAAGTCTATGATGCTTTTTATTTCCTCATCTGTTTTCTTGTTCAAAATAGCACTGTATAATTCTCCTGCTTCGCATGCTGAACCAAAAATTAATCCTTCCTTGTATTTTTCAACAAGGCTCTTAGGAACACGTGGTTTTTTGTAATAAAAGTTCAAATGCGATTCTGTAATTATTTTATAAAGATTTTTAAGACCAGTATGATTTTTTACTAAAATTATGCCATGGTATGAATGTACATCTTTTGAATTAACTTTTTCTTCATTTACAAGATAGCACTCGGTTCCGTAGATTATTTTAATTTTGTGCTGTTTACCTGCTGTATATGCTTCCGGAAATGCCTGTACAACTCCGTGGTCTGTTATAGCAATTGCTTTATGCCCCCACGAAGCTGCTCTTGCAACTAAATCAGCAGTTGAATTAACAGCATCCATAGAGCTCATTTGAGTATGTAAATGGAGCTCAACCCTTTTAACCTCTGCTTCATCCTTTTTCATTTCATATTTAACTTCAACAATATCATGTGCAGAAACAAAGATTTCTTTTGTAAACTTATCGTATTGTATATTTCCTCTCAATTTTATCCATTTTCCGATTACAAGGTTTGGAATTATTTCATCATATTTTTCTTTTGCTAAATATAATCTTGCTGTAATTGTCGCTGAATAATCATAAACATCAAACAAAACTAAAAATTTGCCTGTTCTGGTTTCTTTGCATTCAACCTTTATAACCTTACCCCTGATTGATACCCTCTCCAAATCAAGGTTTATTGTTGAAATTTTGACAGCTTCATCTTCAAACTTTTTACCCATAATTATTGAGCTTGTACTTTCACTTTTTGCCCCTGTTCTGTCCTTCTTAGGTTTTTCAGTATGTAAGTCTGCCGGAGAAACACTGATAGCATCTTTAACCAGTGCTCTTTCTATATCTTCTTTATTTTTTCTATGCTCTTCAAAGTCATTTTCAGAGCCTTCAATAAGTTCTTCAAGAAACGTTACCTTAAATTGTTTTGCAAAATTTCTATATAAATAATTTTCAATAATACTGCTGCAATTTTTAGAGCGTAAAAAATCAGCCCCCGGCTTTTTAAGTTCAACTGTTATTGAATTATTATTTACATCCCAGCAGCTTCCAGCTAATATTGGCTTGGTTACGGCTATTTTGCCATTAATATACTTAATTATTCTTTCAGTATAGTTTAAAATAATTTCTTCAAGGCTGCTTTGGGCATTATCAAAAGATTGGATTAATTCAATATACCCAACCTTTAATTGTTCTCTTATCTGGTTTTCAATACTTTCAATTAATTCCAAGGGTAATAAAGTATTAGAAGAAACATATATGAATACTTCATTTGAAGCTTTATAGAATTCTATATTATTTACACAAATATCTGAAAGAAGTAATTTGTATTTTTCAGATATGTTTATCGGAAATAGATTTTGGATATTTTTATTAATTACTGGTTCGTGCATATCTAAAGTGACCCCTTTATAATTTTTCTATTTCATTTAATAATTCATCAATAATTCTATCTTCAGGAACTTTTCTGATTATTTCTCCTTTTTTAAATATAAGACCACAGGAATCTCCACATGCAACTCCAATATCTGCATCTCTAGCTTCTCCGGGTCCATTTACTGCACAACCCATAACTGCAATTTTTAGGTTTTTAGTGGAGTTTATAATGATATTTTCCAAGCTTGTTACTATTTCAACAAGATTTACCTTACACCTTCCACAGGTTGGGCATGATACCAAATTTATTCCCTGCTCCCTTAAGCCCAGTGATTTTAGTATTTCAATTCCTGTTTTAACTTCAACAACAGGATCTGCCGTAAGAGAAACCCTTATTGTATCTCCAATTCCATCTGCTAAAAGAGTACCTATTCCAATACTAGATTTTATGGTGCCGGAAAATACTGTTCCAGCTTCAGTTACACCTAAATGAAGTGGATAATTGATTTTTTTAGACGCTTCTCTGTATGAAGCTATTGTAGTAATAACATCTGAGGCTTTGATTGATACAACTATTTTATCATATCCAATATCTTCTACAATACGAACATTTTTTATTGCACTTTCTACAAGTCCATCAACACTCACGCCCTTATACTTTGCAAGTATTTCTTTTTCTAATGAGCCTGAGTTTACGCCTATCCTAATAGGTATTTCTCTTTCTTTTGCCTTTTCTACAACCTCTTTTACCCTCTCAACAGAGCCAATATTACCCGGATTTATTCTAATTTTGTCTGCTCCATTTTCGATAGCTTTAATAGCGAGTCTGTAATCAAAATGAATATCCGCTGCCAAAGGAATATCCACCTTCTTTTTTATTGCTCCAAATGCTTGCGCTGCTTCAGCATCCGGAATTGCAAGTCTTACTATATCGCAGCCGGCATTGCACAATCTTTCAATTTGGTTTATGGTTTCTTTAATATTTCTTGTATCTGTATTGGTCATGGATTGAACAGAAATCGGCGAATTTCCGCCGATTTTAACTTTTCCTACTTCAATTATTTTAGTTTTTCTCTCTATCATAAAGTACCCCCATCCCACAAGTTATCCACCAGCTAATTTTCTTAAAATATCATTATAAGTTGCAACTACCATAAGCAATATCAAAAGTGAAAATCCTACCATACTGATTCTTGCTTCTGTTTCAGGATTAATAGGCTTTCTTCTGACACCTTCAATACAAATGGTCAATATCTTTCCACCATCAAGCGGAGGTATTGGAACAAGGTTGATAATTCCTAGATTCAAGCTTATTATTGCAATTAAAAATAATAAATCCTGTATAACTTTTTGACTGCTTATTTCAGAAATAATTCCTACAGGTCCCATAACCTGATTAAGCGACACCTTTCCGGTAAACAATTCATAAATTCCAACGGTCATTAGCTTTGTATAGAATATATTTTTATATATCGAGTATATAAATAGTTCATTAGCATTTCCTTTGTAGCGGTTTGATTCTATACCCATAAAATAACGTCTTGCTACTGAAGTATCCAACATTTTTTCAGTTTCTTTTTTATTATTAAAAACTAACAATTTTAGTTCTTTAGTGTCTTGTTTTTTTATTACATTGTATATTTCCTCAGGGGTAGCTACATTGATATCATTAATCTTTTTTATTTGGTCACCATTTTTAAATCCAAGCTTTTGGAGTGGTGAATCATTATCTAGTCCAATTATTTTATTATTTGAATCAACTTCGAAATTCAGCTTCATAAATGTTTCAACATTGAATGATTCTCTTTTTCCATCCCGAATAACTGTAATCAATGTACTCTTCTTCTTGGTACGTACCATATGCCAATTAATATCATCCCAAGTTGCAATTCTTTCTCCATCCAACGCAACAATTCTGTCGCCAGCTTTTAATCCCACCTTTTCAGCATTAGTTCCCTCAACAACCTTGCTTATTTGAGTTGAAGCAATAGTACCATTTAAAAATACAAGATACATTATCACTAAAAATGCTAAAATAATATTCATTAAAGGTCCTGCAAATACTACAGCCAACCTTGCACCAATAGACTTTTTATTAAATGCACGTTCATCGTCAGAGGCTTCTTCTTCCCCTTCCATTTTTACAAAGCCACCCATTGGTATAAGCCTTATTGAATATGTTGTTTCACCTTTCCCAAACGATAATAATTTTCTGCCAAATCCTAATGCAAATTCATGAACCTTTATCCCCGCAGCTTTTGCCGTTAAAAAATGTCCTAATTCATGTATAAATATTAATAGACCAAGAACAAATATTACTTTTATGGCATCAATAGTAAAAAATAATATATTGTTTAAATAAGCCATTTATTTCACCATCCCATTATATTATTTGTTGTTTCCCTTGCCCATTTATCTGCCTCTAATATATTTTGCAAGCTTGCATTATAGATATTTTTATGCTTCCTCATAACTTCATCAATTATTCCAGCAATATCAAGAAAACCTATTTTGCCTAGCAGATATTTTTCTACAGCTATTTCATTAGCAGCATTCATAACCGCAGGCATTGTGCCTTTTACTTTTAGTGCATCAAAAGCCATTTTCAAGCATCTGAATTTATTCATATCAGGTTTTTTAAAGGTTAGTTCTCCCAAATCCGCCAAGCTCAATTTTGGGAAGTTACTTATCCTTCTTTCTGGATATGTGAGGGCAAATTGTATCGGCACTCTCATATCTGGCATGCCAAGCTGTGCAATTACTGAGCCATCAATCATTTCAACCATTGAATGAACTATGCTCTGAGGATGAATGATCACTTCTATTTGATCAATCTCAACATTAAATAACCAAAAAGCCTCAATTACTTCCAAGCCTTTGTTCATCATTGTTGCTGAATCAATTGTTATCTTCTTACCCATATTCCAATTAGGATGTTTTAATGCATCTTTTAAGGTTACACTTTTTAATTCTTCTATAGTCTTTTCTCTAAAAGGTCCTCCTGATGCAGTAAGAATAATCTTTGCCAAATCATTTTTACTATTCATTCCCATTAAGCATTGGAACACTGCTGAATGTTCACTATCAACAGGTATAATCTTTACATTTTTTTCTTTTGCAAGATTTGTTACAAGCTCACCAGCAGCAACAAGGGTTTCTTTATTTGCCAATGCAATATTTTTTCCAGCATTAATTGCTTCTATTGTCGGTATTAATCCAATTGTTCCAACAACAGATGTGATAACCGTATCTATTTCATTAATAACAGCAATTTCAACCAATCCATCAATTCCGGTTAAAACCTTAACATCAGTATCTCTTACTAATTTTTTAAACTCTAGAGCCTTTTCCTGATTAAAAACGCAAACCTTTTCGGGCTTAAATTCGCGGACTTGCTCTTCAAGAAGTTCTATATTTGTATTGGTTGACAGAGCTTTAACCTTAACACAGCCTAACATTTTAACTACTTCCAGGCTTTGCTTTCCTATTGACCCTGTCGAACCAAGTATTGATACAGCTTTTACCACTTTTATTCTATCTCCTTTAGCTTCTTAATGAATTTAACCCTTTGCCCAATGCTCTGGGAGAAGGGGCAGTGAATAAGAGCTACATGAAAATCTTAAAGAAAAAGAATACAATAGGTGAAACAAAAAGTATGCTGTCAAACCTATCTATTATTCCACCATGTCCAGGCATTATATATCCATAATCCTTTATTTTGGTAGTACGCTTAATCGCTGAAGCAGTCAAGTCTCCAAGCTGTGCAGAGATTGATGTAAACATTCCAAGTATAATAAAATGAAGCAGTCCCATATCTACTTTTAAATTATTCTTTATTAATAAACCGTATATTACTGTTACGATTATACACCCTACCAATCCGCCAACAGAGCCTTCAATGGTTTTATTCGGGCTGATTTCCGGAATAAGCTTGTTTCTGCCAAAAAGCATTCCTGCAAAATAGGCTGCCATATCAGTGACCCATCCTCCAATAAATACAAACCAAACAATAAATCTGCCCTCAGCCATATGCCGGGTTAATCCTAAAAATGAAAACAAAAAAGTGACATAAAGTATAGATAAAATAGTTACAGAAGCATCAACAAAGTTTATCTTATTATTAGATAAAACTACCTTAGTAAACGTAATATAGAGTACCAGCAATGAAAACCCCAGTACAAGTAAAACTACTACCCTTTTACTGCAAATCTGTAACGATAATGCCAACTGTAATAATAATACAAATAAAACAGAGGTATAACCAAGCCAAGCCATCGGCTTTAATTCTCTTGATTTAAATGCAGAATTCAGTTCCCACATCGCAATCAATGCAATAATTGCAAGAGCTACATCAAACCATATCTCCGGTCCAATCATTACAAGAACTAATAAAAAAATTCCAAATGCAGCACTGATTATTCTGGTCAACAACATTTATATTCCTCCATATCTTCTTTCTCTATCTTGAAAATCGGTAATTGCTTTAAGCAAATGTGTTTCATCAAAATCAGGCCATAAAACATCATCAAACCACAATTCTGAATATGCAGACTGCCAAATTAAAAAATTACTCAATCTGTATTCTCCGCTGGTCCTAATAATTAAATCCGGATCCGGAATATCTTTGGTAAATGTATATTTTGAAATCACTGCTTCGGTGACATCAGTTTCCTGAATTTTTTCTTCTTTAATATCTTTAACAATATTTTTTAATGCCTGTGTAATTTCAAATCTTCCACCATAATTCAGCGCAACATTAAAAGACAACCCACTATTATCTTTAGTCCTATTTTCAATTTCCTTAATCTTTGTCTGAATTTCAGCAGATAACGCTGAAGGGTCTCCTATATGCCTGATTCTTATATTTTTATCTCCAAACTCTTTATCAAATCCATCTAAAAATTCATTTAAAAGCTTCATTAAAGCATTTACTTCTTCTTTGGGTCTGCTCCAATTTTCGGTTGAAAAAGCATAAACCGTAAGATGATTTATTCCTAATTCATTTGAGAATAATACAGTTCTCTTTATTGCCTCTGCCCCTTCTTTATGGCCAATATTTCTAGGAAGATTTCTTTTTTTCGCCCATCTTCCGTTTCCGTCCATAATTATTGCAATATGTACTGGTAATCTTTGTAAATCAATTTTCTTTCTAAATCCTTCTATATCCTTGCTATTATTTTTTTTAAAGAAAGACATATTAAGTATCATTCCTCTCACAATGCTTAAAAC